>NZ_JABFNS010000100.1 GCF_013116825.1 Myxococcus xanthus
GCCCCTATCCTCCCCACCGCCCCCGACCGCAGGGCAGGGAACCGTCCACAAGAGGCATGCGCAGAGTGTGCTTTTCGTGACTTTCCAGCGACACACCGCTCCCAACCCGCTGAAATCCCAGCGTTTTCTTGACGGCGGATTCGGGCGTGCGGGGCTGGTACGCGGGTTGCTGAGGCACTGACGCGCCGCACCGCGAGTCCACGCGGAGCGTGCGGTCGGGCGAGGTCCGGGACACCGGAGCCGTTCGGCGAAACCTCTCCTTCGGAGGCGCTCGGACGTGACGTCGTTGCGGCAGAAAGCGTTGAAGCTGGGTGCGCCGTGGCTGTGTGCCGTGGCGGTGGCGTCGAGCGGCGCCGCCGTGGCGGCTCCGCCGGCCAAGGCCCAGACCGCGGCCACGAAGGGCACGACGGCCTTCTCCACGGAGACGGTGGTGGAGCGCGCGCGGGCGCTGGCGGCCAGGCCCTACCAGGCACCGCCGAAGTCCCTGCCGAAGGCGTACACGCAGCTCAATTACGACCAGTACCGCGACATCCGCTTCCGTCCGGAGCGCGCGCACTGGCGCGACGCGGGCCTGCCCTTCCAGGTGCAGTTCTTCCACCCGGGCTTCCTGTTCCAGTCCCCGGTGGTGATGAACGTCGTGGAGGCGGGCCGTTCGCAGCCGCTGCGCTTCTCCCAGGACCTCTTCAGCTACGGCAAGGTCGTCAACAAGGCGTCCCTGCCTCGCAGCGGCGTGGACGGCTTCGCGGGCCTGCGCTTCCACCACCCGCTCAACCGCCCGGACATCTTCGACGAGCTCGCGGTGTTCCAGGGCGCCAGCTACTTCCGCTCGCTGGGCCAGGGCAACCTCTACGGCCTCTCCGCGCGTGGCATCGCCATCGACACCGCGCAGCCGGCCCCCGAAGAGTTCCCGGAGTTTCGAGAGTTCTGGCTGGAGCGCCCGGCCTCCGGCGCGAACCAGGTGGTGGTGCACGCGCTGATGGACGGCCCGAGCATCACCGGGGCGTACCGCTTCACCATCACCCCCGGCCCGAACACGGTGATGGAGGTGCAGGCCACCCTCTTCTCGCGCCGCGCCATCGACAACCTGGGCGTGGCGCCGCTCACCAGCATGTACCTGTTCGGTGAGAACGACCGCGCGAAGTTCGACGACTTCCGGCCGGAGGTCCACGACTCGGACGGCCTGCTCGTCTGGACCCGGGACGGCGAGCAGCTGTGGCGCCCGCTGCAGAACCCGCGGCAGGTGCGCACCTCCAGCTTCCGCGCGGAGAACCCGCGCGCCTTCGGGCTGCTGCAGCGCGATACGGCCTTCCACAACTACGAGGACCTGGAGGCCCGCTACGAGCGCCGCCCCAGCGCGTGGGTGGAGCCCGTGGGCGAGTGGGGCTCCGGCGCCGTGCGGCTGGTGGAGATTCCCACGCCGGACGAGACGCACGACAACATCGTCGCCTTCTGGGTGCCGGACGCGCCGCTCACCCCGGGCACGCCGCTGCGCGTGGCCTACCGCCTGCACTGGGGCGCCAGGTTGCCCTGGGAGAACACCGGCGGCGTCGTCACCTCGACGCGCATCACCTCCGCCATCACCCCGGGCATGCCCGTGGGCGAAGGCGTCACGCCGGCCACGCGCCGGTTCATCCTCGACTTCTCTCGTACCGCCCACGCCGAGGACGGGCCGGTGGAAGCCGTCATCACCGCGGCCAAGGGCCAGGTGCTGCGCTCCACCATCCAGCGCCACGAACCTTCCGGGGGTTGGCGCACCACCTTCGAGCTGGAGCCCGAAGGCACCAGTGAACCCATCGAGCTGCGCGCGTTCCTGCGCCGTGGCTCGGAGACCCTCACCGAGACCTGGAGCTATCTATGGATTCCGTGACGACGCCGAACACCCGCCCGTCCGTGCCGACCGACTGGGTCCACCCGGAGACGTGCGTGGCGCTCGACGCCTTCTTCCGGGGCTTCGGCTTCGAAGCCGCCGAGGACCTGGCTGCGCTGGCCGCCTGGGCGCTGGAGGGCGTCACCGCGTCCAACGTGAAGCCGCAGGCGGCCGTGGCCCTGGCCCGCGCCCGCATGGAGACGTGGCTGACGCGCGTGCTGGACATGGACGCGGTGGGCGAGGGCCGGCTGCTGACCCGTGGCCGCGCCGCCTTCGTCCTCAGCGACGGCGCGCGCTTCGGCGCCTCCGTACTCACCCGGGACGCGGTGCCGCGCGAGCTGTACCGCGCCCTGCGGGCCGCGGTGCCGGTGCCGACGCCGGCGCAGGTTGCCACGCAGATGCCGGAGCAGCAGCTCGTGCTGTGGCCGCTGGGTGAGCGCCTGCGCCGCTGGCTGCGCGCCGGACAGCCGGACATGTCCGTCTCCCGCTGACGCGGCCTCCTGCTCCGGGAGATTCCTCGCGAGGTTCCGCCATGCACGCTCATTCGTTCTCACCGGAGAGCGCCGGCATCCGGCGCCTCTTCGTCCTGGGCCTTGCCGCCGTGTCCACCCTCGCGGGCACGTGGGAGATGCACCGCCTGCTGAGCGCGCGCGGCACCACCGTCCCCGAAGGCGTGCTGCTGGTGCTCTTCGCCCTGTGCTTCGGGTGGATTGCGCTGTCCTTCTGGACGGCGGTGGCGGGGTTCCTCCAGCTCGCCGTGAGCAAGCGGCTGCCCGGCCTGCGCTGGCCCACGGCGGAGGAGTCCGCCACGCGGCTCACCTCGCGCACGTCGGTGGTGATGCCGGTCCACAACGAGGACCCGGCCTCCGTCTTCGCCAACGTGCAGGCCACCTACGAGTCCGTGGAGGCCACCGGGCAGCTGGACGCCTTCGACTTCTACATCCTCAGCGACTCCACCCGCCCGGAGGCGTGGATCGCCGAGGAGCTCGCCTGGGCCGACCTGTGCTGCCGCGTGGGTGGCCAGGGACGCATCTTCTACCGGCGCCGCACGGACAACACCGGCAAGAAGGCCGGCAACCTCCAGGACTTCTGCGAGCGCTGGGGCCGGCACTATGACTTCACCATCGTGCTGGACGCCGACAGCCTGATGGACGGCCGCACGCTGGTGACGATGGCGCGGCTGATGGAGCTCAACCCGCGCGCGGGCATCCTCCAGGCGCCGCCGCTGAACGTGGGCCGCAGCACCCTCTTCGCCCGGCTGCAGCAGTTCGCCGGGCGCGTCTACGGCCCGGTGGTGGCCGCGGGCGCGGCGGCGTGGCAACTGGGCGAGTCCAACTACTGGGGCCACAACGCCATCATCCGCACGGAGGCCTTCATCCAGCACTGCGGCCTGCCGGTGCTCCCCGGCCAGCAGCCCTTCGGTGGCCACATCCTCAGCCACGACTTCGTGGAGGCCGCGCTGATGCGCCGCGCCGGCTACACCGTGTGGCTGGTGACGGAGCTGGGCGGCAGCTTCGAGCAGCCGCCCCCCAGCCTGCTGGACTACGCGCAGAGAGACCGCCGCTGGTGCCAGGGCAACCTCCAGCACCTGAGCCTGGTGGCCGCGGGCGGCCTGCACCCCATCAGCCGGGGCCACTTCCTGATGGGCGTGATGTCCTACGCGGCGTCCCCGCTGTGGCTGCTGTTCCTGATGTCCGGGCTGATCGCCGGCCTCTACGACGGGTGGCTGTCCTTCTCCAACCCGCACCTGCTGGAGGACCTGGGCCCGGAGGCGCTGGCGTTCGACACCACGGGCGCCGTGCGGCTGTTCTCCGTGTCCATGGCCATGCTGTTCGCCCCCAAGTGCTTCGGGCTGCTGCTGGCGCTGGCCAGCGCCCAGGACTCGGCGCTCATGGGCGGCAGGATTCGGCTGGTGCTGAGCGTGGTGCTGGAGAGCGTGCTGGCCACGCTGATGGCGCCGGTGATGATGCTGTTCCAGTCGCACTTCGTCTTCGGCACGTTGCTTGGCTACAAGGTGACGTGGTCCAGCCAGCAACGCGACGACGCCGACCTGCCCTGGGCCGAGGCGGCCCGGCGGCACGCCGTTCACACCACCGTGGGCGTGGTGCTGGCCGCGGTGGCGTTCTTCCTGTCGCCCGGGCTGCTGCTGTGGCTGTCGCCCGTCGTGGCCGGCCTGCTGCTGTCCATCCCCCTCTCCGTCTTCACGTCCCGCGCGTCGCTGGGCCTCTGGCTGGAGCGGCGCGGCCTGCTCGTCATCCCCGAGGAGACGGAGCCGCCGCGCGTGTTGGAGCGGGCGCAAGAGGTGGCCGAGGAGCACGCGCTGGAGCCGGTGAAGGACGCGGTGGACCACGTCATCTCCGATGCCAAGGCGCACGCGCTGCACCTGGCGCTGCTGGAGTCCCAGCCCTCGCCGGCCGCCGTGCCCATGGCCCTGGCCTCCGCGCGGCGCAAGCTGCTGGGTGACAACGTGGAGCCGCTGTCCCCGCCGGAGAAGACGGCGGTGCTGATGGACGCGCACACGCTGACGGAGGCCCGCGAGCGCCGGCTGACGCTCGCGGTCTCCTGAGCACCCGCGGGACTACGCGAAGAGGCGGCTGAGCACGGCCACCATCTGCGCCACGTCGGTGGCGCAGGCCATCTCCCGGATGGAGTGCATGGACAGCATGGGGTTGCCCACGTCCACCGTGCGGATGCCGAGCTGGCCCGCGGAGATGGGGCCAATGGTGCTGCCACAGCCCAAATCCGTGCGGGTGACGAAGTGCTGCGGCGTCACGCCGGCCTCTCGGCACAGCGCCGTGAAGAAGGCCCACGACTCGCCATCCGTGGCGTAGGACTGATTCACGTTCGACTTGATGACCGGGCCCGCGCCCATGTGCGGCTGGTGCTTGGGCTCGTGCAGGGACGGGTAGTTGGGATGGATGGCGTGCGCCATGTCCGCGCTCACCAGGAACGAGTGCGCGATGGCGCGGTGGAACGCGTCCGGCTTGCCGTCGGAGTGCGCCAGCGTCAGGCGCTCCAGCAGCGTGCGCAGGAAGGGTGACGCGGCGCCCTGCGCGCTGCGGCTGCCCACCTCTTCGTGGTCGAACAGGATGACGCCGCAGGTGGCCTCACGCGGCTCGCTGCTGGAGAGCAGCGCGGACAGGCTGGCGTGACAGCTGGCCAGGTTGTCCAGGCGCGGCGCGTGGAGGAACTCGCCGTGTGCGCCCGAGCGGATGGACGGCTGCAAGTCATAGAGGCACAAGTCGTAGCCGAGGATGTCCCCCGCCTGCGCCTTCACGCCGCCCTTGGCCAACTCCTCCAGCAGCAGCCCGTGCAGCTCGGTGGCGCCCGCGCGCTCCAGGCCCAGCACCGGCACCATGTGCTCCTGCGCGTTCAGCTTGAGCCCGTCCGAGTTCACCCCGCGGTTCAGGTGGATGGCCAGGTTGGGCACGCGCAAGAGCGGCCGGCGGAAGTCCACCAGGTGCCGCTGCGGGCGGCCCTCCACCATCACCATGACGCGGCCGGCGAGCGACAAGTCCCGGTCCGTCCAGGTGTGCAGCAACACCCCACCGTAGATTTCCACGCCGAGCTGCTGGTAGCCGTTCTTCGTCACCGCCGCGTTCGGCTTCACCCGCAGGTTGGGAGAGTCCGTGTGCGAGCCCACCAGCCGGAAGCCCGCCCGATCCACGGGCTGGGTGCCCAGGTGGAAGGCCGCGATGCTCGTGTCGCCGCGGGTGATGAACACGCGCGCGCCCGGCTCCAGCGTCCAGGGCTCGCGCTCGTCCAACTGGCGGTAGCCCGCCTGCGTCAGACGGCGGGCCGACTCGCGCACCGCGTGGTACGGCGTGGGCGAGGCGTCGATGTACTCGAGGAGGTCTCCAGCCAGGGCGTCGGTGTCGATGGGGCTCATAGGGCGCCCCAAGCTAACGCCGTCCGGCCCCGCCGCCACTCCCGAAAGTCACCGGCCTACCGGGCGGGCAGGCGTTTCGCCGGAGGCTGTGCGGGGAGAATGGTGGCCGCGGGCCGGGCCCCCGGGGCCGCGTCCAGGAAGGTGCCCAACAGGACCCAGCGGCGGGAGGTCTCCTCCTTCCCCTTCCGGGCCAGCAGCGGCGTCGTGTAGTGCCAGAAGGGCAGCCGGTACACGGTGATGCCGCCCACGGTGCTGACGGGGGTCATCTGCGTGAAGTGCCCGTCCTGGGCATAGATGAGGTACTGGTGGTCCACTCCGGGCAGCGTGAGGCTGACGTGCATGTCCACGTAGCCGTCCCGGGCCTCGGGCTCCTCCGGGTGGTGGTCGTTGTGCGGCCCGGAGTAGTCCCCCGGCCCGTAGCACAGCGCCTGGATGCCCCACTTGCGCCGCAGCGCCCGGCCCGTCACGGCGGCGGCGAACCCGGCGAAGGTGTCCGAGCGCAGCATGTCCGTGAGCCCCACGGACTCCGCCGCGCGCCACGAGCGGGAGCGGCGGCTCTCCAGCAGCGCCGTGCTCACCCGCACCGTCTTGGGCAGCAGCTCCATGTAGTTCATCGTCTGCCCGGAGATGGAGTCCGCTGGAATCGGGTCCTCCATGGGCACCATCGTCTCGCGCATCGCCGCGTCCAACGCATCGCGGCATGCAGCGGCACGGCGTGGGTCGATGACACCTTGCAGTGACACGAAGGGACGCGCCGGGTCGAGCAGCGCGCCCACCACGTCACGCTCCCTGCCGTCGAGGATGCGGCGCCCCCGGGGGGTCAGCCAGTCAGCGAACTCTTTGGGAAAGGCCTTCATTGCGGTGGAACATAGCGCCCCACGCAACCTTTACAGCTGTCTTGCGATAATCACCGACAAGCTGATTTTCCCGGAGCCCCCCAGGCCATGTCCCGCATCGACAGCCGCCCCCGCGTCATCTCGAACCCCACCACCGCGCCTGCGCGGGCCCAGCCGGCAGCTCAGCAGACGGCCAACGTCGCCCGTGCCACCGCCGTGGGTCACACGCAGGTGAACTCCTTCGAGGGCGCGGCCCGGGCCCGTCCGGCCGCGGCGGCCCAGCCGATTCCCGGTGCGTGGCGCGGCGGTCCGGACACCGAGGTGGGCAAGGCGGTGCAGTCCATCGTCTCGCGGCTCCAGTCGAACCCGGACGCGAACAACATCACCATCAAGGGTGACACCGCGGCCAGCCTGTTCAGCCGGGCCATCCTCGACAGCAAGCACGTGACGAACGAGCAGCTCATCGCCATGGCGAACGTGTCGCTGGACCAGCTCGCCAGCGACGAGAAGACGAAGGCGAAGGTCTACAAGAAGGTCCCGAACGTGCGCGACCTGCCGGTGCACAAGTTCACCGTGGCGATGATGTCCGCCGCGACGGGCATCGACCCGCAGAAGCTGTCCGAGGCCGTGCCGGACCTGGGCCTGACGGGCGCCCCCAACACGCCGCTGCTCTATGCGGCCAAGGGCGAGGGCATGCAGCGCTCCACCGCGCTGCACGACTTCACCGACTACCTGCGCGGCGCGGGCATCAAGGGCCTGAACAAGGCGGTGTGGGGCGTGGAGAACCGCGTCCTCTCCGCCATCGTCTCCGCCGTGGGCGGCGGCCGGTACTGAGCACCGCCACCGCGTCGCGGTGAGCACCGGGGCCGGGTCCTCCTGCGCGGAGGCCCGGCCCTTCGCTTTTCAGGCGCCCTGCCCCACGGCCTGGCTCGCGCGGCCAAGGCCGCATCGAAGCGCTCCGCCAGAGCCGTGTGAGCAATGCCCGGCAGCGAGCGCGTCCCAACCGTCAGCCGCTTCGCCCGGTTTCCTCTTGAATGCGCTGCCGGGCCGCCTCCAGCCGCTTCGCGCGCACCTTGCCAGCGACGCCCAGCAGCACGCGGTCCCGAGCCCAGCGCTCTCGTGTGATGGCATCCGTCGCGGCCCAGAGGGGTTCACACCGCTCCAGCACCGCGCGCTTGGTGAGCGCCAGCCCTCCGCCCAGGGCCACGTGCGTGGACGCCGCCGTCGGGTCCAACTCGGACAGGCCCCGCATCATCACCGCCAGGGCGGACAGCTCCTCGCGCACGTCGTCCGGCCAGCCGCTGCGGCGCCCGACCTGGAGCAGCCAGCCCAGCATCGCGAGCTGGACGTGGCAGTCCTCCACGGTGCGGAAGGGCTTGAGGTAGCGCGCGTAGCCGTCTCCGGGAAGCACGTCCTCCGAGGCGACCGCCACGTCCTCCAGGGACAGCTCCGCGTGGGGAACCTCGGGGATGAAGGGCAGCGCCGGGAGCGCGCTCAGCCGCACACCGGGCCGCTTCGCGTCCACCGCCACCATGCGCAGGCGGTTGCGGCCCTGGGCGTCCTGCCCCTCCGACGCCACCACCAGCAGCAGCTCCGCGCGCGTGCCCAGGGTGACGAACGTCTTGGCGCCTGACAGGCGCGGGCCCGCGCCGGTGTCCGTCAGCCGCGTCTCGATGGCATTGGGATGCGCGCCGCCCGGCTCCGTGGCACAGAGCGCGATGGTCCGCTCCGCCGGGAGCTCCGGAAACAGGCGCCGGTGCGCGGCGTGGTAGCCAGAAGCGAAGGCGAACCCCAACCGGTCGGCGAGGAAGCCCCCGGCCAGCGCCAGGTCCGCGGGCGAGGAGAATCGGGAGGACAGCCCCAGGTGCTGGCGCCACCAGTCGTCGACAGAATCGAGGACCTGGGGCTCGGCGGGTGCGGTGAGCAGGAAATGGAGGACGTCGTTCACGGGGGGAGTCTATTGGCGACCCTCGCCGGCGCGTCCACCCGTTCTTGCATGAAGGGTCGAGCAGCCACCGCTCCCTCCACCCCAGGACTTCGCAGGGTTGTATTACTGGCTCTGGGTATTCTGAACCACGCGGCAGCTGCGGCTACTGCACAGCAGGATGTAGCTGGCCTGCTGGTCACAGCCTCTCGCGCCAAACGTGTCACGATTCAGCCGCTGGGTTGATATCGCGTCCTGCTCACATTTCAGGTCGAAGGCCGCCTGACGAAGAATGAGCTCCTGGATGTCGACCCCATGAGGATCAGGGCAATACCCAAAGGCGTTGCAGCCAACCGCGTAGCGCCGAAGCTGCTGACAGCCTTCCGCATAGTACGCGCCCGACTCATTCGGAGCCCCTGCGTAATCATAGACAGGATTGACTGCCAGGTCTTTCTCCGGACAGGCCATGTCCTGCGCGGCCTTTCCTCGGATGGCACTCAGGGCGCCGCTCCCACATCCGGATGACATCAACGCTACAACGAAAGCGAGTACGACGGCCCGCATGCAATTGGCTCCGTTAATGCAACTCGGAAAATGTTTCGGCAGGGAACGCAAAAGACCACGAGTGCACCGTCACTGAGCAGCCCCTGACATCCCCAGCACCATCGCGGCACGCCCAGCCGGCACGGCGGCGCCCTCCTTGGGAGGGCACCGGAGCCTGCGCGCAGCTCAGCTCGCGCGCTTGCGGCTGGGCGACTTCGCCCGCCGCTGGGTGGACTTGCGGGTACCGGCGGATGACTTCTTCCCCGCCGCCTTCTTGGCCCCCGCGCCCTTCTTTCCCCGGGACTTCGACACAGACTTCTTTCTCGACGTCGACGGAGTCTTCGCCTTCTTGGCCGACGACTTCCGGGCCGGCGCCTTCTTCGCCGGGGCCAGGATGGTGCCCCGGCAATTGGGCGCGCCGCAGCGGCAGACGTAGAGCGCCTCGGCTTCGGGCCCCATGTCCTCGGTGCGCTCGTAGCCGTAGTCGTACACCAGCTCCTCACCGGGCTCGATGGAGGTGAGCGCGTAGATGTAGATGTGGCCCTTTTCGATGAGGGCTTCACAGTTGGGCGCGCACGAGTGGTTGATGTAGCGCGCCTCGTTGTGAATCGTCCCCGCGTCCAGCACCGTCCTCTTGTCCAGGTTGAACAGGAACGTGTGGTGCCGCGCCATCGATTCGTCGTCGTAGCGGACGTCCGCCTCCGCCTGCGTGATGCGCTCACCGAGGTACTCGATGATGCGCGTGCCCTTGCGGATGCGGCGGATGGCGAAGGCACCCTGGCCCTGGATGGAGGACGGGTGCAGCTCGAAGGGAAGCGGCTTCGTTGAAGGAATGAAGTTGGGTGAGGTCATTCTGTTGTGAGCGCCCCAGGTGTTGATGTCGGCCAGGACGCTCCGGCTGCGGCGGTGTAGCGTGCACCAGTCCGACTTCCGATGAAAGGCGAACGATGATGCGGTGGTGGCTCGTCCTGGGTGCCGTGAACGCTTTCCTCTCCGTCAGCGCGGGGGCCTTCGGCGCGCATGCCCTGAAGAGCCGGCTGCCCCAGGACCTCCAGGTCATCTTCGAGACGGGGGCGCGGTACCACATGTACCACGCGCTGGGCCTGCTGGCCGTGGGCCTGCTGGGGCACTTCCGCCCCTCGTCCCTCCTCAACGGCGCCGGCTGGGCGATGCTGGTGGGCATCGTCCTCTTCTCTGGCAGCCTCTACGCGCTCGCCCTCTCCGGCGTGCGCGTGCTGGGAGCCATCACGCCGCTGGGGGGCCTGGCCTTCCTCGCCGGCTGGCTCCTGTTCGCGGTGGCCGCCTGGCGCACCACGAACTGAGCCCGGCTCACTCCCTCCAGGACGGGGGGAGTGGGTAGTACCGGTCGAGGTCGTCGTGGTTGACGAAGCCGCACGCCTCCCGCTGCACCATGAAGCACCAGCGCTGGTGCTCGGCTTCCTTGCGCAGGGCCTGGTGGCGGGCAATCTGCGCGCGCCGGTCGGCGGTCCGGAGGGAGCGCAGTTGACGTTCGACCTCGGACAGCTCCCGCAGTGTCTCCTCCAGCTTCACTTCCAATTTCCGGAGCGAGGAGGCCTTCTCCGTCTGGAACTCGGCCTCTAGCGCCTGCAGTGCGTTCGAGCGGTCTTGGAAAGCCATGCCCGTCGTCTAACACCCAGGCCTTCCCGCCGCCCGAGCTTGCTCGTCACCGCGTCCGCGCCGAGCTCAGGAGCACCTGGGCACTCCGTTGGCCGGAGGCATCATGCGTCGCCTTCTCCGGGCGCCTACGGACGCGACACCGGCTCCACCTTCACCTGGGTGAAGAGCCGCTCCACGTCCGGCCGGTAGCACAGGTCCGTCCCCTGGGTGAGCAGCGCGGCCGTCCCGGAGGCGATACCCCAGCGCAGCGCGTCCTCCGTGGACTGGCCCCGCGCGAGCGCAAGTGTCATCCCCGCGACAAAGCTGTCCCCCGCCCCCACCGAGCTGTACGTCCGCACCGGGGGCGGCGTCGCCCGGAACTGGGCGGTGCGCGTCGTCACCAGCGCGCCGTCCGCGCCCATGGACACTGCCAGCACTTCGGCGCGGCCCTGGGCCACCAGCTCGCGCGCCGCGGCGGCCTGGGTGGAGAAGTCTTCCACCGACGCGCCGCTCAAGTCCCTCAGCTCGCGGCGGTTGGGCTTGGCCATGAACACGCCCTCTTCCAGCGCGGCCCGCAGCGGCGGACCGTTGGTGTCCACCACCACGCGCACGGCCAGGCGCTTCCCCAGCCGGGCCACACGGGCATAGAAGTCCTCCGGTACGCCGGGCGCCAGGCTGCCGCTGGCGACGATGAAGGCCGCGCCCACGGCCACGTCCTCCAGCGCGTCGAGGCAGCGAAGCCACTCGCGCTCGGACAGCGTGGGCCCCGGCAGGATGAAGCGGTACTCGCGCGCGCCCGTGCCTTCCGCCACCGTGAAGCTCTCTCGGGTGGCGTCCTGCAACGGCACGGAGCGGCGCAGCAGGCCCTTCTCCTCCAGGAGCTCCTCCAGCAGGCTCCCGGTGGCCCCGCCCCGCGTGTAGACGGCGATGGCCTCACCGCCCAACTCACGCACCACGCGCGCCACGTTGATGCCGCCCCCACCCGGGTCCCTGCGCACGGGGCCACAGCGCAGCTTGTGCTCCGGCGTGACTTCCGGCACGGACGTGGCCACGTCGATGGACGGGTTGAGCGTCAGGGTGACGATGTGCGGCATCGCGAAGGGCCTCCTGGGTTGCGTGGGCGCGAAAGGGCCGAGCCTGCCCCACCCCGCGCGCATTCGCCAGCCATCCGAGCGCCCAGACGGCTCCGTCCCACGGGCAACACCCCACCCCGTGCATGGGGCCCTGGGGGGTTGCCTTCCCAGGTAGGCTCGCGAAGATGCGCCCCCATGACACCGCTCCGTCGCCCCTCGCGAGATGAGCTGGACGCAGCCACCGGTCGCACCATGCCGGACGTCATCGCGCCCCGGCTGCGCGTGCTCTTCTGCGGCATCAACCCCAGCCTCTACTCCGCGGTGGTGGGCTATCACTTCGCGCGGCCCGGCAATCGCTTCTGGCCCACGCTGCATGCCGCGGGCATCACCCCGCACACCTTCCAACCCACGGAGCAGGAGGCCTTGCTCGCGCTGGGCTACGGCATCACCAACGTGGTGGACCGCGCCACCGCGACCGCGGACCTGCTGAACCCCGCCGAGCTGACCCGGGGCGCGAAGGCGCTGGAAGCCAAGGTGGCGCGCTACCAGCCCCGCTTCCTCGCGGTGCTGGGCGTGAGCGCCTACCGCATCGCCTTTGGCCGGCCCAAGGCCGCGCTGGGCACACAACCGGAGCGCCTGGGGGACACGCGCTTGTGGGTGCTCCCCAATCCCAGCGGGCTCAACGCGCACTACCAGCTCGACGCGCTGGGCCGCCTTTTCGCCGAGCTGCGACGCGCCGTGGAGCAGGGCTGACGACTCCTGGTACGAGTTCGCGGTGCCTCGCGCACCGTGCCTTGACCCACGGGTGCTCCCGCATGCAACGCTGCCCGTCAGGTTCCCCCGGACCTGCATCGCAACAGGCGCCCCCACCTGGAGCAGACCCCATGGCCTCGAAGGCATTCGCAGCAATCATGAACGTATCGCAGCTACTCCTGGAGCGCGGCTTTGAGACCGCGACAGTCTCGGAGGCACTGGGCCAGGTAGGCGTCGCGCTCGACGTCGACCGCGTCTACATCTTCGAGAACGCCACCAGCCCCACGGGCGAGCTGCTGTGCAACCAGCGCTACGAGTGGACCGCGGCCGCGGCCTCCGCGCAGTTGGACAACCCCGAGCTCCAGAACGTCCCCTACGCGGAGGTCATGCCCTCCTGGGTCGCGCCGCTGTCGTCGGGCAAGGCCGTCCAGGGACCGCCCCGTTCCTTCCCGTCGCCCGCGCGGGAGCTGCTGGAGGGCCAGGACATCCGGTCGCTGCTGGTCTGCCCCATCATCGTGGGCGGCGAGTGGTGGGGCTTCGTGGGCTTCGACGACTGCCGGACGGAGCGCAAGTGGCCGCCGACGGAGGTCTCCGTGCTCCAGGCCCTGTCCAACGCGCTCGCGGGCTCGCTCCGCCATGCGCGGCTGCGCAACATGCTCTCCGGTGTGCAGTCCCAGCTGCGCACCATCATCAAGCGCTGCGAGACGACGGCGTCCTGACGCGAGCGGCGTCCGCGAGGCCTCAGCGAAGAATGCCGGCCTCGCGGGCGAACCCGGCCACTACGGGCGCCACGCGCTCGAAGGCGGCGGCGTTGCAGGCCAGCAGGCCGCGGCGGTTCTGGAGCTCCGAACCGTCATAGGCGTACGGCGTCCCGCCCAGGTCCGTGAGGATGCCGCCCGCCGCGCGCAGCACCGCTTCGGGCGCGCAGTTGTCCCAGCGATAGCTCTTGTCGCTGACGTGCAGGTAGAGGTCGCAGGCGGCCTCCGCCAGCAGGCCGCACTTGAGGCCCACGGAGCCACACGCCTGCTCGTGCGTGATGCCCAGCCGCCGGGCCACCGCGTCCGTCAGGCGCGAGCGGTGTGAGCGGGACACCACCAGCCGCAACGCGGACGGCTCCGCCGTGTCCGACACCCGCAGGGCGCGGCGCCCCCTCGCGTCCTCCACGAAGCCGCCCTGCCCCACCACGCCCCAGTACAGCGTGTCTCCAACGGGCCGGTACACGACGCCCAGCGTGGCCTTCCCCGCGATGGAGAGCCCGATATGGATGGCGAACTCGCCGTTGCGGTTGACGAA
This sequence comes from Myxococcus xanthus, assembly GCF_013116825.1. Classification (GTDB taxonomy): domain Bacteria; phylum Myxococcota; class Myxococcia; order Myxococcales; family Myxococcaceae; genus Myxococcus; species Myxococcus xanthus_B. The sequence continues at coordinate 13,796 of NZ_JABFNS010000100.1, forward strand.
CTCCTGCGTGCCGTCCATGGGGTCCACGAACCAGCAGCGCTCGAAGCGGCTCGCGCCGGAGGTGTTGTCGGACTCCTCGGCCACGACACCGTCGGAAGGAAATGCGTCGCGCAGCGCTTCCACGATGAAGGCGTTGGCGCGCTCGTCGGCCTCGGTGACGGGCCCCATGCCGCCCGCCTTGTCATGGACGGCGAAGGGCGTGGCGTAGACCTCCAGGAGGATGGCTCCCGCCTGGCGGGCTACACGGCGGGCGATGTCGAGTTCGGCGTCGAGCGTAGGCATGCAGGGGCCGAAGTCTGCCCCTCCCTCCTCCTCCAGTCACGGGTCAGCGCGCCTCCGGGGGCAGGTCGACGACGAAGGTGGCGCCCTTCCCCGGCTGGCTTTCGACGCGAATCGTCCCGCCGTGCGCCTCCACGAGCCGCCGCGTGATGAAGAGCCCCAGCCCCAGACCTCCGTAGTTGCGGGACGCGGCGCGCTCGAAGCGATCGAAGATGCGCGGCTGCGCCTCCAGGGGAATGCCCACGCCATGGTCCTGGATGCGGATGCGGGCCCCCTCCCCGACCCGTGACACCTCCATGCGGATGGGCTCGCCGGCGCCGTACTTCATCGCGTTGGTCAGCAGGTTGATCATCACCTGCTCCATCCGGAGCCGGTCCCATCGCCCCAGGACGGGCGTGGGCGCCACCAGTTCGAACACGCACCCCGCCCGGCCCATCTGTCCCCGCAGGTGGCCCGTGACGTCCCGGGCCACCGCCACCAGGTCCATGTCCTCGCGCCGCAGGTCCACGTGGCGCTCGTTGACGCGCGACACGTCCAGCAGGTGCTCCACCAGGTGCGACAGACGCCGGAGCTGGTCCCCGAAGACATCCAGCAGGGCGGCCACCTTCTCCACGGGAAGCTGGCCGTCCTCCTGCCGGGACAGGGTCCGCGTCAGTTGCTGCACACGCAGCTTCATGGAGGTGACGGGCGTCTTCAGCTCATGCGAAGCAATCGACAGGAACTCGTCGCGAGCGCGGATGGACTCCTGGGCCTTGCGATAGAGCTCGGCGTTCTCGATGGCGAAGGCTGCGCGCTGCCCCAGCTCCTCGGCCAGTGAGCGCTCGCGTGGACCATACGGACGCCCCGGATGCGCCGCGACGACGGACAGCACGCCCAGGATGGGGCCGCGCGCCCGCAGCGGGACATTCAGTGATGCCCGAGCGCTCAGCGCCCTCACCGCGCCCCACCGTTCGTCTTGGAGCCCATCCGGGTCCAGCAGGCCCGTGGCATCCGGGGACGACTCCGAATGTCCCGTCTCCAACACCCCATAGGGACCATCCCGCGGTCCGGAGACGGGGGAATGGGCCTGGAGGAACTCGCGGACGGTGCGGCCCCCTTCGGGCGAACTGGCGGCGACGGCCACGGGGCGCAGCGCCGCGTCCTTGTCCAGCAGGGAGACGACACACAGCGCCCCCAGGGTGGGGACGGACAGCTCCGCCACGCGCTGGAGCGTGGTCTCCGAGTCGAGCGACGTCACCAGCGCCTGGCTGGCCTCCGACAGGAAGCGCTGCCCCAGCTCCATCTGCTTGAGCTCGGTGACGTCGGTGGAGATGCCGCACAGCGCATAGAGCGTGCCCGACGAATCGATGAGCGGGAACTTCTGCGTGAGGTGGGTGTGGACGCCGTCTTCCAGGGGGATGCACTCCTCCCGCTGGACGAGCTCCCCGGTGGTGAAGACGGCCTGATTCGTCTCACGGAAGCGCGCCGCCTGCGGCCCGGGGAAGATGTCCGACGTGGACTTTCCAGCGACCTCCTGCAGCGTGCGGTGGAAGAGCCGCTCCCACTCGCGGTTCACGAAGATGTAGCGCTCCTGCCGGTCGATGATGAAGAACACGGCGTTGGCGTTGTCCAGGATGGCGCGCAGCCGCTTCTCGCTCTCGGCGAGCGCGTCCTCGGCGCGCTTGCGCTCCGTCACGTCGGTCAGCACCGCCAGCGACCGAACCATCCGGCCCGACGCGTCCCGCTCCGAGATGGCGGAGAGGAGGACGTCGAGCACCTCGCCGTTCTTCTTTAGAATCTGGTACGGCACGTCCTTGCAGACGCCCGTCTTGAAGAACTCGGGCAGGACGTGCTCGGTCGCATACCGGCGAGACTCCGGCGTGAAGAAGTCCACGGAGCGACGTCCCAGGACCTCCTCGCGCGAATAGCCCAGGGTGCGCAGCCAGAACTCGCTGACGCTGACCAGCCGGCCCTCCGCGTCGATGGAGTGCATCATCGCGGGCGTGTACCTGTAGAGGCTCCGGAACTTCTCCTCCTCCGCGCGAAGCGCTGCCTCCGTCTGCTTGATGGCGGTGATGTCCCGGAACACGGACGCCGCGCCATAGACGTCCCCCGCCGCGTCGGTGAGCACGCGCGCGCCCGCCTGCAGCCAGAGGCCCATGGGGTGACGGGCGTTTCGTACGTAGACCTCCGCCTGGTCCACCGCCTCGCCATGCAGCAGGGCACGGCTGAGCGGCAGCGTCTCGACGGGATAGGGCGTCACGGTGTCGGGGAGGTAGAGCCCGAAGTACTTCGACCACTGGGACATCGGCATCTCCGGCGGAGGCAGCGCGCCGAAGAACTGCTGGGCCATGGGGTTGAGGAGGACGAACCGGCCGTGCCGGTCGACCACCGACACGCCATCTCCCATGTTGAGGAAGATCGCCTCCAGGATGCCCAGCGGGATGCCACCCTCGCCGTCCCCGAAGGCGTGTCCGCCGGGACGCGTGCCATCGTCCCGGGCGAGCGGAGCCGACATCCCGGTGCTGTCATCCAGGTGGTCCATGGGAGGGGCGAGTCCAGCGCAAGGAGGCAACGAGGCGCCCTCCCCGTTGGCGTGCCTCCCGTCCACCAACGACTCCTGGACGCCCTTCCTCGTCAACAATGTTGTCTCGTGGCCACGTCGCCAAGCCGCGCGCTCCAATGAGACCAGCGCTCGATGAAGAAGCCCGTTATAGGAGGGGGCCATTCCCTCCCTTGGAGCCTCCATGCCCGTTACCCTCCGTCCCGCCAAGCCCTCGGATGAGCCCGCCCTGGGGCGCATGGGCGCGGCGCTCGCCCGGAAACACCACGCCTTCGACGCCGCGCGCTTCATGCTCCCAGACGACGTGGAGTCGGGCTTCCGCAAGTGGCTGGGCGACGAGGCCACGAAGCCCGACGCGGTCGTCCTGGTGGCGGAGCTGGACGGCGAGGTCGTGGGCTACGCCTACGGCCGCGTGGAAGGCATGAACTGGAATGCCCTGCTGGACCGCAGCGGCGGCTTCCATGACATCTGGGTGGACGAGAAGGCCCGTGGCGCGGGCGTGGGCGTCCTGCTCGCGGAGGAGATGATGAAGCGCCTGACGGCCCTGGGGGTGCCGCGCGTCGTCCTCTACACCGCCGCGCAGAACACGACCGCGCAGCGCATGTTCGCGAAGCTGGGGTGGCGCCCCACCATGGTGGAGATGACGCGCGAGGCGCCCCCTCGTGACGCTATTGAATGATTCGCCGCATCGTCGGGGGATGAGCCACCGCGGCCTTCTGGCTCGGCGTCAGGCGCATGGACTTCATCGACGGTGCCTGGGACGGTGGCAGGCCCTGCGCCAGTCCGAAGACGAAGCTGAAATCCGACGCGATGCCCGTCTTGCCAGCGAGCGTCGCGTTCCGGTGACAGACGATGCAGTTGCTCGCCTGGGGCCCCTGGCCGAAGTCCGCGGTCCGCTGGATATAGGTCTCCGTGGTCGTGTTGGCGATGGCCACTGAACCGGAGGGCGTGGGCGCGGCGAAGGGCAGCGGCGCCTTCACGGGCTTCGTCGGGCTGGGGCTGGGATTGGTGGACCAGAGCACGTTCACCAGCACGTAGTGCTTCCACACCGAGTCCGGGAAGTGCGCCGCGATGTTCTGCTGGACCCGTTGATTCACCCGCTGCGCCATCGGGTCGATGGGCGTCAGCCGCGTCACCTGGATGGGCACGGGCCCCGGGCAGCCACCGCCAATGTGGTACGGCGGCGGCACGTTGGGCTCGCACCCCACCGTCACCTCCGTGGACGTCCCATCCGCCGCGCAGTTGGCGGGCACCGTCAGCGTGCGCGGCGAGCAGGCGGCATCGAAGAAGTTCCACGCGCCCGTCCCCGCGTCGGTGCCCTGGTCCGGCGCATTCGCCTCGTGTTCGAACGTGGCCCAGATGATGGACGGTTGGGACTGGGTGGCATGGATGATGTGCAGCCCCACCAGCGCCACGGTCGCCGTCCGGCACCGCTGCGTCGACGGGTCCACCACCACGGCGGGCGACAGCTTGTACGTGTTCCAGCGCGCGTCGGAGGGATTGGCCACTTCCATCCACGCCGCCTTCAGCTCGATGGCGCCCACCGAGCCGGGCGCTGGCTGGTATGCGCCTTGTGGCAACACCACGGGCACGCCTGAATCCACCAGGGCCAGCTGGTTCGCCGCGTTGTAGAGACCCGCGTCGACGATGTAGTCGTATTCGGGCTGGTTGACCTTCACGTCGTACCAGACGTTGGTGTCTCCGGGCGCCCCCAGCCACGCGGGCGAGCCGTCGAAAGGGAACGCCTGGTTCGCGCTCCCCGGGAAGTAGTTCTCCGCGAACTTCGACGCGACCATCAGCGGCAGGCGTTCCCGGGCTTGCGCCACGGAGAGCCCCGCTTCCGCCAGACATGCATCCGTGATGCGTGCCTGCGTGCCCCAGGCGGGAGGCGCGCCCCCGTCCGGCAGGAAGAGCTGGCAGGTGCTCATGTACGTCTGCCACTGCACGGGCTCCAGGTCCCCGGGGGTGCCAAAGCCAGCCGTCCCCCCGTCCATGCCTGACTCGGGCCAGTTCAACGCGATGAACTGCTGCCAGGCGAAGCAGTTCGCGTCTTCCTGGCCCACCACCTGGCTGAAGTCCGGAGGCACCTCCGGGCCGAGCTCCAGAATCTGCTGGCTCCCACAGTTGAACCGCGGTGGAGCGCCGGCGGGGGCCGCACGGGCGGGAGCCGGAGCCCCCGTCTCCGGCTGGGCAACGGTCCCCCCCAGAGGCGCTTCCCGGGAGGCCCTGTCCCTGGCACAGCCAGCGGCAAGCAACAGCGACGCCAACGCGACGCCAACGCGATTCTGGAGCACGGGCATGGGCACGCTCGGGGGGGCCTACCGGGACGTGACGTGCAGCGCTGCGGGGAACGGCGTCGGTGTCTTCGCCTGCCCCGCACCGGTGACGAACACACCCCGTGGGCCCGGCGCGCGTCCGCCTGCACGGAGACCAGGATGCGGAGGGCCGCCACCCGCCCGGGATAGGTGTTCCCGGGCACCGCGTAGTCCACCGACTTCATGTCCTGCACCTGGACGGTGATGCCGCCCCCATCGAAGGTCACGGTCGGCAGCGCGGAGACGTCCGGCAGCAGCGCGGTCAGCACCATGGGGACATTCGTGTCACCGGCCCTCACCGTCGGGGCAATCAGGGTGCTGTTGCTGGCCAGGTTCATGGGCACGCCCATGAAATTGGGCACGTGAGTACCGACCAGGGCGCTGAACACGCTGGAATGGAAGAGCTGTAGCGGCTGCGCCAGCTCCGTGGACGGCACGCCCACACAGTTCTGTACCGGCGCGCGGGATGGCTGCGCCAGCCCCATGCCGGTGATTTGCATGAGGAAGGTCTGCGCCACCTGCCCGGCCCAGCGGATCTTCTGGCCGTTGATGGTGATGTCGGAGACGGTGTAGCGCTTGTTCGGCGGTACCCGGAAGGTGGCGTGCAGGATGTAGTTGCCCGGCATGGGCCTGCCATCCGGGTCCGTCGGCGACGAGGTGCCTCGGACGATGGTCCAGAACTCCGCCGCGTTCGTCTGGTCCCGCGTCTGGTAGCCAGAGAAGTCTGGCATCTGGATGTAGAGCCCGGGCGGATTGGCCAGGGTGGCCTTGTTCGACGGCCGCTGCGGATTGGGCGGCGCGACGAGCTGATTCACGGACAGCCCGATGTGCGGGTCGCTGTTGCGGGCGGGCTGGCCATACTGCGCGCAGCAGATGAGCGTCTGCGGATTGGAGTTGCCCACGGGACGCGGCACGGTCGCGGCCGACGCGAGCCCGATTTCCGTCTGGAGGGTGTTGGGCGTGCTCGTCAGGTGCATGGCGCCACCCTGGCTCGCCGTGGACACCGGCCCGCTGTTCCACCGGTTGAGCGGGTTGTACGCGGGGCGCCCCGTGGACGGGGCCATCAGATACAGGTCCTCCAGCGCGATCTGCCGCTTGCCCAGGGTGGAGCGATACAGCTCCAGCACCTTGTTCGGGTCCACCGCCCACAGCGTGTTCCAGTACTCCGGATTCTCACACGTGAAGTCGATGCGGAGGATGTTGCCCTGGCTGTCGCGCTCGACGCTCCACTCGCAATACTCGTCCTGCCAGCCCCGGGGGCCGAAGGGGCCGTAGTGGCTCACGTCCCCGGTACAGGGATTGGTGATTTGCGGCAGGTCCGAGAATGGCGTTCCATCCTTCGTCCGGCCCGTGTCCGCCAGGGCCAGCAGGTCCTCCTCCGGCAGCACCAGTCCCTTGGCATTCGTCCCACCCTGCCCGCCGAAGTAGAAACCCAGACGGCCGGGGAACGCATTCCACTGGATGGCGGCGTAGCTCCCCTGCGCCGTGTCCGTCTGCGCGGGGTTGAAATACCAGGTAATGAAGGGGAGATCTGTATGAGATGGCTGAGCGCGCGCCTCATGGGCGCATTGGTGGCATGGGTGCTGGTGGCGCCGGTGGCGGAGGCGGCGAACCGGAAGCAGGAGGTCGACCGGTACATCCATGGGTTCCACCAGAAGGGCCTGTTCAACGGAGCGGCGCTCGTGGCCCATGAGGGAGGCATCCTCCTCAAGAAGGGCTACGGCTCCGCGAACCTCGAGTGGAAGGCGCCCAACGCGCCGGACACGAAGTTCCGCATCGGCTCCATCACCAAGTCCTTCACGGCGACCGTCATCCTGCAGCTCGTCGCCGAGGGAAAGCTCCAGCTCGATGACCCCATCACGAAGCACCTGCCGGACTACCGGGGTGACACCGGTGGGCGCGTCACCATCACCCACCTGCTGAACCACACCTCCGGCATCCCCAGCTACACGTCGGCTCCCCATTTCCGGGCCGACTCGGTCAACCCCTATGGCGTCGCGGAGTTCGTGAAGAAGTCCTGCAGTGGCGACCTGGAGTTCGAGCCCGGCACGAAGTACGCATACAACAACTGCGGCTACTACCTGCTGGGCGCCCTCATCGAGAAGCTCACCGGCCAGACGTATGCGCAGGCCGTGCAGGCGCGCATCTTCGGCCCCCTGGGCATGAAGGACTCCGGCTATGACGTCACCGCCACGGTGCTGCCCAAGCGCGCCAGCGGCTACACGCCCAGGCCGGGCGGGTACGTCAACGCGCCCTACATCGACATGGGCCAGCCCTACGCCGCCGGCTCGCTGTACTCGACGGTGGAGGACCTGTACCGCTGGGACCGGGCCTTCTACGGCGACACGCTGATGCCCGCCGAGCTCAAGCAGAAGATGCTCACCCCGGGCCTTCAGCACTACGGCTTCGGCTGGGCCATTGCCCCCGTGCAGTTGCATGACGGCAAGACGAAGCTCCCAGGCATCTTCCACAGCGGCGGCATCAACGGCTTCTCATCCCTGCTGGTCCGCGTGCCCGAGCGCAAGGAGGTCGTCATCCTCCTCGACAACGCGACCCACGGCGACCTCCAGGAGATCGCAAGCGGCGTGCTGAGCATCCTCCATGGCATCGCCCCCCGGCAGGCCCGGATGACCATCGGCACCGTGATGATGGAGTCTCTCGGCAAGGGCTCCACCGCCGAGGCCATCGCCAACTACCGCGCGCTGAAGAAGACGAAAGAAGCCCAGTACGACTTCAGCGAGTCGCAGTTGAACACGGTGGGCTACCACCTCTTGCGCGGCGGGCGCGTGGCGGATGCCATCGAGGTGTTCAAGCTCAACGTGGAGACGTTCCCCAAGGGCGCCAACTGCTACGACAGCCTCGGCGAGGCCTACGCCGCCCACGGTGACAAGGAACAGGCCGTCACGAACTACCGCAAGTCCCTGGAGCTGGACCCCAAGAACGAGAACGCGGTGAAGATGCTCAAGGAGCTCGAGCAGCCCGCCGCGACGCGGTAGGCCGCGAGCCTTCCGAAGAAAGCACCGCGCCGGGTGCCGCCGCGTGGGCGGCACCCGGAAGCACGCCAGGGACTACTTCCCCTTGGCCTGCTCCTTCGTCCACGAGTCCTTCAGCGTCACCGTGCGGTTGAAGACGGGCTTGCCCGGCTTCGAGTCCTTCGGGTCCACGTAGAAGTACCCGGTGCGCTCGAACTGGTAGCGCGACTCCACGGCGGCATCCACCAGCATCGGCTCGACGCGGGCGTCGCGCAGCGTCTGGAGGCTGGCCGGGTTGAGGAACGTGGTGAAGTCCTTGGAGTCGTCCGCGTCCGGCGCCTCCACGGAGAAGAGCCGGTCATAGAGGCGGACCTCCGCGACGGGCGCGTTGCCGGGCACCCAGTGCAGCGTGCCCTTCACCTTGCGGCCATCCGGCGCGTTGCCGCCGCGCGTGGCCGGGTCATACGTGCAGCGCAACTCCACCACGTTGCCCGCGGCGTCCTTGATGACCTGCTCGCACTTGATGAAGTACGCGGAGCGCAGCCGCACCTCCTTGCCGGGCGCCAGCCGGAAGAACCCCTTCGGCGGGTCCTCCATGAAGTCGTCCGCTTCGATGTACAGCTCGCGCATGAAGGGCACCTGGCGCGTCCCCATCTCCGGCTTCTGCGGGTGGTTCTGCACCTCGAGCAGCTCTGTCTGCCCCTCCGGGTAGTTCTCCAGGACCACCTTCAGCGGGCGCATCACCGCCATGGCGCGCGGGGCCGTCTCGTTGAGGTCCTCGCGGATGCACAGCTCCAACAGGCTCATGTCGATGAGCTGCTGCGCCTTGCCCACGCCCACGCGCGTGGCGAAGTCCCGGATGGACGCCGGCGTGAAGCCACGGCGGCGCAGGCCGGTAATCGTCATCATCCGGGGGTCATCCCACCCGGCCACGAAGCCCTCCGTCACCAGCTTGAGCAGCTTGCGCTTGCTCATCACCGTGTAGTTGAGGTTCAGCCGGTTGAACTCGTACTGGTGCGGCCGGTCCCCGCTGATGAGGCTGTCGACAATCCAGTCGTACAGCACGCGCCGGTTCTCGAACTCCAGGGTGCAGATGGAGTGGGTGATGCCCTCAATCGCGTCCGACAGGCAGTGCGCGAAGTCGTAGAGCGGGTAGATGGGCCACGCGTCGCCGGTGCGGTGATGGTGCGCGTGACGGATGCGGTAGATGGGCGGGTCACGCAGCACGGGGTTGGGCGACGCCATGTCGATCTTCGCCCGCAGGGTGTGCTGGCCGTCGGAGAACTCGCCCGCGCGCATGCGGTGGAACAGGTCCAGGTTCTCCTCCATGGAGCGCTCGCGGTACGGGCTGTTGCGCCCCGGCGTGGTGAAGTCGCCGCGGTACTCGCGAATCTCCTCCGGGGACAGGCTGCACACGTACGCCTTGCCCTGCTTGATGAGCTGCACGGCGAAGTCGTAGAGCTTCGGGAAGTAGTCGGACGCGAAGAACTTCCGGTCCTCCCACTCGAAGCCCAGCCACTTCACGTCACGCTGGATGGCCTCGACGTAGTCGGTGTCCTCGGTGACGGGGTTGGTGTCGTCGAAGCGCAGGTTGCACTTGCCTCCGTATTGCTGCGCCAGCCCGAAGTTGAGGCAGATGGACTTGGCGTGGCCGATGTGGAGGTAGCCGTTGGGCTCGGGCGGGAAGCGGGTGTGCACGCGGCCCGCGTACTTTCCCGTCCGCTGGTCTTCCTCGATGATTTCCTGGAGGAAGTTCAGGCCCTGCGTTTCGTTCGTCGTCGTCATGATGGGGGCGAATCCTCGTGAAGCAGCCGGGGGCCGGCAAGGGATTCCTGCTTCAGTGCCGCCCGCCCGGGCCTCCGGGACGAAGGTGGACGTCCCGAAGCCGTGCAGGGGAACCCCCGGGGGGGCTCATTTCATCCCCCCGTCCGGAGGGCGGGGGACCGGGCCCCTCTCTCTCTGTCAGAGCGACGAGAGCAGGGACTCCCAGGCCTTGAGGGCGCGGTCGGCGGACAGCTCCTCGGAGCGGCGCCGGGCCCGGGCGGACAGGTCGGCCCGGTGCACGTCGTCCTGGACGACTCGCGCCAGGGCGTCCGCCAGCGCCTGGGGCTGCTCCATGGGCACCAGGACGCCGTGCTTGCCGTGCTCCAGCACCTCCGCGGGGCCGGAGGGGCAGTCGGTACTGACCACGGGACACCCCAGGGCCAGCGCCTCCAGCAGCACCATGGGCAGCCCCTCGAAGCGCGAGGACAGGGCGAAGGCCGCCGCCCGCCGCATCAGCGCATGGGGGTTGGGCGCGAAGCCCGGCAGGAAGACGGAGTCCTCCACGCCCAGGGACTTCACCAGCGCCTTCAGCTCCGCCTCCAGCGAGCCTTCCCCCAGGATGAGCAGGTGCTGGTCCACCCCGGCCTGGCGCATCAGCGCGTGGCTCCGGATGAGCACGTCGAAGGCCTTCTGGTGCTCCAGCCGCCCCACGGCGATGACCACGGGCTTGCGGAAGATGGGCTCCGCCCAGGCGGGCAGCGGGTGCTCACCGGCGGCGCGCACCCGGTCGCCGTCCACGAAGTTGGGGATGACGTGGAGCTGCTCGGGTCCCACCGGCACCAGGTCCCGGAAGGCCTTCGCTGAGTCGTGGCCGCACGCGACGATGCGGCTCATGCGAGGGTAGAGCCACTTCAGCCCCCAGAGCTGCCGCCGGGGCTGCTCCAGGTGGAAGGCGCCCCAGTCGAAGTGAATCATGCCCACCACGGGCTTGCGCAGCAGCCGCCCCGCCAGGCACGCCAGCAGCGCCGCCCGGCCCTCCTGCCCCGCCACGATGACGTCCACGTCGCGCGCCTCGCGCACCAGCCGCCAGAAGAAGCGCGGCAGCATGCCCCGCCGGTACTCGAAGGCGTCGGTGCCCCACACCACCTCGGTGCGCTGCGGAATCCGGTCGCTCTGGCTCTTCGGATGGGGCCGGTGGTGGAAGAACATCTTCGTGTCGAACCGGCCGGGGTCCAGCCCTGTCAGCACGTTGCACACGGACCGTTCGATGCCGCCCGAGCCCAGGAACACCAGCGTGAACAGCACCCGCTTCCGAGCGGCTACTGGAGGCGCCTCGCCCTGTGTCGTTACGAGCATCACCCGCACTCTCACGTGCTGCGAGACACCGCGGTCCAGGACCTTCGGAGTGACAGGACTCCCCCCGGCTCCAACCTGACCCACCCGCGGTGTAACCAACTTGCATTCGCTCCGCCACCCCCTCGGCTCAGCTAGGGTTCGCTTTACTCCAGGCCAATCCCAGATATCCGTGAAAACACGCACTCAACTCCGCTGTCTCATGGCGCTGACGCCCCTCTGCGTGTCGCTCGCCGCGGCGGGCTATCTCGTGGTGAACGGTCACCGCATCGGCCAGGGCCTGCTGCATCCGCCGCCCATTCCGGTGACACGTCCCCCGGCGGAGCCGGCGTTGTCGCCGCTAGAGGACGTGGCCTTCACCACGTCCGACGGGGTGCCGCTCAAGGGGTGGTACGTACCTTCCCGCAACCGCGCCGCGGTGGTGTTGGTTCACGGCTTCGCGGACAACCGCGCGCAGCTGCTCTTCGAAGCCCGGACGCTCGCGGGCGCGGGCTACGGTGTGTTGCTCTTTGATTTACGCGCGCACGGCGAGAGCGGCGGCGACACGGTGACGTGGGGGGACCGGGAGCGGCGCGACGTGACGGCGGCGCTGGATTTCATCTCAGCGCGCCCGGACGTGGACCCGGGACGGCTGGGCCTCTTCGGCTTCTCCATGGGCGGCACCACGTCGCTCCTGGTCGCCAGCGAGGACGCACGGGTGAAGGCGGTGGCCGCCGCGGGGGCCTATCCCGCGCTGGAGGCGGACATCTACGCGGGCTATGGCCGCTGGGGCGCGATGAGCGCGGAGCCGGTGCTGTGGACCCTGCGCCGCGCGGGCGTGACGGTGGACGCGGTGCGCCCCATCGACGGGATGTGCCGGCTGGGCGGCCGGCCGCTACTGCTGGTCAACGGCGACGTGGACCCGGACGCGCCCGCGAAGCTCCAGGCCAGCCTCTTCCAGGCCGCGTGCGAACCCAAGTCACTCTGGGTCGTCGAGGGCGCAGGCCATGGCCAGTACGCGCGCGTGGCGCCGGAGGAGTACGCGCGCCGGTTGATCCAGCACTTCGGCGCGGCGCTCCAGGCCCCGCCTCAAGCCTCCTCGGGCGGCGCCACCCAGTGAGGCGCCGCGTCCAGCGCGGGCCGCTCCTCCAGCAGTTCGTGAGGGCGGAAGGCGCCCTTGTAGCGCAGGGACGCGCAGGCCAGCACGCGGTAGCCCAGGTAGACGTGAGGGATGCCCCGCGCCTTCGCCAGCGCCACCTGGTGCAGCACGTTGGCCGTGCCCAGAGACAGGCGCGCGTAGGCCGGGTCGTAGAAGAAGTACACGGCGCTCCAGGCGCGCGGCGTCTCGTCGCAGATGCCCACGCCCACCAGCCTGGGTCCGCCCTCCGCGCCGTCGTCGTACCACGCCACCTCGCGCGCGGACGGGTGCGGATAGGAGAACTGGAGCGAGTACTCGCGCGCGGTGATGGGTGACGGCGCCCACTCGCGCGCAATCTCGCGCTCCGAATGCCACTGGCGATACAGCGCCAGCCGCGCGTCATCCACACGCGGCGGCCCGACCTCCACGCGCAGGTGCGCGCACGCGGCATGCGCACGGCGCTGGCTGCGGTTGGGCCGGAAGCCCTCCACGGGGATGCGCAATGACACGCAGGCATTGCAGCCCACGCAGGCCGGCCGGAAGTATACCAGGCCGAAGCGGCGCCAGCCTCGCACCAGCAGGTGCTCGTACTCCTCCGGCGTGACGTCCTCCAGCACGAGGTTCTCGAGCGAGGCCTCCTGCTCCGGCAGGTAGCTGCAGGCCCGGGGCTGCTCGACTTCATGTGCCAGGAGGAACGCCATGCGTGGGCTGTTCCTGTCGCGACCGTCGTCCGGCGTCAAGTCTGACCCGGTGCCCCGAAGCCACCACTTCCGGGCGAGCCCCCGCTTCCCAGAGGGAAAAGCGTCGTCCGCGGCACGCCCGTCTGCCCAGCGGCTGGCTGGCATGACGTCTGCACAACCAACGGCCAGCCTCGCGGAGTCGAGGCAGGAGGATGACCATGGCCCGCCACCGCACGCAGCCTTCGCTGAACCGCCTGTCGCATTGGGATTTCGGTCGAGCGGACAGGCAGGTCCGCGCGGCCACTGGCAGCCATGACTGGGTGGTCGTGAGCGCCACATCCCCCTCGCGTCCGAGTGGAAACCGACAGAATCCGGACATTCCTGTCCTACTGGCGGCGGTCCGGGCACAGGTCGAGTGCGACCCAGAAGGGGTGCATGGAGTGGATTTTGACCTGGAGTTCGCGAGCTACTGATGTGACAGGGTGGCGCGCGGGCGTGCGGCTTCTCAGGCGTGGCCGCCAACGCGTATAAGTCCGCCATGTCCGTCATTGACGTCTCGGTGGTGATGCCCACCCACAAGCGGGAGAAGGAAGTGGTGGAGGCCATCCGCTCGGTCCTCCGCCAGGAAGGGGTGAACGTCGAGGTCCTCGTCCTGGACGACACGCCCGAGGGCACGGCGCGCGAGGCGGTGGAAGGGCTGAAGGACGAGCGGGTCCGCTACCTGGTGAACGACCCGCCGTCGAAGGGCCGCCCGGCCGTGGTGCGCAACCACGGCGCCACGCTGGCCCGCGGGCGCTACCTGCACTTCCTGGATGACGACGACATGCTCGCCGAGGGCGCGCTGCACGCCATGGTGAGCGCGCTGGACGCGCGGCCGGACGCGGGCGTGGCGGTGGGCTGGGTGGTGCCCTTCGGCGACGACGCGGACTGGCTCAAGGACAAGAGCGAGTACTTCGAGTGGGCCGCCCAGGTGGGCGCCAGCACGCCCAACAGCGCGTGGACGGTGGCCCACATCCTCTTCCGCGGCACGCTGTATGTGAACTCCGCGTGCATGGTGCGCCGCGAGCACTTCGCCCCGCTGGGCGGCTTCGACGCCACCATCCCCGTCTACGAGGACGTGGACTTCTACCTGCGCGGCATCCGCGCGTTCGGCCACGTCTACGTCAACCGGCCCATCCTGCACTACCGCACCGGCCGGCCGTCGCTGATGCACAACCTGGGCAAGGACGGCACGCTGGTGGTGCAGTCCAACGAGATGATTCACGGCAAGTACCGCAAGACGAACGGCATGCTGGAGTACCGCCTCATGCAGGCCGCCCTGCGGGTGCTGCCCTTCGAGGTCGCCCGCCGTCTGCCGCTGCGCCTGCGCAACCAGGGCCGCGCGTCATGAGCCTCAAGAGCCGGCTTCTCGGGACGGCCAGGCGCCAGGTGAAGCAGACGCTGCGCCCGGTGCTCCAGCGGGCCATGGCCCCCGCGCGCACCCACATCCCCGCCTCCCACTGGGGCTTGCGGGACGTGCCGGGCCAGGGTCTGACGCTGGAAGGTGTCCCGCTGGCGCAATTGGTGGAGCGATGGGGCTCGCCGCTGCACGTGGTGCACATGGCGGCGCTGCGCCGCAACGCGGAGCGCTTCCTCGCGGTGCCGCCGGGGCGCACGAGCGGCTGTGAGGTCTATTACTCGTACAAGACGAACCCGGTGCCCGGCGTGCTGTCCTTCCTGCACGGCCTGGGCGTGGGCGCGGAGGTCATCTCCGCCTACGAGATGTGGCTGGCGCTGAAGCTGGGCGTGCCCCCGGAGCGCATCGTCTACAACGGCCCGGTGAAGTCGGAGTCCTCCGTGCGCGAGGCCATCTCCCGGGGCATCCAACTGCTGGCCGCCAACCACGCGGAGGAGATCGCCGTCTTCGCCCGGCTGGCCGCGGAGCTGGACCGCCGCCCGCGCGTCGCCGTGCGGGTGACGACGAACAGCGGCTGGTCCGCGCAGTTCGGCACGCCCATCGCGGGAGGCGCCGCGCTGAGGGCCTACCAGCAGGCGCGCGGCTCGAAGCACCTGGACGTGGTGGGCCTGCACGCGCACCGTGGAGAGACCCTCCGCACGGAGGGCGACTTCACGGCCTTCGTGGAGTCGGTGCTCGACTTCACGGACACGCTGCACCAGGAGCTGGGGCTGGACTTGGAGGTGCTTGATTTGGGCGGCAGCCTCAACACGCCCACCGTCGAGCACATCGCCGAGCGCGACTGGCGCCTCAACCTCACCTTCTTCCGCGACGTGCCCGCGCCCGACCCGGCGGCGTCGCTGTCCATCGACCGCTACGTGGCGCTGGCGGTGGAGATGGTGGAGACGCACTACGCGCGGCGCGGCCGTCAGCGGCCCCGCATCTTCCTGGAGCCAGGGCGCGCCATGACGGGCGACACGCAGCTCTTGCTGGGCCGCGTGCACGCGCTCAAGGCGGGGGAAGACAGGACGTGGGCGGTGCTGGACGCCGGCATCAACCATGCCGAGTGCGTGCGCAACGAGTACCACCAGCTCTTCCACGTGAACCGGCCGGACGCGCCGGCCGACAAGGTCTACACGGTGGTGGGGCCCATCTGCACGCCGGGCGACACGCTCTACCACGCGAAGCGGCTGCCCGACCTGCACGTGGGGGACACGCTGGCCATCATGGACGCGGGCGCCTACTTCGTGCCCTTCGCCACGTCCTTCTCCTATCCCCAGCCGGCCATCATCGCGCTGGAGGACGGGAAGGAGCGGCTGCTGCGGCGCGCGGAGACGTTCGATGACCTGGTGACGCTCGACGCGCCGGACAGCCGCGCCGCGCTCACCGGTTGAGCACCATCATCCGGATGAAGGCCCGGGGGTGGCGCGCGGAGCCGTAGAGAATCTGCGCCACCTCCACCGCGGTGGGCATCAGGTCATCCGAGTCGATGAGCGGGTCCACCGCCACGTCCCGGTGTGACGCCAGCCAGCTCCGCCACTGGCGGACCTCGTCCTCCGGCAGCGCACCGGACAGCCGCTGGAGGTTGAGCAGCATCTCCAGCGCGATGCGGTTGCAGAACACCTCGCCGTTGCCGCGCCAATCACGCGCGGCCCGCAGCTCGCGGCGCAGGGAGTCCCGGTCTCCCAGCGCGGCGTGGTAGGCCAGGAGCGGCAGCGGCAGGCCCCGGGCGATGTCGAAGCCCATCTGCCCGTAGTAGCGGGGGTTGAAGTCGATGAGGAGGAAGTCGTCCTTCGTCTGGATGAACTCCACCTCGAAGACGCCGTGATAGCCCAGGCGCTTGCACAAGCGCTGGAGACCCGCGGCCAGCTCCTCGTGCACCGGGGCGGATTCGAAGCACACGCCCACCCCCAGCCGCCGCGGACGCTGGAGCACCTTCATGGCGCCGCGCACCTCGAACAGCTCGCCCGTCTCGTCCACGAAGCCGGAGAGGCTGTAGATACCCTCCGCCGCCTCCGGGTGGAACTCCTGCACCATGGGGCGCGACACCGCGGGGTCGAAGCGCACCAGCATGGGCGCGTACCCGTCTCGCGAGAAGGCGCGGTACTCCTCCGCGAGCTGCTCGGGCGCCTGCACCGGCTGCCCCTTGCGGTGGGTGGAGTAGAGAATCTGCGTGGTGGGCTTGATGAGGACCGGGAAGCGCGCCTCGCGGGACACCCCGTTCAGGTCCGCTTCCGATTCGGGGAACCAGGTGCGCGGCAGCTTCAGGCCCACCGCCTGGCCCGCCTCGAAGAGCTTGCGCTTGTTGAGCAGGCCGTAGACGGCGTCGATGCCCGGGTCGTAGAGGTGGAAGTGCTCCGACAGCGCCTCGCGGTGGACGGACACCAGCCACGCCAGCTCATCGCTCGTCGGATAGAGCACGTGCCGCATCGGCTCGCGGCGGCCCAGGTCCATCAGCCACTCGATGAAGGACTCGGCCTGGGACTCCGGAGGACACTGCACGCGGCGGCCCACGAAGCGAGACCAGCTCGCGGGCCCCAGCTTGCCGGGGTCCGCCACCGTGACGTCAATGCCATTGCGTCCGAAGCAACGCGCGGCCGCGAGCGTGCCGTAGAAGCCCGCGGAGAAGAGCAGCACGGACGGACGGCCCTCCATTCGAACCTGGGGTGCCTGCTCCAACATGACGGTGTCGTTCTCCCGCTGCGTTCCCGGCACGCCTCACGCGAAGGAGAGGAGGTGCCGTTTCAAGTCCTGGTCACGCGGAGGATAACCGCACGCCACCCCACTTGGCTTCCCTCGGCTGCGCCCTCTCCTTCAGTCGTCAAGAACAGACGCCCCCCTTGGGCCTCCAAATAATGTAACCCTGGGACAAGAGCCACGGGTCGGTCACCACTCCCTCCATGCGCGCGGAGAGCCCCAGCGCGGCTTCGCGAAACGCATCGGGTGGGTGCGTATGGCCCAGGGTCCGCGCCTGCTGCCAGGCGGCGCCCCATGCGGAGAAGAAGTCATGGATGGGCTCCCCCGGACGTACCCGGCGGCGCAAGTCCCGGGGCAGCCAGTCCCGGAAGAGCATGGGCGCGAAGCCCAGGCTGAAGTCGGTGTGGAACAGGAGCGCTTCGCGCAGCGGCATCTCCGCGCCCTCCCCGACGCCGCGGCGCAGCAGGTGCGCGGCCATCACCGCGCCCGCCGCGTCCGCGCTCCCCTCCACCAGCAGGCCCGACGGCAGCAGGTAGCGGGTCAGGGTGCGGTGCACCTCGGGGACACGCTCAGGGGGGCCCTGGCGGAGCAGGTTCATGGCCCGCACCAGCCGGGCGGGCTCGTCGGGGCGAAGGGGCAACGCGAAGCCGCCCTCGCGGAAGGACGTGCGGGCATCCGCGTCCGCCTGCGCCGCCCGCGCGCGCGCCGCGTCCAGCTCCACGCCCACCACGGCGAGCTCCGGGTTGAGCGAGCGAAAGGCCTGGGCACTCTCCAGCGTCGTCCACGGGTGCTCGCCGAACCCCACGTCGACGAAGACCGCGTGCGCCCAGGGCCCGTCACGGCGCTCGAGCAACGGGCGCTCGAACCGGCACAGGAACGCGTCCAGCGCGCGCAGGCGCCCGCGCGACGTCCGTCCCCGCGTCTTCGTGTCCAGCGGTGGCATGGTGCGCTCTTGGGTGAGTCTGGCGTGGCCGTCAAGCCCACCCCGCTCCATCCCCCCGATTTTCGCCGGACGCGGCGACCTCCTAGAGTGGGAGCACCGTGGAAGCCTCGTCCCACCAGGCCTGCCCCCGCTGCCAGTCGCCTCGCGCCGCCGGGCCGGAGTGCCCCCGCTGCGGCATCATCTACGCCAAGGCGGAGGCCCGGGCGGCGCGTCAGCGCGAGGAAGCCCCTGCAGTGGCGCCCGGGGAACCACCGCCGCTCGTCGACCCCGCATGGCTGGCGACGCCCGACCTGCGCCCGGACGTGCTGCCACCGGAGACACCCGCCTGGGACGGCGACGCCGAGGAGGCCGCGTTCGAGCACCGCCTGCGCACCTGGGCCATCCCCGTGGCGCTCCTGGTGTCCTACGTGGCGCTGAACGGCAACTTCAGCGCCTTCGCGGCCCGGCTCATCACCATGCCGTTCCATGAGCTGGGCCACGCCATGACGGCCTGGTTCTGCGGCCGGTCCGCGTTCCCCACGCTGTGGAAGACGGCCATCTTCGGCCGCTCCTATCTCCTCGCGCTGATGCTCGCCGCGGCGCTGGGCGCGTGGGCGTGGCGGGGGTGGAGGCGCCGTCAGTGGCTGTGGGTGGCCTGTGGCGCGAGCCTGCTGGCGCTTCAAGCCGTGGGCACGCTGCTGCTGTCCCCGCAGACGGTGGACATGCTCATCACCTTCAACGGCGATGGCGGGATGATGGTGCTGGGCACGGTGATGATGCTGACCATCTACGCCCCGGCGGGCAGCTACCTCCACAAGCAGGCCCTGCGCTGGGGCTTCCTGGGGCTCGGCGCGCTGTCGCTCGTGGACGGCCTCCTCACGTGGTGGAAGTCGAAGAAGGACTTCAACGCCATCCCCTTTGGCAGGATGGAAGGCGTGGGCCTGAGCGACGCCAGCAAGCTGGTGGGGATGCCCCACAACTGGGGCGAGCACCAGCTCATCGGCAGGTACCTGACGGTGGCCACCGTGTGCTTCGCGGTGGTCGCCGGGGTGTACGTGGTGCAGTTCGTGCGCGGCAGGGCCCGGCTCGCCGCGCGCTGAGTCCCCGCGCGGCGGACACGTCACGCCGCGCCGCCGAAGGGCCACACGAAGCCAGGGTGGCGCACCACCTCCGGCGTCCTCGCGCCCCTCCAGCGCAGCGACTCTCCCGGCCGCAGCACCAGGGGCCTGGGAACGTCCTTCATCGTCCGCCGGACCTCGGCGAGCCGCTCCGGATAGGGGTCCGCGTCCGGGTTCTCATCCAGGTGACTGGCGCCGCTCACGGGCTCGCCAGGGTAGCCCGCGTAGCGAGGCCCCATGCCCTCGCGCCAGTACCAGGGCGCCCCGCCGTCCGCGCAGGGCACCACGTAGCGCGCGCCCAGCAAGGCGCCATAGCGCAGCGCCTCCTCTGGCCCGGCCATGAGCCGCTGCGGCGCCTTCAGCATGGCGCGGGGGACGTTGACCAGGAACGCCTCCAGCGTGGTGAAGCCAAAGAAGATGGGTGCCAGCCGGAAGCCGCGGACGCCGCAGAAGAGCACGTCCACGGGAGCCTCGCGGCGCACGCGCCGGCACACCGCCGCCATGTCTCCGCGCACGTCGTGCCCCGAGTCCGCGAAGAACGCCGCGGAGAAGCCGGGCGCCCGCACCAGCCACGCGTTGCCCTCATTGAAGAGGTCCGGATACGGGCCTTCTCCATCCGTGGGCTGCTCGCCGTAGAACGGCAGCGCGCGCACGGTGACGTCACCCACCTGCCGGGACTCACCCCAGCGCAAGGGCTCCACACGCGTGAAGCCCAGCTGCGCCAGCCGCAAGGCACAGTCCGTGGAGAAGAGGCTCTCACGCGCCACCGCCGGCACGAAGATGCGCGTGTCGCGAGGCAACTGCAGCAACGAGCCCAGGTGGAAGTGGTCCCCATGTGAATGGGTGATGACCACCGCGTCCACGCGTCCCACGTCGCGGGGCTGCATCGGCGGATAGCCCGGCGCGTCCACCGCGCCCTCGGGCCGGAAGTACGGGTCCACCAGCACGCGTCCCTCGCGGCCCGCGACCAGCACCGTGTTGTGCCCCACGAAGAGCGCCCCCGGAGAGGGCACCTCCACGGGCGCTTCGTGACGCACGAGCCAGCCCGCCTGCCCAAGGTCCGCCACCAACTCCGCCAGCAGGGGCAGCGCCGCGAAGGCCCGAAGCTCCGCGCGCGTGGAGCCGCGCGCGAGCGCCGCGAAGAAGTCCGCCACGGCGGGCCACTCGGACGCACGCACGGGTACATCCAGGCCCAGCTCATCCTGGCGAAGGTGCAGCACGCGCGGCCGGTGTCGCGTGGCCACCGGGAACAGCACGTCGGAGCGCAACACGCGTCGGCCCATGCGCCGCTGCTTGCCCACGCACAGCGCGGCATAGCGCGGGGTGTCTTCCAGCCAACGCACCAGCGCCTCCGCATCGTGCAGCGCGCCCTCGCGCCCCAGCGTGGCGACGTGCCGCTTCAGCGGGTGAAAGGCCCGGCGGACAGGACGCGCGGTGGGGCCCTGGATGCTACAGCCCAGGTCCGCGTGGTGGTCATCCTCCGTCCGGGCCGAGGCAAGCACAGCCAGACTGACGCCCCGGTTCAGGGTGAATTGCATGACGGCGGATGTTGCCACGCGTCACGCGCGGTGCGGCGTTTCTCCAACGTTCGGGCGAGCGGGCGGCCCGTCCCCCTCACCCGACGGCTCAGGTTGTGACAGGAGCGTGGAAGGCCGGTACCCTTGCCTCCGAATGTCATTGTCAGCCCCCTCGCTCCCCCC
>NZ_JABFNS010000101.1 GCF_013116825.1 Myxococcus xanthus
TGAGCCTAGGTCTCGTGGGCTAAGAGCTATGTATAAGAGGCAGGCCCCCCCACCAGCCGCCGAAGGAGGAGCCGCGTAGACGACGTGTCGCGACCACGCGGGTGAAGCGCTCGAGGCCCGCATGGCCGCAGCCGCCAGACGCTGCTCGCCATCAGGGGCGGCGCTGGCGGCGGGTTCGACGGCGGAGCAGCATGCCCAGCCCCGCCAGCACACCCAACATGAGAGATGAGCCGCCCACGTTGCACCCGGCGGCATCATCCGCCGCGGAGGGCTCTTCGGGGCGCGAGGGAAGAGATGGCCCGGAACCGGGCCGCTCCGGCGGAGTCGGGCTCGTTGGAGGCGATTCCTCGAGAGGTGCCACCATGACCGTCAGTCTCCGTGTCACCACCTGCTCGCCGCGCCGGGCCTCGACCTCGACGACATGCGCGCCCGGCGCGGCGAAGCGCTCACGCACCTGCGTACCGGAAAGGACGCGACCATCCGCAAATCTCCAGGAGACCTGGGCATCGAGCGGCTCCACCGAGGCAGCCAGCAGCACGTCCAGTGGCGCGACGCCTCGACTTGGCTCGGCCTGCGCATTCAGCTCCAGGCCCACTTCGGGCGCGACAGGTTTCGTGAGGGAGAAGCTGTCGATGACCTGCCCCGAGGGGGTGACCATCTGTGCCGAGAGTCGCTCACCTTGGACCCTCACCTCCAGGAAACCATTGTTCTCCGCATCCCGGACGACGCTCCACTTCGGCTGCTCCCGGGTGAATGGCCTGAGGCTCGCGCCGCCACTACCGACGACCAGGTAGGTAATGCCCGCTTCTCCGGCAGCGGCCTCCGCGTCTCCCTTCATGGGCCGCGTCCGCTCGTAGTCATGCTCGTGCCCGGTGAAGACCAGATCCACACCGCCCGCCTCCAGAATGGGGGCAACCCGCTTTCGCAGCGACTCGACAGAGCCATACTTGCCACTCGACCACAGGGGATAATGGAAGTAGGCAATTTTCCATGCGGCGCTGCTGGCAGCGAGGTCCTGCTTGAGCCAGTCGAGCTGCTCAGTGCGAGTGCACCGGTCGGCGGAGGTAATTTCGAGCAGGCAGGTCGAATCGAGGGCCACGAAATGCACGGGGCCCCAGTCGAAGGAGTAGTAGCGCTCGGTGCCCTTGGGGTTGTTCGACGGAAGGTAGAGGTTGTCTAGGTAGGGCTGCCCCTGGTTCGTCACGTACTCATGATTGCCGAGGGAAGCGAAGAGCGGAACCTCGGACAGGAGGGTCCCCATAGGGCGCAGGAAGTTGGACTCGAACTCGGCGTCGGTACCGGAGTCGTAGATGTTGTCGCCAACGCTGACGATGAACTCGGGACGCCGGGCCTGAATAGAGCGAGCCACGGCCTTCTGGTCCGAACTCCCCGTTCCAAAGTCGCCGAGGACTCCGAAGTGAACGTCACGAGCATGGGGGGCAGGCGCGGTACGAAGCCGACCAGACATCCCCAGCGGGACACCGCAACCCACGACTTCATAGGTGTACTCGGTCCCCGGCTGAAGCCCCATGAGCTGGATGCCATGCTGACGCGAGGACGCATCCGAGGATGCGGTCGCAGAGAACGCACCGCCCTCGCCATATCGCACTTGGGCGGGGCATGAAGTATCGAGGCGAAACGCGACGACCGCGCTCGTGGGCGTCACCGACTGAAGATACGGACCTCGCGTCACCGTAGCGGCGCTCGCGGCTCCCGCGACAAGGGCTGAAGATAATACCCCCACCACCACTCGAAACCATGGACTACCGCGCATGCCGCCCCCCTGTGACTCGCAGCCGACTCACTCCACCAGGGAACAGGTTCACCCAGCGCTGAATTGCAGCTTGGGGGCGAGAAGCAGGGGGGCGCACGAGCGCTCCCTGACGGGTCCTCCCTGATTGACTCCCCAGGATTGTCGTCTCGGGAAGCAGCCTGCCGTGTTTCTTGGAATTCACGCCTGTGTGCGGAGCCTGCGACAACGTGCCGCATCGCGGCTTCCCCTTCGACTGCATATGACCTGCGCCACCGGGTGCACGGGAGAAGCGGTGATGCGCTCCTGCGTCGAGCGTGTTGCTCCCCGCAGTCGTCGCATTCACGCGGGCGATGCAGTCCTTGGAGTCAACCAGCCATGCCCTCCTTACATTCAGGTCAGGCCCGGCGGCGGCGTCTTACAACCACCCTCGCGATGTTGCTGTCCTTTCCTGGCCCTGCGCTCGCGCAGTCGATTCCCGTCGGGCAGGGGAAGCGGCCCGAACCCTCGCCCCTCGCCCCCACCTCCGCACTAGAGCCAGAGACGCCGCAAGGCCCGGACGAGAGCGCAGCGCAGGCGCAGGGCTCCTTAGAGCAGGCTCCCGCCGAACCGGAACCTCCGGAGCGATCCACGGTCGTCACCGCCACCCGCGGAATGCCTGTCGGGAGTTCTCCACTGGCGTCGAGCGTATTGGTTGGAAGGGACCTCGCCGCCAGCCCCACCCGCTCGGCGGATGACGTCCTGCGAGTCCTCCCCACCGTCTACACCTGGTTCGACCGCGGCACCCCCAAGGTTGTCTCCGTCCCTCCAGAACAGTCCCCTGCGCCCACCGGACACTCCCCCATCGCCGAAGAAGGTGCTGCGTGAAGGAAATCAAGGCCATCATCCAGCCCTTCAAAGTCAGTAAAGTCACCGATGCGCTAGAAGCCATCCCCGGCGTGGGTGGCATTACCGCGCTGGACGTACGCGGCTTCGGCCACCAGCGCGGGCACAACGGCATGGAGGCTCGCGCACGCGACAACTACCTTGACGCTCACCGGTGATGCTGCTTCTCGTCGTCCCGGATGCACTCGTGAACACAGTGCTCACCACCATTCAGCAACATGCCCACACCGGCAACATCGGGGACGGCAAGGTGTTCGTCTCCCCCATCGAGGACGCACTCCATCTGCGGACCGGCCAGCGGGGTGACGTGGTGCTTTGAGCCTGCGTCTCGCAGCATGTAAAAGAGAAGCGTTGGAGCCCGCCCCGGCCATTCAGTGCCGGCGGCGGGGCACTGGGCTTCGCCAGTGTGCCTACCCAAAAAGTCGATCGCCGCGTCATGGGTGCGTTCAGGCCACATTGGGCAACGCGTCAATGCGAGTGAGCGAGGCGCGCGGAGGCATCATCAGCTCGGTGCGTCCGCTGAGGCGACAACTTCCCTTATACAGGGGCTAAGGCTGGCGCTCCACAATGCAGCGCATCACGACCGCGCTCGCGGGACATGCTCCACGGAGTTCCTCGGACGCATGCAGTTGTGTCGGTAGGGCGGCACGGTCGATGCGAACAAAACCGAAGCGCGGGAAGTAGTCCGCTGCAGTCGTGGTGAGTAGAAACAGCGCTTCCAGTCCATCCGCGCGAGCTCGCTCCACGAGCCGCTGGACCAACTCTGCCCCCACGCCTTTCCCCTTCTGGCCCTCGCTCACGACAACGGAGCGCAGAAGGGCGCTCGTCCCGTACAGCTCCAACCCTGCTGCAGCCACGAGCGCGCCTTCGCGCTCTGCGACTACGAACTGAGGCAGGTGGTCAGCCACCCCTTGTAGGGGCAGGCCTGCGGCAGAGAGGAGTGCTTCAACTGCGCCGAGGTCGGCGGGACGGGCGGTCCGAAGGGTGAGCATCATCGCCCCCACTGCTCGGTGGCCAGGAGCTCGACAACCCGGGCACGCACGTCGTCGCGAATCTCGCGCACGCGCTCCACCGACTTGCCCTTCGGGTCCTCCAGAGGCCAGTCACCGCGCTTCAGCCCAGGCACGTACGGGCAGGCTTCGCCACAGCCCATGGTGATGAGCCACTGAGCGCCCTGGGCCAGTTCATCCGTGAGGCGCTGAGGCTTGGCGCCCGATAGGTCGATGCCGACCTCCGCCATTGCGGCCTGCACTTCAGGGTGAACACGTGCTCCCGGCTGGGTGCCAGCAGACACGGCACGCGCCTTTGTTGGGTCCGACAGGGCGTTGAAGAAGGCCGCCGCCATCTGCGAGCGACCAGCGTTGTGGACACACGCGAAGATGACGGTGTTCATCGTGTCGACTCCTGCGAGGACGCATCGAACCGCCTCGGCATGACGGCGCCTGCCGCAGTTGGAAAGAGACGGCGCTTAAGCCAGAGAGACAGGTAGACGAGAGCAATGAGTGCGGGCACCTCAATGAGCGGCCCGACCACGCCGGCAAGAGCTTCGCCCGAGGCCATGCCGAACACGCCCACTGCTACGGCGATGGCCAGCTCGAAGTTGTTGCCCGCCGCCGTGAAGGACAGTGACGCCGTCTCCTCGTAGGAGAAGCCCAGCTTCCGAGAGAGGAAGAAGGCGCTGGTGAACATGATGCCGAAGTAGACGACCAACGGGAGGGAGATGCGCACCACGTCCAGCGGCAGGCGGGTAATCTTCTCTCCTTGCATCGCGAACATGAGGACGATGGTGTAGAGCAGACCAATGAGCGCCGTCGGCCCCAAGCGAGGCAGAAAGCGCTGCTCGTACCAGGCCTCCCCCTTGAGTCGAGTGAGTCCGATGCGCGTCAGCGCGCCAGCCAAGAGGGGCACGCCCAAGAAGATGAGTACGCTCTTGGCGATGCTCCACATGGACACGTCGAACGCCGCCACATCCGCGCCAAGCCAGCCCGGGATGACGGTGAGGAAGAGCCAACCGAGTACCGAGTAGAAGAGAATCTGGAAGACGGAGTTGAGCGCCACCAGCACGGCAGCCACCTCATTGCTCCCGCACGCGAGCATGTTCCAGATGAGGACCATGGCGATGCACCGGGCGAGGCCGATGAGCACGAGGCCATTGCGGTAGTGCGGAAGGTCTGGAAGGAAGAGCCAGGCCAGGGCAAACATCAAGACTGGTCCCACAACCCAGTTGAGCACGAGGGACGTGGTGAAGAGCTTGCCCCGCGCGCGCAACCGGCCCAACTCGCCGTAGCGAACCTTCGCGAGCACCGGGTACATCATCCACAAGAGGCCGATGGCAATGGGCAGGGACACGGTGTCCAACTTCACCGTGTCCAGGCGCGCGCCCAGGTCCGGGAAAGCCCTGCCCAGGCCGATGCCCAGGCCCATGGCGGCGAAGATCCACACCGGCAGAAACCGGTCAATGACGGGGAGCTTCTTGACGATGCTGTCCGGAGCAGAAGTAGCGGGCATGAGAAAGCTCTCGGGGTTACTTGCAGGCGTTGGGACCGAGGGATTTGAGGAGGCGCTCGACGTCTTCGCCGAGGGCGTCCCGTTTCGCGAAGGCCGCCACGAGCGCCTCGAGTTGGGCCTTGCACACCTCTTCCATCTGCGGGGCAAGGCGGTAGTACACCCAGCTTCCGTCCCGGCGAGCCTCGACGACGCCTGCGTTCTTCAGCACTCCGAGTTGGCGGGAAGTGTTGGACTGGGTCAGCCCGAGGGCGGATTCAAAGTGGCAAACGCACAGCTCGCCATGGCTGAGGAGCGCGACGATGCGTAGACGGGTCTCGTCCCCCAGCGCTTTGAAGAGGCGGGAGGCGGAGCGAACATCTAGAGAAGTAGCAGCGACCGGCATGACGACATCACAATATTCAAATATCGTGTTGCGCGCTACCTCTTTGGTCTCTGCACCCTTACGGTGATGCCCGGCAGCAGCGGGCCAAGAGGGGACTACCCACCAACCGAAGGCTCACGCCCCTACCCCTGCACCGACAGCCCAGCGGCCCTAGCCACCTCTTGGGGATGACGAGCAGGACGCCGTCCCGCGGTTACGCTGGACGGCGAGGAACACCGCCGACGCCCAACCTGGCCAAAATGTATCTTGAGCGACCCATGGCCTCGCGCTTGCGGCAGCGGCACCTAGGCGCGTCAAGCTCGCCCCCGTGGAGGCTGTGGCCGGGATGGGCCACCTGGGCAGGGCTCCGTCCCTAAGCCTGCGCGTACCTCGAAGGCATGCGACTTTCACCCACCTCGTCGAGTCCCCCTCAAGCCCATGCGCACCGCATCGCCACGTACTCTTCGTGAAGCGGGCGCCGAGAGGCTCAAGACCTGGACGGGAGGTCACCCACCGTGTAGTTTGCGGACATTCATTCGGCCCCCGATTGAAGGGCTTGCCCAGCCTCCTCTTTGAAACCGCTGGATATCACTCGGTTTTCGGCCCTCAGAGAGTTTGAGTCCTCTCAGAGAAAAGCCGAGAACGGGTTCGCAGAAGCCTTCATTCGGGGAGCTGAACGAAGGGCCCTACCAACCGGTAGGGCCCTTTTGTTTTACATGCGCCTCGCGATGAAAATCGCGGGGCCTTCGTGCTTAAGCCCCTGAATCACAAGGGATTTTGGCTCGCGGTGCTGAAGCGGGCCCTCTCGGCTCTCCACCCCGCAGAGCATGATGCCCCCTCTTCTCCGCCACCGATTGGGCTCTCTGGAGCGCTCTTACCCCTGTTTTGGGGAGAGAGAGGCCGAGAGCGGTTAACAGTTTTGTTAACCACGGCGGGCAGCCGATTCTGACAATCCAGGGCTTTCGATGTCGTACCTTCCAGGGTTACGTCCTTTCCCTCTTTCAGAATGCCGAAATGGGCCACCTGTTAACCGAGAGAGCGAAAAAAGGCTCGCCGTTACTCGGTATTCTCGAATTCGTCGCGCGGCGCAGACTCTCCGAGACGGCTCCCAGATTGTCTCGTCCGCGCTTCTCGAACCAGTACAGCCCGCTGCTCCCACCTTTCTGCTCATGCCGGTTCGGGTCATCTGGAATGGGAAGACAGTGAGCCTCCCCGGGTGATGCTCAAACCCCATCCCCCCGGTAAAGCGCATCGCCGCAGTGGCGGAAGCCCCGGTACCCGATTTGGTCCGGTAGGCGCTCGGCGAGGACGCCCTCGTGGGCCTGACGGCAAGGAAATAGAGTCCGAGCCCCCGAGCCAAGACTCACGGCAGTTCGGCTATATCGACGCGCGCTCCATCATTGACGTCGTGCGCCAGTAGCTTCAGATAAAGAACTCACAGAACACGACGGACCAGTGGACCTTCTTTGCGTCAGGGTCGCTCAGCTTCATCTGCTCGGTCGCCCAGGCCACGAAGGCATCCTGGTCAACCTCTGAGGGGCTGTAGTGCCAGTAGCAAACACCTTTGATAGCCTCACTGACAGCTTCTGGATTACTCAAAAACCATTGCAAGGCCATTTCAGTCGGGTCTCGCGCAAGGTCGACCAGCAGGGCATGGGCCAAATGGCGGAACTGCTGCGCACGGTACGAATTGAGCTGAACGGACGAGAGAATACCGACCAGTGAATCGATGGACAGGATATGAAATTGCCTACTGCCTGTGTGGTGCTCGAACTCGGCGATCAATTCTGGCTTGGGGAGCTTTAGCCTCCGCGCCTGCTCGTTACTCCCGGAGACTGTCTTCCCGTTCGCCAGAATGACAGTGGATGGCGTATAGGCCCAATCAGTCTTCCGGTCGTTCGTAATTAGGACCGCGCTCCGGGCGCTACGAGAGGCGCAGGCCGCAAGAAGTTCATTCCAGATGATTAGGTCCCCGCTGGCATTGGTTTCCTTACCGCCATCCTTGTAGCCAGGAGCAAGCCGGCTTGAATAACGCTCGCGCGCTTGGCCTGCAGCGTGCTCCGCCAATGCGTGGAGGGGGCTCTGGAGACTGGTCCTGGCAATCAGGTGTTCCATGAAGAGGACACGCTCACGGCGGCGACTTCCGTCGGACTTTGTCAGATGTGACGCAACCTTTTCGATGTGACTCATGGAGTCTTCAAGCTTTTGCAGGCACTCATCCCGACTTCCATGTCCGAGCTGCGCGGCGTACTCCTCGCTGAGCACAAGGTGAGCGGCCCTGGCAAGCTCCGCCAAGCTTACTTGGAGCTGCCTGCCGATGCTCTTGTGAGGAAGGAAGAACGCGGAGTCGTCTTGCAGCAGGTGATAATTGTACTCGTGAACGGTCCACGCCGGGATGGCCAGACGCCTGTTGCTCACGAGGTGTTCGAGCCATGCCGCGAACTCCTGATATGCGGAAGCGTTCAGCCGGAAGATCCAGGCAATGACGTTCGTGTCAATGAAGACGAGCGTGCCGTGGTCCTGAAGGGCGTTAGCAATCACCCGTTGATGCACATCGAGGTCAACAGACGACTGGACGGCAAGCATTCACGCCTCGTGGGATGGATGACCGAGACTGGAGACAAGGAGCGCCTCGATGAGAGCCTCCCAAGCGCCAGAGCGCGGTGCTGAAGAACTTTGTCGGCCTGCGGCCACCGCAGCGGCAAGCCAGGGGACGCCTCAATGGAGATGCGCGCCGCCACTACCAGACGATGGTCCTCATCACATCTATCCGCCTTTGGCTCTAGCTTGCGGACACGCCCAGCGGCAAGCTCCTTCAAAAGGGATCATCCGGCTCGTCTTCCCGAGGCGGAAAGACGTGATGGCTGACTGGATACTCATCCGAACTGACCTGAATCGCCGTTATCCGGTGAACCACCAAGGTAGTTGTATCGAGGCGAAGGGCTGGCACACGAACGTCGCCCTGCCTTCGGACAGGAGGCCAGATGTCCAAGTAAGCCCCGGCACTAGGAGGCTCTGCAGGGGCGGGCTTCGGCGGCGTCACGAAGATAGTGTAGTCCGGTTCTGGCCCGTCCTCCGAATTACTCTGGAGCGACACGTCGACCTTGGAGCCGTCCGGCAAATCCGAAGGCTGCACCCGTGCGGCTTTGTGGAACAGGACCATGTTGAGTTGCCCTGAACTCGCCTGCGCCGAGGGGTATATGATCCCGTCGATGGCAGGTGCATCCATGGAGGCAAGATAGTCCGCAATAACTTGCGTCGGCAGGTATTCGACAGCCTCATCACCAGGCATGATCGGCATCGTAATACGTCGACTCAGGTGCTCCAGGAACATGGCATGTTTGAGCTTACGAACGAACTCAGGATCGAAGTAACTGCCCGTGACATAGATGCCGCGCAAAACAGTCAAATCCAATAGAACAAGCGAACGAAGCAGGGAGAATTTACCGACGACAACCTGACTGCCTACAGGTGGTCGGACCTCCGCCAATGCAGTCGCCGGCGTGTTCGTCCCATAGAACACGGAGATGCCTCGAGAGTTCATCCGCAAGCCCAGCGCAAAAGCGAATGGCGGAGGGCCCAGGTCTTTCTCTGGCTGGCGAAGAGCCGCCTCAAGCTTTTCGTCGGATTGAAAGACGCGCGCGCGAAAGAGCGCATCAATGGGCTTTCCAGGACCGATTTCTACTAGGGCGGGACGGCCATCGCGGTCGCGCAGCCCATCAATGCCGTGAAACGTTGCCGCCAGGATTTTCTCGGCCGAGCGACTGAAGTACCTGGCCTCAGTCTTCAGGCTCCTCTCGAAGTCGTCCCATTCTATCTGGAGTTCTGCATCGCTCAACCGAGCAGGCTCGTAGTGTGCCTCGGAGTCGAACGGCGGTTCCTCCCACCCCTCGTCCGGGTCGTGACTGGAGGTGCGTTCGTCGAGAATGGCACGAACATCCTCGGCCGGCTCCTCCTCGATTTCCGCCGCCTCAGCGATGACGTCCACCACGGGAACCCCATGGCGATTCCATTCGTAACTGGATTCGCGGTCCTTCAACATCATGTATTCAAAGCCGTCCGGCTCTGTCGATGTACGGCGAAAGTGGCTCTCGAACGCCAACTCGACGCGGTTGGCCAAATCGTCAATCGCCTCTGTGGGCCCTTCGTCCTCACAGTAGGAGCAGGTCGCAATCTCCGCCCGGGCCTCGATGGCGGCTTTGAGATACGGCTCACCAATGCAGTCCGCGCAGATGCGCTTCGTTCCTACGCTGTCATCAGGTGTCTTGCTGTCGGTCATGTTCTTTGAACCGACGATACATAGTGTCATATCTACACTTAGTCAAGGGTGCCGCGCCGCCTCCGGCCTCGACCCAAGTCTCCGCCAGGCGACGACAGGCCGCAACACGACCCAGAGGACCTCGGTGGAGCCCCATGGGCTCTGGCGTGGTCTATCTTCGACCGACGCCATAACCTGCCATATCCCGCTTCCCCTGCGCGCGCTCCTGCGCATGGAGTTCACGACCCTCCTTGAGATGTTGTCCGCCAGGGATCTTCGATGCGCGGGGCACCACACGCTCGCTGAGCGGCGAGAACCGCTACCCGCCACATGCCACCAACAGCGAGCCCCTCCATCGTCCCGCAAAGCAGGTGCTAGTGCGAGACCTGGAACCGGTGCCATCGACCACAAGCCACACACAGACCCACCCCAGATACCGGCGTAGGTGCGAAACTAGAGGTACGTCGTCTCGACCAGCACCAGCAGTTCGCAGCCCAAGCACGAGCCGTCCTTGCAGCCAGCTCCGAAGCGCTCAATGGCCAAGAGCGAGCAGCCTGACCTTATTCTCTAGTATAGATATTATCCCATCAGATACGAATTCCCTCCAGGCGCGTCTCAACTAGCAGGGGAAGTCGTCTGGCACGAGATATGCTTGGATTCCCTAGGCCAATCATTCGGTCTACGAATCCAGCGATACACAGAGAAGCTGGCGCCAATGTGCGCGTAGCGCAGCAACTCCCCAGTTCCAAATCAAGCTACCCAGCCACCAGAGGCTCTATGCGCTTCACCTACAAGCTGCAGTGCGAACTGCCGTTTACGCTGTGCCTGCCCAATGAAACATTTCACGTTGCCCTGGGAGACGGTCCCACATTCAGCCTAGGCGTCAACAACGAGACATACTCCTTGAGATTCATCTCAAACGGAAAAATGTCGACAGCATTCGCATCTCGAGAAATGCTCCTCGCAAACTTCCCAGACCTGCAAACACACGATTTCTCAGAGAAAATGCGCACCGTCGTGTTCCACGAGGAGCACGAAGATATTGATGAGGCATCACTTCCAGCTCTCGACAACCTTGTTGAGTGTATGGAAGAAGATCTGGTCAAGCAAGGCGCACGTTATGATGCCCCCACAGCGCTCGCCGCCGATGCCAAGCAGCGACTAGCCGATCTCTCCGGCCCCGAACTGACCGAATTCAAACTACGCCATCAGCAGCTTTTCCACGCACGACCAAAGCGACTACCACTAGCGAGCGACTTTCTTCGCGCAACGAACCGGCTCATTCGCCACTACATGGTTGAGGTTGACGACCCGTTCGTAGAAGAGATTGGACTGGGCCACCTGGCACTAACCACAATGCTAGGAATCTTCATTGAGTTCAGCGTAGACGGGCTGGTCCTCGAAAGTGCACCATTTGTTGACAAGGTCCCCTTAGTCCTGAAGCGCCCATGGCGGCCGATCACTCTTGAGAACACCCTTTCGATTCACAAAGGAGTCGGGGCGCCTGCGTCCCCCGATTTCGCAAGGGTACTCCTGCGGCGTGCTGAAAATCTCGTTGAGCGAACCGCCTATCGCAATGCGATTGCCGAGGCGGCGGCGGCGCTTGAGATCGTTGTCGCCAAGTCGATTCAGCGTGCGATGGCGTCCCAAGGAAAGAGTCAGTCTGAAATCGATACCGAACTCGACAGCACCAAATTCGACTTCCAGAAGCGCGCCAAGACTCAATTGAAGAACTGGCGCGGCAAGGGAGCTTCCGACCTCGACCCATCGCTTTGGACACAGATTGTCAGCGACCGAAGAAACCATCGAAACGCCATAGTCCATTCAGACCGAGAACCCTCGGAGACAGACGCCAGGGACGTGGTTGCTCGATTTCGGCGAATGGCAGAACTGATTCTTGCTCTCTAACCTTCGTGCGTCGTGAGCAGGAGCCGGTTCGGCGCACCATGACGCGAAGAGGCGATATGAGCACATCTCGTTCTGTCGCCTAATACGACATGCGCGCCAGCCAATACCACCTGGCGCGCAGCGAGGAGCATCTCCAAGTCAGGCTCGGTACCGCTCTGCCTCCTTGAAGTACTGAGTGAGCGAGTAGTCCAGCAGCGACTGGCGGGACTGCATGTACCGGCGGGCCCGGAGGAAGGGCAGCCAGACGCGCTTCCCAACGCGCACCTGGGACTCCTCCATCTTCGCCCGCAGCCTCCACGTCCCGCCCAACCGCCGCACCAGCACGTCCCCTAGGTAGGCTCCGAGCGCCGGTGCGGTGTGTCCATCAATGAGTTGCCGCTCGTACCGTTCGGGGAAGTCTTCCCTCCAGAAGAAGAAGTCGAGGTCCGTGAGAGACTCGGCCGTCTCGTCCATGATGGAGGGCACCTTGGTGTGCAGTGCTGCCACGAGACCTTCGGACAAGTCTCCGTAGGATTCGAGGACGCGCTCCGGATTCGCCACGTCTGACGGATGGGCGACTGGGAGCTATTCCTCTGGAACCGGAGGCCGGAAGGCGTTGAGCTCGGCAATCTTCCGTTGCCGCTCGCTGATGGCGAACTCGTCCGGCAGCCGCGAAAGGAACGGCGCCACGTCTGGATGGAAGCGCGGCTTGATGGGGACGAGTGAGGCGCTGCGCTCTCTCAGCGTGCGCAGCACGGTCTCGAAGTCGAGATCCGGCCACAGGTGGATATAGGCCCGGGCCTGGAACACCCGCGCCTCCTCACTTGCGAAGTCGGCGGCGGTGGGCCGCAGCACCAGGAGGACGGAGCCATTGGGGAGTGTCCTTCAAGATTCTCCAGCTCTTAAGGTGAGGGGAACCGCGAACTCACGGTGAGGGCGGCCAATGACGGGAGTCTCTACGTGGCACACCCGTCCTCGTCTGCGGATGGCACCGCGCCCTCCTCCAAGAGGAACACCCCAAGGGCACGTATCCTGCTGTGGCAGGCAGCGTCGAGCCGGGCTTGCGCAGGACTCCCCCAGCGCAGCTCTGGCCGGAGGAGTTCTCCATGGCCTTCGGACGCCCAACGCCCGCCTTCTTCCGCATCTTCGTCCCGATACTGGTCGCCGCAGCTGTCCTGCATTGCGGCCCCACCGAAGAAGACCCGGCTGATGGACGCATACCCCCATCCACCTCGCGTGATGGGGGATCCATCGAGGGCGACGGCGGGACGCCCCCCGTGGACGCCGGCAGCATCTGCACTCCGAGCTGCCTTGGCAGGCAATGCGGTCCCGACGGCTGCGGTGGGGAGTGTGGAACCTGCAGGTCAGGGGCGGTGTGCGACGCGAACGCGCAGTGCGCGGCCACCTGCACTCCGACCTGCTCTGGGAAGACGTGCGGCAGCGATGGCTGCGGGGGGAGCTGCGGTACGTGCAGCTCCGGCGAAGCATGCGCAGGCGGCCGGTGCGTGTGCGTTCCAAAGTGCGACGGACGCCAGTGCGGACCGGACGGGTGCGGTGGCAGTTGTGGCACCTGTCGCACGGGCACTACGTGCAGTGCCTCCGGCGCCTGTGTCTGCGTGCCCCAGTGCCAGGGCAAGGTGTGCGGCTCGAACGGGTGCGGCGGGACGTGCGGCACCTGCCCGGCCAACTCCACGTGCAACGCAGGCGGGGAGAGCTGCGCCTGCGCTGAGGGGTACGTCCCCAACCAGGCCGGGACGAGCTGCGTGCGTATCGGCGGCTCGTGCCAGGGCATCAACCAGTACGGGTACTGCACCGGTGATACCTGGGTGAGGTGTGATTCGCAGGAGGGCGTCGTAGCCCTCAACTGCGGCCCGGGGCAGTGCAGACGAATCGCCGCCGACGGCAGCGGGGCGTGCCGGTGCGGCAGCATCGACGCAAATGGCGTCTGCGGGTCCGCCACGGGCGCCAGCGTAGCCAATCCGCGGGTCCACTTCACGTGCGCGACGAGCGCCGACGTTCTCATCGCGTCGAACTGCGCCACTGAGACCAACTCCTCCGCTGGGTTCTGTTCCACCTTCGTGACGGCTTTCGGCCACCAGACGAGCTGCTTCTGCAACACGTGCTCCGTGCCCAACGCCGCGGGCCAGTGCCGGTCGCTGTGCAGCAATCCGAGCGACTGCCGGTACTTCGCCACTGGCAACTTTCACACCTGCGGCTTCTGACGCGCGGCCAGGCGGTCGCCCCCTTCACATCACAACCCTCGCGGCCCAGCTCGCAGCAGGCGCGCTGGCCGAGATGAGGTGTCATCCCCCTCTCACCACCAGGACCACCAATGGAATCCATCACGTCACGCAGCACGGCCCTCCCAGGGCTTGAGCCCGAGCCACCGGAGGATGACAGGGGCGCGGCTCGCCCACGCGGAGCAGTCGCCATGAAGGCGGGCAACATCATCGAGTCCTTCGGCAGCCGCGCCCTGAGCCCACAAGAACCTGCAGTTAAATCCGCAGGTACGACACTCGTCCTCGCCAGCGTGCAGCCGGGAGCCGTCGCGACGACTGAACGCACACCCTCCGCGGAGCTCAAGGCCCACGGTGCCGGGGAGAAGTCCGCGACAAAGGGCCTCCTGAGCCGCATCGGCTCCGCCGTAACCGGAGGGCTCCGGCGGGTGGGAGACGCCGTCGGTGGCCTCGTGACAGGAACGAAGGACGCTGTCGTGGGACTCGTCCGCAATGGCGTGGAGGCTGCGCAGACGCTTGCCAGCGGCCTGGGGCAGGTGTTCACCGGGCGCTTTCGGGAGGGTTTCGGCGAGCTCGCACGCGGTCTGGTGCAGGTGGTCCAGACGCCGGTCGACGCGGTGCTCATGGTGGGCGGCCGGGCCATCAGCGCCGTCCAGACGCTTCTGGGCGTGGAACCGGTCCGGCGTGGGCTAACGGCAGAGGAGGAGGCCGCCCTCCGACAGGTGTACGGCGACTCCCTCGACTACAGCCGAATCTCCATCAAGGAAGGCAATGCAGGACTACTGACGATGTCAGGTAGGCCGTTCGTGCATGGGGACACAATCTACATCCCGTCGCGGCACATTCCACTTCGGATGGACACCCTCGTCCACGAGGCCGCCCACGTGTGGCAGCACCAGCATGGCGGCACTGACTATGCAAGCGAGGCCCTCTTCGCGCAGTTCTTCGGCGACGGCTACAACCTCGGCAAGGCCCTCCGGGAGGGGAAGTCCTGGAGTCAGCTCAACCCGGAGCAACAAGGCGAGTTGCTGGAACAGGGGTACCGCGCGGGCTTCTTCGAGTCGCCGCCGAAGCGCCTCTACGTCGATGGGGTGGACTACACCGCCCAGCTTGAGGCGGCTCTGCGCGAGGTCCGAGCCGGACGAGGAGCGCCGTAGCCATGCACCATCACTGGCTCCGGCGGCTCGTGGTGGCAGTCCTCCTTGCCACGCTGGTGGGCGCCTGCGAGCCGCCGCTCATCGTGGAGTTTGCATCTGCCGCAGAACGGATTCCCGCTCCCGCTTTCGTCATCCGGGAGCCGTCCCAACCTGGGGACGTACCTCGGTACGACTCCATCAGCGTCATGGACGTTGACGGCACAAGCATGTGGGCCATTCGCACGTTGCCACCACGCACAGGGCCGTTCCCGGCGCACGTCAACTACGGCGTCCTCCCCTACGGCTTCGAGGAACTACAGCCACCAAAGCCGCTGGCACGCGGACGCACCTACCACATTGCAGTTGCTGGCGAAGGGCGCGGAGGCTTTCGATTTCGCGTCAGCAACGACGGGGCAGTCAGCGAAGCCAAGTGACACCGGCTCCGGCGTGCGGGCCTGATTCTGGGCTCCAGCCGCAGAGCAGTGGGGCGCTATCGCACACTCGTGCCTCTGGCGGAGCCTGAATCTGGGCTGCGGCAGCAGTTCTACTTGGTGAAGGGGAAGGATGACGTCCAGCGCTATGCCCTCCTCGGGCGCAGTGGCCAGGGCGTTGAAGAAGCAGCATCTGCAGCGGGCCCATCACCCGACGCGTACCCGGCCTGGCACAGCGTCACCGCACTGCCGCCGATGTACGCTTTTTCGAGTCGCGCTCCGATCGACTACTCCTCCGAAATCCATACTTCGGCGTTGCATTCAACGGCAGTATTCAGCAACTCAAGAACCGCCGCATGCACTTCGAGACATTGAGGAGAAAGCCCGGCGGTGCGTATCCTCCTCCACTGCCCCAGAACGTGGACTAAATCAGGCACCTTCCACGGAGCACCATCGTACCAGCCCTCGTGCAAATGATATGGCAGGGCCAATCCAGTCCATTGACCGCTCTCTAGTTCAATTCGCTCAACAATCGCATCAAAGTAACCATCCCAAATTCGGAGAACCTGTTCCGGCACGCCGACGCCATTCACAACAAATCGAATTTCAGGCTCACCCTCAAATCCCACATAGAAATCTTTCATCTAATTCCCCGTTCAAGGTGCTGGCCAACGGCCCGCTTTCAGCAACGGCCCCCACTCTGCCTCCGCATCCCCCTGCTGATTGGCCTTCACCGCGCGAGACACCGTAAGATCCAGAAAAATTACGACAACGCTCTGGCCTGCCAGAATTCGAGGTTAATGCTCGCCCGAACGAGCATTTTCAGACTGCTCCGGGAATATTACGTTTCCCAATGTAACGGTGCGGTGACCATCCGCCTCCCAGAGCTTGAGCGTAAAGCTCCCTTGGAAGCGTTCTGATGCAGCTTCGGCTTCCACCACGACTCGCTGCCCCCTTGAGTCTGGGGACACGGGGCCGGACTGCCACACCTGAAGTACCTTCAATTCCTCGTTAGCTTTGCCCCGTAGAGTCGCCCCGGTCGCATTCCAGGGCTGAGCGGCCCCTGCCGCATCAAACTCAACCACCACTGCGACCCGCCGCGATGTTCGATACGCATAGACC
This sequence comes from Myxococcus xanthus, assembly GCF_013116825.1. Classification (GTDB taxonomy): domain Bacteria; phylum Myxococcota; class Myxococcia; order Myxococcales; family Myxococcaceae; genus Myxococcus; species Myxococcus xanthus_B. The sequence goes on from NZ_JABFNS010000101.1 coordinate 16,576, forward strand.
CAACGAGCGACCGGCGAGACTCCAGGGGATTGACTGACCAAACGGCCCAAGTCGTGAAAGTCAACTCCTCGCTTATCCAACACCGCTGTCGAGATGAGCCCCGTCAATCCACCAGGAGCGTTTCGCTCAGCACGTAGACGCTCATTCTCCTCTCTGCACTGCTGGGCCTCCACGCGCGCCTGCCGAGCCTCCTCTTGGTACGTTTCAACGCCCCTCTTGTGACGATACACCTCGACGAGCGCTTCCGATCGTGCGGGGTGTGCGACCAACACGAATGTTGCGGTCGCAGGTGCCGCTCCATCCTGGAAGCCTACGGTCAACCTAAACCGCTCTCCTGCGGAGATTCCCTCGGAGGGTACAAAACGCAACGTGCTCTGTCCGGCATCCAGAACGGAGAAGCGCTCGCGTCCCTGCAGTTCCACCGCTTCGCGGCTCAACTCTGAGTCAAAGATAAAAACCGTGGATAGCCCAGGGCTCACCGCGACCTCAGCGACCGATTGGGCGTCCTCCGGAGCCAATTCGACGCGGCGAACGCCCAGTGCCCCAGGAGAAGAGGCCTGCTGCGCCCGAGCTGTCCCCTCACTTACGAGAAGAAAGAGGAAAAGAACGGTCGACACTGAATGTTGCACGCGCTCAATACTCCAGGGCAGGACCGGCGGCACTAGCCCCTGTGACCAACGGGCAGTTGCTGGTGAGAATCATGTCACTCGAACTCACGTACCGCCCTCAAGGTAACGGTGGACCAGACGCGAACCTCACTGGAGCCCGCCCCGCCAGACTCAATCTCCAGCCCACGCCTCCCTGACGTATCCTGCAGTTCCAAGCACACAGGGAAGGTCCCATTGCTCGTGCGGGCCCGAGTCAGCCGGCCATAGAGGCGATCCCCCACAATGAGTCGTCCAGACAGAAAGGTTCTACCGTCCAACAAACGGACCTGAGCAGAGCCCTCCTTTACCGTTATGACTTTAGGAGGCCCCTTGAGGGGGAAGGTCGCAGTCTCCTCATCCCCAATGCTCATGCCCAGCTTCTTCATGCCCTCAGCGGCCCCATCCGGGCACACCTCGGGCTCGGGCGGCGAGCGCAGCTGCGGCCCGGAGCACGCGAGTGCCGTGCAGACAGCGGCGGCCGTCACCACCTTGCGGATGCTTCCCGCGCCCTTCCTTGGAGACTGCGATGCGGAGGGCACACTCTCAGTCTTCTTCATCGTCACGTTGGCCACTGTGGCAGAAACCTCGGGGAGCGCCGCTGGAGAAGCGGCGGCCGCAGGGGTTGCCTCCTGCCCGGCGGGAGCTGCGGCGTGGCCAGCTTGAGGTTTCTTTGTATATGCCGCTACTTCCTGACGCAGTGGTTCGAACTGCCCTCCGCTTGGTGCCGCCTCCCTCTTCCCCCAGAGAAGCACCGCCACTACGACAACGCCCAGAAGGCCCGCCCCGACGCGCATCCACCGCCAATGTGCGAGGTCCTGAGGCTGTGGGCGTCCTCGCAGGTCGTCCCACTGCGCCACCTCCTGGAACTCCGAGGCCACCTCGCCGGGACCTTCATCGCGAGGCAGGGGAAGAACATCGATGCCAACCTCTGCAACGTCTCCGGACACCGCCACGGAGATAATGGACTCGGGCCGCTTGCCGCGACGGGGCCGGTGCAACGGGTCCTTCATCCACCTTGCCACTTCGCCGAGGTCTCCCTCCGTTGTGGCGGTGTCGGGGCCGTACGTGTCGCACAGAGGGACGTCCCACGCCTCCTCGGCTCCGGCCAGTGCGGCGTCGAGCGCCGCGCACAGCGCCCCCGCATTTTGGAAACGCGACGTGGCGTCCTTTTCTAAGAGACGCAGGCATACGTCGCTCAGGGACTGCGGCACCCGCTCGTTCATCTCTCTCGGAGGCACCGGCGTGTCGGAGATGACAGCGTTGATGAAGGCCTGGTCATCCTCCGCCTCGAAGGGCACCCTCGCAGTGAGCAGGTGGTAGAGGACTACCCCCAACGCCCACAAGTCATCCGCCGGACCGGGAATGTAGCGGGCCCCACGCACCCCGGAATGCTCTTCGAGGAAGAGCCATGCCTCGGGCGGCCTGTACTCAGGCGTTCCAGGAGGCAGCACGGAAAGTGTGACTCCGGGAGCGCCCTCATAGTCGCCCACTCCGTAGTCCACCAGCACCGCCAAGCCGTCGGAGGCGCGAACCATGACGTTGGCCTCCTTCACGTCCCGGTGCACGACACCGGCCTCGTGGGTGGCCGCCAGCGCCCGTGCCACGTCCAGCACCACCTTCAGCACTTGGCGCGCGGAGGGATTCTCCTCCTTCGCCCACACGTCCAACTGCCGCCCTTCCACGTACTCCATGGCGATGACAGCAAAGTCCGGCGCCGCCGAGGGCCAGTAGCCGAAGGCGCGAATGCCGACGACGTTGGGGTGCCGTAGGCGCAGGAGAATTGAAACCTCTCTCTCTACGCGACCGCGCGCCCGCGGCAAGTGAAGCAGCTTCAACGCGGCGGCCTGGCCCTCGCACGTGGCGCGGTACACGGTGCCGAAGCCACCGCGTCCCAACTGCCATTCCACCGTGTAGCCCACCACCACATCCCCGGGGGACAACACGGCCGGGGGCCCGTCGTCCCTCATGACGCCTCCCACCCAGGCATTGCGGACTGAAGGACTTCACCTTGCCGCATGCGGCGTCTCCCTCCCGGCAGCGCCACCACGCTACCAAACCCCGAAGTGACAGTCCTCTGCTTCCGTGGGCATTCCTACTCAGAGGATTGCCAGCCACTCGCATAACTCGCTACATTGGAGTGAGCTCCCCTCGCGCCCATCCCCATGTCCGCCCCGTCACCAGAGACCCAACAGACCACGTCGTCGCTCGACCTCGCGAGCACCGTTGGCGCCAACGCCCGGGCGGCACGGCTGCGCCTTTCCCTCACCCAGGCCAACGTCGCGCAGCGAGTGGGCCTCGCCTCTGCCGTCTACAGCCGTCTGGAGCGTGGACGAATGCTTCCCAGCGTCCGCACGCTCTACCGCCTCGCCACCGTCCTCTGCACGTCGCCAGACGCACTACTTGGCCACGGCTTCAACGCGGAGCCACCCCCAGACTCGCCTTCAGTGCGACTGCTGGTGCAGCAGGTGCGGAGACTCGATGAGCGGCAAGTGAAGGCACTTCTGCGGCTGATTCCAGCGATGCGGTGAGTCACGCACGTGCCGGAGAAGAAGACTTCTCAGGTACAGTGCGCCTCACCTCATGAACCAGGACTTGGCAATCACCATTGGCACGACGGCCCGTGCCGCGCGGGAGCAGATGGGCCTCACCCGGGCCGATGCCGCAGCCCGCGTCGGACTGGTGCCCCCCGTGTACAGCCGACTGGAACGCGGGCAGATGCTTCCCAGCGTCCCCACCTTTTACAGGCTGTGTACCGAGCTGAAGGTGTCTCCGGAGGAGATGCTCGGCCTCACTCAATCATCCCAAGGGGGGAAAGGCCCGCGCGCGAAGGAGGACGACACGCCCTCCTTGCGCCGGTTGCTGTACCTGGCGCGGAAGCTGGACGGGGAGCAACTTGAGGCCCTTCTTCAAGTCGCCACAGTCATGGCGAGGTGAAGCAGGTTATGGCGGTGCCGACGCGGCCCCACTTCTCCGCAACGGTGCGCATCCGACCATCTCGAGAGCCAAGGAAGCACACCGTGGCCAGCTACTTCTCCTTCGCGGCCACCAACTCGTGTGCCTCCAGCCCTTCTGGGTAGAGGCCTGCCTCACCGAATTCCACCTTGTCGCGCATGCACCCGCCCTCCGACAGCACCTGAGCGACCTCCTCCACCACCTCGCACCTTCCGTAGGGCGAACCCCGCTGAGACTGCACCGCACGAAGTGCGTCACGCAGTTCCGCGGCCGAGCCGAAGCGCTCCTCAGGGTTGGCATGCAGGGCCCCGTGGAGAATCGCCTTCACGTCCGGCTCCAACGCCGCAACCGCCTTCTCCACGAATTCCGAGTCGAGATTGGCGAGCAACGCGCGCATCTGCTTCAAGGGCAGCGACGGAATGCACTCCGCTCGCAATTTCCGTCCCTGACGAAGCCGTGGCACATCCGCCACGTCAAAAAGGTGGGTGCCAGTCAGGAGTTCCACCAGCAACACGCCTAAGCTGAAGACGTCCGAGCGCGGAGTCAGTGACTCGCGACGCAGGTACTCCGGTGAGGCATAGGCTACGTCCCCTCGGACGAGGCTCTCCGGTGACTCCTCCCTCCCCACCAGGAGAGAGTACGCCGCACCGAAGCTCATCAGCTTCACCTCGCCGTGAGGGCCGACCATCACGTGCCGGGGGTTGACGTCGCGGTGGACGAGGCCCAAGGAGCGCCCCTCCTCGTCCACCAATGTGTGCGCGTAGTGCAACGCCTCCGCCAACTCCACGCCAACGTAGAGGGCAAAGTCCTCGGACATAGCTCGTCCACGCACTACGGATGCCGTCACCAGCGTCTCCAGCGAGGGCCCCGGCACGTACTCCATGACAACGTGCGGCGCGTCGCCGTAAACGCCCAGGTGGTGCACCTGCGCAATGGACGGGTGGTGAAGTCGAAAGGCCAGCTGCACCTCCTCCACCAGCCTCCGCCTGCGCATGTAGGTGGCGGGACTCGGCAAGCGCCGCACGAGGCAGTGGCCCGTCAACGCCTCCTTCCGCACTCGACGCTGGGCCAAGAGCAGCACCTCCCCAGACGGCCTCCGCTCTAACTCCCCCACGGCCTCGTACCAGACTTCGCCCACCTTGAAGAGGAAGTGAGGATTGAAGGGCGCCGCCACGTAGCGAGGGGGGCAGGGGCCTTCGTCCGTGCTGACATCATCGGCGGTACTGGCCATGGGTGACACTCCATGCGGAAGAGTGGGACAGCGTCACGGAAACACGACACCCGACAGGCAGCAGCCTGCGGCATGCGAAACTACGTGAAGTGACAGCGAGGCCGCGCTGAGAACTGCGCACCTTAAAGGTGCCTACGGAGTCACCTCCGAAGTACCATCCTTCTCATCACAAAGGAAGCCGGCACTCGCTTGCGCCTGGCAGGCACGGCCGGATGCCCGCCCTCCCATAACGTCCCCAATGCAATCAACCGTCCCTGTCTGCAGCAGGCTCACGCAAGTGGATAGAGAAGGAGCACCGACGGGGGAAGAAGAGCTTCGCGCGTGCCGAGGCCGCCCTTAGGCTCCTCGCGGAGAAGGCAAGGCAGGCTGTCGACGGCTTGCCCGCTGATGATGGCCTCACTCCTCCACGCATCGACTCCAGCGGGCCATCTGCGTTCCGCGGGCGACTGGCTCGTCATGGCGCGCCGGAGGCGGACAAGATGGAGCGGAGAACGAGGGCGTACCGGCAGCTCCAGAGTAGGCTCTCGCTCATGAACTCTCGGCGGAAACCACCAGAAATCAGTCTGGAATCGCTGGTCGAATCAGGGGCGGTCATCCTAGTCGACCACCCTGGAGGATTTCTTTACAGCAACCAGACGCATGATGTGGCTTGCCGCCACAGTGAAGCAATGGGTTACCTCCTGCCTCTCCCATGCGCGCCCGACCTCTTCATGGAGGCCTGTTGGAAGTCATGGTCAGAGCCACCTCCTCCTGACCTGATTGCGCGGTTGGAAGCCGGAATCGAAGCCCTGAGGCAGGACGTATTCTTCGACTTTCGGATTGAGCTACATCCCGACAATGGTGAAGCGTGGCTACGGTGTTCGTTCTTGAGTGGACCACTCTTGGGCGAAGACATCACCGACACCAAATCTCGAGCATTTCGGCTCGAGGGGTGGCTGACTTGGTCCAATTGCGACTGAGGATGCAGGGCCTCTCCCCCGAAGAGTTCAAAGCGACCGGCCAAGCACACTCCGAGGGAGAATTGGGGATGAAGAAGAGAGGCTTCATTTCTGCAGGTGCAGAGCCCCCCCCCCGTCAGGCAGTCTCCACCTTCGCGTACGGACGCTCTACCTGCTTGCCGTCGCTCTGACGCTCAAGCGTGACAGTTCCCGCATCCACATCAATTGCCTTCACCACCGCGGGAAAGGTGCCGCGCCCCTGCTTGTAGCGAACTTCCTGCCCCTGCTTGAAGGGCGTCGAGCTGACTTCAACCGCTGCTGCGGTGGAGGTCTCCTTCGCGACCGCCCGAGGACGGCCGCGCTTCTTCGCCGCTGGCTTGGCGGCCTCCTGGCGCTGTCTCGCTGGCGCAGGCGTGACGCGCTTGGACGCGGGCACCACAACCGCGCGGCTCGCGACAGGCACGCCCAAGTACTGGGCAATCTGCTCCAGAAGTTCCACTTGGCGGCCCAGCGTCTTACCGACTTCCTCGGCAACCACGGCCCGAATCGAACTCATCATGTCATTCTGCATTGGGTACCTTTCCAACTCTGCGGATTGGGGTCCGCGCATTTCGCGCGACATTCCATCCATTCAACAGCGAGTTGCAATACGGATTACGGGTCTCCACCACAATTCGTCACTGCTGGAGTTATTCGTCGAATGAAGCGGCGACGGCACGCCACTTCCCGCGCTGCGCCTCCCACGCACCGGCGTGCGCGATAGCCCGGAGACTTCGCTCAGCCAGCGGCTCCTTTCCATCGAGGGCTTCAAGAAACAGCACCTCCTCCTGAATGTCCGGCGCCAGCAGTTGCAAGTCCAACAGCTGCGTCACGCGCGCCCGGGTGAAGCCCAGTTGGCTGGCGACGTCCGCTGCGCTCTCCACCAGTCCCCGCGCAATGGCGGATTCCACGTGGTGCGCCAGGGCCAGCATTCGCGCGACGTGAGCTGGCCGACGCGACGCCTCCCGCGGCTTGGGTGGCACCCCCTCCCTGAAGCGCACCTCCGCCCGACGACGCACGCGGTGAAAGTGCGCGCTGACGAGTCGGGGCTCCGCCAGCTGCGACTCGGGGCTTGTGCTCACGCCGCCACCTCCGCGCGCCCGGGCGCCGCGTCCTCACCGGCCTGAGTGAGGTGAACGTCAACACGGCCAGTCGCCTCGTTCACCACTACCCGGCCAACGAGAGCCCGCAGCAGGCGCCCCCGGTTAATGGCCGTCAGGGCGTCCCACACAGCGTCGAAGTTCGCCAGGGCCTGCGCCACCCACGCAGCCTCCACCTTCTCCCCCTCAATGGCGCCCAGGGAGCGCTCCACCTCCGCCAGCCGCTTCTTCATGTCGGCGGACTCCTCTTCCGCAGCCACCAGCTTCTCCTCGACGATGCGCCGGGCAGGGCCCTCCAGCTTCGAGAGGGAGTCCACCCACTTCGCGGACTCCCCGGCGCGTTTGGCCAAATCTCTCGGAAGCTGCGCGCGCTCGGCGCGCAGGGCCTTGTGCTTCTCCTCCAACCGCGCCGTGAGGCGGGCATGCACCTGGGCGGCGAAGCCGTCACCTACCGAAACCTCCCGGAGCTGCGTGACGACGAAGTCCTCCAGGGCGGCGGCCGGAAGGGGCGCGGTCCGGCACCCTGCCTTCCCCTCTTTGTCCCGGGTGACGCAGCGGTAGTAGCGGTACTCGCGCGTGCCCTTGCGCGTGGAGCTGGGCGTCATTGCCTCGCCGCACATGCCACAGCGCAACAGGCCTCGCAGCACGTAGTCGGGGTTGCGCCCGTGGTACTGGAGACCTGGGCCCGCCAGCATGTCCTGCACCCGGTGGAAGGTCGCTCTGTCCACGATGGGCGGGTGCTCGCCGGGGTGCGTCTCGCCGCCATACGGCACGAAGCCCACGTACAGGGGACTCCTCAAGAGGCGCAGCACATCCTGCGTCGTCCACTTCCGCGCCACACGCGTGGCACCGCTCTGGGCCTCGTGCCGCTTCGTCGTGCGCCCCTTCTCATTGAGGAGGCGTGCCACCGCCGAGGCATGCTGGTGCTGGAGGTACAACTCGAATGCCTCCCGCACCACCACCGCCTCGTACTCATTCACCACGAGGCGCTTGTCCTTCACCTCGTAGCCCAATGGCGCGCGCCCACCTGTCCACTTCCCCTTGCGGCGCGCGGCAGCCACCTTGTCCCGCGTGCGCTCCGAAATCATCTCACGCTCGAACTCGGCGAAGGACATCAGCATGTTCAGCGTCAGCCGCCCCATGGCGTCCGTCGTGCTGAAGTTCTGCGTCACCGAGACGAAGGACGCGCCCGCCGCGTTGAAGCGCTCCATGACTTTCGCGAAGTCGAGGAGGCTGCGGGAGAGGCGGTCCACCTTGTACACCACCACCACGTCCACCCGGCCCGCATCCACGTCTTGCAGCAACCGCAGGAAGGCGGGGCGCTCCATGTTGGCGCCGGTGAAGCCGCCGTCGTCGTAGCTCTCCTCCACCAACACCCAGCCGGGCTGGCGCTGCACGTAGGCGACACAGGACTCGCGCTGGGCGTCGAGGCTGTTGAACTCCATCTCCAAGCCCGCCGCCGTGGACTTGCGCGTGTAGACGGCGCAGCGCTTCTCCTCGGTGAGCGGTGCCTTGCTCTTCCTCATGGCCCCTCCGAATTCCCGGGCGTCGGCACCGGCTCGGCGCTCGAGGCCTCCTTCTGCCCGGTGAGCCGCTCCGCTGCGGCCACCAGCCGCTCCAGGTTGTCGTTGAGGCGCGTCAGCTGGCGGACGAGCTGCGGCATCGTCGACTCGTAGAAGCGCTTCCCCATGTACGTTTGGAAGAAGGAGGGGCCGCTCATCGCCTCACCGCCTTCGAGCTGCCGTCCTTGAGGCCGAAGAAGGTGAAGCCATTCCAGGCCGTGCCCGTTATCAGCTTGGCCACGCTGGAGAGGCTGCGGTGAAGCTGGCCGTCGTATTCGATTCCCTCCTCGCGCACCGTCACCCGGTGCTGAGCGCCTTTGAATACTCGCGTCAGCACCGTGCCCGGCGGAGGTAGGCGCGCGTCCCGCCCGTCCACCGGAGCGGGAGCAGGAGGTGGGGGCGTCGCGGGCTTCGTCTCCTCCACCTGTCGCATCCGCCAGCGCTCGGGCAGCTTGTCGCCCAACTCCGAGATGCGCGCGACGGCGCGCGCGGAGAGGCCCCCTTCGGCCAGCTCCTGAATCCGGAAGGCCAGGCGCTTCTTCAGGTAGTCCCGGTTGCGGCTGCGCGTGGGCTCGCCGTACACCTCCAGGTACTTCTCCGCCAAATCCGGCACCGACATACTGGCCAGCGCGGCCAGTTGATGTGGCACGTCCGCCAGCTCCTTACGCGCGGCCCGCGCAATCCCCTTCTTCGCCATGGTGGTGTCTCCTTCGGCCGGGGCAGCAAGCCCTCGGGCGAAAACCATGGACGCTCTGTCCCCGGAAGAAGACAAGACGAGAGTCAGCATCTCAGTCATGCGTGTGTTTCTCCGCGCGCTCCACCTGCGGCTGAGGCGTCCGCGCCGAGTGCTGACGCACCCACATTTCCCAGAGGGCTTCGGCGAGGACGTCCACTACGGCTTCGCGGCGAAGGCGCGCCAGCTCGACCTCTCGCTGCGCAGTTGACTTCGGGCCGACGGCCGAAGGCGGCGGCTGGCTACGCATTGAAGTAGTCCTCCCCAGAATGCGCGGCATGCCCTCTGTCCGCCCGAGGAAAGTCGTCAGCGGTGACGAGGTTTGTTTTGGAGAAGTCGACGAGGAAGGCGCGGCGCCGGCTTTCCACGCCAGCGAAGCAGACGCGCTCCCCCATGGCAGCGACGTACCCTCCCTGCCGGTGGTTCTCCTGCAGCATGCGCCGCAGCGCCTTCACGTCCGCCACCTCACCGCGGTAGTCAATCCGCTTGCAGTGCGCGCGAAAGGCGTCATACGCCGACTCGAGGTGGACGCAGAGGCGCCCCTCCTTGTCGAAGGTGTAATGGACGCGGTGCCGCACCTCGCCCTGAATCGCCATGACGCCCAGCATTTCGAGGAAGGCGTCGAGGGCATTCTTCACCCCAGCCTCGGTTTCGAGGACGTCGGCCAATAGGGCTTCCACCGCTTCACGTGCCCCCAAGTCCACGGGCAGCACGCAGCCGCACGCCTTCGCGAATTCCTCGAAGAGGTGAATGCCCAACAGCATGGCCACCACGTTGTCGACGACGCGCGGTGGCACCCGCCGTCCCTCCAGGAGGACGTCCGTCACGGCGCGTGCCACGCGCATGTCTGCGTCGAAGTCCCGGCCCAGGCAAAACTGAATGTAGCGAGGGGCGAAGAGGGGCAAGTCGACGGACTTCAGCTTCTGGAAGGCCGCGCGGTACTCCGGCAGCAGCACCGTCGCCTTCTCCGGCGTGGCCGTCAGCATTCTCTCTACCAGGGCAGCCTCCTGGGGGCGCGCCTCGCCGGCAATGCACAAGGGCGCCTGCAGTGGGTAGCTATTCACCTTCAAGTCGGGCCGGCCCCTCTCCTCCGTTTCCCCGCGGTACAGGCGCCGCATGTAGCGGTGCAGTTGGTTGAGGCGCTGCTGCGGCATGTCGTGGGGCTTGTACTCGTCCACCACCACCGGCACAGAGGTGGTGCAGGACAGCAACTTCACCAGCGCGAATTCCGTCTCCGTCGCGCGGAAGGCGTCCTTGTGCACCACGCCGAAGAGTCGCCAGAATATTTCCGTGCAGAGAGAGGACTTCCCTCCGCCCTGCGTCCCGTGAATGAAGAGAAGCGGGAAGGCCCCCACCGCTGCCATGAGGCGCGGCTTCAGCGGCGTCGCGAAAAACCACCCCAGCATGGGCAGCAGCACCTGGGGCGTGTTGACGCGGGGCAGGTATTCGAAAGCCGTGTGCGCCACCTCGAGGAAGGCCTCGTCGCTGGCCGTCTCGTAGCGCAGGTGGCCCTCCAACGTGGCCCCGTTGGGTAGGTACACCACGGGGGAGTCGGTGAGGAAGCCCTCCGGCCCCAGAGTGCACCGGGGAGACAGCCACAGCGGCTGCCCCTGGTGCTGGTAATAGCCCAGCACTCTCGCCGCAGGCATCCGCGGCACCACCTTGCGCGTCAGCAGGCGCAGCACGCCCTGGACGTTGTTGTCCGTCCCCACCCACTGCATGTCCCCCAGCGGCAGGTGACGGATGAAGTCCCGCTTCGAGTGGAAGGCCTTCAGCGGCAGCTTCAGCCCCTTCAGGTGCGTCCCATTGTCCGTGCGCGCGTCCAGCACGTACACCTCCTCGTCTGCCGTTTCGAGGCGGGCTGTCAGCGTGAGGAGGAAGGAGGAGACGCGCTTGGGTGCGTCGTCGTAGCCCTTCACGTAGTAGCCGTCCGGCCCCTCAAAGACTTCGCCCTCCAGCGCGTCTTCGGCGTCTGCTTCGCGTGTGGAAGGCGCGGGCTTCTTCTGCTGCCCCGCCACCCGGGCCAGGGCCTTCTGCAGCTTCTCGGCCTCAAGGCCGAAGCGCTGCTGCAGCGACTCCAGGTAGAAGTCGTGCAGCGCGGGGTGCCGGTGGGCAATGGCCTCAAGTATGGGCTTGAGGCGGTACTCCACCTCCTTCGCCGGCGCGTCCGCGGGCACCTTCTCCACCGCCTTCTCAATGTCGAAGACGGCGTCGTACAACTCGCACCGGACGCCCGGCTCGCGGTTGACGTGGCAGTACCCCAGCTTCTGCAGCGAGTGGCACGGCGGCGCCACCGTCCCGTCCTCCCGCCCGGTGGCCACCACCTTCTCGTAGGCATTGCGGACGTACGCCTTGCCGTCGCGCCCCTTCAGCTTGCCCAGGCCCCGCCTGTCGTACTCCAGGACGAGCTCGGTAATCTCCTCGAGGCCCAGGCCCTTGTGCGTGAAGAAGCGCACCATGTCGAAAATGGCGACGCTTCTGTCCTCGGCGCCCTCATTCCACAGGCGCTGCACCGGGCCGCACATGTCTACCGGGTGCTCCCAGTCGTACGTGCCCTCCGACGTGCGCCTCGCCTTCACTGTCCCTGGCGCCGCCTCGCTGGAAGCCGGCACCGACATGCGCGCGGGACGGGGCAGCACTGCCTCCTGATGCGCAGGCGCCCTCTGCAGACACTCCGCGAGGCGCGCATCCTCGACGCGCTCGAAGCCGGAGGTGGCCTGGGCGACGCGGTGCGGACGCTCGCCGGTGCCGTCCCCCTTCCGGCTGACGGTGCCCACCACCTTGATGATGCGGGCCACGTCGTGGATGGAGTCCACATGCACGCGTCCGGACTGGAAGCGCGCGCGCACCTCGGCCTCGAAGGCCTTCAGCCCAGCCTGGACTCGCTCTCTGGCCTCCCCCTCCAGCGGTAGCGGCGCCAGCGCGAACCAGAGCTGCGCCCCGTTGCCGCTCATCATCAGCCGCGGGCGGACGAGGCCCTGCCCCTCGCACCATGCCGCGGCCTCCTCCGCGGCCTGGAGGGCAACGGCGAGCTCGTCCTCGGTACTGGCCGTGTCCTTCGGGCGCACCGGGTCCAAGTCGAGGACGGTGGCCGTCACGACTTCAATGTCCTTGCTGCCCGCCCCATTCTTGAGGGGACGAAGGACGTTGGGGGCGAGTTCCAACAAGCGCCGGGGCCGGGGCTGAATGCCCACGTACACGTTGCCGGCGGCGTTGGCCTCCACACAGGCCGTGACGAAGGCGTCCTCGTCGTCGAAGAAGCCGAGGCCCACCACGCCCCCACCACCGGGGCGAATGACGCGGACTTCACTCACCCCGTGCGCCGCATGGGCCAGCCACCGCCGCGTGGCACGAATGGCCTCGGGGTTGGGCGCAGGAGTCGCGGGAGACACTGCCGTCACGAGTCGCTACCCCTTCGCCGCCCGCCGCGGTGCAGCCGCAGCCACCGGGGCTGTGCCCAGCACCTGCGCGTACTGCTGTCGGCGCTCGGCATGGTGACGCCGGAGGAGGGGCACCTGCCCGTCGACGAAGTCGAAGAGGACGGCGCTCTTCTTCTCGGGGTGGGGGCGCATGAGGCGGCCCAGGCGCTGCACCGTGCGCCCCCGGGCGCGGCTCGGGTAGGCCAGGAAGACGCGGGACAGGCGCGGCACGTCGAGGCCCTCGTCAGCAAGGCTTGTGGCCACGAGGACGGACACACGCCCCGCGCGGGCCTTGTCCAGGAGGGCCTTGCGCTCCTCGCGCGACACCTCGCTCGTCAGCGCCGCGGCCGGCAGGCCCGTGGCCGACAGGCGCTGCGCCAGCAATTCGCAATGCGCCACCCGGCCCGTGAGGACGAGGCACAGGTGGCCCGCCCAGGCCTCGCGGGCCACGGCGCCGAGAATGAGGTTGTTGCGCTCCTTGTCCTCCGCCAGCGCCTCCAGCATGGGCATGTAGTCCGCCGCGCCGAAGTAGGGGTAGTCGAAGGCCGTCTCCACGGTGCGCACCTCGGGCACCACCAGCACACCGCGAGAGACGAGCTCCTCATGGGAGACGACGGCCAGGGTGGAGCCCAGGTACAGGCGCAGCAACGGCGTCAGCCCGTCCTCCCTCTCCGGCGTGGCCGTCAGGCCCAGCCGGTAGCGCGCCGGGCTGCAATCCACCAGGCGGTAGAAGGCGCTGGCGGCCACGTGGTGGGCCTCGTCGAGAATGAGGAAGCCGAAGCGCGCGAGGAAGTCCGCCAGCCGCGTCTCGTCCCAGCGGGCCAGGGACTGCACCACGGCCACGGTAATGGGGCGCACCGCCTCCTCCCCCGCCCCCACGAGGCCGGCCTCCTGGCCCAGGCGCTCGCTAATGTGCTGTCGCCACTGTTCGGCCAAGTCCAACGTGTGGACGAGGACGAGTGTCGGCGTCCGGAGGCGCGCCATGGCCCCTACCGCCAGAACGCTCTTCCCCGCCCCGCAGGGCAGCACCACCGTGCCCTGCGTCCCCTTCACCAGCTTCTCCACGGCCGCGGCCTGGTAGTCCCGCAGCGGCACCGTGGGCATGGGAGGCAGGCGCTCTCTGGGGAGAGTCCGCGCGTCCTCCAGGGCCAGGGTGAGGCCGGCCTCGGCGGCCAGGCGCCGCAGGAGGTGAGTGGCCCCGCGGGGTAGCCGCACCTCCCCACCCTCCTGCTTGAGGAAGTACAGCGTCTCAGGCTCGCTGCCCGGGCGCTTCCCCAGCCGCACCAACTTCCAGTACGCGGGGTTGGGCAGGCAGAGGGCCTTCAGCAGGCCCTCCAGCAGCTTCGGTGGCACGTCTGCCGCCGCGAGGCGCAGCCCGGAGTCTACCAGGACGCGCAGGGTGGCGGCCCCCGGAGAGGTGGACGGCGCCGGCCCAATGCGCCGGCTTGGACTGGGGCTGGCTGAGGGCAATGCCCTCCCGGCCCCGAAGGTTTCGGAGTGGTGGTTCTGCATATGAATTCCTTTGGGAAGGTGCGCGGGCGTTGGCCTTCAGCCCTGCGCGTCATGTGTTGCCGCGGACGAGGTTCCCCTCAGCCCGCGAATGGGTCGACGTCTGCCGAGGCTTCGGGCGGCGCGTAGCGGGCGACGAGGGACTGGACGAAGGCGTGCGCCTCCTCGCCGCGCGTTGCCGGCACGTCCCGAATCCGCTGCACGCCGAAGTGCTGGAGGAAGCGGTCCACCGCCTCGCGCGGGAGGGACTTCAGCTGCGCCGCCAGCGCCTGCGCTGCGGCAACGTCCACTGGCGCTGCCCTTGGGCTTTCGGTAGTCGGCGGGGCGCCGTCCTCCTCGGCTTCCGCCGCGTACAGCTTCGCCAGGTTGTGCAGGCGCAGGGCATGGAAGGCGGAGGACTCCTCCGGCGTCAACTGACGCTCGGGCAGCAAGGAGTACGTCGTCTTCGGGTCCTTCGCCGCCCCACGTCGCTTCACTTCAAAGGCCCACTTCTCCAGGCCGTACTTCGCCCGCAGCTGACGCACGTCCTTGAATACCGCCACACCCATCTCCAGCACCTTCACCTCGCGGGTGTCGAAGAGGGCCACGTTGAGGGCCACGCGCAGCGAGGGCTTGTGCCCCTGGGCCCGCAGCTTCTCGTCGTAGAGGACGTACTTGCCCTCGTGAAACACCACCTCGCGCGGGTGCGGCTCTCCGAGGAAAACCACCACCGCCGTGTCCCCGTCATTCACCAGCTTCAGCCAGGCGCCCCCGGCCTGCTCGTGCCGCTTCGCCAACTCCTCCGTCTGCTCCCACATGTTCGCCATGGACGTCAGGCCTCCTTCGCCGCGGCGTTTTCGCGCCGGTACACGGAAAACAACTCGGTGCCGTCCTCCGCGCAGCCCGCCGCCTCAATGTGGAAGTCGGCGTCGGTGTCCACCACCTGCTGAAACTCCCAGCGGCGGAAGAGGCCCGGCAGGCGGACGAAGTCGTTGTCCTCCGGCGTGCGCCAGGCGTCCGTGACCTTCGCGCTTCCTTGGGGGCGCGTGTGGACGCGAGGTTGTGCAGGAGAATCCCCCAGAGGGACTCGGGCGAGTGCGAGTACACCGGTGCCCAGCAGCATTGTCATATTCATTGAGTGCCTTTCAGGGCCTCCGCGGCCCCTCTTCATACAAATGCGGTGTTTCAAGCCCCCGTGGGACACCGGACATTTATTGGTGAATTCTTTTTGAGTTCGGGTGCGTCGCAGGTGACGTCCGTCTCGTCACGCCGCTGTGTCGTCGGAGTCCTCCGCAGCTTCCATTTCCCTGCGCAGGCGCAGCAGGGCGCGCTGGAAGCGCTTCCGGGCCACCGCGGGCTTCAGCCCCAAGCGCACGCCGACTACCGACTGCTCCTCGTCCAGCAGGAGGACGGACAGCACCAGCTTCGCGTCCATGGGGGCCAGCAGGTGGAGCCACTTCGCCAGGGACTCCACCTGCATCCTCACTGAGAGGCCCACCTCAGAGAGGGCCGGGGAAAGCGCCACCGCCTCGGAGACTGATTCCTCCCTCTCGCGGTACCGGCTGTACCGTGCGTCTTCGGTACGGGCACGCCGCCACGCGTCCATGACGTCGCGCTCCGTGCTGCGCACGAGTGTCGCGGCCACGCGCTGGGTGGTGTCCAGGTTGAGGCGTTTCACCAACGCGGTGAAGGCCGTGGCCAGGGCGGAGGCGAGCTCGTCGGCCGCACCAGTGAAGTACTTCAGCCGCCGCTGGTACACGGCGTCCAACCCCGGCCACAGCCCCAGCCACAGCAGCGGCCAGGCCACCTCAGAGGCCACGTCCCCCTGCGCCAGCCTCACCAGCCCCGAGTAGAGGCCATTCTTCTCGTCGGCGGGCACGTCCGGGCTGACGAGGTAGCTGACGAGGCCCTCGGGCCCGGCAAAGGCCTCAAGGCACGCCTGGTGCAACTTCGCCGCGTCGAATGCGCGCTTTGCTTGGACTGTCTGGAGGGCGGTACCGAATCCCTCGTGCAGTGTCTTCCAGCACCTTCTCACTATGGAATGCCTGTCCGGCCGGGCGTCCTGCACGAAGCAGGGGCCGGTTGGAATGGAGGCAGTCATGCCCCGTGGAAACCGACGACGGCCCTTCCGCCGGCCACCTGCACACGGCAGCGGCGGAAGTGGGCGTCGCTTCGCTTGCGGTGAGGCCGGGCTACGCTAACCGGCGCGCCTGCGCGCGGTAGCACGCGACGGACGGAGGACAGCAGGTGCCGTCCACGCGGTGCGAGTTTGCCGCCGCGGGCGGGGCACGCGTAGAGGCGGCGCGGCGCGCCGCCCTGGCTGGCGTATTCTGTGGCTTCAGCTTCACGGACTTCCCCCTCCTTCGTCGCTACAGCGGCGACGGGACTCCCCCTTCAACGGCCTGGCGGGACGTGACTCCTGCGGCCAGCGTCCTCCTTCACGGCAAAGCCCGCGGGCCTCAATTCGGGGACATGCGCGCCCCCTGCGACATCCATGCCCAGTGACGCACAGTCCGGCCGCACGCACCTGCGCCGGCTGAATTCACACACTGCGTAGCAAGGCTGCCGACACAGTCTGGGACGTGTGTCCACACAGGGAGACGTGCGCCATGTGAAACACAGCTTCACTATGTATCAACAGGCCGAGTCGCGGGCCGAAGGACGTGGCCACGCAACACGAGGCCTTCTGGCTTTTCAGGCCACGCCCGGTTTCAAGTCCTGGACCGCGCTTGGCCTGGGGCGCTGGTGTCATCTCGGAGGCCGGCCTCTTCACACCCTTGCCGCTGGCTGGACTCCACCGAGGCATTTCCCTCTCTGAGGACAGCCTCCCGGCGCAGGTGGACGGCCGCGTGGACACCTGGGACAGGGCCGGGACAGCACCTTGTCCACCCCTCTTTGCCTCTAACTATCCATTATTATTATATATTTATCTAGTTAACTACTAAGTGGACAACATGGACAGCTTTCTACGGGTACCCCTATTGAGGCAGCGCCGAATCTCCCTGGCCCAAAACCTGTAAAAGCAGTCGCGGGGAAGCTGGCTTACAAAAGTAGCCCTACCCCTCAAAATGCTGTCCACCTGTCCACTTCGGTATAACTCCATGGGATTGCTGAGGAATTCGGCGGACACACCGGCGTCCAGCAGGTGGCCAGGTGGACAGCACTCCATGGCCCCTCGCGAAAACGTGCCTGTCCATGTCCCCGAATTCAGGGACGGTGCCTTTGTACCGCCGCGACGTGTGTCAGCAGTTCAAACGCATTCATGAGAGGGCTACCTGCGCCTTCCATGTGAAGAGACACGCGTGCCTGGGCTCCGCCGAAATCCGAAAAGAATTCGCTCTAAATCCGCCCATGTCCCACGTCGCCTCAAGGCACCGCATTTACCTTGTAGCGGCAACGCACACGCCGCCGGACACTGCGGATGGCCCTCACCCACCACCTTCAACCCACGACTGCCCCTCAGCGCCCCGCCGGCGTGACGTGCGAGACGTACGTCCGCGGTGAGGACAAGCGCTGCCGGCACTACCTCGCCAACGGCGGCTGCGCCCTGCCTGGCGTGGGCACGTGCACCGAGTGGCTCAAGGTGAATCGCCAGGCCCGGCCTCATCGTGACGTGCC
>NZ_JABFNS010000102.1 GCF_013116825.1 Myxococcus xanthus
ACGGGCGGCGGAGGGCGGGGCGCCTGCACCGCCTGCGTCCAGGTGGCCTCCGCGTCGCGCATGCGGCGCGACAGGAAGTCGAAGATCTCCGCCGACACCTTCTTGAGCTCCGGATGCGTGTCCGGGGACACGTGGTCCGGCGTGAAGCGCCTGGCCATGCGGAAGTAGGCCAGCCGCAGCTCGTCCAGGTTGGCGGTGGGCTTGAGGCCAAAGACCTCGTGGGCTGGCAGGCTCTGCATGGCGCGCATCTGCGCGCGCAGGCGCTCGGCTTGCTGCAGCTCCAGGGAGGGCGTGGGACGCGCGCTGGCGAACAAGTCGCTCAGCTCGGCCAGCTCCGGCAGGGCGACCCAGTTCGTCCCATCCCGCGAGGCGCGCACCGCGGCCTTCAATCGCCCGGAGGAAATCAGTTCCCGGAGGGCCTGGAGCGCCAGGGGGCCCAGCACACGTCCGAGATGGTCCGCGACCCAGTAACCGACAGCAGAAGACGACACGAAAACACCCCGGGGGTCAGTGAGCCAACGCCTGGCGCACGGCCGAGGCGATCTCGAGCGGATGGAAGGGCTTGCCCACGAAGCCCACGGCGCCCGCCGCCATGGCCTGCTCCACGACGGGCTCCGCGTCCATGCTGCTGATGACCAACACACGCGTGGTGGGCGACACCGTCTTGATGGCGCCCAGGACCTCCAGTCCACTCTTCTTCGGCATGAACAGGTCCAGGAACATCACCGCGGGCTTCTCCCGCGCGGCCACAGCCAGGCCTTCTTCACCGTCCGCGGCCTCGAGCAGCCGCAGCTCGATGCCCGTGTCGGCGATGACGTCCTTGAGGATACGGCGCACGAAACTGTCGTCATCGACAAGCAGCAGGGTCGGGGTGTCGGACATGGCTCCGGATGATACTTGGACCGCGCAACATCCGCGCGGGGACATGGCACGCCTGCCCGCCTTTTTGGGTTAAGGGGTGCGCATGTCCACTGACAACGCTCTCTCACACTTCGAGTCGAAAAAGCAGACGTACCTGGAGGACCTCAAGTCCCTCGTCCGGATTCCCAGTGTCTCATTTCCTGGCTTCGATGCGACGCAGGTACGACGCAGCGCGGAAGCGACTGCACGGCTGTTGAAAGACCGTGGTTTTGAAAACGTCCAGCTACTCGAAATCGAGGGCACGCACCCCTACGTTTACGGCGAGGTGCTCAAGGCGCCGGGCAAGCCCACGCTGCTGCTCTACGCGCATCATGACGTGCAGCCCGCGGGTGACGAGGCCGCGTGGAAGAGCCCTCCGTTCGAGCCGGTGGAGCGCGACGGCCGGCTGTACGGCCGCGGCTCGGCGGACGACAAGGCGGGCATCGTCGTGCACACGTCCGCGGTGGAGTCGTGGCTGAAGGGCGCGGGAGCGTTGCCGCTCAACGTGAAGGTCATCATCGAGGGCGAGGAGGAGATTGGCAGCAACTTCCTGGGCGCCTTCCTCCAGACGCACGCGGCGCTCCTGAAGGCGGACGCCATCGTCCTCACCGACACGTCCAACTTCGACACCGGCCTGCCCTCCATCACCACCGCGCTGCGCGGGCTCGTCACGGTGGACGTGGAGGTGCGGGCGCTGCGGCAGGCGGTGCACTCGGGCATGTGGGGCGGCCCGGTGCCGGACCCCGTGATGGCGCTGTGCCGGATGCTGGCCACGCTGACGCACGCGGATGGCTCCATCGCGATTGAAGGCATCCGCGAGCGCGTGAAGCCGCTGACGGACGCAGAGCGCCAGAGCATCCAATCCCTGCCCGGAGACGAGGCGCACTTCCGCGCGCAGTCGGGCCTGCTGCCGGGCGCGCAGGTGCTGGGAGGCGGGGCGCATCCGTGGGAGATGAACTGGCGTCAGCCGAGCATCGCCATCAATGCCATCCAGGCCAGCAGCCGCAAGGACGCGCGCAACATCATCTGCGATTCGGCCTGGGCGCGGGTGGGCATCCGCATTGTCCCGGACCTGGAGGCGCGCGACGTGGAGCAGCGCTTGAAGGAGCACCTGCGCAAGGTGTGCCCGTGGGGATTGGAGGTCCACTTCGACACGGAGGGCGCGTCCGGTTGGTGGTACACGGACCCGTCCCACCCCGCGTTCCAGGCGGCCTTCCGCGCGCTGGAGAAGGGCTACGGCACGAAGGCGGTCGCCATTGGCTGCGGCGCGTCCATTCCCTTCGTGGAGCCCTTCGCGAAGGAGCTGGGCGGCGTGCCCGCGCTGCTCATCGGCGTGGAGGACCCGTACACCTATGCCCATTCGGAGAATGAAAGCCTGCACCTGGGCGACTGGGAGAAGTCCATCCGCAGCGCCATCCACCTCTACGCGGAGCTGGCCGAGGCCCTGAGCGCGCGGAAGGCCTGAGCACCCGGTGGCTCCAGGGCCCTGGTCTCGTTGAATCGTGGGCTTGATGTATCGTCAGCGTGATGTCAGGAGCGCTTGGGATGCATGGGGCGAACACGGAGTTCTTCGAGTGGGTGTTGCGGGCCGCTGGCGAGCCATCCTCCGCTCGCCTCCGCGCGGCGCCGAGTGCCAGGGAGGCCGTGGACCGCGCCGTCTCCCTGGCCGCGGACCTCCACGCCGCCGCGCCCGAGTCCAGGGCCTTCGCCCAACACCTGGGCGCGCTGCTTTCGCGAGCGGTGGACCCGGTGCTCGCGCTGGAGCGGCTGCATGTCAGGGACGTCGCGCTCGCGCTCGCCTGCGCGCAGGGACTGCCAGCGGCCCGCGCGCTCCTGGAGCAGGAGGTCCTCCTCAAGCTGCGCGTCTCCCTGGCGCGCATCCACCCCTCGCCGGCGTTCACGGACGAGGTGTTGCAAGCGCTCCGGGCCAACCTCCTGATGCCTCGCGCGGAGGCACCGTCCCGGTTGCTCGGGTACGCGGGCGCGGGCCCGCTGCTGCACTGGGTGAGCATCTCCGCGACGCGGCTGGCGCTGCGGATGCGCAAGGCGCTGGGAGAAGAGTCCCACGTGGAGGCGGAGGTGCTCGCCGCACACCCCGCGCCGGGCGGCCTGGAGCTGGGCTTCGTGCGGGAGGAGGCCCGGGGGCATGTGCGCGCGGCCTTCGTCCGGGCGGTGGCTTCGCTGGACGATGAGGACCGGGAGCTGCTGCGGCTGCACTTCGTGGAGCGCCTCTCCCTGGAGCGCATGGGCGCCCTGTTCGACCTGCACAAGTCCACCCTCTCACGCCGGCTCAGCGCGGTGCAGTCACTGCTGGAGAAACGGACGCGGCGCGCGCTCGCTGAACGCCTGTCGTTGCCCGAGCCGGAAGTGGACAGCGTGATGCGCGCCATCCATGGACGGTTGGACTTGAGCCTCTCCGGCCTGCTGGAGGGGCGTGAGTGAGCTGCCCGGATGAGAACGCACTTTCGGGGTTCGCGAACGGTGCGTTGGACCCCGAGGGCATGACGGCGGTGCGCCAGCATGTCTCCGGCTGCTCGGAGTGCCGGAGCGTGCTCGCCGCGCTGGGGGGGCTGGAGAGTCCTCCCCCGTTGGTCGACACGGGGCTGCTCGTCTCCGGCGCGCGGGTGGGGCGGTACGTGGTGCTCGGGTTGCTCGGCGAAGGTGGCATGGGGCGCGTCCATGCCGCCCATGACCCGGAGCTGGACCGCAAGGTGGCGCTGAAGCTGCTGAACCTCGCGAGGCTCGGGGAGGACTCGCTGGCCCAGGCGCGTCAGCGATTGGAGCGCGAGGCCCGCACGATGGCCCGCCTGTCGCATCCCCATGTCGCCCAGTTGCATGACGTGGGCGAGTTCCAGGGACAGCTCTTCCTGGTGATGGAGCTCGTGGAGGGCGGCACGCTCCGGCGGTGGCTGGCGGAGAAGCCGCGCACGCGCCGGGAAATCCTGGCGCGCTTCACCCAGGCGGCGGATGGGCTCGCGGCCACGCACGCGCTGGGCATCATCCACCGCGACTTCAAGCCCGACAACGTCCTGCTGACGCGCGACGGCCAGGTGCGCATCACCGACTTCGGCCTGGCCAACGCCGCGGTGGGACTGGGGCCGCCTCGGGAGGATGCGGCCATCGACTCCGGCGAGGCGCCGCTCACCGTCACGGGCACGTTCCTGGGGACGCCCGCCTATGGCGCGCCGGAGCAGCTTCGCGGGGAGCGGGGGGATGCCCGTTCGGACCAGTTCGCCTTCTGCGTCGCGCTCTACGAGGCGCTCAACGGGCAGCGGCCCTTCGCGGGCGCCACGCGCGAGGAGCTCCTGGCGTCCATGCAGCGTCAGGAGGTGCGTCCGGAGCAGCGGGGCGTGCCCTCGTGGCTCAAGGCCGTGGTGCGGCGGGGCCTCTCCGTGGACCCGTCCCGGCGCTTCGAGTCCATGCAGGTGCTGCGAGCCCGCCTCGCGCGGGAGGTGGGGGCCTGGAAGCGCAGCGCGGCCACGGCGGTGCTCGCGGGAGGGCTGGTGGGCCTGGGGTTCCTCGTGCTGGGGCCTTCTGCGGCGGCGCCGAGCGAAGTCTGCCTGGGCAGTGAACGGCACCTCGAGGGCATCTGGGACGCGCCCGTGCGGGAGGCCACGCGTCAGGCCTTCCTGAGGACGGGAGACCCCGCGGCCGAGGCCTCGTTCCAGGCCGTAGCCTCCTCTCTGGAGCAGTGGACGCAGGACTGGACGCGCGCGCATCAGGCCGCGTGCGAGGCGACGCGCGTCTTCGGCGAGCAGTCGGAAGCGGCGCTGGGGCTGCGGATGACGTGCCTGGACCAGCGGCTGGGAGAGCTGTCGCGGCTGACGGCGGCGCTCCAGGGCGCGGACGCGCGGACGGTGGAGCGGGGCTTCGGGCTGGGGGCCTCGCTCGGAGGCGTGGGCGGGTGCGCGGACGTGCGCACGTTGCAGGAGGCCGTGTCTCCGCCGGAGGACCCGAAGGCGCGCGCGGAGGTGGACGCGGTGCGCGCGGAGCTCGCGCGGGCGAACGCGAAGCGGCTCGCGGGGCATACCCCCGAGGGCCTGCGAATCGCGCTGGCCGCCCGGGAGCGCGCGCTGGCCACCCATCATCGGCCGCTGGAAGCCGAGGCGCATCATCTCTGCTCGAGATTGCAGGAGGACGCGGGGGCCTTCGAGGACGCGCGCGAGTCCCTGGTCCAGGGCGCGCTGGCGGCCGAGGCAGGGCGGCATCTGGGCGTGCTCGCGCGGGTGCTGCACTTCCAGGCCTGGCTGCATGGGTACGGAATGGGACGGCCCCAGGAGGCGTGGCCCTTCCTCCATCGCGCCCGGGCCCTGGCGGAGACGCTGCGAGACGCCGAGCTGGACACCCTGCTGGACCAGGCGCAGGCGGAGCTCCTGGAGCAGGAGGGTCGCTTCTCGGAGGCCGAGTCGCTGCTGCGTGCCTTGTTGGAAACCGCCAGCGCCCGGGGCCAGTCGTTCACGCGCGCGGAGCTGAACGGCCGGTTGGGATTGCTGGCCGGGCAACAGGGACGGTTGCTGGAGGCGAAGCGTTGGCAGGAGGAGGCGCTGCGCGTCCGTGAGAGGCACTTCGGGCCGGCGCACCGGGACACGGGACGGGCCCTGTCGAACCTGGGGGGCACGTTGGCCCTCCTGGGGGAGCTGTCGAGCGCCGAGGCCGTCCTCAAGCGGGCGCTGGGCATCCTTCGCCAGACGCTGGGGGAGGAGAACCTGTCGGTGGCCCGGACCTTGTCCAACCTGGCCCTCGTCTACGTCGAGTGGGGGCATGCGGCCCAGGCGCGGGAGGCCGCGGAGGAGAGCTGGGCCGTGGCGCTCAAGAGCGTGGCCGCCGACAGCCCGGTGTTGATAGGGGTGAAGTCGAATCGGCTGGGGGTGCTGGGCGAGCAGGGCGAGCGCTTGCCGGAACTGGAGTATGCCCGAGGTCTCCTGGCGCATCGCGAGCGTGCCTATGGCGCGACCCACCCGGAGGTGGCGCTGGATGCGCACGAGGTGGGCCGGCTGTTGCGGCTCCTGGGGCGTCCGGACGAGGCCCGCGGCTTCCACGCTCGCGGCGTCGCGCTCCAGCGGCCCCTGGCCGACAAGGGAGAGATGGATGGCACGGGACTGCGCTACCTGGCGGATGCCCTCCTCTTTCTAGGGCAGGTGGACGAGGCCCGTCGTCACGTGGACCAGGCGCTCGTGGCCATGGAGCGGGACCTGGGGCCTTCGTCGTCCGAGCGCATCGAGGCGCTGCTGCTGTTGGGGGACGTCCACCTCGCGCGAGGTCAGCCCGCCGAGGCCCTGGCGCCACTGCGGACCGCGCTGGCGGACCTCACCGCCCGGCAGGTGGTCTCCGCCCGCGTTCCCAGGCTGCGCCGCCGGCTCGCGCGGGCGCTTCGGTTGACGGGCGCGGTGGAAGAGGCCTGCGGAGAGGCCCGCCGCGCCTGGGAGGAGCTGTCCGTGTGGCGCAAGGCCTATGTCCAGGAGACGGCGGACGCGCGGACCGAGCTGGCGCGCTGTCGCGGATGACCATCGATTGCATGTCACTGGCGTCGCCCCGGGACAGCGGCCCCGCTGGTTTTCGGGGCAGGGCCGCCAGGTCTGGGAGGCGGACACTTTCCCCTGGATTCGGGCGGCGCTTCGCTGGTGTCCTCGAAGCCGGGCGTCAGGAACCTGTGCTTCCTGGAAGGGAGAGCGCGCGTGGAAGTTGTGGATACGCGGCTGGTCGCCAGCTACGCGGTGGCCATCGCCTTCGACGTGCTGATGCCGGTGGGCATGGTGCTGTGGGCGCGCCGGCGGCTGGGCGTGGCCTGGAAGGTGGTGGGCTGGGGCGCGGCGGCGTTCGCGCTGTCGCAGTTGCTCACCCGGCTGCCCATGGTGCAGGTGGCGCAGTACTTCATGCGCGACGCGCTGAAGACGTCCTCGGTGCTGCTGGGCGTCTGGATTGTCGTGCTGTCCCTCACCGCGGGCCTCTTCGAGGAGACGGCGCGGCTGTGGGCCTTCCGCAAGCCGCTGAAGGACTTCCGCCGCTGGCGCGACGCGGTGGGCTTCGGCGTGGGCCACGGCGGCCTGGAGTCGGCGCTGCTGGTGGGCGGGCTGGCGGCGCTGGGGCTCGTCAACGTCATCGCCCTGTCCAGGTTGGACCCCGCCACCTTGCCGCTGAAGCCGGAGCAGGTGGCGCAGGTGGTGGAAGCCAAGGCCACCATCGCCGCGCTGGACTGGTGGATGCCGCTGCTGGGGGCCTACGAGCGGCTGGGCTCCATGGGGGTGCACATCGCGCTGTCGGTGGTGGTGCTCCAGCGCTTCATCCGGGGCGAGGTGAAGTGGTACTGGCTCGCGGTGGGCGCCCACGCCTTCTTCAACGCGCTGACGGTGGTGGTGGGGAAGCAGGCCGCCGCGGCGTGGGGACAGCAGGCGGGGGCGTTCGCGGGCGAAGCCATGGTGACGGTGGCCGCGCTGGTGAGCCTGTGGGTCATCCTCTATTTCCGCCGCGTGGACGCGGCGCGGGACACGGCGGCGGTTCCGGCGCGGAGGTGAGCAGACGCTAGCGCCCGCGGAAGCGGTCCGTGGCATCCACCAGCGCGGAGGTGTTGCCCGGCTCGTTCGCGGAGTGCCCCGCGTCGGACACCATGACGAACTCCGCCTCCGGCCACGCCTTGTGCAGGGCCCAGGCGCTCTCCGGGGGGCACACCACGTCATAGCGCCCCTGGACGATGACGGCGGGGATGTTGCGGATGCGGTGCACGTCGTCGAGCAGCTGGGTGTCGCTGCGCAGGAAGCCCCGGTTGACGAAGTAGTGGCATTCGATGCGGGCGAAGGCGAGCGCGAAGGCGTCCCCGCTGTTGCGCGCCACCAGCTCCGCGTTGGGGTACAGGCAACTGGTGCGTCCTTCCCACACGCTCCACGCGCGCGCGGCCTCCTGCTGCGCCTTCACGTCGGAGCCCATCAGCCGGCGGTGGTAGGCCGCCAGCAGGTCCCCACGCTCCTCGAGCGGAATGGGCTCCAGGTAGTACTCCCACGCGTCCGGGAAGAGGGCGCTGGCGCCTCGCTGATAGAACCAGTCAATCTCCTGCTTGCGGAGCAGGAAGATGCCGCGCAGCACCAGCTCCGAGACGCGCTCGGGATGTGTCTGGGCATAGGCCAGGGACAGGGTGCTGCCCCATGAGCCGCCGAAGAGCTGCCACCGGGCGATGTCCAGGAACTCGCGCAGCCGCTCCATGTCGGCCACCAGGTCCCAGGTGGTGTTCTCCTCCAGGCTCGCGTGCGGGGTGCTGCGCCCGCAGCCGCGCTGGTCGAACAGGATGATGCGGTACGCGGTCGGGTCGAAGAAGCGGCGCTGGCGCGGGTCCGTTCCTCCGCCGGGCCCCCCGTGGACGAAGAGCACCGGTTTGCCCTCCGGGTTGCCGCTCTCCTCGAAGTACACCTCATGCCCACCGGAGACGCGCAGGCGTCCGGTGCGGTAGGGCTCCAGGGGCGGGTACAGCGGACGCAGCGGACGGTGGGACACGGACACGGGCAGGCCTTCCGTAGCGGTGGGAGTGGCTGACCCTAGCAGGGGCCCCGCCGGGGGCCGTCCGTCCGCGGGTGGCAGGGCGTCTGGAGTGTGCGGCGGACTTCCTGCCAGGAGGGCGCTCTGTCAGGCAGGCCACGGACGATGTGACGGCGAGTTCACCGCGCCGCAACGTGGGCTTCGCGGACGGGGTGGAGACTGCCGGTTGTCTCCCACACCCCACGGAGCACGCCATGAACATCGCTTCGCTCATCCGTCCCGCGACTTCGCCTCACACGCCCGCGCCGCGCCGGCTGCGGCTGGTCCGCGTGCAGGCCACCGTCCTCGCGCAGGGCGCGGTGGGCGCCATGAAGGACGGCGTGAAGGCCTTCCGCCACATGTGCGACGTCCTCACGGGAGGCTATGCCCAGGCCCGGCACTGAGCCAGGCCATGCGTCTACCGGCCCCGAGGAGTCAGGGGCCGGGTGCTTCACTCAGGAGGGCGCGCCCGGGCGCGGGCTGGTTCCCGGGCTCGAAGGCGCGTCCTCCGCGGGAGGCGGGGGCGGCACACCCTTGCCCGCGGGAGCCACCACCCGCACCTCGGTGCGCTCGTCGAGCGCGAGCCCGTCACCCTTGGGCTCTGTCTCCGTCACGGAGATGACATCGCCCCGGTTCAGCTTGAGGAAGCGCTCGTTGCGCTCGTTGCGGTGGCGCTCCTGCATCGCCAGGCCCACGCGGCCCTCGGGGCCACAGCCGATGTAGCGGTGCCGGCCCTTGCCCTCCAGGGGCTCGGAGACGATGCGGAACAGGCGCCCGGGCGTCAGCTCCGGCCACGCCTCGTCCTTGGGCGCCAGCACCAGGTAGCTCATCTTCAGCGATTCCTTGTGCAGGCTCGCCGCGCGCGCCAGCTCCTCCACCACGCGAGGCATGGGCCAGGCGCGCTCGGCGTGGCACCAGTCCGTCTCCTTCACCACGGCGGGGCAGGGGCCGCGGTACATGCAGGGCGCGCGGACGGCGTAGCCCTTGGCCACCATGGCGTCGCGCACGTGCAGCAGGCCGCGGCTCGTCTCGCGCAGCGCGGGCTCCATCACCAGCAGGCTGCCGCCGCGCTTCACCTTGGCCAGAATCGTCTCCAGCAGCGCGGCGCGGGGGGCCGTGGCCGCGTCCCCCGTGCCGTACAGCTCGTTGACGACGTGGCCCATCGTAATCAGGTCGAACTGGCCGTCGGGCAGCGTGGCGCCCTTCTTCGTCGGGTCCCAGTCGCGGGTGGCCAGGGCCTCACCGGCCTCGGCGGCCAGGTTTCGCGCCAGGGTGAGGGCGGCCTTGCTGCGGTCGGCGGCGGTGACCTGGCCCCCGCCCGCGTCCAGGGCGGCGAAGGCCACCGGGCCCGGACCGCTGCCCAGGTCCAGCACCTGCCGGGGGCGGTTCGGCAGCTCGCCGAGCACCTGCCGGGCCTGCGCATAGGACACCGGCCAGTAGAAGAGGAGGTAGGCGCCCAGGAGCTTCGGGTCGTCCATGTACCGCGCGCCGGCGAGCTGCCGCTCCCGCGTGAGGCCCAGGGAGAGCTGGCGGACACCCGCGGCCACCTCCTTCACCTCCTGGGGCGTCAGGCGCGTCTCCGGCCCGCCGCCACCGCCCCGGCCGCGTGACGCGCGCCAGACGGCGATGAGCCGCGGCATCCATCGCTCCAGGTCCTTGCTGTATGCGTTGCTCATCGAACCCAGCCTTCACCTGTGAGGCCGCGTCCCGCCGCGGCCGTTGCCAACCGATTGTCGTCCCGCCAAGCCGTCAACGGGGAGATCGCCATGGAGGGGGAGAGCGCGTTAAACCCTGGTCGCACATGATTTCCGTTCGCGGCCTTCGCAAGCACTACAAAGTCCATAAGCGCCCGCCGGGCTTGAAGGCGGCCCTCCGCTCGCTCATCCACCGTAGCTACACCACGGTGAAGGCCGTGGATGGGATTTCCTTCGACATCCGCCCCGGGGAGCGGGTGGGCTTCCTGGGCCCCAATGGCGCCGGGAAGACGACGACGCTCAAGGTCCTCTCCGGCCTGCTCTATCCCTCCGACGGCGAGGTGACGGTGGACGGCCATGTCCCGCAGAAGCGGGAGGAGGCCTTCCTCAAGAAAATCATGCTCGTCATGGGGCAGAAACAGCAGCTCCTGTGGGACCTGCCTCCGGCGGAGACGTTCGAACTCAACCGCGCCATCTACGACGTGCCCCAGGCCCAGTACAAGAAGACGATGTCGGACCTGATTGAGCTCCTGGAAATCGGGGACCTCATCGGCAAGCCCACCCGTCAGCTGTCGCTGGGGGAGCGGATGAAGTGCGAGCTGGCCGCGGCGCTCATCCATCAGCCCCGGGTGCTCTTCCTGGACGAGCCCACCATCGGCCTGGACGTGGCCATGCAGGCCACCATGCGGACGTTCATCAAGGAGTACAACGAGAAGTACGGCGCCACGCTCATCCTCACCAGCCACTACATGGACGACGTGGCGGCGCTGTGCCCCCGCGTCATCGTCATCGACAAGGGGCTCCTGTCATACGACGGCGGCCTGGACGCGCTGGTGCAGCGGGTGCGGCCGGAGAAGCGCGTGGTGCTGCGCCTGTCGGAGGAAGTGGACGCCGGGCGCCTGTCGCCGCTGGGCCGGGTGGTGACGCACGAGCCCGGCACCGCGGTGCTCCAGGTCCAGCAGGAGGCGGTCAACGCCACCATCACCCGCGCGCTGTCCACGTTGCCGGTGATGGACCTCACGGTGGAGAACGCGCCGCTGGAAGAGGTGATGAGCGAGCTGTTCGCGGAGTCGAAGGCGCGCCGGACGGCGGTGTCGGAGCCGGTGTCCGCATGAGCGCCCGGACCACACTGCGCGCCTTTCCCACGCTGCTGCGGGTGGGGTTCGCGGAGGCGGTGGCCTACCGCGCGGAGATGCTCATCTGGGTGCTGTCCACCACCATGCCGCTGGTCAACATGGTGCTGTGGATGGCGGTGTCGCGAGAAGCACCCGTGGGCCGCTTCGGCGAGGCGGACTTCATCAGCTACTTCCTGGCCACCTTCGCGGTGCGGCAGCTGGCCACGTCGTGGGCGGCGTGGCTCATCAACTGGGAGGTGAAGCAGGGGACGCTGGCCATGCGCCTGCTGCGCCCCATCTCCCCGCTGTGGGCCTACGCGGTGGAGAGCATCGCCGCCTTCCCCATGCGATTGATGGTCGGGGTGCCGGTGATGCTGCTGAGCGTGGCGCTGGTGGGGCAGAAGGCGGTGCCCCAGCACGCATGGCAGTGGGGCTTCGTCGTGCTGTCGGTGATTGGCGGCTGGGCCGTGGCCTTCCTGGCCAACGTGGCCATTGGCGCGCTGTGCTTCTTCCTGGAGAGCAGCCAGAAGGTGCTGGAGGTGTGGCTGGTGCTCTTCTTCGTGTGCTCCGGCTACATGTACCCGGTGGAGTTGCTGCCGCCCACGCTGCGCACCATCATCGACTGGTTGCCCTTCCGCTATCAGATTGGCGTCCCGGTGGAGATGCTGACGGGGGCCCATGGCTGGGAGGCGTCCCTGCGGCTGCTGGCGGCCCAGTGGGCCTGGGTGGCGGTCCTGGGGGTGGTGGCGGCGGTGGCGTGGAAGCAGGGCGTGCGGCGCTTCGCGGCGTTCGGGGGCTGAAGTGAACGTGAAGCGCTATCTGCGGCTGCTGGGCATTCAACTCAAGGCGTCGGGGCTGCTGTCCCTGCAGTACCGCGCGGACTTCTTCACGGAGGGGCTGACGTCCCTCTTCTGGACCTTCACGGCGCTGGCGCCGCTGTTCGTCGTCTACGGTGAGCGGCCCAACATCGAGGGCTGGAGTTTCGGCGAGGCGCTGCTCGTGGTGGGCTGGTTCACGCTGCTGCAGGGCATCCTGGAGGGCGCCATCAACCCCAGCCTCACGGGAGTGGTGGAGCACATCCGCAAGGGCACGTTGGACTTCGTGTTGCTCAAGCCGGCGGACGCGCAGTTCCTGGTGTCCACGCAGCGCTTCCAGCCGTGGCGGGCCTTCAACGTGCTGACGGGAATCGGGCTGTTCGTCTACGCCTTCATGCACCTGGGACGGTGGCCGTCGGTGACGGGGCTGCTGGCCTCCGTGCTGCTGCTGGGGACGAGCACGCTCTTGCTCTACTCGCTGTGGATTCTGACGGTGAGCGCGGCGTTCTTCGTCGTGCGGGTGGACAACCTGACGTACCTGTTCACCTCCATCTTCGACTTCGCGCGCTGGCCGTCCTCCGTGTTCCAGGGCGTGGGGCGCGGCGTCCTGACGATGGTGTTCACGTACGTCATCCCGCTGGCGCTGATGACGACCTTCCCGGCGCAGGCCATGCTGGGACGGCTGCCGCCCCAGTCGCTCGTGGGCGCGGTGGTGGGCGCGGGGCTCTTCGCCTGGGGCTCACGGCAGGTGTGGCTGCGCTCCATCCGCCGGTACACGTCGGCGAGCAGCTGACGCGGGCATGACGCGCCTCTCCCCAGCGCGGTGGCTCGCGCCGCCCGCTCCTCCTCGAAGTTCTTCACCCGCGGGTCGGCTGCCTTCTGCTTGCCGAAGGCCTTGCCCAGCGCCAGCGTCTGGCCCGTCACGTCCTCCACGAAGTGGTCGGCGCGAACGGGCAGGTTCACGGTGGGCGCGAGCGCGCTCAGGCCCTCGGCCTGCTTCCGCGAGCGCGCACTCACCACGATGAGGTCCGGCTTCAGCTCCGCGAGGACCTTGGTATCGGGCTCGAACAGGCTGCCGGCCTGGGGCACGCCATTGCTGTTGTAGGCGGACAGCGTGGCCGGGACGGTGGCCTTCGGCACGGCCACGGCGCGGATGCCGAGCGTGTTCAACGTGTCGAGCACGCCGAGGTCATCGACGGCGAGACGGGACGGCGTGGCTGGCACGCTCAGCGTGCCAGACTCATGCTTCAGCTTGAACGCAGCAGCGGTCGCCAGACCGGCGGCGAACAGCGCCGCGACGAGCGGGCGATGGAAACGGCGCCTGGGAGGTTCTCCGAAACGTGACCGCGAAAACCGAGTGACGTTCCGGCGGAGATGCCACGCCGCGCCTCGACTCGACAGCGGCGCCGGGCGAGTCGAGGCGCTCTGGCTGGTTCATATTTTCACTTTGAGATTGGTTTTGCATTGTCGCCAGTGCCGCGCGCTTGTCGCCGCTGCGCCCTCCGGGTGTTCCGGCCCTGCGCAGGCGAAGAACCGCCAGCGCGGCGCCATGGCGCTCTGTTCATGCGTGCCTGGGACAAGCAGGTAGACCGCCAGCACTCCGAAGGAGGCTGGGTGGATTTGAAGGAGGCGGTTGCCGTTTGTTTGGCTGGCAATTCTTCGGTTGCTTGAATTGCATGGCCTGGCGCGGTGGCCTCTGGCTTTACCCCGCACGGGTGGGTGCCCAAGGCCCCACGTATTGATGTGTTCAGTTTTGGGTGGTGCGATGGTCCGCCCGTGCAGGGCTGGGGTAAAGGCGCCGAGCGCGGTCCCGCCGCGCATCCCCCCGTTGCACAAAGGACCCCCGCTTATGTTTGAACCTGTCGGGTTCGGCCGAAAGGCCGCGCTCTTGATGACCCTCGTGTTCGCAGGATGCTCACACGAGGATTTTGCAGATGCGCTGAATGAGCCATGGACCCACGACGCCGAGCTCGCTTCCGTCAGTTGGGTAGAGACCCCCAGCATGTCCACTCAGCGGCTGGACCATACGGCCACGGTGCTGCCCAATGGCCGCGTGCTGGTCTCCGGTGGCCAGTCCTCCACGAGCGCTGAGCAATACGACGTGGCGACCGCGCGGTGGCTCAGCGCGGGGAGCATGAATGTCATCCGCCGGCGCCACACCGCGACGTTGCTGCCCAATGGCAAGGTGCTGGTGGTGGGCGGTGACGTCGCCGCCGCGACCACCGGCACGGCGGAGCTGTACGACGTGGCCACCGGGACCTGGTCTTCCACCGGCAGCCTGGACTCCCTTCGCTCGGGACACACCGCCACGTTGCTGCTCAACGGCAAAGTGATGGTGATGGGCGGAGAGGACGGCACGGGAGCCGCGTTGAGGACGGCGCGACTGTATGACGCCGACACGGGGACCTGGAGCGCCACCCACAGCATGACCGTCCCGCGCATGGGACACGCGGCGACGCTGCTGCCCAATGGCAAGGTGCTGGTATCGGGCGGGCGCTCCAGTTCGTGGGGCACCGTCCTTCGGAGCGCGGAGCTCTATGACCCCGCCACGGGAACCTGGTCCTCCACCGCCGCCATGAGCTCGCCGCGCACGGGGCATGCCTCGACGGCGCTGCTGAATGGCAAGGTGCTGGTGTCCGGCGGGCTGGTGGATGACATCACCGCGACGCGCAGCGCGGAGCTGTACACCGTGGAGGCGGGTGTCTGGGGTTCCGCGGGGGGCCTGATGCCCGTCGAGCGCGCGCACCACACCGCGACGGTGCTGCACTCCGGCGAGGTGTTCATCACCGGTGGCACGGACGGCAGCGAGCCCTACCTCCAGAGCGCTGCATTGTATGACCCTGTCAACGCGCTCTGGACCTCCACGGTTTCGATGGGCACCAGCAGGCTGGGCCACACCGCCGCGCTGCTGGGGACGGGGGAGGTGCTGGTCGCGGGCGGAAGCCCGGACGGCGTCCTGCGTACCGCTTCCGCCGAGCGCTACGTCCCGCCCACGCTTCCCTGGCGCGCGGCCAATGCCATGCAGTCCGCGCGGTACCACCATTCCTTGACGGTGTTGTCTTCGGGCGAGGTCCTCGCGGCTGGTGGCACCGCGAATGGCAGCACGGCGTTGACGGGCGCGGAGCGCTACTCCGAGGCCACGGGTCACTGGCTGCAGACGGGCACGCTGCTCACCGCGCGCTATCTCCACACCGCGACGCTGCTGCCCAATGGCAAGGTGCTGGCAGCGGGAGGCCAGAGCACGTCGTCCAGCTATCTGTCCTCGGCGGAGCTCTATGACGCGGCCACGGGCACGTGGGCTTCCACGGGGGCCCTGGCTGCGCCGCGTGCGCGCCACACCGCGACGCTGCTGCCCAACGGCAAGGTCCTGGTGGCGGGAGGCCGGATGAGCTCCAGCTTCTCTGGCATGCTGGCCACCGCGGAGCTGTATGACGCGGCGACCGGGACGTGGACCGCCACCGGGGTGATGAGCCGCCGTCGGCAGTACCACACCGCGACTTCGCTGCCGTCCGGCAAGGTCCTGGTGGTGGGAGGCAACACGCAGGATGGAGACACGTCCTCGGCGGAACTCTATGACGTGTCCACGGGGCAGTGGACGCTCACCGGCTCCCTGTCCGGGCCGCGTTATGGCCACACGGCGGTGGCGCTTCCGTCGGGCAAGGTGCTGGTGGCCGGAGGCTGGGGCGCGCGGGGGGCGCTCGCCACGGCTGAACTCTACGACCCGGCGACGGGCGTCTGGACCTCGCTCACGTCCATGCAGCACGCCCGCTACGGACCGATGTCCGCGCTGCTGCCCTCCGGCCGCGTGCTGGTGTTGGGCGGTGACGGAGGCGGCACCGTGGGCTTGTTGGCCTCGGCCGAGGTGTATGACCCGGCCAGCCGCCAATGGCACAGCGCCGGAACACTGCCCACGGCGCTCACCAGCGCGGGCGTGGTGACGCTGGTGGGCTCAGGCCGCGTGCTGGTGTCGGGAGGTCTGGGCCCCAGCGGCTCGCTGTCCTCCGCCGGGTTGTATTCGCCCGCGCCCTGATTCCACGTCCCGCCCCGGGGCTTGTGTCACCGGGGCGGGCTTTCGGATGCGGCCCGCAAGACAGCTGGAGGCTTGGGGTGTCGCCTGGGTGATGGCGGCGCGCTTTCGGGTGACCCGAGCCGCGTCTCCGCTGCTCCAATCTCCCAGCGGTGCATTCGAGGGGGACGCATGAATCGGATTCAAAGGGTGGTCATGACGGGGTTGTTCGCCGGAGTGCTGGGAGGGGCTCCCGCGTCCTGGGCCGGCGCGGCGAAGACGCAATACCCCGTGGTGTTCGCGCACGGCATGGGCGGGTTCGATGACCTGCTCGGCTACGACTACTGGGGGAACGACTTCGGCACCTTCGTGGGCGAGGCCTGTGAGTCGCGCTTCGACACGAACTGCAACAGCGACCTCGACCCGGGACAGCGCGCCTTCGTTGCACAGGTGGCGGCGTTTCAGTCCTCGGAGGTCCGCGGGCTGGACCTGGCGGACGACATCGAGGGCTTCATGGCGACGACGGGTGCCTCGAAGGTGAGCATCATCGGCCACTCTCAAGGGGGCATCGACGCGCGGAAGGCGGCGCGCGTGCTGCGGGAGCGAAGGGGCGCCACGTCGGTGGCGGTGCTGGCCAGTGTGTCTTCGCCGCACCGGGGCTCGCCGGTGGCGAAGTACATCCTCGACCAGAAGCCGGGCGTCACCAGCGTCATCGCGGCGCTGGCGCGCTACTACGGCGACTCCGTCTATGCGCCGGGCAATGATGCCTATGCGGCGGCGAAGCAGCTCGTCTTCAATGACTATTCATCCTCGGACGGTGTCGTCACGGGCATGAAGGTCTTCAACGAGAAGTATCCGGCGAGCAGCAACTACGCGGAGCGCTACGTGTCACTCATCACCGCGCAGTCCGGGGGGAATGTGAATCCGGCGCTGTACCTGTTGAAGGAGTTCCTCTTCGACATCGACGGCAACGGCTACTGCGCGGGGGATGGGGACAACGACGGCGCGGCCGGCTGTGGCGACGGCGTACGCAACGAAGCGGATGACGATGGCATGGTGGGCATCAACTCTCAGCAGATGGGGCGCCGGCTGCGCTACCACGACGCCTTCTTCGGCTTCGACTCGGTGACGGACGACGCGTCCATTCCCGCGCTCAATGATTTGAACGCGCCATCGCGTCCGCAGAGCACGTCCATGTCCAGCGTGGTGCCTCAGGACCATGTGGATGTGGTGGGGGTCGGGCCGGACGCCTTCGATGAGCCGGAGTTCTACGCCGCCCTCATCCATTACATCTCACTGCATGATTGACGTGCCGGCGCGTCAGGCCCCGGGCTGCGGGGCTTCGACTTCCTCGGACTCCACGCCGTAGTACGCGAGGCACTCCACCTCGCGTCCGCGCACCACACGTCGGCCGTCGAGCGGACCGCCATGCGCGGTGACGATGGTGCATTGGCCCTCGTCGCCTTCCTGGTCGAAGTAGAGCACCACCCAGTCATGGGTGGCATTCTGCTGGTGGGCCAGCGCGGTGTTGGAGAAGAGCGCGCGGAAGTTCCATCCCTCCAGCTTCTTGCGGAGCACGGGCAGCCATGCTTCGCCGGAGGGATTGAACCGGCGCGGGGCAATCCGGCGCAGCTCGCCTGCGTCCGCGCGCCGCCGGTATTCCTCGTCCACCTGGAGCAGCACGCCCACGTCCGGCCGGGGGCCTTCATCCCGTCCTTCGCTCCGTCGTGCTGCGCTGCGCCGCTCCCTGCCCAGCCGCGCGCCGAGCAGCTCGCGCACCTGTTCGCTGCGCCGGGGGCCGAAGCCCTCCACGCGCTCCAGCCGTCCGTCGTGTGCGGCCTGCTCCAGCTCCTCCAGCGTCCGCACGCTCAGCTCGTCGTGGATGCGGCGGGCCAGGCCCGCGCCGATGCCCGGCACGCTGGCCAGGAGCTGCTCCGGAGAGTGCTCTGTCTCCAGCCGCTGGAGCAGGGCGAGCTGTCCTGTGCGAATCAGCTCCGCCATCGCCGCGGCGATGCTCTTCCCCACGCCGGGGAGCTTGCGCAGCCCTGCTTCACCTTCCTCGGCCAGCAGCTCCGCCACGGGTTGAGGCCACTGCGCGATGGTGCTCGCGGCCTTCCGGTAGGCGCCGACCCGGAAGGGCATCGCGTCCTGCTCCTCCAGCAGGTCCGCGACGCGCTCCAGCGCGTCCGCGACATCGATGTTGTCCTTCCAGGCAACGCCCATGGCTGCCTTCAAGGTGGGGCGCGTCGAAGCCGGTGGCCAGCCCTGTCGCTCAGGTCGCGCCGTGGCACGGGGCCCGGCGGGCGGCCGGCTTGCTGCCCGCGCTCACGGCAGCGGCGCTCAGCCCGGCTTGCGCGTGGAGGCGCGAGGTCCTTCAATGACGACCTTCAGGCCGCGCGGCGGGTTGGGCGCGAAGGCGAGTGAGAAGCCGACGCGCTGGCACAGCTCGCGGACGATGGACAGGCCAAGTCCGCTGCCCCGGGTCGCCCGGCGCCGCGTGGCCTGCGCGCGAAACCCGCGCTCGCCCAGGCGCTCGAGCTCCTCCGCGGAGAGTCCCGGGCCGTCGTCGAGCACGGTGAGCCGGAAGCGCCCGGGTTCCGCATCCTCCAGGACCGCCACGACGTGGCCCCCCGCCTCGCCGTGCGTGACGGCGTTGTGGAGCAGGTTGCCCAGGGCCTGCTCCAGCATCGTGGGATTGCAGCGCACCCAGAGCGCCTCGTCGGGCCGGGAGCACTCCACGGTGAGCCCCAGCAGCCGCGCGAGCTGCTGGAGCCTGCGCACCACCCGCTCCACGGTCTGCCCCAGCTCCACGCGCGGGTCGCCCGCCGTCGGGTCGATGCCCTCTCCGAGCTGGCAGGCGAGGTGGAGGTTGTCCACCAGGGAGGTGAGGTAGACGGTGTCCTCGATGCCCTGGCGGAGGAGCGCCGCGGTCGGCTCGGTGGGCGTCGTCGAGGCCAGCTCCAGCGACAATTGAAGCGAGGCAATGGGCGTCTTCAGGTCGTGCGCGACGTCCGCCAGGTGTCGCTCCAGCGCGTGTTTCTGGGCCTCGATGCGGGTGGCGTCCTCCTGGACACGGGCATGGGTGGCGTCGAGCACCCGGGACAGCTCGCCCAGCTCATCGTCCTGGCCATCCGCCGCGGAGTGATACCGGGTCGCCCCGAGCATCCCCGCCGCCCGGTGCAGACGGCGCAGGCGCTGGAGGAGGGGGTGGACGACGACGAAGGTGGACAGCGTCGCCGCGAGCATCGTGAAGAGGACGGCGGCCACGAGGACCCACCCGCCCACCGTGGCGCGCTCGTCCATGGGCGGCCAGCGGAACTCCAGCAGGCTGCAGGGGCCGGACTCGGCGAGCTTCAGCAGCGAGGCCCCCGCCCAGGCGGAGTCCGGACGGAAGAGCGGGAGGTAGAAGAGGGTGGGCTCACGCTCTCCTTGGGCGAGTCGCGCGAGCAGCTCGGGGTCTGGCCGTGCGCCGGGCGAGCCTGTCCCCACCTTGGCAATGTCGTACGCCTCCACCTCCACTCCGTCCGGGCTCCGGAAGCGCCATCCCGGTGTCGTCCGGCACTCCGAAGCCAGGGGCGCGAGCGCCAGGGCGGCGGACATGCGTACGCCGTGCGACAGCGCGGCATCCACGCCCAGGACAATCGCGAGGAAGGACGCGCCCAGCGTGCCCAGCAGGCCCAGGAGCGCCGAGGCCACGAGGATGCGTTGGGCCAGTCGGTTGCGCAGCCTCACCGCGGCTCCTCGTCGGGGATGAACCGGTAGCCAATCCCCCAGGATGTCTGGATGCGCGCGCCCGCGGGCCCCAGCTTCTTGCGGATGCGCGCGATGTGCGAGTCCACGGTCCGGTCGTCGCGCTCCTCGCTGGGCGGCAGCGCGTGCTGGGCAATCTGGGCGCGTGTCAGGGCCCGTCCCGGGCGCTCCGCGAGATAGGCGAGCACGTCGAACTCGTGGCGCGTGAAGGGCAGGGCGCCGGTGCCTTCGCGGCTCGCCTCGCGGGCGTCGAGGTCCAGGCTCACGTCGTCCCAGCGCAGCACGCGTCGCGGGCGCTCCTCCTGGAGAAGCAGCCGTGCGCGGATGCGGGCGACCAGCTCCTCCATCCAGAAGGGCTTGGGGAGGTAGTCCACCGCTCCCAGGCCGAAGGAGCGCAGCCGGGCCTCCAACTCCTGTCTCGCGGTGAGGACGATGACGGGGACTCGGAGCCGGAAGCGCCAGGCTTCCAGCAACTCGAAGCCGTCCTGTCCGGGCAGGTTGAGGTCCAGCACGACCAGGTCAGGGTGCTCGCGCTCGGCCATCTCGAGCGCGAGCACGCCATCCGTGGCGAGCACCACCTGGAAGCCCGCGAGCTTCAATCCACGAACGATGCCCGCGGCGATGGGGGCATCGTCCTCGACGACCAGGATGCGCGCCGATGGGTTCATGGACACGGTCCCCAGGTGGGTCTCGTCGTGTCAGCGCTGTCGCTCAGTACACCCAGGTGTAGCCGCCGCCGACAGTGGCGCTCACGCCGTCTTCCGCGAAGGTGCTGACTTCCGCGCCGAGGCACATCACGAGGCCCGCGAGGTCGAGCCTGCCACTCGTGGCGAAGGCCGTCCATTCCTTCTCGGTGATGGGCATCTTGAAGACGACCTGGGTGCTACCGCAGAACTTGCCGACGCCAGCGCCGAGGCTGACCGTGAGCACGGGGCCGGCGAGCTTGGAGGGCATGTCGGCCCACGCGCCAAACTGGAAGTTCATCGACACACCCTGGGTGATGCCCGCGACGCCCCCGATGCCGAAGAAGCCCCGGACCTGCGTCTGCCTCGGGTGGTCGAAGGCGACGCCGACGCTTCCCTCGGGGCCCGCGCCGAAGGTCCCGCTGCCGCCGCTGCCGATGGAGAGGGTCCCGAGCCCCTTGCTCCGGGCCTCATTGCCGGTGCGCTGGACCGACTCGTCCTGAGACAGCGAGGTGACGGTCTTGTTCGTGTCCTCGTCCTTCTTCTTCTGGGAGGACTGGCCCACGAGGAAGTCCACCTCCTCGCGGCGGGCGGGATTCGTCAGCAGTGCGTAGCCCGTCTCGGCCATGTTCTCCAGGAGGGCCAGGTGCTTGCGGTAGACGTCCTCCGCCAGCGCCTCGGCGACGTCGCTCAGCGCGTCCGTGAGGAAGCGGGTGGACAACTCCACCATCTCGTTCCACGCGGCTTCCCCAGCGGCCAGGGACTCCGCATACGCCTGCTCCGCCAGCTTCGCGGTGTCGCGGGTGAGCGTGTCCACCTCCCGGGCGAGCTGCTCGGCCTCGCGGCTCACCTGATGGGAGACCGTTCCGGCAGTCCCTGTGACGGTATCGGCCGCCTTGTTGGCGGTATCCACCACCGTGTTGCCCGCCTTCTTCGCCGTCTTCTTGACCTTCTTCACCGCTTTCTTGAACGACTTGCTGATGCTCGACACGTGGGGACCCCCTCGGCTGCGTTGAGGGACCCACCTTGCGGGAGAAGTGTTGAGGGACTGTGGAGCGCGCCGTCAGACGCCGTCCGCGACGACGGCGTCCGCTTCAATCTCCACCAGGATTTCGGGGGAGATGAGGCGGCTGACCTCCACCATCGACGTGGCGGGGCGGATGTGGGCGAAGAACTCTCCATGCGCCCGGCCGACCGCTTCCCACTGCTGGATGTCCACGACGTACATGCGCGTGCGCACCACGTCCTCCAGCCGGGCGCCCAGGGCCTCCAGGGCGGATTGGATGTTCTGGAGCGTCTGCCGGGCCTGCAGGTAGGCGTCCCCCACGCCCACGATGTTTCCCTGGGCATCGGTGGCTGTCGTCCCGGACACGGAGACGAAGGGGCCCACACGCACGGCGCGCGAGTAGCCCACCAGGGGCTCCCACGGGGTTCCAGTGGAATGCTGGGTGCGCTTCATGAGGTCTCCGAGGGTAGGTGTGGGTCGGCAGCCTTGCATGGGCCCCTGCCCGGTCGGCAAGCGCCGCTTGCAAGCTGCAAGGAAACACCGCCCGTGATAGTTGGCCCCGGGTCATGACGAACGAGCTCCATAGGGAGGTCGCCCGGCGGCGCACCTTCGCGATCATCTCCCACCCCGACGCGGGCAAGACGACCCTCACTGAGAAGCTGCTGCTCTACGGCGGCGCCATCCATCTGGCTGGAAGCGTGAAGGCCAAGCGGGCGCGGCGGCATGCCACGTCCGACTGGATGGAGCTGGAGAAGGAGCGCGGCATCTCCGTCACCTCGTCCGTCCTCCAGTTCAGCTACCGCGACCACTCGGTGAACCTGCTGGACACGCCGGGCCACCAGGACTTCTCCGAGGACACCTACCGCACCCTGGCTGCGGCGGACGCGGCGGTGATGCTCATCGACGCCGCCAAGGGCGTGGAGCCGCAGACCAAGAAGCTCTTCAAGGTCTGCCGGATGCGGGGCATCCCCATCTTCACCTTCGTCAACAAGCTGGACCGCTACGGCCGCGAGCCGTTGGAGTTGATGAACGAGCTGGAGCAGGTGCTCGGCATCCGCTCCTACCCGATGAACTGG
Organism: Myxococcus xanthus; assembly: GCF_013116825.1. Taxonomy (GTDB): domain Bacteria; phylum Myxococcota; class Myxococcia; order Myxococcales; family Myxococcaceae; genus Myxococcus; species Myxococcus xanthus_B. Next base: position 22,549 of record NZ_JABFNS010000102.1, read on the forward strand.
CCCATCGGCATGGGCCCGGACTTTCGCGGCGTCTATGACCGGCAGGCCCGCGTCGTCCACGTCTTCTCCACCGAGGGTTCCCACGGCGAGTCCGAGGTGAGCGAGCGCTCGGTCGCCATCGACTCGGATGAAATCAAGACGGTCCTCACCGAGTCGGAGCTGGCGAAGCTGCACGAGGAGATCGAGCTGCTGGACATCGGCGGCGACGAGTTCACCCGCGAGAAGAGCGATGCGGGGCAGCTGACCCCCATGTTCTTCGGCAGCGCGATGACCAACTTCGGCGTGCGCCCGTTCCTGGATGCCTTCCTGGACCTGGCCCCCGCGCCCACGTCGCGCCTGACGACGCAGGGGCCGCGTGAGCCCACCCACCCGAAGTTCGCCGGCTTCGTCTTCAAGATTCAGGCGAACATGGACCCCGCGCACCGCGACCGCATCGCCTTCATGCGCGTGGTGAGCGGCCGGTACGTGAAGGGCATGAGCGCCTTCCATTCGCGCCTGGGCAAGGACGTCCGTCTGGCCAAGCCGAGCCAGTTCATGGCCGCCGAGCGCACCTCCATCGAGGACGCGTGGCCCGGGGACGTCATCGGCCTGTTCGACCCGGGGCTGTACCGCATCGGCGACACGCTGGCGGAGGGCACCGGCGTGGAGTTCGAGGGCGTGCCGCGCTTCAGCCCGGAGTTCTTCGCCGTCGTCCGCAGCCGGGATCCGCTCCGCCGCAAGCAGATGGAGAAGGGCCTGGAGCAGCTCTCCGAGGAGGGCACGGTGCAGATCTTCCAGCAGCTGCAGATGGGCATGAAGGACCCCATCGTCGGCGTGGTGGGCGCGCTCCAGTTCGAGGTCCTCCAGTACCGCCTGGAGCACGAGTACGGCGCGAAGATCGCGCTCGACCGGCTGCCCTTCAGCCATGCGCGCTGGGTGGTGGGCGCCAACTTCGACCCGAAGGCGTTCGACTGGGAAGGCAACCGTCAGACGGTGCAGGACCGGGACGGATTGCCCCTGGTGCTCTTCCGGGATGACTGGGCGCTCCAGCACGCCGAGGACAAGCACCCGGAGCTGAAGTTCGTCTCGGAGGCCCCGCAGTTGCGGCAGGCCACCCCCTTGGCTTCGGGCAGCTGAGGCCCGTCGGCCGGGTTGTTCCAGCCCCTGGGCGAGTGGACTTTCGCCAGGGGCTTCATTAAGCGAAGGGGGCTTTCCGCGTCGCACCGCAGCCGGCCCACTGCATGTCAGAGCGGCACCCCCCACCTCACGAGGTCGTGCGTGCCTGGCGTCAACGCCAGCTGCCGCGCCCGTCTTCTCCCGCGCTCCTGGACCTGTTCGAGCGTGGCTTCCAGGCGCTGTGGCGCCGTGGCCGTTCGGTCCTGGGGGAGGTCACCCTGGTGGTCATCCTGGAGCGGGTGCTCCAGCGGGTGGTCCAGGCCCATCCCCACTTGTCGGCGCTCGCCGTCACATCGGAAGGTCTTCGCTTCGAGCGGCTGCATCCGGTGGTGGCTGAATTCGACCCGGAGCGGCTGGAGGAGTCGCTGGTGGTCCTGGTCGAGGAGTGGCTGCGTGTCCTCGGGGCGCTGACGGGCGAGGTCCTCTCCGCCGCGCTCCGTGAGGAGCTGCTGACCGTGGAAGGGACGAGGCACCCCCGATGAAGGCGCCGCGGAGCCCAGCGGGGGAGGAGTCCGCCCACCGGGACGTCCCAGCCTCCCGGCGGCGGCCCCGTCGCGCCTGGCGAAAGCGGGGGCAGGCCCACCGCCACCTGGCGCAGCTCCATGAGGTAGGCCAGCTGCTCTGCGCGTCCGACGGTGTCGCGGCCAGCTTCCCCGCGCTGGTGGAGCGCCTTTCCCGATGGCTGCCGGTCCGCGTCGCGCTCCTGCTGGAGGGGGTGGATGCGTCCGGAGTGTCCGTTCCGGAGCGGCCCTGTCTGATGGCGTGGCATTCGTCCGAGGGCATGGAGTCCCCTCCGTCCCACGCCGTGGCGCATGCCGCCTCCGCGTACGCGTACCTCGTGGGCCTGGAGCGCGTGAGCCTGCAAGGGTGTGACGCCGTCGAGGGCGTGTTCAAGGCGGAGCCGGCCCGGGTTCCCGGGAGGGTTACCCTGCCGCTGGCGCCGAAGGAAGGCGTCCTGGGCGTGCTCCACGTGGAGGCGGTGGGGCTGGGGGAGGACGGGCTTGCGCTGCTGGACGGGGTGGCGAACCTTCTGGCCGTGGCCCTGCCGAAGGAGCATGCCCTGCGCCGCGAAGTTCGCCTGCGTGAGCGCGCGGAGGCGCTGTTCTTCCAGGCCCAGGAGGCCGTGCGCTGGCGCGACGAGCTGCTCACCGTCGTCTCCCATGACATCAAGACGCCGCTGCTCGCGGTGCGGATGAACGCGGAGATGATTCTGAAGGCGGGCACGGCGCCGGAGAAGGAACACCGCCGGCGCCGCTACCTGGAGAACATCGTCCTCGCCGAGCAGCAGATGAGCAGCCTCATCGGCAACCTGCTGGACCGGGCGCGCCTGCGCGGCATGCCCATTCCCCTGACGCTCCAGCCCCTTCCAGTGGACGCCTTGCTGGCGCAGGCGCTGGAGGTGCTCCGGCCGCTCGCGCTGGAGAAGGGGCAGGTCCTGACGGTGGCGCTGGCGCCAGAGCTGCCGCCGGTGCTCGCCGACCGCGAGCGCATCCTCCAGGTGATGGCCAACCTGGTGAGCAACGCCATCAAGTTCACGCCCCCTGGCGGCGCCATTGAGGTGCGGGCCCGCCTGGTGGAGGGGGCGAAGGTGTGCGTCTTCGTGAAGGACTCCGGGCCCGGCATCCCCGCCGAGGACGCACCGCACCTCTTCGAGCGCTTCTGGCGGGCCAGCCATTCACCGGGACGCGGCACGGGGCTGGGGCTCAGCATCGCCTGGAGTCTGGTGGCCGCGCACGGCGGGACGCTCAACGTGGAGAGCCACGAAGGGCAGGGGAGCACCTTCTCCTTCACCCTGCCCGTGGCCCTGCCCTGAGGCGCCGCGGCTACTTGTAGGGCAACACCGTGCCGCCGCGGAAGGCGGAGTCACGCAGCACGAGCCCTTCCTTGCAGAGCCGCGCCGTCTTGGGGCCCACGAAGAAGCCCTTGGGGTCGCCCTTGCGGTACGTCTTCTTGATGTACTCCTCGACCTCGAGGAACAGGCTCCGGAACTTGTCGGGCGCCGCGTTCTTCCGGCCCGTCTGCGCGGTGATGTCCAGCTCCGCCCACATCTTGCCGCTGAGCAGCTCGCCCTCTTCGTTGGTGCGGCAGCGCTCCATGAAGATGACGGGCGAGCGCACCTCGTCGATGCGCCAGTAGCCCTTGTCCGGGCCCCGCTTCACCTTGTCGACGATGGCCGCGCCCAGCTCGGAGGCCACCATGTAGAGGTCCTCCGGGGGCAGCCGCTCCAGGTTCTCCGTGTTCGCGCGGAAGGTCTCCCAATCCTGTGGGACGCGCCGGGGGTACACCTCCAGGACGAAGCGCTCCAGGAAGCGGAAGAAGGCGAGTTCGTCGTCGGGGGACATGAAGAACTGAATGACGTTGGCCATCGCGCAGCCCTCATACTCCCGAGTGCGTCTTTCGCGATAGTGCGGCGCGAAGCGGGCTATGAATCCGGGCATGGATACCTGGCTGCTGACCCGGATGCAGGAGCTTCGCGACCTTCAAGGCCTCATCGGCCTGGCCACGTGGGACATGGAGACGTACCTGCCGTCCAAGGCCGGTCCCGCGCGCTCCCATCAGCTCTCCACCTTGCAGGGGCTGCACCACGAGCGCCTGGTAGACCCCCGGCTGGGGGAGGCCCTGGCCCAGGCCGCCTCGCAGGCGGACCTGTCCGACGACGCCCGGGCCATGGTGACGGTGCTGACGCGCGAGCGGGAGCGGGAGGTGCGCGTCCCCGCGCCCCTGGTGCGGGCGCTGGCGGGGGCCATCAGCGACGCCATCCAGGCCTGGCGGGAAGCCCGACAGGCAAGGCGCTTCACCGTCTTCCAGCCCGCGCTCCAGCGCCTGTTGTCGCTGCGCCGGGAGCAGGCGGACGCGTATGGCCATGCCGGGGAGCGTTATGACGCGCTGCTGGAAGGCCATGAGCCGGGCATGCGGGTGGCGCGCCTGACGCCGGTGCTGTCGGCGCTGCGTGAGCACCTCATCCCCATGGTGGGCAAGCTCACCGCGGTGAGCCGGCCGGTGGCGCCCTTCCTGACGGGCCGTCACTACGACAAGGACGCGCAGTGGGCCTTCACCCTGCGGCTGTTGAAGGACATCGGGTTTGATTTGGAGGCGGGCCGGCAGGACCTGAGCATCCATCCCTTCACCGGAGGCACGCACCCGTTGGACGTGCGGCTCACCACGCACGTGGACACGGCCACGCCGTTCCCGTCCATCTTCAGCACCATCCACGAAGCCGGCCACGGCCTGTATGAGCAGGGCTTCGCTCCCGAGCTCTACCGCACGCCACTGGCCGCCGCGCCTTCCATGGGGCTGCACGAGTCGCAGTCACGCCTGTGGGAGAACATGGTGGGCCGCGGCCTGCCGTTCTGGCGGCATTACTTCCCCGTGCTGCGCGCCGCCTTCCCGGAGGCGCTGTCCGGCACCGACGAGGAGACCTTCCACGCCGCGGTGAATGCGGTGGGGCCGTCGCTCATCCGCATCGAGTCGGACGAGGTGACGTACAACCTGCACATCGCGCTGCGCTACGAGCTGGAGCTGCTGCTGGTGCGCGACGAGCTGCCGGTGGAGGACCTGCCCGCCGCGTGGAATGCACGCATGGAGAAGTACCTGGGCGTCACGCCGCCGGACGACACGCAGGGCGTGCTCCAGGACATCCACTGGGCCTGGGGCGAGCTGGGCTACTTCCCCACGTATTCGCTGGGCAACCTGTACGCGGCGTCGCTCTACCGCGCCGCGAAGCGCGACCTGCCGGAGTTGGAGGAGCACCTGGGGCGGGGTGAGCTGTTGCCCCTGCGTGACTGGCTGCGCACGCACGTGCACCAGCATGGCTTCCGCCAATCCGCGGAGGAGCGCGTGAAGCAGGTGACGGGGCAGGGGCTCACCGACACGGATTTCCTGGCGTACCTGAAGGAGAAGTACGGCGCGCTGTACGGTGTCTCGCTTTGAAAGGCTGAGAGCGCGTGCGTCAGTCAGGAGGTGGCATTCATGCTGCCTCCTGCCTGGGCTGTTCGTCCTGTGATAGCTGAGGAGCAACACGGCAAAGGGGGACGCAAATCAAACCTGGAAAAGTCATGCTGGTGGGGTGGGGCGCGGGTGCCATCGGCGTGGGCGCCTACTTCTTGTTGTCCCCGTACCTGTCGCCCCCCGCGGAGCCAGGGAGCATCTCGAGTCCGACGCTGGCGAAGCTGCTCAATGAGAGCATCGACGCGGCCATCGAGAGGATGAATCCCACGCATTCCCCTGGGCTGATTCCAGAAGCGGCGGCCAATTCGCGGGCGTTCCTGAAGGAAGTCTCGGAGGTGGTGGCCCGGTGCAGCAAGGGGCGCTTCGAGCCGAGCCAGAAGTACAACAAGCTGGAGTATCACCTGCTCCGTGCGGACGGTGTCCGCTACGAGCCCATCTACACGGGCCTTCGGTGCCACGAGGGGACGCTCATCTTCCGGGCCGTCTTCAAGGATGGGCGTGTCGCCGAGGCCTTCACGGACGGGAGTGAGCGACAGTATCCGGTCGGCCAGGTTCGAGGCGCGGTGGGCGAGTTCGGGAAGAGGGTGACCTGGTCGGACAGGGATTACCACCCGGCGCGCTATTACGTTCCGCCACCTGTGCAGCCGACTCAGGCCGACATCGCGAAGCAGTGGGAGTAGCCCGGCATGGGCGCACCATGCGCGCCCGCTCTTGCCGGAGCGGGCCGTGGCGTCGCCGTTTCAGTGCCCGCCGCCGTTCGAAGCGACTGTAGCGGCGGGAGGTGCGATGGCTCAGAGGGGCTCCTGCCGCAGACAGACGTGTGCCAGGGGACGTGACACGAGTCGCATTCATGGCTTTGCACGGGCAATGTCCGCAGGGAGCTTACATCAAAGACTGTGTGAGGTCGTCGTGACCCGTCGCTAATGCGTGGCACGCTATCTTGCGGCCCAGCGCATCGGCGGTCGCCGCGAACTCAATGGGCGTGTCAGGCTTTGCGGGGGCTGCCGTCATTGCGTGACCGTGGGCTCGGGAGTTCCGGGTCCGCGTTTGCAATGCATTGCACGGGAGCCGCACTTGTCGTATTGGTCCCGCGCGGAGGGGGAACAATCATGAGAATGCTGAGTCGAGTTGGGCTGATGTGGGCGGCCTGCGCGCTGGTGACCGCGTGCAACGGCGAGGGGACGTTCGAGAACGCAGGTGAAACCGAGTCCGTCCGAATGGAAATCTCCCTGGCGGGGGATGTCTGCGGCGTCGTGTCCGCCGATGCCGTTGTTTCCGGTCTGGGCATGACTGTCATCGGGCCTGTTCCGCTTCAAGTGGACGGCACAGCCATCCGGGGGCAGGTGTCCGAGGTGCCAGCGGGAGCCGGTCGGGCAGTGCGTGTGATTGCGTATAACGCGTCCATGCTGGAGGTGTACGCGGGCAGCGCCGTGGTCGACGTCGTCGCTGGCGAGGTGGTTTCGGCGAGCCTCGTGCTGCAGCGCAACCCGGTCAACTGCCCGGGCGCCACCACGGGTGGCATCGACATCTCGGGGCAGCTGGAGACGGGGGAGCCCACGCCGGATGGTGGCAGTGATGGCGGCGTGGACCCGGATGCGGGCGTCGTGCTGGGCGGGGCCGCGTTCGCCTTCACCTACCAGGACGCGACGCTGACGAGCGATGGCGTCATCCACTTCCTGGACGGCAACGCGGATCGCATCCGTCGACTTGACCTGACGACCCGGAGCTTCCTGTCCGCCTTCGTCGGGACGGGCGATGCGACCTCGATGGCGGTCGCTTCGGACGGTCAGACCGCATACCTGGCCTACACGGGAGGGCGTATCGATGCCTTCACTTCGACGGAGGATGGCACGGCTCGCTTCTTCGCCGCGGCGCCTGCGTCGGTGTCGCGCATGGTGGTGGCGGACCGCTACCTGTTTACCATCGATGGCTCCGGGGCCTGGGGTACCCATGCGCTCTATCAGCGGGCGACGGGCGCTCGGGTCGCGGCGGCGGACTGGAGGAGCAGCGCGGTGAGCCTGCTGTTCTCGGAGGCGAACAACACCATCTACTTCGCCGACAGCGGCGTCTCGCCGCAGGACCTGAACCGAGTGCAGGTGGACATCGAGGCGGGCACCCTGGGGGCTGAAATCGACTCGCCCTACCATGGTGCCTACAACCTGAGGGCGCCGCTGCGGCTGTGGCCGGATGGCTCCGCGGTCGTGACGGGGAGTGGCCTCCTCTTCAATGCGGCGGACCTGACGTACCGCACCAGCATCGGCCTGTCGTTCGTGGACATCGCCTTCCACGGTGAGCGCCTCTACCTCATCGACACCGTGGGAGACAGGACGCAGCTGCGGGTGCTCAACCACCGGTTCGACATCCTCTCGGCGGCGTACTACCCGGGCGCGGCTCAGCGGGTCTTCGTGCACAACGGCCAGCTGGTGCTGCTCACCTCGACGGGGAGCAATGGGTTCCAGGCGCGTCTGCTGGACCTGTAGTTCCGGTGTCAATTTGAGCGCGGGTTCGTGATACCAGGGCGCGGGAGGAGCGACGCTCCTCCCGCGCCCCGTCGTTCATGACGCTGGCCGCGCGCCGATTCCGGGCGGCATCGGTGGCGTCGTCGCCCGTCATGCTAGAACGCGAGACACACATCATCCGGGCCACGGGCAGCAACAGGTCGACGCATTCAACGAGCTGCTGTCTGAGATTCCCGTCCAGCGGGCGGCGTGAGCGCCCCTCCCGCGCGGGCCCCACGCGGGTGTTCAGTCCGCACCTGCGCTGCTGACTCAGGCGAACAGCAGGGGCCTGCACGCGCGGGCCAGTTGCAGCGCGTCCCGCGCGAGCGTGTACGAATCGCGGTCCTCCGCGTCCAGCCACGCGGCCCGGGCCACCAGGTTGGCCAGGTCGAAGCACAGGCTCGCGGTGCGCCGGGCCAGCCGGCTCTCCTTCTGGAGCGCGCGTGCATTCAGTTCGCACAGTTCAGCACACTGTCGAAGCAGGCGTACCACCTCGCCGGACAGCGGCTCCCCTCGGGCGACCCGGCGGGCCATGCCCTCTTCGCAGGAAACCTGACACTGGAGGCTCGCGGCGATGCACCGGGACACATCCGCGTGCGCACCACCGATTCTGGCTGCCAGCATCGAGACCTCCTCCATCCAGAGCGACGACAAAGTTATGCACGAGGCGTCTGACGGCAACCTGAAGTGGGGGGCCCCGCGGTACGTGCTAATCGATGGGACATGCCCAAGCTCACCCTCGTTCCTCCCGAAATCGAGGCGTACGCGGACGCTCACACCACGGCACCCGCGCCCCTCTTCGATGAACTCCGTGATGTCACGTATGCGCGGATGTCCTCCCCCAACATGCAGGTCGGGTCCGTGGAAGGCACCTTCCTGCGCATGCTGGTCGCGCTGACCGGTGCGCGGCGGGTGTTGGAAATCGGGACCTTCACCGGGTACTCGGCGCTGATGATGGCGGAAGCGCTCCCGGATGATGGGGCGCTCATCACCTGCGACATCGACCCCGAGGCCACCGATGTGGCGCGCGCCTTCTTCCTGCGCAGTCCGCATGGACGGAAAATCGACCTGCGCATGGGGCCGGCGCTGGACACCCTGAAGACGCTCCAGGGGCCATTCGACCTGGTGTTCATCGACGCGGACAAGCCGAGCTACGCTGCCTACTGGGACGCGGTGTTGCCGCTGCTGCGGCCGGGCGGGCTCATCATCGCGGACAACGTGCTGTGGTCGGGCCGGGTGCTCCAGCCGGAGGGCCCCAATGACCATGCGATTGTCGACTTCAACGCGAAGGTGGCGGCGGACCCTCGCGTGGAGCACGTGCTGCTCACGGTGCGTGACGGGATGATGCTCGCGCGCAAGCGCTGACGTCAGTAGCGGCGCAGGAAGCGTTCCAGCCCGGGACGCAGGGCTTCGCGCTGTGCGATGCACAGGTCCACGCGCTCCAGCGCCTGCGCCAGGGCGCGCTCACCCCCTTCGAAGGTGGGCGCGTAGGGCGCGAAGAAGGCCGCGAACCGCGCGCGGTGTTCGGCGTCGCAGAAGAATCCGCCGGTGCCCAGCAGCCAGGGCGCGATGTCCCGCGGCAGCCGCTCCCGGAGCGTCTCGAAGTGCTCGCGCAGGAAGTCGAACGCACCCGCGCGGGTGGGCTGTGCCTCCAACTGCCGGAAGAGGATGGGCAGGGCCTCACGCGTGTCCACGTCCGGCGCCAGCAGCAGGGCCCGGCTGGCGCTGGCGAGCGCGGCGTCCTGGAAGCCTCCCAGGGCGGCGAAGAGCAGGTCGCGCTCGCGACTCTCCGTGGTGGTGCGCAGGGCTTCGAGCATGCGCTGGTGGAGGACGGTATCCCCTGAGACCGCGGCGGCGCCCATCACGCCCTGCGCCGCGTCCATGGACAGGGAGCGCCGGTCGTCCAGCCAGCGCAGCGCGAGCTTCCGGGCCTCCGTTCGCAGGAGGGCGTCCTCGCCGGACTGGGCCACCATCCACACCAGCCGGGGCCGCAGCATGCGCACGTCGTCGCTTTCGCCCGGGCGCGGCACGAAGCCCAACTGGCGAGCCTGGCCGCCAAAGAGGCCACGGACGAAGCGTGCGCGGCTCGGCCACGCGGTTCGCGGGACGAAGTCATCCCGCACGCTGGCGACCAGGGCCGCCGCGCCCATGACGAGGTCCGGGGTGTCCGCTCGCAGCAGGCGCGTGGCCAATGTCAGGGCCTGGGCCACATCCAGTTCGCCACTGGCCACCAGGGCCTCGGCGTCATCCAGCAGGACGCGGCGCTCGGCGATGCTGAGCCCCCGGCCCCCCTGCCGCGTCAGCCGCTCCAGCGCGTCACCGCGCAGCAGCGCGTGGTAGTAGCCGCGGCCTTCCGCGTTGGGGTGGACCCAGTCCGGGCAGGACTTCGCGCCATCCAGGGACAGCGTGCCCGTGGACTCCGAGAGCACCGTGCAGGCGCGGCCCTCCGTGCCCCCGGCTGCGTAGCGCACGCACACCGGCACCTGCCACGCCTGTTCCTCGCCGCGTCCGCCCGGCGAGCCCAGAGGGAGATAGCGCCGCTGCTCCAGGGCCAGCCGGGGCACTCCCTCCTTGGGGCACTCCAGCGTCATGGCGACGCGCGGCGCGCCCGGCTGGTCCAGGAAGGAGGAGAAGGCGGGCGCCACGTCCTTGCCGGTGGCCCTGGTGAGGGCTGCGAAGAAGTCCGCGGTGGTGGCGGTGCCCCTCGCGTGGGTGTCCAGGTAGTGCCGCACGCCTTGCTGGAAGGCGTCGGGGCCCACCCAGGACTCGAACATGGCCAGCACCGCGGCGCCCTTGTTGTAGGTGATGCCGTCGAAGGCGGAGTGGACGTCTCCCGGCGCTTCGATGGGCTGCCGGACGCTGCGCGCGCTGACGAGCCGGTCCTCCACCAGGGCATCCCCCCGCGCCTCCACGCGGCGCACGTCCCCGCGCCATTCGGGCTTCCACTGCGTCACGACTTTGTAGGCGAGCCAGTCCGCGAAGGACTCGTTGAGCCAGAGGTCGTCCCACCACGCGGGCGTCACGAGGTTGCCGAACCACTGATGCGCAAGCTCGTGCGCCTGCGTCAGCGCGAAGTAGCGCTGGCGCCACAGGGAGTCCCCCTCCACGGGGCCCAGCATGAGCGGGGCGCTGAAGGTGATGAGCCCGGGGTGCTCCATGGCGCCTCCTTGCGTGCCGGGCAGGGCCAGCACGTCCAGCTTCGCGTAGGGGTAGGGCGTGCCGAACCACGTCTCCAACTGCTCCAGCAGCGGGGGCGTGGCCCGCGCGGCCCAGGCCGCTTCCGCGGCGCGGCCTTGCGGCACCAGCATCCGCACCGGCACGCGGTGGTGGCCCGCGACGCCCGCGTCAACGGCTTGAAAGGGGCCCACCGCGAAGGCGACCAGGTACGAGGGGAGCGGGGGCGTCGTCTGGAAGCGCACCGTCTTCCATCCATCCGGGCCGTGCGTCTCGGCCTCCACCGGTGAATTGGCGAAGGCGCCGTCCTCCTCGCGCACGCGCAGGGTGAGCCGCCAGGGAATCTTGAAGGCGGGCTCGTCGAAGCAGGGGAAGGCGCGCCGCGCGGCCAGCGGCTGGAACTGGGTCATCGTGTACCAGCGCCCCGCGTCCTGTTCGCGGTAGACGCCCGAGCTCTCCCGGGCACGCGCCCGGCCCGTGTACGCCACGCGCAGGATGACGGTGCCGGGGCCCACCGCCTCACGCGGGAGGAAGACGAGCATGTCGCCGATGGGCAGCGTGGACGTCTTGATCCGCGCGCCCGCCACGATGAAGGCCGCGTCCTTCACGGCGAGCGCCTCCCCGTGCAGCCACACCTCGTGCGTGGCCTGGGGCAGCTCGATTTCGATGTCCGTCGTCCCGCTGAACATCTCCCGCCGCGGGTCCAGCTCCAGCGTCACCGTCTGCCGCACGGGCCGCACGGCCGGAGACAGCCGCAGGCCCGGCGGGGTGAGGACGGGGGCCTCCTCCTCGGGCGTCACGGCCTGCGTGACGGGGCGAGCGGGGGCAGACCGAGCGGGGG
>NZ_JABFNS010000103.1 GCF_013116825.1 Myxococcus xanthus
ACCCCCCGTCCCCCGTGACGGCCCCCTCCCCGGGAGGGGCGCTGGCCTTCCGGGGCTTATGGCTCTTCTCACCGCGGGCGGATGCCCTCATCGTCGCCCTGCCCCTGGCCCTGGCCCTGTGCACGGCGGCCGCCAACGTCTGGCTCGCCCCGGGCGCCGCGGAAGGCGCGCACCGCCTTTCAGCCTGGACGGCGCAGAACCTGCTCGGAAACGCCACCCACGTCATCCTCACGTTCCTGCTCTTCGCGGTGCACCGGGACGTGCTGACGTCCGCCCCGGGCCAACCCCGGCAGGTGCTGGCGGGTTCGCTGGGCATGCTCGCGGTGGGCACGGTGCTCTTCTTCACCTTCTACGCGGAGCGCACGGCGCACACGTATGGCGTGGCGGTGATTTTCAACGTCTTCGGCACGCACCACACCCTGTCCCAGCACCGGGGCATCTGGTCACTCCACGGGCTGCGCGCGGGCAAGGCCGGCCTGCCCGGCGCGTCGGCGCTGGAGCGCAAGCTGCAACAGATGTACGTCCCGCTGCTGCTCACGCTGCTGCTGGTGCGCATCTTCTTCGTGCCGGAGGCCCCCGGGCCCGCTGCGCCGGCGTACCTCGACATTGGCCAGGGGGCGGTGCTCCCGCACGGCACGCTAGGGCTGCTGCTGGCGGTGTGGCTGGGCTACTTCATGCTGCTGTTCCGCACGGTGCTGCGCGCGGAGGCCGTCAGCGGGCCCAAGGTGCTCTACCTCCTGGCCATGGCGACGGCGACCGGGCTGGTGCTGGTGGCGCCCACCTGGGGCTACGTCATGCTGCCCGGCATGCACGGCCTGGAGTACTACATGCTCACCGCGCGGATGCTGGAGCCGCGCGAGGGTGACACGCCCCGGCTGCCGCGGAAGTTCATCGTCCCGGCGATGATTGCGTCCATGCTGCCCCTGTTGGCGCTGGGCGCGGTGCACGGCCTGCTCCAGCAGGGCGTGGTGCGCGGCGCGCTGGGCAGCAACATGGGCGTGGCGGAGACGCATCCCCTGCTGCGCGCCATGACGTCCCTGGGCTTCGCGGTGGTGCTGGCGCACTACTTCGCGGACGCGCTCATCTACCGCTTCCGGATTCCCTCCATCCGCGCGGTGATGCTGAAGCGGCTGGGCTTCAGCTAGCCGCAGGGAGCATCGGCGGCCCCCTGTCGCTCCGCGTTGGCCGCGAAGGCATCCCGCAGGAACAGCGACAGGCCCGGGCGCACCTTGTCGATGTTCTCCGTGAAGCGCGTATCCGCCACGTACATCTCCCCCAGGCCCCGGTGCATGGCGGCCGGGCACGCGTAGAACCACTTGCCCAGGTATTGCCGGTGCGCCTCGGCCAGGTCCATGGCCGCGGCCGACGCGGCGCTGGTGCCCGCCGCGAGCAGGTCCGCCAACGCCTGGAAGAGGGCGTCCCCCTCCTCCTTGATGCGCTTCCAGTCCTCCTTCTTGTAGCGCGCCGTCCTCCGGGCGGATTCCTTGTAGGCCTCCGTGTTTCCCCAGCGCTGCTTCGCCTCCTCCTCGTACTTCGAGGGGTCGAAGTCGCCAAAGGCCTCGAACATCGCGTCCTTGTCCACGTGCGTCCCCTTCTCCAGCGCGTCCAGCGCCGCGTCCACGGCATGCACCAGCGCGTCCAGACGGGCGGCCCGCTCCGTCAGGAGCTGCCGCTGCATCCGCAGCGCGGTGCGCAGGTCGAAGGTGGGGTCGCCCAGGATGCGGCGGATGTCCTCCAGCGGGAAGCCCAGCTCCTTGAAGAAGAGCACCTGCTGGAGCTTCTGGAGGTCCGCCTGTGAATAGAGCCGGTAGCCAGCCTCACTGCGGTCCGAAGGACACAACAGGCCCAGCTCGTCGTAGTGGTGCAACGCGCGGATGCTGATTTTCGCCAGCCGGGCGACCTGGCTCACCGTCAGGGCCATCTCCACCTCTTGATGATGAGGAGGTGTAGGGCCTCACGTCGCGTGAGGGTCAAGCCCCTGGGCGGGGGTGCTGCCACTTCCGGCCGGGCACCGGGCTGACGACTCAGCCCTCGGCCTCAGCCGCCCGAGAGGAGCCACCCGCACGAGGCAGGTACGGCTCCCCCCGGAAGGACACGGCTCAGTACGCGTTGTTCTGGCCGAACGTCTTGATGGTCTTCTTCTCCAGCTGGCGCTGACGCTCGGTGGCCTCGGAGTCGACGGAGGCGTTACCGGCCAGCGCGTCGGCGGAGGCGCCGAACAGCTTGCGGATGTTGTCGCCGAACAGGGTCACCACGCCGATGGCGGCGATCGCGATGAGGGCGACGATGATGATGTACTCGGTCATGCCCTGGCCACGAGCCTTGCGGAGCTGCTGCTTCTTCGAGATCGCCTTCATGGAACTCTCCGGGGATTGCAGTGGTGGAAAAAACACCCTGCTGCTTGGGTGATTCGCACCCTAGGGCAGATCCCACTTCCACCTCCATCGGTCATCGGGAGGATGCCAGGAATTCTCAGTGATTCCAGGCAATTGGCCCGATTGGGATGATCCAGCCCCCCATTTCAGGGGCCCCCGGGGGCGGCAACGGGCGTCTGGGCGGTGCCTTCGCAGCTCGAACGGGGCAGCGCCTCGCAGAGCGAGCGCAGCGCCCGGGCCAGATGTTCGTCGTCCGGGTGCCGGGACGCAACCTCGCGCCCCAGGGCCACGGTGTCGTGCAAGGCACCTACAGGCGTCCACATGGTGCGCGAAGCCCAGGTCCGAGCCGTCACCAGCCGGAGGTAGGCCGTCACCAGCGCGGGCTCACGTCCTCCCCGCGCCACCTCGGGCTCCAGGAGCGAGGCGGCCAGCGTCAAATCCTGCTGGGCCAACGCCGCCTTGCCCAGGGCCAGGGCGGACTCCGGGCTGTCGGGGGCCAGCCGCCGCCACTGCGCGGCCGCGCCGCGCACCATGGGGTCATTGGGCGCGTGGTAGCGCTCGATGTTCCGGTACAGCCCGGCGGCCTGCTCCGCGGTGGGCGGGTGCTGCTGGACGTAGTCGTGCAGGAAGAGGCGGTCCGCCCCTTCGGGCGCGCGCCGCTCGTCCTTCACGCGCACGTCCAGGTTCGACACGAAGAAGGCGATGGGCGACGCGTACTCCAGCAGGTTGTGGTCGTCCGTGTTGATGGGGCCCTCACCGGCGAACTCGAGCTGGCCGGCCTCGCTGTGCACCTGCTTGGACAGCAGCGCGAACACGTCGTTGATGCCCACGCGGGACAAGTCCTTCCGCACCTCCGGATGCCCCATGCGCTCGGCCAGGCGCGCCGCATCGAAGGCCAGGGGCTTGCGGCTGGCCACCATCACCAGGTCATGCGGCCCCAGCCACGTGGTGGCGTGCGGGAAGGTGTCTCGCAGGGTGCGGACCACCAGCTTGATGAGCTCCTCGTTGCTCTCGTAGGTGTGGATCCACTGCACCAGCACGCCGTCGTCCGCCAGGTGCCGGTCCACCGTCTGGAAGAAGTCCCGCGTGAAGAGGCCGGACACGCCGGACACCCACGGGTTGGACGGCACGCTCACCACCAGGTCGTACTTGCGCGGCGACAGCGCCATGAACGTCTTGGCGTCGTCCACGTGCACGTGGGTGCGCGGGTCATCCACCGCGTTGCGGTTGTCCGCCTTGAACAGGCGCGCCGCGTCGATGACGGCGGGAGCAATCTCCACCATGTCCAGGTGCTCCACGGGGTGCACCAGCACGCTGCCCGCGGTGATGGCCGCGCCGGCGCCCACCAGCAGCACCGTCTTGGGCTCGCGCGGGTGCAGCAGCGCGCCCAGGTGACCGGCCACCACCTGCGTCTCCACGTCGCTCCCGTTGGACGCGTCCACCTTCCCGTTGAGCTTCATGAACCGCAGGTTGTCCACGGGAACGTCCGCCACCATCACCGTGGCGAAGGTGTCGTCCTGGTAGAAGATGGGGCGGATGAGGGCCTCCGTCTCCGCCACCAGCTTCGCGTAGCTCTCCGGCGGCTTCTCGTGGGAGCGGATGGAGGCGATACCCGACAACCGCACCGCCCAGCCGCTCATCCCGCCCAGCACCACCAGCGCCAGCACCGCCGTGGCGGCCACCGGCCACAAGGCGCGCGCATGCTGCGCGGGACGGCCGGGGGCCGCGTGGAAGGCCAGCCCCGCGCCGAGCAGGTTGGCCGCCACGCCCGCGATGAAGTTGCCCTCCATGCCCCACCACGGCATCAGCACCAGCACGCCCAGCGCCGACCCCGTAATCGTGCCCACCGTGTTCCACAAGTAGACGCCGCCCAGCTGGCGCCCCACCTCGGACACCTTGGCCGTGGCCACGCGCGCCGCCGCCGGGAAGGCCGCGCCCATGAAGAAGGTGGGAACCAGCAGCACCAGGCAGCAGAACCCGAAGGTCAGCACCTGGAACAGCGGCCAGGTGTCCAGCGAGCGCGTCATCATCCACTGCGCCTTGCGGAACAGGTGCGGCAGCCGGACGTAGAGCGGCAGCGCCACGCAGATGCTGGCCACCAGCGCGACCTGGAGCCGGCCGAACAGGCGCAGCGAGTCCACCTGGCCCTTGCGCGTCATCAGCCAGAAGCTGCCCAGGCCGATGCCCATGATGAACGCGGTGAGGATGAGCGTGAAGGCGTAGGTGGACGCGCCCAGGACGATGGACAGCAGGCGGATCCACGTCACCTGGTACAGCATGGACGTGAAGCCGGACAGCAGCACGCCGATGAGGGCCGCCCTCACCGCGATGCGCGGATAGGACACCTCCGCGTCGCCCGCTTCCACGGGAGGCGTCTGCCCTGGCACCAGCGCGGGCGGGAAGCGCCGGGCCAGCCCCAGCGAGGCCAGCGCCACCAGGATGTTGAGCCCCGCGGCCAGCCCCGCCGAGGAGGACAGGCCGATGGCGGGCACCAGCTTCGTCCCGGCGATGAACACCCCCACCGCCGCGCCCAGACTGTTGACGGCGTAGAGCCGCGCCAACTCGTAGCGCACCCCCGACAGGCTGGAGGCGAAGTGCCGCACCAGCGCCGGCAGCGTGCCGCCCATCAGCAGCGTGGGAATCAGCAGCGACGCCGAGGAGACCAGCAGCCGGGGCCCCAGTCGCCAGCCATCCGGCACGGACGGGGCCACGTTCAGCCACAGCGCCCCCAGCACGTCGAGCACATAGGGGAAGGCCAGCGCGTACAGGCCCACGCCCAGCTCCAGCAGGCCGTAAAGGGCCAGGGGGCTCTTTGCCCGGTCGGCTGTCCGCCCGAAGACAAATGCCCCCAGCGCTTGCCCGCCCATGAACGTGGCGAGCACCACGGCATGCGCCTGGCCGCTGTTCCCCAGGACATTCCCGAGGTACTTGGACCAGACGAGTTCGTAGACGAGCGCAGTGCCCCCGGACAGGAAGAGGAGGCAGGCCACAAGGTTCTTAGGAAAACGCGCCGGAGATGACATGGGGACAGCGCGGAACCTTAGTCGGTATGTTTCAGGCCCATCAAATGAACACCCATCTCCTGCAAGCCGCGATGCTCGCCTGGAATCCAAGCCTGCGGGTGACACGCGCCGAAGGCGACCTCTCCAGCATCCTGCGGCGCCCCGCCGAGGCCCTGGTGGAGCAGCCGCTCCACGAGGTCCTCGGCGTGTCGCCCAAGCGCGCCCGTGAGCTGGACGCCCGCGCCCGCGAGGACCGCCGCGCGGTGGAGTTCGTCTCCGCCAACCTCGGCGGCGAGGACGCGTGCCCCCTCCGCCTGTCCCTGGGACTGGACGACGGCGAGGCCAGCGCCACCGTGCTGGACCTCAACGCCGTGCTGGATGGCGCCCCCCCGGTGCAGATTTCACGGCTGTCCTCCTCGCTCAGCCACGAGATTCGCAACCCCCTCTCCTCGGTGAAGATGGCGGTGCAGACGCTGGCCCGGAACACCGGCCTCAATGACCGGGACAAGCGGCGGCTCACCATCGCCAACCGGGAGATTCGCACCATGGAGCGCATGCTCTGGCTCCTCTCCGAATACGGCCGCGACACCACCCCGAAGCTGGACGCCCATCCGCTGCGCGGCGTGGTGCAGGAGGCCACGGAGATGGTGGCCCCCGAGTTGGCCGAGCGGCGCGTGGAGGTCCGCGTGGACGAGGAGCCCGACCTGCCCCGCGTCCGGGTGGACCCGACGCGGCTGCGGCCCGTGCTGGCCCAGGTGCTGCTCAACGTCGCCATGGGCCAGGCGGAGGGCAGCCCGATGGAGGTGGCCCTGCGCCGGGGTGGCCCCCACCAGGTGATGATGGTGCTCCACGACCCCGCCGCCGCCCTGCCCCCCGAGGAGAACGGTT
Source organism: Myxococcus xanthus (assembly GCF_013116825.1). Lineage (GTDB taxonomy): Bacteria > Myxococcota > Myxococcia > Myxococcales > Myxococcaceae > Myxococcus > Myxococcus xanthus_B. Next base: position 6,266 of record NZ_JABFNS010000103.1, read on the forward strand.
CGCTCTTCGAGCCCTTCGGCTCCCGGCTGGCCCGGGGCGCCGGTCTGTCCCTGGCCGCCCTGCGCCGGGTGATGACGGGCGTGGGGGGGGACGTGGCCGCCCGGGGCAGCGCCGAGCCGGGCGTGGTGCTGACGCTGACGTTCGCCACTTGAGAGCGCCATGGAGACCCTTCTCATCGTCGACGACGACGTCTCACTCCTCGAAACGCTGAAGATGCACTTCGAGGAGATCGAGCAGGACGGCCAGCCCCGCTACCAGGTGGCCACCGCCACCAGCGCCGCGGCGGGACTGCGCGCCGCCCAGGAGGCCATGCCCAGCGTGGTCATCCTCGACATGATGCTCCCGGACCGCACCGGTCTGGAAATCATCGAGGAGATGAAGGGCCTGTGCGGGGACGCGCGCATCATCCTGGTCACCGCGTACCACGACATGGAGACCACCATCCGGGCCATGAAGGCCGGGGCGTTCGACTACATCCACAAGCCCTTCCCGGACCCGGCCGCCCTGGACCTGGTGGTGGAGCGCGCGCTGGAGTACCGCCAGCTGTCGCGCCGCGCGGACGAGGTCCACCGTGAGAATGCCGCCGCCCGCCTGGGCGACATCGTGGGCACCAGCCCGCTGATGCAGCAACTGGTGAAGGAGATTGGAAAGGTCACCGGCAGCCACGCCACCGTGCTGATTACGGGCGAGAGCGGCACCGGCAAGGAGCTCATCGCCCGCGTCATCCACAACTACTCCTACGACGAGCCCCGGCCCTTCATCGGAATCAACTGTTCGGCCATCGTCGACACGCTGCTGGAGAGCGAGCTCTTCGGCCACGAGAAGGGCGCCTTCACCGGCGCCACGGCGGGCAAGCCGGGCAAGTTCGAGCTGGCCGAGGACGGCACGGTGTTCCTGGACGAGATTGGCGACATGTCGCTGATGCTCCAGGCCAAGCTCCTGCGCGTGCTGCAGGAGCGCGAGTTCGAGCGCGTGGGCGGCGTCAAACGCATCAAGCTGCGCGCCCGCGTCATCGCCGCCACCCACCGCGCCCTGGTGGAGGAGGTGGAGGCCGGCCGCTTCCGCGAGGACCTCTACCAACGCCTCAAGGTCATCACCCTCCAGATTCCCCCGCTGCGCGAGCGGCGCGAGGACATCCCCCCGCTGGTGAAGCACCTGCTCGAGCGCATCAACGAGAAGGTCCACAAGCGCGTCACCCGCGTACCCGGCGAGGTCATGGAGCGCCTCACCCGCCTGCCCTGGCGTGGCAACGTGCGCGAACTGGAGAACGTGCTCACCCGCGCCGTGGTGCTGGCCCCCGGTGACGTCCTGCGCGGAGACGACCTGCCCGCCCTGGAGTCTCCCCTCCCCTCGCCGGAGCCGGGCCGGGCCACCTCCGCCCACACCGCCAGCGCCATGTTCGCCGCGCCGGCCGAGGACGACGCCAGCCTGATTCCCACTTTGGAAGAGGCCGAGCGCCAGCTCATCGCCCGTGCGATGACCGTCACCAAAGGGCACAAGGGTCGCACCTGCCAGATTCTTGGAATCAGCCGCCCCACCCTGGAGCGCAAGCTCCAGAAGTACGGTCTTGCACAGAGCCAGAGCCCTCAAGTGCACACCTTCCCTGTGAAGGATGCGTCGTGAGCACTCTTGGACAGTGTCACTGCTCCGACACTCATGCCCCCGGTTTGAACGTTTCGTTCAAATTGATCAGACTGTTTGAACGTTCTGTTTCAGGTTTTGGACACAGAACGGGCGCTGGTGCGGGCCTGTAGCGCTAAGTACCCGGCATTTCAGGAGGTGTTGTCCCGGCGGCATTTCAATTCCCGCTGGCACGAACCTTGGAGAAGGAAAGTCCCGTTCGCCGCTGAAGCAGACGGCCCGACTTCCCTACGTTTCCTTCCCAGGAGTAATGCCATGCACGGTTTCAACCGCCCCCTCGGCCCCATCGGTTCCAACGTCGTGGCGCCGCTGCAGACGACCAGCTCCGGGATGATGGTCACCGCCAACAAGCTGGTGCCCGGCCAGGAGGCCATCGACTTCAAGGGCTACTTCAAGGTCGAGTCCTTCCCGCACAACTCGACCATCTACCGCCCCGGTGACAACACCGACCGTGTCTACCTGCTGAAGTCCGGCCGCGTGCGGCTGATGCGCATCGGCAAGAACAGCACCCGCTCCGTGGTGTCCATCCTCCGCCCGGGCGACCTCTTCGGCGAGCTGTTCCGCCCCGAGGGCACGCCGATTGAGGAGATGGCCATCGCCGCCGGTGAGGCCGAGGTCTGGAGCATCGAGGGCCGCGACTTCCGCGCCCAGTTGGAGGCCCGTCCGGCCCTGGCGGTGGACGTGGTCCGCGCCTACGCCGAGCGCGTGCGCGCCCTCCGCAAGCGCGTGCTGGGCCTGACGTTCAAGGAGGTTCCGGCCCGCCTGGCGGACACCCTGCTCACCCTGGTTGAAGCGCACGGCGAGCGCTGCCCGCACGGTGGAGAGACGGACCTGCGCGGCATCACCCAGCAGGACCTCGCGGACCTCGTGGGCGCCTCCCGCTCCTTCGTGTCCACGCTCATCAATGAGATGAAGCGCGAGGGTGTGCTCGGCAACGTCGGCCGCATCCTCTGCGTGCGTGACCAGAAGGCCCTGCGGAAGATCGCCGGCAAGGAGAAGTAGTCCGCGCGCCCGCGGCGAACGGGCAGCAGGACACCCGACGGGCCTGACCATGCGCATGCCGCGTGGCCGGGCCCGTGGTGTTTCCAGCGAACGCGCGCCCCCGGTGTGCGTAGGATGGCGCGCATGTCCCGCGCCATTGATTCCATCCTCGCGCTCCAGGAACGCCTGAAGCACGAGACAACGCTCCCGCTCCGCTCCGTGTCACTCACGCCGGTGGCCGCCCAGGACCTCCACGTCCTGGAGTCCTCGCTGGGCGCGCTGCTTCCCCAGGCCTACCTCGACTTCATCTCCCAGCACGGCCTGCTGTCCGCGGTGGACTGGCAGGGACATGAGCGCGCCCGGATGTTGAGCCCCACCGAGGTGCTGGAGACGCTCCAGTGGTCCAAGGAGTACGTCGAGGAGGGCGCCTTCGGCGACAACGAGGACGAACTGGAAGCCGCCATCCTCGAGAAGAAGCTCCGCGAGCGGCTCATCCCCTTCCAGTACATCGCCTCCACGAACGTGAGCGACTACTACTACTTCGACACGGGGATGCGTCGCGACGCCGGGCTGCTCATCTTCCCGGCGCGCCACGACGACTTCGACCTGTCGACGTGGCTGCTGGACGGGGAGCCCGACGTCTCGGGCTGCACCTTCGACTTCGACGAACACCTGCGCTGGGTCCTCCGGGAGGGCCTGGAGGAGAAGGACTGGGGGCGCTGACTCAGACGCGGCGGCGCAGCTCTTCCACTTCGGCGCGAAGCAGCCAGTCGTCCGGGAAGTCCGTGGCTGCCGCGGCAATCTGGCTCAGCCGCTCGGGCTTCACGGAGTGCGTCTCCCGCATCTTCCGGACCTCGCGGTAGAGGGCGGCCAGCGCCGGGTGCAGCGCCAGGGCCTTGCGTGCGCGGGCCTTCTCCTCGCCATCCCCTTCCGAGAAGGCACTCAGCTCGCCGTACCAGCGGTCCCACGTCGCTGGATCCGCAGGCCCCCCCGCCACCGAGGGCAGGTGCGTGCTGACGAAGAGCTTCGCCACCGCGGGCAGCGCCAGCTCGCGCCCCGCCAACCGGCCGCGCAGCGCCAGCACCTGGCCACCGTCCGTGGCGAAGCCCTCCAGCTCCAGCCCACTCTCCAGCGACAGCTTGAAGGGCCCGCGCTCCGGCAACGCCCCCGCGCCGAACGCCACCAACGCCGGCCCGCTCCACGGCTTGTCGTCCAGGGAGCGCCCGCCGCGTGAGGCCATGATGGGCCCCTCCAGGCAGACGAGCGCGGTGCCCAGCCCCGGCGCCACCTCGCGCGGCGCGGCCAGCATCTCCAGCACCCGGCCCGTCACCTCGCGGCCGTCCGCCAGCACCAGGTGATTGACGGTCCGCGCGCGCAGCGCCTCCGTCAGGCCGAAGTCGCCGCCCCGCTTCCACGACAGCGTGGACTCGAACTCCGCCAGCACCTCGAACAGGTGCTCGAAGTCCCGCGCCACGAAGAGCTGCGGCTGCATGCGGGTGATGTCGTAGTCCATGTCCGCGCAGGCCACGCTCAGCGGCAGCTTCCTCACCGCCGGCGTCAGGCAGTGCTGCGCCTCGCCGATGCTGGACAGCAGCCCCGCGCCGTAGATACGCGGCGACGCCACGCTCCCGATGAGGCCATACTCCGCCGTCCACCAGTAGAGGCGGCTCGCCCGCGTGCTCTCGCTGACGTAGCGGCGGCTCGCGCTGGCGGCCTCCAGCCGGGCCTGCGCGTGCGCCGCCTCCTCCTCGCTGGCGTCCGGGTCCTCCTTCACCACCGACAGGTTCCGGATGGCCTCGAAGACGGCCTGGTCCTCCACGCTGGCAATGGCCTTGAACCCCACCAGCCCACATGCCTTGAGGTACTCCGCGTAGCGGCGGTTGGCGATGATGGGCGCGTGCCCGGCGCTCTCATGGACGATGTCCGGCGCCGGCGTGTACTCGATGTGCTCGTGGGTGCGGATGTCCGCGGCAATCGCCAGGACGCCCATCGCCTGGAGTTCCGTGAAGACGGCGGGAGGAATGAAGCCACGCACCCCCACACAGGCCCACCCCAGGCGAGCGAGCTTCTCGTTCATCTCATCCAGACTGGGGATGCACTCCGAACCGATGCCCGTGGCCTCCAGGCCCTCCAGGTAGACGGGGTGCGCCTTGTCCGCCAGGTGGCCCCTCAAGGAGCCCAGGATGTTCCGCCACACGGCCTGGTCCCGCGACGTATACGCCGCGTAGTCCTGGCTCACCACGTAGCGACGCAGATGAGCAGGCAGGCGGGCAATCGTCCGTTCCGTGGGAGTCATATTCATTCACCTCAGGCGGATTCTTCTACTTTTTGAAGATATCCCTTCTCTGTGCGAACGGAAATCCGTCAGAAATCGACGTCTTCGTCGTTTTAACGTCGAACTAACCTGGCTTGCGGCGAAGTCCATCCAATACCAACCGGGCGCCGGGACTGAGCGCTCCCGAAGGCCACAAGGCCACCACCTCGACCGCCTGGGGCTCCTCTTCCAAGAGGGGCCACGCATGGAGGTCTGGTGGAAACGGGTGCATGGGGCGCAGGTCCGGAGTGATGGAGCAGGCGCGGAACGCGCGCAGCAATTCGTAGAGGAGGAGGAAGCTCTCCGCGCGCCCCACTTCATCCACCGTCACGCCGTGGGCGGCGAAGCGGGCGCTGTTGGCGCCGCCGTAGGGGTCATCACGCAGCCAGTCCACGAAGCGCTGCCCCTCCAGGTCCTTCACGCGCAGCGACTTCCGGGACGCGGCCTGCCGCGCGAGCGCGTTGTCCGGCCCGGCGAGCACGACGAAGGGCATGCGCAGCAGTGACTCCGACTCCACGCCTTCATGGGTGGGCAGGGGCGTGAAGTCGAGCGCCAGGTCGAGCTGCCGCGTCTGCACCTGGCGCGTCAGCTCGTGGGGCCCTCCGAAGCTGAGCACCAGCTTGAGGTCCGCGGCGGCGGCGTCCCTCGCCACGGCCCCCACCAGGGACAAGGACAGCGTCGGGTTGAGGCCCAGCCGCACCACGGGCTCGGCGCTGGCCAGGTCGCGCAGCCGCTTCATGTCCAGTTGATGCAGCGGCGTCTGGGTGCCCGCGAAGAGCCGCTCCCCCCGGGCCGTGAGCTGCAGGCGACGGCCAGGCCCGCGCTCCAACAACGGCGCACCCTCCGCCAGCGCCAGCTCCAGCGAGCGAACGTGCTCGCTCACCACCGAGCGCGCCACGCCCAGGTGCTCCGCGGCCGCCTCGATGCTGCCCGCCTCCACGGCGGCGGCGAAGGACTCCAACCAGACGAGGTGCCGAACGAGCTTGCGCGGAGGCATGAGCAGCATCCTTGCACGCCACCATCAGCGGGACGCGCTTCCGGACTTCATTGATGCTTGCGAAGTTCCGGCATCCGGAATAGCTGCGCCGAGCAATGTCACGGATGTCTGAAGCGGCGTCCACCGCAGCCGCCATTTTCCGCCAGCGCTTCGAAGCAGCCCGGCCCTACCTGAGTACCGCGCTGACCTGGTGCGTGCTCCACGGGCTCGTCGCACTGCTGTACTTCGGCGGCGCGCTGCGCGTGGCCGTGGAGCGGCTGGCGCCGGGGCTCCGCCCCCTCCTGCTCGCGGGGAGCTTCGCCCAGGCGTTGTTCCTGGGGCTGGTGGCCTTTCTTGGAACCCTCCCCCTGGCCTTCCTGCTCGGCCATCGCTACCGCTTCGCGCTCCCGGTGCTGACAGCGGTGGGCGGCGTACTGCTCGGGCTGGACGCGCTGGTGCTCAACTCACTGGGCTTCCACATCAACGGCCTGGTGCTGGCGGTGGCGCTCCAGCCACATGCCCTGGCGGAGACGGGGCTGTCTTCGTCGGAGGTGGCGCTGTTGGCCGGGGCGATGGTGGTCATCCTCACGCTCGACACGGCGGCGGGCATCTGGTTCCTGCGCCGGGGCTTTGGCCCTCGCCGGGTGGCGCGCACGGTGGTGCTGCTGACGGCCCTGTGCACCACCGAGCGGCTGGTCACCGCGTCCCTCGTTTTCGCCCACGGCGGCGCCGTGCAGCACGCCACCACCACCCTGCCCCTCCAGGCACCGGTGCGGATGAACACCCTCCTCTCGCGCATCACAGGCAAGGCGCCCGCGTCCGGCCTGCGCCTGGGCGTGAGCCCCGAGGCGGGCGTGCCCGCGGCGAGCATCGACCCCGCGGAGGTGCGCTTCACCCGCCGTCCCGACATCGTCGTCGTCCTGGTGGAGAGCCTGCGTGACGACTTCTTCACCGCCGACATCATGCCGAACATGTGGCGCAGGGCGCAGAGCGGCACGCGCTTCCTGCATCACCACAGCGCGGCCAGCTCCACGGACTACTCGCTGTTCAGCATGTTCTTCGGGCTGGAGGCCCAGCGCCGCAATGCCGTGGTGGGCGCGGGCCGCACGCCCCTCCTCTTCCCCGCGCTGGCCCGCAATGGCTACCAGCAGTTCTTCTTCGCCGCGTCCTCCGTTGACTGGATGGGCCTCAAGGACACCGTCTTCCGCGACGTGACGGGAGGTCTGCGCACGGACTACACGGGCCGCAGCCACCTGCGGGACGAAGCCATGGTCCGCGACGCGCTGGCGGCCGTGGAGGCCACGCCTCAGGACACGCCGCTGTTCCTGTTCGTGTTCTTCGCCGGCACGCACTTCGACTACGACTACCCACCGCGCTCCGACGTCTTCTCGCCCGCCTGGAATGGCAAGGGCGGGCTCTCCACCGCGCGAGTGCCTCCCGAGCACCTCAAGGCCCGCGCATGGAACTCGGCCTACGAAGTGGACACCAAGGTCGAAGAGCTGCTGGCGCGCATCGAAAGCCTGCGCGGCACGCGGCCGCTGATTCTCTTCACCGGCGACCATGGCGAGGAGTTCCGTGAGCACGGCCGCGTAGGCCATGCCAGCGACGTGACGGCCTCCCAGCTTCACGTGCCCATGCTCGTGTTCGACGACCAGCTTCCCGTGGGCCAGGTCGACGCCGTCACCGGACACATCGACGTGGTGTCCACGCTCTTCGACCTGCTGGGCGACACGCACAGCCCGGCGATGCTGGGTGACGGCCTTCCGATGACCCGGCCGGACCCGCAGCGGTACCTCCTCACCACCGTGGGCTGGGAGGCGCGTTACGCGCTCATCGGCAAGGAGCTGAAGGTCCATTTCGGCGCGGGGCGACCTGGCACTGTCATCACCGACCTGCACGACCGCCCCCTGGCCGATGGCAAGGAGCGCCTCGCCGCCGAGGCCCCCCGCATCCTCCGCCGCCTGAGAGGCACGTCGGAGTCGACGCTTCCCGACTCCGCCACGGCCACGGACACGCCCTGACGGTACCTCGCGGCAGGCCCTGGGGCGGTGCTCACACGCGCCGCTTCAGAACCGGAGCTTCACGCCCAGGGCCAGCGTGAAGAGTTCGACGTTCACGGTGGAGGGATTGCGGACGAACTGCACCAGCCGGTCGTCGGTGGCGACGAGCTCGAAGTACCCCTCCATGAACCGCAGGTTCAACGCCTCCACCGGGCGCCCCACGCTGGCCCCCAGCAGCAGCGCGGGCCGGATGACGGTGCGGAACCAGTAATAGCCCCGTTCGTATCGGCTGGGCAGGCCCGCGTCGGCTCCGCTCCGGACAACCGCTTGAGCGAGCGTGCATGCAAGTCCCGGTGGGGCCCGCGGAGTTCATAGGGGTGGAACTCGAAGGCGCCACAGCCCGCGCATACCAGTAGCAATGTCACCCAGACGCGCACGGACGCACGCTAACGTCGGCCTCCCGATGCTTCCATGGAGTGTGACGCCGGACTCAGGAGCACGCGGCGACAAGGAGCAGCCATTCTCACGCGCCATATGAACCAGCCTCAGGCGTCCTCCAGCGGCCTTCTCGCTTCGCGCATGAGGGCGGTGCCGTGAACGCACCTCTGTCGACAGGGGAGCTGCTGCATTGGGTGGCCACGAAGCCCACCCGGAGCACTCGGGAAGACCTCGACGCACTGCTCGCGCGAGCGGACTTCACACAGGTCGCCCAGGACGTCCTGGTGTCGGGTCCCCCTTCCGAGAAGACGACGGCCTTGCGAGTGCTCCGGGAGTTGGTGACGCCCGAAGCCCATGCCCTGGCCCGGCTCGCGCTTCGCGACGAAGCGGCTGACGTCCGGGCCCTGGCGGCTCGGGTGCTGGCGAGCGCACAGGACGCCGCGGACTGGCGGAGCCTCCAGGAGGCGCTGGATGATGCCGAGCCCTCCGTGCAGCACGCCGTCATGGACTCGCTCGCGAGGATGAACCCGGCGGCCGCGAGCGGCCTCTTCCTCGAACGCTTCGAACGTGCCCCGGAGGCGGAGAAGCTGAGCGCGCTCGCCACCGCGCAACGGCTGGGGCTCCCCGAATCCGGTGCCCTGGCTCGGCGCGGCCTGGCTTCGGCCTCCTCCACCATCAGGACCGCGGCGGTTGCCCTGCTCGCGCGAGAAGGCGAGGCGACAGAGGGCCTGCTCATCCAAGCCCTCACGGATGCCGCCGAAGACGTGCAACTCGCAGCCCTTCGCGCGCTGTCCCGTCGCGCACACGTGCCCGCCAGCGTCTTCGTCCCGCTGCTTTCCGCGTCGTCCCCGATACAGGTCCGCGAACAGGCGCTTCAGTCGCTCGTCCTGCTTGGCGACGCCAGAGCTTGCGAACCCATCTGCCAGCTCCTGACCGCCCCTGATTCTTCGCTCCGCAGAAGAGCGATTCTCGCCACTGCACGGCTCGGCTGCTCCGGTGCGACGCGCGCCCTCCTGGAGATGCTGGCCCGGACACGCGACGAAGATGAACGGGCGGACCTCGTCACCGCGCTCGGTCGACTCGGTGGACCCGAGGCATGGGCGGCGCTTCGCCAGGCGCTGTCGGATGAATTCCTCCGCGTCAGGCGCGCCGCCATCTCCGCATGGACCTCGGACGCCGCACCGCCAGACGCAACCCCGGTGCTGCTGGAGCGCCTGCGAGGTGCCCCCGACATAGAAACGCGGAAGGCCGTTGCCCTGGCCCTCTTGAACAGCCGCCCGGAGGTGGCCCACCGCGCCCTGCGGATTGCGCTCGAGGACTCCGCGCCCGAGGTCCGGCGGATGGCCGTGCGAGCCCTGGGCCTCGACGCCAGCCCAGAGGCCCTTCAAATCCTCCGCGACCATCAAGCCACCGAACGTGAGCCGAACGTTCTGCGGCACCTGGACGCGGCGCTCGAACGACAGCAAACCCCTGGTGTCCCCCCCATTGGGGCGGCCTCGCCCGCCGAGCGGCTCCTCTTCGACCCGGCGCGAACGGAACAGAGCGTGGCGCAGTGGGTCGCGGACCCCGAACGCTACCCCGCGACCGAGCGCTTCTACTTCTACGAAGGCGGACACCTGGAGCGACTGGGCACCGACGGCCGGCTCCACGCGTTTCAGTACACCGCTCTCGGAGACCAACTCCGCATCCAACCCGAGGGCGCCCCCGACCGAAGCACGACATTCACCGTGACGCCCGAGCCGCCAGCCTCCAACGGCGTGCCACGCCGCTTCCGCCTGGAGCTGGCCCGGGACGTCCTCTCCGGCACGGACACGCCACGAACGCTGCACTTCATCGAGCCCGCACCAGCCGCCCCGGAGCCGGGCGACAGCGACTGACCCGTCGGCCCGCTACGCAGCGGCGGACGGGGCGCCATCCCAGTCCTCGACCTCGTAGAGGAACTTCGAGGCCCCCATCAGCTTCCGGTTGGCCGACGTGCTCTGCACGAAGACGACGTACTTCTCCAGGCTGGCGGGCCGGATGCGGACCGTCTCCCCGGGCGGCAGCCCGAGCATCTCCCGGGCGCGCTCTCCGCTGTAGAGGTCACCCGTCGTCCGGTCCATGAGCACCACTTCCTTCCGGCCCTGAATGGTCTCCGTCTTGGTGAACTCGTAGAAGCCCCGGCCCGTCTTGAAGCGCAGGCCGTTCTCCTGCACGAAGTCCTTGATGGGTTGGGTCCGGTCCACATCCAGCACCTGGAAGCGGCCCGGCGGCACCGCGCGCAAGTCCGCCTCGCCATGGAGCGGCGGCGCCGTGCGCTGGAGCATGGTGCTGAACATCACGTTGAGGCCGCGGCTCATCCGGCCCTCGCGCACCACTTCCTGCTCAAACGATTGGAGCTGTGCGTCCGAGGACTGCTTGTAGCAGACGGCCAGCAGCAGGTCGGTGACGTGGGCGAACTGGTCCAGGCTCAGGTGGAAGCCGCCCGACTTCTCCGCCAACTCCTTGTAGAAGGCCGTCGCATGGCGGCGCGCCAGGGCTTGCACGCCATACACGGGGATGCCCATCTTCCCCAGCGCGGCCACCTCCTTGCGCCAGTCCAGCTTGTGTGGATTCTGCGCGGGCCCGTGGGGCACGTCGTCGCCAATCAATACCAGCGCCCGCGTGTAACCCACCGTCCAGGACAGGCTCTGCGCCTGGCGCAGTACGAACTCGTAGCATTCGGGCGCATCGCCCCCGCCCGTCTGCTCCACGCGGTCCACGAAGCGGACGACGGCGCCCTCGTCGTCCGTCAGGTCCAGCATCTTGGTGACATACGTGGAGCCCGCGTCGCAGTAGTCCCCGTGGGCGATGATTCCAATGCGGATGCCCGGAATCTCCTTCATCAGCCGAGACACGGTGCCCCGCAGCTTCTTCCGCACCTGTGCAAGACACGGATACATGCTGCCGGTGGTGTCAAAGCTGAAGACGATTTCGACGCGGTTATCAATGACTGACGTGCTCATTCCGGTGCCCCCCTCGTGACCGCCAACGAGGACAAATCTACGCGCCGGGTCTGACACGAATCAGGGCAGGAAACGGGGTGTTGGCCGGGCCTCCGTCGACCCGGCGTCACGCATTTGCACCTGCCGCTTGCCCTGGACGCCGCGCGACCCCAGCATGCGTGCCCATCGTGTCCGCCACCGCCGAGCCCCCATCCCCGCATCGTACGTACACCGAGCGCCGAGCCGCCGCGCAGGCGGAGCTGACCGCGCTGGACCGCGTGAGCGCTCGCTACGCCAACTTGCGAACACTCGCCTTCCTGGCCGCGGCCGGCGTCGCGGGCTTCGTGCTGGCGGGGCGTCTGCCCAAGGTGTGGTGGTGGGCCAGCGCCGCCGCGCTGGTGCTCTACGGCGTGCTCGCCGTCCTCCACCATCAGGTCTTCCGCCGCGAGGCCCGGGCGAAGCTGTACGTGACGCTCAACGAACGCGGACTGGCGCGGCTGGGGCCCGGCTGGCACGACTTCACCGAGCGCGGTGAACGCTTCCTGTCCCCCAGTCACCTGTACACCCCGGACCTGGACGTCTTCGGACAGGGCAGCCTCTTCCAGCTCCTCAACGAGACGGCCACGCGCGCTGGAGAAGAACGGTTGGCGGCGTGGCTCTCCGCCCCCGCGTCCGCCCAGGAGGTCGAAGCCAGGCAGGGCGCCGCGCGCGAACTGGCGCCCAACCTGGACTTCCGCCAGGACCTGTGCGTGGACGCGCGGGACGCCTCGCGCGAGAAGGCGGACCCGGCGCTGTTCACCCAGTGGGCGGAGCTGGGCCCACAGCTGAACGCCATCCGCTGGGCCCGGCCAGTGGCGGTGGCGCTGCCCCTGGTGACGCTGGCCGTCTACGTCCTGGGCAAGTTCGAGGTGCTGCCGGAGTCGGCCTTCTGGGCGGGTCTGGCCGCGCAGTTGGGCGTGGCCGTCATCACCCGCCGCCCGCTGAAGGCCGTGGACGAAGGCGTGGAGGCGGGTGAGCGCGGCTTCGTGCGCTACGCCCCCCTCTTCGAGCGCGTGGAGGCCCAGCGCTTCGAGCACCCGCGCCTGAAGACGCTCCAGTCCGGCCTCCAGCAGCCCGGCCAGCCGCCCGTGTCCGAGCACTTCAAGCGCTTCAGCCGGCTGTTCTCCTTCATCGAGTTCAAGCGCCACCAGTTCCACCCGCTGATTCACTGGCTCACGCTCTGGGACATCCACGCGCACTTCGCGCTGGAGCGCTGGCGCGAGGCCCACGGCAAGCAGCTGCGCCAGTGGTTCGAGGCCCTGGCCGAACTGGAAGCCGTGTCTTGCGTCGCGGGCCTCGCCCATGACCGGCCGGACTTCACCTGGCCCGTCCTGGCGGCCAACGGCCCCTGCGTGGAGGCGACGGCGCTGGGCCACCCGCTGCTGGAGTCGCCGGTGCCCAACGACGTGTCCCTGCCCGGCCCCCGGCACGCGCTGCTCATCACCGGCTCCAACATGAGCGGCAAGACGACGCTGATGCGCGCGGTGGGCGCCAACGTGGTGCTCGCGTTGGCCGGCGCGCCCGTGAGCGCGAAGCACTTCCGCCTGACGCCGCTCCAGACGCTCACCAGCATGCGGGTGAAGGACTCGCTGGAGCGCGGCGTCTCCTACTTCTACGCGGAGGTGCAGCGCATCAAGGCGGTGCTGGACGCGGCGCAGGCCGCGCGCGGGCAGGTGCTGTTCCTCCTGGACGAAATCCTCCTGGGGACAAACACCCGCGAGCGGCAGATTGCCTCGCGCGAGGTGCTGCGCCTGCTGCTGGGCACCGGCGCCATTGGCGCGGTGACGACGCACGACTTGTCCCTGGCGGTGCTCGCGGACGAGCCGGGCGCCCATGTCGTCAACGTCCACTTCCGGGACCACCTGGAGGCCGGGAAGATGATGTTCGACTACAAGCTGCGCCAGGGCGTGGTGGACACCACCAACGCCCTGCGCGTGCTGCGCCTGGCCGGCGTACCGGTGGACGACCCGGACGAACCCGCGGCGGCGCGCTGAGCCCGGAACGACACGGGCCCCGGGGTTTCCCCCGAGGCCCGCGCTTGAATCAGTGGCTCACGTCGAAGCTTTGACTACTTGGGCGCCTCGATGAGGGCGGCGAAGCCCATGCCGCCGCCGATGCACATGGAGACGACGCCGTAGCGGCCGTTGCGGCGCTTCAGCTCGCGCAGGATGGTGGCCACCATGCGCGCGCCGGAGACGCCCAGCGGGTGACCCAGGGCGATGGCACCGCCGTTGGGGTTCACCTTGTCGGCGGGGATGCCCAGCTCGCGCACGCAGTACAGCGCCTGCGCCCCGAAGGCCTCGTTCAGCTCGAAGACGTCGATGTCCTCGACCTTGAGCTTGTTCTTCTCCAGCAGCTTGCGGATCGCGGGAACCGGGCCAATGCCCATGATTTCCGGGGGCACGCCCGCCACCGCGGCGTCGATGAAGTAGCCCAGCGGCTTGACGCCCAGCTCCTTCGCCTTGGCCTCGCTCATCACCACCGCGGCGGCGGCGCCGTCCGTCAGCGGGGACGCGTTACCGGCCGTCACCACGCCCTTGGGGTTGAAGGCCGGGCGCAGCTTGGCCAGGCCCTCCGCCGTCGTCTCCGGGCGGAGGATGGTGTCCACCGAGACGGTGACGTTCTGCGCCACGCCGTCATCGTCGTAGTACGTCGTGGTGACGGGGACGATCTCCTCCTTGAACTTGCCCTGCTCGCGCGCGGTGGCGGCACGGCGCTGGCTCTCGGCGGCGAACTTGTCCGAGTCCTCACGCGACACGCCGTAGCGCGACGCGATGTTCTCCGCCGTGGCGCCCATGGAGGTGTAGATCTCCGGCAGGCGCTCCATGGCCTCGGGGTTCGCGCTCGCCTTGTTGCCGCCCATGGGGACCATCGTCATGGACTCGGTGCCACCGCCGATGCCCACGTCGTACATCCCCGCCTGGATGGCCTGGGCCACCTGGGCGATGGCCTGCGAACCGGAGGAACAGAACCGGTTGATGGTCATCGCGGGCACCGTGACGGGCAGGCCCGCCAGCAGCGTGGCCACGCGGGCCACGTTCATGCCCTGCTCGGCCTCCGGCATGGCACAGCCCAGGACGACGTCACCGATGTCCTCCGGCTTCAGACCCGGGACCTGGGCAACGGCCTCCTTGATGGCGACAGCGGCCAGGGTATCCGGCCGGGTGTCCTTGAACTCTCCCTTGTGCGCGCGGGTGAAGGGCGTGCGGACCGCGCTGGCAATCACGACTCGACCAGCCATTTTGATGTCTCCTTGCCCGGGGGGCACCCGGGCATTCAGCGAATCTCTGGTTCAGTAGCCTATGGATACTGGCCGGCCGTCAGTTCCGCAGCGGCTTGCCCTTCTCGATCATGTGCTGCAGGCGGTCCTGGGTCTTCTCCTCGCCGCACAGGCTCAGGAAGGCCTCCGCCTCCAGCTCCAGCAAGCGCTCTTCCGTCACGAGCAGCGACGGGCTGGTGTTGCCACCCGTCAGCACCTTCGCCAGCTTCTGGGCGATCTTCCGGTCGTGCGCGCTCACCTGGCCGTTGAGCTCCATGTCGTAGAGCATCATGTCGATGGTGGCCGCGCCGCTGGTGCCCGGCAGGCGGAAGCGCGTGGGACGGGGCGCCTTGAAGCCGGCGTCCGCCATGCCCAGCACGCGGGCCTTCGCGTCGGACAACAGGAAGTCCCGGTTGGCGCTGATGCCGTCCGCCTGCGTCAGGAAGCCCGCCTCACGGGCCTCCTCGGCGCTGGTGGCGACCTTCGCCATGCCGATGGTGAGGAAGATCTTCTTCAGGAAGGGGAAGAAGTCGAAGTCCTTGTCCGTGCCGAACGGGCCGTACACGTTGCGCAGCAGCTGCATGTTGCCGCCGCCGCCGGGGATGAGGCCCACGCCCACCTCCACCAGGCCCATGTACAGCTCGGCGCTGGCCTGGATGGCGTTGCCGCCCATCGTCACCTCGGCGCCGCCGCCGAGCGTGAGGTTGAAGGGCGCCGTCACCACCGGCACCGGGCTGTAGCGCATGCGCTGATTGACGGCCTGGAAGCCCGTCACCAGCTTGCGGATGGACTCGAACTCGCCGCTCTTGGCCGCCCACAGCAGCGCCACGATGTTCGCGCCCGCGGAGAAGTTGGAGCCGTCGTTACCGATGACGAGGCCCTTGTGGTTCTTCTCCGTCTCGTCCAGCGCGGTGTTCATCATCTCGATGATCTGGTCATCGATGGAGTTCATCTTGGTGTGGAACTCGAGCAGCGTCGCGCCGTCGCCCAGATCCCACAGCGTGGCCCCGTCGTTGCCGGCGATCTTCTTG
This sequence comes from Myxococcus xanthus, assembly GCF_013116825.1. GTDB lineage: Bacteria > Myxococcota > Myxococcia > Myxococcales > Myxococcaceae > Myxococcus > Myxococcus xanthus_B. The sequence continues at coordinate 21,908 of NZ_JABFNS010000103.1, forward strand.
TTGCCGCGCTTGAGGTACTCCACGCGCTGCGTGCGGGCGTTCTCCGGCACCACCTTCACGGACTTGGACGGGATGTCCCAGTACGTGTCCTTGCCGTTCTCCACGCCATAGAAGGACGCGCGGCCCGCGGCCAGCATCTCCTCCACCCACGCGGCCGGCTTCAGGCCCAGGGCCTTCATCCGCTCCACGCCCTTCTTCACGCCGTAGGCGTCCCAGACCTCGAAGGGCCCCAGGTCCCAACCGAAGCCCCAGCGCACGCCGCGGTCCACGTTGACCACGTCGTCGGCGATCTCCGGGATGCGGCGGCTCGTGTAGGCCAGCACGTCCAGGGTGACGCCCTCGGCGAACTTCGCCGCCTTGTCCTCGGCGTTCATCACCGAGGCCACGCGCTCGCGCACGTCCTCGATGTCCCGCGCGGCGCCCAGCGACTCGTAGCGCACCTTCGCCTGCGGCCGGTACTCCAGCGTCTTCAGGTCGAGCGCGAGGATGTCCTTGCCCTGCTTCTTGTAGAAGCCGCCGCCGCTCTTGTCGCCCAGCATGCCCTTCTCCACCATCTTCTGGAGGAAGGCGGGGCTGGCGAACACGTCACGCTCTTCGTCGTGCGTCAGCGTGTCGTAGCAGTTCTTCGCCACGTGGGTGAACGTGTCCAGGCCCACGATGTCCGCGGTGCGGAAGACGGCGGACTTGGGACGGCCCATGGCCGGGCCGAAAATCTTGTCCACCTCTTCGATGGACAGCTCCGCCTTGTCCATGGCGGCGATGGTCCGCATCATCCCGTACACGCCAATGCGGTTCGCGATGAAGTTGGTGGTGTCCTTGCCGTAGACGATGCCCTTGCCCAGCACCTCTTCGCCAAAGCGGTGCAGCGTCTTGAGCACCTCCGGGGCAGTCTCCTTGCCGGCCACCAGCTCCAGCAGCTTCATGTAGCGGACGGGGTTGAAGAAGTGCGTGACCAGGAAGTTCTTCTTGAACTCCGCGCCGCGGCCCTCGGTCATCCCCACAATCGACATGCCGGAGGTGTTGGACGACACGATGGTGCCCGGGCGGATCAGCTTCTCCACCTTGGCGAACAGGTCCTGCTTGATCTTCAGGTCCTCCTTCACCACCTCCACCACCCAGTCACACTCGGCGATGCGGTGCAGGTCGTCCTCGAAGTTGCCGACCTCGATGTTGGTGAAGACCTCACCGGAGACGATGGGGCTCGGCTTCTGCTTGCGCAGGTTGGCCAGCGCGCCCTGGGCGAACTTGTTGCGAAACGCCTTCGAGGAGGTGTCCTCGCCCGGCGCGGCCTTGGGCGGAACGATGTCCAGGAGGAGCGCGCGCACGCCCGAGTTGGCCAGGTGCGCGGCGATGCCGCTGCCCATTACTCCGGCGCCCAGCACAGCCACTTTGCGGATCCGCGTCGTCATGTGGAAAAGGCTCCCTGTTGGGAAGGAGGGGATTGCACAAATGTAGGCGATTGACCCGAAAGTCAATCGGTTCGGACGGCCAGGACACTCGCCACCAGAGGACAAGCCGACTAGATACCGGCCCTCCATGGCTCGCCTCGACCCGCACTCGTACAACGACAGCACGCAGCCTGAGACGGAAACCCTGGACTGGAGGGCCCGCGTCGATTTCAAGACGCAGCGGCTGCACGCGGAGGTCACCCACACCCTCAAGGAGGCCTCGGCCGGGCCGCTGGACCTGGATACCCGGGACCTGGAAATCCGTGACGTCGTCGACGCCGCGGGTCGTCCCTTGCCCTACATCCTCTCCCCTTCCGAGCCGATTCTCGGCAGCCGGCTGCGCATCGAGCTGCCGGTGGGGCTGCGGCAGTTCACCGTGCGCTACCGCACGGCGCCACACGCCAGCGCGCTCCAGTGGCTGACGCCCTCCCAGACAGCCGGAGGGAAGCACCCCTTCCTCTACAGCCAGTGCCAGGCCATCCACGCCCGAAGCGTGGTGCCGCTCCAGGACACGCCGCGCATCCGCATCCGCTACACCGCGTCGCTGCGGATTCCCAAGGCGCTCAAGGCCGTCATGGCCGCCAGCTTCCTGCGGCGCGAGGAGCACGGCGTGGAGGCGGAGGAGCACTACGAGATGCCCCAGCCGGTGCCGCCGTACCTGCTGGCCTTCGCGGTGGGCAGCCTGGCGCCGAAGGAGCTGGGGCCGCGCTCGCGCGTGTGGGCGGAGCCGGAGCTGCTGGAGGACGCGGCGGAGGAGTTCTCCGGCGTGGACGACATGCTGCGCGCCGCCGAGTCACTCTTCGGGCCCTATGACTGGGAGCGCTTCGACCTGCTCACCATGCCGCCCTCGTTCCCCTACGGCGGCATGGAGAACCCGCGCCTGACGTTCCTCACGCCCACGCTCATCACCGGAGACAAGAGCCTGGTCAACGTGGTGGCGCACGAGCTGGCGCACTCGTGGACGGGCAACCTGGTGACGAACGCCTCCGCGGAGCACTTCTGGCTCAACGAGGGGTTCACCGTCTTCGCCGAGCGCCGCATCCTGGAGGCCCTGGAGGGTCCGGAGGTGTCGGCGCTGCACGGCGCGCTGGGCCGCCGCGCGCTGGACTCCGCGCTGCAACACTTCCGCGCGCACCCGCAGCTGACGTCGCTGCGCACCCACCTGGCCGGCGTGGACCCGGACGAGGCCTTCTCCCAGATTCCCTACGAGAAGGGCTACCTGCTGCTGCGCGCCATGGAGGACGCGGCCGGGCGGCCCGCCTTCGACGAGTTCCTCCGCCGCTACCTGGCCACCTACCGCTTCCGCGCGCTCACCACCGAGGAGTTCGTCGCCTTCGCGGAGAAGGAGCTGCCCGGCGTGCTGACCAAGGTGGACGCGGAGGCGTACCTGCACCGGCCGGGCGTGCCCCCGGGGGCGCCGTCACCGCGCTCCCTGCGGCTGGAGGCCATGGATGCGCTGCGCGGCAAGGTGCCCACGCCGGAGCAGGCGAAGGACTGGACGCCAGCCGAGTGGCAGCTCTACCTGGAGTCACTGCCCTGGGACTTGCCACGGGACGTCGTCCAACAGCTCGACGCGCGCTTCAGCCTCACCGAGAGCCGCAACTCGGAGGTGCTGGTGGCGTGGCTCGTGGTGGCGCTGCGCGCGGGCTGGGAGCCGGCCGTGGCTCGCACCGAGACGTTCCTCGGCGAGGTGGGCCGGATGAAGTACCTGAAGCCGCTGTACGGGGTGCTCTCCGCGTCGCATGCGCACCGGAGTCTGGCGCGCGCGCTCTTCAAGAAGCACGGGGAGCGCTACCACCCCATCGCCCGTCAGGGCGTGGAGCTCATCCTTTCGCGCGAATGAGGACGCGCGAGCAGGACGGGACTACTTCGAGGCCGCCGCGTTCAGGCGCTTCTGCGACAGGGCGAGGTACTTCTCGTCCATGTCGATGCCCACGTAGCGGTGGCCCAGCTTGAGGGCCGCCACGCCCGAGGTGCCGCTGCCGTTGAAGGGGTCCAGCACCAGCGCGTCCGGGGGGCAGCTCGCCTCCAGGATGCGCTCCAGCAGCGCCACCGGCTTCTGCGTGGGGTGGCTGCCGAAGGCCTTCTCCTCGCCACCGCGCGGGACGGTGAGCGTCCACAGCCGGCCCTCGCCGTCCGCGGTCAGCTCGGCGTCACCGGAGGGCGGCAGCACCCACGCGTCACGCATCTGCTTGCCGCCGTTCTCCGCCTTCATGCGCGAGTAGTTGAACGTGTGCTGGAGCTTGCCGCCGGACTTCGGCGAGGCCCAGATGAGCAGCTCCGTGGAGTGCGTGAAGTAGCGGCACGCCAGGTTGGGGCTCGCGTTGGGCTTGAACCAGGTGACGGTGTTGAGCAGCTTGTAGCCGAGCTTCTGCATCGCGAAGCCGACGTTGAAGATGACGTGCTGGGTGCCGCTCACCCACAACGTGCCGGTGGGCTTGAGCAGGCGCTGGCAGGCCGCGAGCCACTCAGTGGTGAACTTGTGGTCCTCCTCCACGCCGCGCGACACGTCCCAGCCGCCCTTGGCCACCGAGGCGCGCTTGCCGCCCTTGCAGGTGAAGCCGCCGTTGGAGAGGAAGTACGGCGGGTCGGCGAAAATCATGTCGAACGTCTGGGGCTCGAACTGCGACATCAGCTCCAGGCTGTCGCCGTGCAGCAGCGTATAGGCCTCCCCTTTCGCGTAGACGCTCTCGTTGAGCGAACGGCGGACGACTTTCAGGGAAGGGGCTGCTGCAGCGTGCGCGGACATCTCGCCTCCGTCGGACTCTTCGTCGTGGACGCGGCGGACTGTGCGGTCGCTTCGGTGCTACGTCTAATTTCTGGCCTGTAGCACCCTGAAACTTGACGGGGGATTCAGGCCGTAGAAGCGCCGCGAGCAGGGCGGGAGCGCCTCTCGTGGAGGCCCTCCGACACCCTGCTCGACGGGTACTGCCTGGACTGTGGCGGGGCCCGTGTGTGGCCCCCGCGGCCTACGCCTTCTTGGCGGAGGTCGGCGACGCGCCGTACTTCTTGCGGAAGCGGTCGATGCGGCCGGCCGTGTCCACGAGCTTGTACTTGCCCGTGAAGAAGGGGTGGCAGTTCGAGCAGATTTCCACCGAGAACGAGCCGCGGGTGGACTTCGTCTCCACGACGTTGCCGCACATGCAGGTCACGCGGGACGGCGGATAGACGGGATGGATTTCAGGCTTCATGACACGCTCCAGTATGCCTTGCCCCCACCCGATGACGGGCAGGAGGTCCGGCGCTGAGGGATGGTCGGCGCTTATAATGGCGCTTGGACCGCTTCACAAGGCCAGCACGGCTCAATGGGCCGCCGAGCCAGGGGGCTCGACGCGTTCCACCCATTTCTGGACGACCGGATCCGCCGGGACGTCACTGCCAAGCTGGATGTACGACAACAGATGCGTGCGCCCGGCGTCCGTTGCGCCGCCGGCCAGCTCCTTCTGGTAGGCCGCCCGCGAGGCTTCCAGGCGGGCAATCGTCGCCTCCAGGGGCTGCTTTTCCGCCGGTTCCTGGGCCCCCGCGAGCCGCGCCTTCGCCCGGGTGAGGTTGCCTTCGACAAGGCGCAACTGCTGCCGCGTACGCTCCTGCACGGAGGCGTCGGCGAAGCGGCCCGTCCCCTCCAACTGGAGCACCAGCCTCGCCAGTTCGCGGCCCCGGGCCCCGGAAGGAATCACCGTGGCCAGGGCCTGCCGCTGGGCGATGCCCTGCCCCCGGCCCTCGTGGGACTGCACCACGAAGTCCACGCCCTCCACCTGGTCGGCCAGTTGGAGCGCCTCCGCGTGGGGCACCGCCGCGAGCACCACCACCAGGTCCACCTTCGACTTCTCACGCAGGCGCTTCGCCTCGGCGGCCACGGCGGGCTGCACCGGCAGGCCCTGCACCTGCTCCTGGGCCTGGCCCGGAACGGCGAGCCCCACCGGGGTGGGTTTGGCCATGGCGGGAGAGACGCCCACCACGCCCACCTTCACGCCGCCCACCGTCGTCACCAGCGAGGCGGGGAACAGCAGCTTGCCCTGCGCGTCCGCGAGGTTCGCCGACAGGAGCTTCAGCTTCGCCTGCCGCGTCTGCTTCTTGAGGAAGCCCACGCCGAACCCGAGGTCGCGCGCGCCCACGGCCATGGCCGCGGTGCCCTGCGCGTCCATCTGCGACAACACGAGCTCCGCGCGCGCCCGGGCATCCGGCGCCTGCGCGCTGTCCCGGCTCTTGAAGAGCGCATTGCCGGCGTCCAGCACCAGCACGGGCGTGCCCTGCTTGCGCTCCTTCTCAATCGCGACTTTTCGTCTGGCCAGACCGCCAGAGGGGTTGTGCCTTCAACCACAGGGGGCGACTTCGCCCCCATTGTCTCCGGTGAAGAGCAGGACGAGCTGCTTGGGCGCCGCGCCCGCCACCAGGGGCAGCAGGAGCAGCAGCGCCAGCGCGGCCAGCTTCACCGGACGCGGGCTCACTTCTTGCCCTTCTTGGCGGGCGCCGCCTTCTTGTCCAGCTCGGCGATGCGCTCCTTGGCCGTCTTCGCCTCGGCGGACTTCGGGTAGCTCTTGATGAGCTCCTCCAGCGCCAGCCGCGACTCCTCCTTCATCTTCAGCTGGGCGAAGCAGTCCGACGAGCGCAGGTAGGACTCTGGCGCGGACTCCGCCTTCGGGAAGTCCTGCAGCACCTTGCCGTACTCGAAGAGGGCCTCGCGGCACTTGGACTCGGAGAAGTACGTCTCACCGAGGCCGAAGTGGGCGTCCCCCACCAGCGGGTCCTTGGCCCACTTCTTCATGAACTCGTTGTAGAGCTGGCGCGCCAGCAGCACGTCGCCGGCCTTGGCCTTCGCCTTGGCGAGCGCCAGGAACTCCTTCTTGTCCGTGGGGCGCTTGAGCTCCTCGGCCTTCTTCTTCGCCTCGGCCTCCTTCAGCGCCGCCTCGCCCTGCATGGAGACCAGCTTCTGGTCCTGCGCGGCCAGCGCCGTCTCCAGCTCGGTGATTTTGTGGAGGTACGTCTCCACCTGGCCACGAAGCAGGGCGAGGTCTTCGACGGTCTTCTGGAACTGCACGCCGATGTCCGCGTCCTTGCGGCGCGCCGCGGTGTCCAGCCCCTTGAGCGCCTTGGTGACCTCCGCGACCTTCTCGTCGATTTTCGGGAGCGTGGCGGCGAGCTGCTCGCGCGTCTCCTTCAGCTCCGCCTGAATCTGGGCGGAGTCGGTGCCGAGCCGGTCGACCTTCGCCTCGAGGGCGCGGCCGCGGTCAGCGGGATAGAAGCAACCAGGGAGGGCCAGCAGGGATATCAGCGCCAAGCTTCGCATCGGGCGCCATCTTAGGCGCAAACGCCCTGCCCGTCCGGACTTCTCTCGTCCAGGTGGGGCTCCCGCCAGAGCCTGCCCGGCTGGCTGGTCACCGCTTCTGGATGGAAAACTCCAATCGCTCGGCAGCATGCGCGCAGGCCATCCGGAGGCGGTCGGGGTTGAGGAAGAAGGCCACGGGGCGCGAGCGGCCCGACTCCAGGGCCTGAAAGGCCCGGCGGTACTCGGCGGTCGCCTCGGCGGTGCGCTGGCACTGCTCCAGGAGCAGTCCGAGCAGGTACCGGGCGGCGGCGTGGTCCGGGTCCAGCGTCAGGCAGTGACGCAGGTCCCGCTCCGCCACGTCGTCGGAGACGCCCGAGGCGGCGCCATCCAACACGCAGGCGAAGAGGAGGTCCGCTTCCGCGCAGGCCTCCGGGCTGGGCTCGGGCGCGGTGGCCACGGCCCCCCGGGCGCCCCTCGCCCCCAGGGGCGCCGGAACAGCCCCCTCGGGGTGAGCCTCGGTGCGAGCGCGCGCGGGGGCTCGGCCTGGGAGTAGGGTCGTGCCACGCGTCATTGAAGGTGACGCAGCGTCGCTCCAGGAGAGTGGGGCTGGCGGCGGCTCGGACTCCCCTTCCTCCGGCCGGACGTAGAAGAAGGCCTGCTCGCCGCGCCGCACTCGGAGCGTTGGCGGCACCCGGAGCAGCGGCTCGGACGCGGACAGCACCAGCGCGCCGCCGGGCGCCAGGCTCCCCGCGAGCGCCTCCACGGTGCGCTGGAAGGCCTCCGCGGTGAAGTAGATGAGGACGTTGCGGCAGAAGATGACGTCGAAGCCGCCTCCGCCGGGCGCCACCGGATACGGCGACTCCATCAAGTTGTGGCACTGGAAGCTCGCGCGCTCCCGCAGCGCGGGCGTCAGGGCTTCTTTCGCGCCGGACCGGACGAAGTACCGCGAGCGCAGCTCCGGTGGGACGCGGCGCAGCTGCTCCCGGCCGTAGGCCAGCCACCGCGCACGGCGCAGCGTGTCCCCGGCGATGTCCGTCCCCAACACCGTGCTGTCCGGGTCAGCCCCTGCCTCCGCGAGCAGGACGAGCAGCGTGGCCACCTCCTCGCCCGTGGCGCAGCCCGCGCTCCAGACGCGCAGGGGCCGCCGATTCCTCGCCACCAGTGGGGTGAGGACCTGCGCTCGAAACGCGGCGAGCTGCACCTCGTCTCGAAAGAGGTCCGTCTTGCTCACCACCACCGCGGCGATGAGGTCCTCCAGGTCCGTCACGCCCGACGGGGACTGGAGGAACATCAGGTACTGGTGCGGCGTGAGGCCCTGGCTGCGCGCCGCCAGCCGCTCATCCAGCCGGCGGACCTGAGGGCCGCTCAGGGCCATCCCCGTCCGCGCCGACAGGAAGGCGCGCACTCCGGCCCATGGCGCGCCGTCAGCCACCCGGGCTCAGCGCCCCACCGAGAGGGACTCTCCCCGCGCCAGTCGCACCAACGTCGCCGCGACTTCGTCACCGTGGATGAGGTGGTCCACCGCCTTGCGCTCCACCGCCGCGCCCGGCATGCCGAACACCACGCAGGACTCCTCGTTCTGCGCCACCGCCAGTCCGCCCGCCTGCTTGATGGCCAGCAGGCCATCCGCGCCATCCGCGCCCATGCCCGTCAGCACCAGGCCCACCGCGCGCCGGCCATAGGTGCGGGCGGCGCTCTCCAGCAGCACCGTGCCGGACGGCATGTGCCCATCCCGCTCCACGCCCAGCTTGATCCCCACGCGTCCCCGGAAGGGGATGACGGTGTGCTGCCCCGGCGGAGCGATGAGGACGTGCCCGGGCATCAGCGGCTCTCCGTCCTGGGCCAGCCGCACCTTCAACTTGCTGGCCCCGGCCAGCCACCCCGCCAGGGACTCCGCGAAGGCGGCGTTGATGTGCTGGACGATGACGATGGGCGCCGGGAAGTCCGCGGGCAGCTCCGACAGCATCTTGAAGAGCACCTGGGGCCCGCCCGTGCTCGCCGCCACCACCACCACGCCCATGGACACCGCCGGCAGCACCGACGTGGCCACCCGGGGCGGCAACAGCGGGCCGCGCTGGGGCCGGCGCAGGTGGCGGATGACGCGCACCGAGGACAGCAGCCGGATTTCGCGAACCAGGTTCCACGCGTCCGGCCCGGCGTCGATCGCGGGCTTGATCTGCAGGGCGAGCGCGCCCAGCTCCAGCGCGCGGTACGTCAGCTCCGGCGCCTGTGAGCGCGGGTCCGCCGTGAGCACCAGGATGGGCGTGGGGCACTCGGCCATGATGTGCTCGGTGGCCGTGAGCCCGTCCATGACGGGCATGTCCACGTCCATGGTGATGACGTGGGGACGCAGCTCCTTGGTCATCTCCACGGCCTGCTTGCCGTCCGCGCAGGTGCCCACGACTTCGATATCGGGGTCCTTGCTCAGCGCCTCGCAGATGAGCTGTCGGCAGATGAGGGAGTCATCGACCACCAGCACCGACACTTTCTTGCCCATGCCCTGTCCATACCCCGTGCGCGAGCCCGGGAGTATAGCCAATGCAAGGGCCTGTCAGCCCAGCAGTTGCCGCACCACATCCACCAGGTCCCGCTTGGCGATGTAGCCGTTCACCCCGGCGCCACCGGTCCTCCCCCCCCACCGGTGGTGGGATGACCACCGGGAGCCTCGAATGGAGGGAGTGCCCCCCTCATGCCTCGTGGTGTTGAGGCTCCAGCCCGCCACAGCCAAGAGAGCCAGCCCCCTACAGCGCACCTCCTGGGCGCGTGACCGGGGCTTGCGGGTACCCCATGGGGCTGCGCAGCCTCTCCGCCAGCCGGGCTCGCTGCTCGCGCAGCCCTCCGTCGGCGGCCCGCCTGCGCTCCGATTCGCACCCTCAACATGACTTTTCCGCTCTATATGGATAAGCAGGGAGGTCATTGATCTGAGGCACGAGAGCGGGATACCGCCGTCCCCTCCTTCTGTCGCTCGAAAGGAGCGCATCTTGGTCCGGCGATTTCTTCCCTCCCTCCTCCCGCTGGTGCTGGTGGCCTCCACGGCCGCGGCGCAGACCACCCCCACCTCCATCACCTTCGATGGCGATTGGAACGAGACGCCGTCGGTGGAGCTGATTCCCGTGGGCGGGCAGGTGGTCGTCAACTACGACATCAGCCGCCTGCCGCAGTGCCGGGGCACCACATCCTCGGGCAACCCGACCTGGACCATCACCGGCCACGTCCAGGTGAACCGCGGCCCGGTGGTGAGCTTCTGGGTGGCCGGCCACGCGCCAGACGGCAACCCCACCCAGCGCACCCTGCATCTCCCGGCGGGGTTGAGCGGCGCCCTCGTGATGTGGTTCGACATCTCGAGCCAGGGCTGCCAAGCCTGGGACTCCAACCACGGGAACAACTACCACTTCGCCATCGGCGCGCCGACCCTCTCCTTCAACGCGAACTGGGACGAGGCGGTAGCGGGCACGCTGCGCGCCGGCGAGCACTTCATCGTCAACTACGACGTGGCCCGCCTGCCCGAGTGTCGCGCGACATACAACGGCCCGGCCTGGACGATTGTCGCGCAGTACCGCTTCGACAACGGCCCCATCCAGGAGACGGCCGTCACCGGCTCCGGCTGGTCCGTGCCGGCGGCCATCACCGCTCCGGCCGGCGCCCGCCACCTGGAGATGTGGTTCCGCAACACGGACCGCAGCTCCTGCGTGAGCTACGACAGCGACTACGGCTCCAACTATCACTTCGCCGTGGAGTGAGCCGCACCTGCTGGGTCGCGACCGGCTGCAGTGTCATCACGTTCGAGACTGCAGGCGGCGGCGTGGTGGGCCCGGAGCCGAATCAACCCATCCGCATCGGCACCGCCGAGGGAGAGCGGAAGTTCAAGGTCCGCTTCTCCCGAGGCGCGCCCCTTCGGGCAAGCGCAGCGAAAACCGGGAGGGCACGCAGACGGTCGGAACTCTGTCGACCTAGGTTTGAACCGTCATGCGCAGGCGACGTGCTATCGCGGCGGCGAGTTCAGCGATCGAAAGCCATAGGTTGCGATTGGAACTGAAGCCGGAGCTGACAGAGAGCACGGCGTGCGTGCCTCTGGGCACCAGGCGAGTAAGCCCTTCATCCGGATTCGACGCGAGGATTGAACCATCGCTGTACACGCACGCATCCACGTACCCTTCGGTGAGCGATTCGACTGGCGACCAGCTGCCGCCGTCCCACCAGGCCGAGGTGCAAGTCCCCACCAGGACCAACGCGTCTGAGGAAGTACCTGCAAAGGCAGAGGGGCCCTCGACGCCGGTCCTGAGCACCGTGGCCCCGCCGCGGTTCCAGCGAACGCATTCGCCTTCCGCTGCAAGCCAGAGTTCGCCGCCACTTCGGAAGATGGCCTCGTACCAGGAGTGTTCGGCGCCGGCGCCGTCTGGAATCTCGAGCGGAACCATTTGCGAGCCTTCGAACCGAAGCAGTTTCACGTTCGAGCCCGTAAGCCAGACCCCCTCGGCGTCGACCCACAAGCCATAACCCACTCCGAAATCGGGCGAAGGGATTCGGCTCCACTGAGCCCCATCCCAATGAAAGACGACTCCTTCTCCGACTGCCCATACGTCTCGCGCATGGCGACCGGAGACCCGATGAAGCGGAACGCCCGCCCCCGTCTCCACGCGCGTCCAGCCGCTGGGACCGAGGTGAAACGTCTCGTCCCCCACGACCCACGCCACCCCCGGCTCTGGAGACCAGATATCGTCGAGGAATCCTTCGGACACGCGGGGCCCGTCGTGAACGGCCACGCCATCCCACCGGCTCACCACTCCGTCGTCGCGCAGCATCAGCACGTCGTCTCCGGAGCGCGAGAGCGCGATGTAACCTCGCTCATCCGGTAAGTGTCGGAGGACCTCGAAACCACGCTGAGCTGAGGGGATGACACTGAAGTGGATCTCGCCCCAGCGCTCCCCTTCGTCCGGAGCCCGTTCCGATTCCCCCGGTTGAACGTCAAGTGAGCTACGCGGCAGCTTGACGAGCAAGCGGGTCACACCGGCTCCGCGCTTGAACTCGACTTCGAGTCCTCCGCGCGCTTCTGCCTCCTGGCTGGCTGCCTTGACGAACGCCGCAGTGTGGAGCGTGTCGTCGTATCGAACCCACCTCACGTCGTAACTCATCGGCCTGGTCCTCGAGCGCGGTGAGTTTGAGCGACACCGCCGCGATGGCTCGGCAGTCTATCCACCGGCCGGCCCCCGTCAGCGGCCCGCCTCGCCTCCTCCGCTCCAGCCGTCCCCCTCAACCCACATGGCTTCCATCCCGCCGATACGCCGGCGGGCTACAGCCAATGCAGGGGCCTGTCAGCCCAGCAGTCGCCGCACCACATCCACCAGGTCCTGGCGCACCAGGTCGCCCTTGGTGATGTAGCCGTCCACCCCGACC
>NZ_JABFNS010000104.1 GCF_013116825.1 Myxococcus xanthus
GCTTTGCGGCGGGCTCGGGACGAAGTCACAGTGGAATCGCTCCTGGAAGGGGCCGGCACTCAGGGGGCGTGGACCCTACCTGATGCGGACACGAGGATGTGCGGTCCCTGCACACGCACCTCATAGGTGCGGACCTGCACCCCCGGATGCCGAGGGCACTGCCCCGTCCGGACGTCGAACGGCCAGGTGTGCAACGGACAATGCACCACGTATCCCACCAGGTCCCCCTCGGACAGGGGCCCGGCCCGGTGGGGGCATGCATCCGCCACCGCATGGAGCTCCCCATTCACGCGGAAGAGGGCCACCGCGACACCGTCCACCTGCACCACCGCGCGGCCCCGCGCGTCGAGTGCATCCAGCGTCGCCACTGGAATGAATCCTCCGTCCAGCTGTCCGTTCATCCTGATGTTCCCCAACGCCCGGCCGGGGCCGATACATCCCCCCCCGGACGAGACAGAGCGTGATACCGTCCCTTGACACCCGCCGTGCCGCGTCATTAGAGCACCCGGTCAACCGCCCCTTCCGATGAATCAGCGAGCCCACACCTTCGCCCGCTGCACCGCGACGCTGCTCGTCGCGCTGTGGCTGTGTCAGCCGCTGGACGCGCTGATGCACGCGAGGGATGAGCACGCGCACCGGTTCTGTCCGCAGCATCAGACGTTCGAGGAGACGGCGCTCGGCACGGGCGCGCGGCTGTCCCGGCTCGCCTTCGAGCAGAGTCCGCAGCTGTCCGCCCTGCCCGAAGCCGTCACGGACTCGGCCGCCCTCCCCCACGAGGAGTGTCCGCTGGTGACGTCCGGCTCCCGCCCGGAGCTCCTGACGCCCTACCGGACGACGCTGGTGCTGACGCTGCTCGCCGTGAGCCGTCCGGCCACCGCGCCGCCTCGCGTCCAGGCCCCCCTCTCCATCCTCGATACCGCCCCCAAGGCCTCGCCTCCCGCGCACGCGTGACGTGCGTCGTCCGAGGTCATTCAGGTCATTGGTGGGCGTGACCGCTTCGCGGGCGCCCTGTTCGAGGAGCGTTCCAGGTGGCAACCCGTTCGCGCCGTGCTCACGGCGCTCTCATCGTCGTTTCACTCACGCCCTTGCTGTTCGCCAGCGGCGCCAGCGCCCAGGACGCCTCCGCGCCGGAGCCGCGGGAAGACGCGGCGCCCGCGCTCACGCCCGAGGAGTTGGAGGAGATCGAGAAGGCGCTCGGCAGCGATGCCGCGTCCGCGCAGCAGAACGCGCCCACCGGGACCGCGGCGCCGCCGGCCTCCATGCCTGGCAGTGGCTCCGCGCTCTCCATCCCCGGGGTGAACAATCCCAACACGGGCGCGAACTTCCTGGACCTGAGCTTCATCCTGGACGTGGCCGCCGCGGCCTTCACGGACAAGGAGCCCCTGCAGAGCGGCGCGCACGACCCCACGCGCAACGGCTTCAACCTGCAGCAGTTGGAGCTGTCCATCGGCTCGGTGGTGGACCCCTACTTCCGGTTCGACGCCAACATCGTCTTCAGCCAGTTCGGCGTGGAAATCGAAGAGGCCTACGGCACCACGCTGGCGCTGCCCTACAACCTCCAGGTGCGCGCCGGTCAGTTCCTCACGCGCTTCGGCCGCATCAACCCCACGCACCCGCATTCGTGGGACTTCGTGGACCAGCCCTTCGCCGTGGGCCGCATCTTCGGAGGCGAAAGCAACCGAGGACTGGGCGCCGAGGTGTCCTGGCTGGCGCCCCTGCCCTGGTACGTAGAGGTGATTGGCAGCACCACCGACGCCACCGGCGGGGCCACCGCGCGCAGTTTCCTGGGCGCCACCAGCGAACGGGTGCAGTCTCCGTTCGACTTGCAGCTCACCGGCGCGGTGAAGCAGTTCTTCCCGCTGTCGGATGACCTGTCCCTCATGTGGGGCCTGTCCACCGCCACCGGCCCCAATCCCACCGGCTACCGCAACCGCACCGACCTGTTCGGCACGGACCTGTACCTGCGCTACCGGCCCATCACCCAGGCCCACAACACCACGCTCATCACGTTCCAGGCGGAGGCCTTCTACCGCCGCCGCCAGGTGCCCGGGGACGTGCTGACGGACTTCAACACCTACGCGCAGGCCGCGTGGCGCTTCTCGCCGCGGTGGGCCACCGCGCTGCGCTACGAGCTGGGAACGGCGGCGCGAGGCGAAGACGGAGCGCGCGTCATCGACCCGTTGGACCCGGACTGGACGGAGTCACGCAACCGCGTGTCCGCCAACGTCACCTTCTGGCCCACCGAGTTCTCCCGGCTGCGCCTCCAGGGCGCCAGGGACCATGCCGGGTGGCGGGATGAGCCCGGCTACTCCCTGATGCTCGCGCTCGAGTTGGTGACCGGCGCCCACGGCGCCCACGCGTTCTAAACCCTTTCGAAGGAGCCATGACCATGCGTCTCTCCCGTCTGTTCGCGGCCGTGTGCGCCGCCTTCACCCTCTTCGTCGCGTCCCCCGCTCGCGCGGACCTCAACGTCGTCACCACCCTGCCGGACCTGGCCGCGTTGACGAAGGCCGTGGGCGGCGACCACGTCAAGGTGCAGGCCCTGGCGCTGTCCAGCCAGGACCCGCACTTCGTGGATGCCAAGCCGAACCTCGCCCTGGCGCTCAACCGCGCGGACCTGCTCATCGCGGTGGGCCTGGACCTGGAGATCGGCTGGCTGCCCACGCTCCAGGTGGGTGCGCGCAACCCGAAGATCCTCGTGGGCAACCCGGGCTACCTGGTGGCCTCGCAGTTCGCGAAGCTGTTGGAGGTCCCCACGGCGCAGGTGGACCGGGGCCAGGGCGACGTCCACCCGGGCGGCAACCCGCACTTCCTCTATGACCCCCGCCAGGCGCTGTCCGTCGCGCGCGCCATCACCGACCGGCTGGCGCAGTTGGATCCGAAGAACGCGCAGGCCTACCGCGACAACCTCGCCACCTTCACCACCGAGTTGGAGAAGTCGCGCGCGGACTGGGAGAAGCGGCTGGCGCCGCTGCGTGGCCAGCCCGTCATCGCCTACCACCGGACCATGGCGTACCTGGCGGACTGGCTGGGCTTCGACACCATCGCCTACCTGGAGCCCAAGCCCGGCATCCCGCCCAACCCGTCGCACGTCGCGAGCGTCCTGGCCCAGGGCCGTCAGCGAAAGGCGCGCATGGTGCTGATGGAGAGCTACTACCCGGACACCACCGCGCGGCTGGTGGCCTCGAAGATTCCCGCGCCGCTCGTCACCCTGCACGGCGGCACGGACTTCAAGGCGAAGGAGACGTACCTCCAGCACATCAACGAAATGGTCGAGCGCCTGGAGAAGGGGCTCGCCGGAAAGGGGACCTGAGCCATGCGGACCCGTCTCCTCCTTCCCCTGCTCTTCCTGTCCGGCTGCGCGCTGGAGCCCGGAGAGAGCTTCGCGGTGCTGGAGCCCGCCGTCCGCGCGGACTACACGCCGGTGGCCGGGCGCGACGTGGGCAACGGCTTCCAGCGGCTCGCCTCCGACTTCGAGCTTCGCCTGGACGGCGCCGCGCTGGGCGTGGACCACATCGACCTGGTCGGCGGCGGCGCCCGCGGCCCCACCACCTTCGACCCGGCCAACCCGCCGCCGGGCTACACCAACTGCCACAACGGCCACTGCCACCACGACGATGGCGCGCTGGTGGACTACGAGGACATCCAGGCGGAGCTGGATGGCGGTGGTGGCGGCGCGGAGGCCACCGTGGCCAGCCTGCACGTGGACGCGGACCTGGACCTGCTGGCGGACCAGACGCTGTCGCCCGGCTGTGAGCCGTCCTGCGAGCTGGGCCGCACCCACGTCACCCGCTACCAGTGGGACGTGTCGTCGGTAAACCTGGAGGGCGCGGTACGCGACAGCCGCGCCACGCCGCGCTTCAACGATGAGCGCCGCTTCCGGCTCACGCTGGCGGCGGCGGAGGAGGCCACGCCGCTGATGGTGCTGCGCGGCACGGTGGACATCCCCGCGGACCGCGAGAACAAGCCGCGCGTGAAGCTCGCCCTGCGCCTGGCGCTGGCGCCCACGCTGTTCGACTCGCTGGACTGGGCAGCCACCACGCCGGGCCCTGACGGCGTGGTGGACCTGAACGCACCCGAGAACGCCGCCATCCGGACCGCGATGGTGGAAGCACTGGCCACCTTGGAGCCACAGGCGGAGGTCCGGCGTGAAGACCGTTGAGCCCACGGACGGCGCGCACGCGGTGCCCGCCACCTTCGCGCCGGGTGACGCGCTGCTCACCTGCGAGAAGCTCATCATCGGTTACGACGGCAAGGCCATCCTGCCGCCCATCGACCTGACCATTCGCCGCGGTCAGTTCGTGGCGGTGGTGGGCCGCAACGGCTCCGGCAAGAGCACCTGGTTCCGGACGCTGCTGGGCATGCAGCCGCCGGTGTCGGGCACCATCTCCCGCGCCTCCGCGCAGGTGCGCAGTGCCTATGTGCCGCAGACGTCCGCCATCGACTCGCTGCTGCCATTGCGCGCGGGCGAGCTGACGGCGTGGGGACGCCTGCGCGGCTGGAGCTTCCTGTGGCCCTTCGCCCGGAAGGCGGACCGGCAGGCCGTGCAGAGCGCGCTGGAGACGGCCGGCGCGAAGGCCTTCGCCTCGCGCCCCTACCGCGAGCTGTCCGAGGGCCAGAAGCAGCGCACGCTGCTGGCGCGGCTGGTGGCCACGGAGGCGGACCTGGTGCTCCTGGACGAGCCCACCGCCGCCATGGACGCCGTCGCCGAGCACGAGACGATGCAGCGGCTGTGCACGCTGTCGCGTGAGCGGGGCCTGGGCGTGGTGGTGGTGTGCCACGACCTGGAGGTCGCCGCCGAGCACGCGGACGTGCTCGTCTTCGTGGACCGCGAGACGTCCGCCTTCGTCGTGGGCGATGCCCGCACCGTCTTCTGTCACCCCGCCTTCCGCCGCCAGTACGGCGACGAGTACTGCCAACGCGCGCCCCTGGGACCTCACCGTGGAAACGACGCTCGCTGAACCATCCAAGTGGGAGCAGTTCCACCTGGCGTTCGATTTGTTCAGGGACCCGCTGCTGTGCGCGCTCATCGCGGGCGGCGTGCTGGGCTTCCTGAGCGTGTACGTGGTGCTGCGGCGCATGGTGTTCGTCAGCGCCGCGGTGGCCCAGTCCGCGGGCCTGGGCGTGGCGCTGGCCTTCTACGCGGCCATCCACCTGGGCACGCACGTGGAGCCCGTGCTGGGCGCAACCACCCTGGCGCTGTTGGCCACCATGTTGCTGATGACGGAGCCGGCGAAGCTGCGCCTCACGCGAGAGAGCCTGCTGGGCCTGGCCTATGCGCTGGCGGGCGGCGCCGCGGTGCTCGTGGGAGACCGCATCGCGCAGGAGGCGCACGACATCCAGAGCATCCTCTTCGGCACGGCGGTGCTGGTGACGCCCGAGCAGCTCTACACGGTGGCCATCGCTGGCGGGGCCATCATGTTCATCCAGCTGTGGTGGTACCGGGGCATCACCTTCGCCAGCTTCGACCGGACGGGAGCGCTGGTGCAGGGGCTGCCGGTGCGCCTGCTGGACGGCGTGCTGATGGTCAGCATCGGCGTCATGGTGGGCGTGTGCGCCCGGGCGCTGGGCGCGCTGCCGGTGTTCGCCTTCTCCACGCTGTCCGCCATCGCCGCGCTGATGTTGGAGCTGCGGCTGCCGTGGACCTTCTTCGTCGCCACGCTCTTCGGCGCCATCGCGGGCGTGGGCGGCTATCTCTTCGCGTTCTTCTACGACTTCCCCGTGGGCGGCTCGCAGACGGTGTTCGCCGCGGCCATGGTGGCCGTGGCGACCGTCCTCCGGATGCTCGTCCACGCGGTACAGAAGGCGCGCTGAGGGTCAGCGGACCGCCGCGGAGACCTGCTTGAACTCGGGCGTGCCGGCGCGCCCGAGCAGGTCGAACAGCGCGGCCTCCACCGTGACGACGTGCGCGCCCACGTCACGGCACAGCTGGAGACCCACCTGCCGGTCCTCCTGCGCGCGAGACAGCACGGCGTCCGTGAGCAGGAACGGGGACAGGCCGCGTTCGGCCAGGTCGCGCACCGTCTGGAAGACACAGATGTGCGTCTCCATGCCCGCCACGAGCACCTGCGTGCGCCCGCCGAGCGCGGCCAGCACGTCTGGCACAGCGGCGCTGAACTCCAGCTTCTCCACCGCCTTGACGTCCTTCAGCGCCCGCATCCGCAGCAGCGAATATGTGGGCCCCAGGCCCTGGGGATACTGCTCGGTGAGGAGGATGGGGAGCCCCAGCGCGCGAGCGCCCTCGATGGCGGCGGTGGTGCGGCTGAGCATCCGGTCCAGCGCGTCCCGGTCCATGGCGGCGCACAGTCGCTCCTGGATGTCCACGACGAGCAACGCGGCCTGCTCCTGCTTGAGGCGGAAGGTGGGCATGCCCCCTCCTCGCGCGAACGGTGAGGGCCCGTCAAGCGGCGGGAGACGCCAGCGCGGCGGGTGAACGCCCGCACGGCGAGGACTTCCAGCGGGTGACAGTCAACCCGCGACGCGCGGGCAATGAGCCCCGTGGACGGGGCGCACGCTTGATGGGGCGCATGACGGATTGCGAACAGGCGGCGGCCCCCGTGACATTCGGGCACCGCTCAGCAGGACACCGTCCCATGCGCGGCGAGCGCCGGGGCCCCGGTCTCCCGCAGGGCGACGAGCTCCGGCGGGCGCACGAGCCGCAGCAGACGCCCCCGCCCGGCGATGAAGGCCCGCGCGCGGCGAAGCTCCGGCTGATGCGGGTCCGCGTCACGCCAGCAGTCGAGGAACGCGGTGAAGTCCTCCACCGCGCCGCTCCAAGCGCCGAGCGCCACCTGGGACTCCGCGGACAGCAGTCGCAAGTGCCCACACCCAGGCCGCTCCGCCACCAGCGTCTTCGCCAGCCCCAGCGCCTTGTCCTCGCGTGCAGTGCGCAGACGCAGCCGGACCAGTGCCTCGCGCGCGGGCCGGGAGAAGGCCGCGGGCCCTGCCGCCCGAAGCCGCCGCTCCAGCCGCCACGCACGCGTCAGCGTGGCCTCGGCGCGGCCCACTTCGCCCCGGCGAGCCTCCAGCGCGCCACGCAGCTCATGAGCGGCCACCTCCACCACCCGCGCCACATCTCGTGGACACAGGGCCAGGTCCTCCGAGCGGCGAGCCTCCGCCAGGAGCGCATGTTGCGCATCCAGTGAATTGCATACCCGCTCCACCTCGCCCAGCCGCGCGGCCTCGAGCAGGCTGAGTCCTCTCGTGTACTGGCGAATCCCGTCCCGCAGCGCCCGCTCCGCCGGGCTGGCCGTATCAGACAGCTCCATGGGCACGTCCGCCGCCGCACGCCAGAAGCCGAAGCGCAGGTGCGCGGACACCATCGTGGCGGCGGCGAACAGCAGCGCCTGGTCGTCGCCTCCAGCACCTTCCACCCGCTGCCGCAGGCGACGGGCCCACGCCTGGGACTCGCCGTACTGGCCCGCTTCGGCGCAGCCCTGGCTGAGCAGCCGCATGGCCGCCTCGGCGCTCGGCGCGTCGGCGGTGCGCAGTCCTTGCTCGGCCAGGTACGCATCATCCGCGGCCACCGTGGCCTCCAGCACGCGCCGGGCCTCCGCCACCAGCCCGACGCGCTGAAGCAGGCGCCCCGCGGAGAGCAGCGCGGGGCTGGCACGAGGCGCCAGCGTCACCAGGCGGTGAGCACTGTCACGGGCAGCCTCGGGCCGGCCGCTGTTCAGCATGGCCTGCACCCATGCATGGTGGACGCCCGCGTGGTCCGGGTGTGTGCGCAGCAGCTCGCGCAGCAGGGCCTGCGCATACGGCTGCCCCTGCCCGGGCCGGCCATCCGGCTCATAGCCGTCCAGGAGGAAGCCCGCGAGCAGCAGCCGCGCGTCGCCGTCCTCGGGATAGCGGTCGATGAGGCACTCCATGTCACGCACGAAGGCGTGGCGCCCATGGGCCGGCCCCTTCTCCGCCAGCAGACTGCCCGCGACGATGTAGCGCTGCTCGCGGTCCGTGGTGCCCTCGCTCAGGGCCAGCGCGCGGCCCATGGCCTCCGCGCGGGCGGCAGCGAAGCGGGCACCGGAGCCTCGTGTGAGGGCGAGCCCCCACCAGGCCATGGCCAGCGACGAATCCTCGCGCGTGGCCTGCGCGAAGGCGCGACGGGCCTCACCGCCCCACCCCAGGTGCAACAGCCGCAGCCCCTGGTCGAACCATGCCTGGGCCAGGGGCATGGCGGTGGTGACGCCCAGGTGTGCGTTACCCAGTCCCTCTCGGAGGAGCGGCGTGGGGAGCGCGTCATCCGCGACATCCTCCCATGGCGCGCGGGCATGGACGGAAGGTTCATCGGCTCGGAGCAGTCGCGCCAACATGATGGACTCCTCAGGCCCCGGCGACCGGGGCGGTGCAGACATTGAATCCAGAATCCAGGGAACGAACGCGGGAGGCGAAGCGCCGCCACGCAGAGGCCAGCCCGTCCGCCGCGACGGGAGCCGCTTTGCGGCGTGCCCCGAAGCACTCACGGCGCCAGGACGGCCCCATCTCGGAGGAAATCCATTCCTCGTGCTCGGCCAGCCACCCCGCCAGCGAGGCGAGCCCCGCGCG
Source organism: Myxococcus xanthus (assembly GCF_013116825.1). GTDB lineage: Bacteria > Myxococcota > Myxococcia > Myxococcales > Myxococcaceae > Myxococcus > Myxococcus xanthus_B. Next base: position 8,542 of record NZ_JABFNS010000104.1, read on the forward strand.
CAGCGCCCGCCGCTCGTGTCCCGTGGTTGGCAAGCGCGCCGGGCCCAGCGCCTCCGCGCGAAACGGAAGACGGCCCGGCACCTCCTCCAGCAGGACGGGCGCGAAGCCCGCCCGGGGGACGAAGATGGCTTCGCCGCGCTCACACAGCGCGCCGAAGCCCCACAGCGTCAGGCGCCCACCATCCGGAAGGCCCACCGTGTAGGGGCTCTGTCCCTCCGCGCCTTCGGGGCGCGCGTGGCGCACGAGTCCTCGTCGAACGAGGAGGTTCCCCGCCGGGCAGAGGACATCCCGCCCGAGGCACCACATGGAGACGTCGAACAGCCGGTCTCCCTCGCGTCGAAGCTCGCAGGGAATCACGGTGGACATGGCATGGCCGGACATGGGCGCGCGCTCCGCTCAGCTCGCGGACTTCTTCGCCGTGGCGCCGCGGCGCACGGGGCTGGCGCCGAAGAGCGCGGGCGCGTCCACCGAGCTTGCGCCCTGCTTGCCCAGCACCGCGTTGACGGCGCGCACCAGCTTCCCGCGCACGCTGGCCGTCAGCGGCAGGTCTCCCAGCGCGGCCTGGAGCTGCTGGGCGCTGATGCCCCGGCCGCTCTTCGGCTTGCCGATGGACAGCGACTCGTAGCTCTTGCCCTGCGCGTCCTTGTCACGGCGACGGGCGCTCCGCTTCTTCAGGAGGGTGCGGCCCTCGGAGCCGTAGGACTCGAGCTGTCGCGACAGGCGGAGGAGCTTCTCGGAGGGGATGTTCTTGTCCGTCAGGAACTGCTGGAAGGAACCCATGGTCTTCTCTCTTCGGGGGAACGAGGGGCCGGCACTGGAGCACCGGCCCCCGGGTGAACGGGCCAGGGGCCCGGGAACAGCGTCAGTGCTCGTGGCCGTGGTCGCCGTGCGACTCCTCGACGAGGACGCCGACAGTCGTCACGGACGTGGGGCCGAAGGTCAGGAAGTGCGTGCCCACCGTGAGCGGCACGACGTGGCGGCCCTTGATGTCGGTGCAGCCCGTGGAGCTGCTGGTGCTCTCTTCGATTTCCACCGCCCCGCCGCTGGCGGTGGTGACGGAAAGGGGCACGTCCGCGTTGGTGTAGATGACGTAGTCAGCGGCCTCGCTCGCGGCGAAGGCCACGATGCCCCGATTCCCTTCCGAGCCGGTCATCAGGGTGATGTCGTAGCGGCGGTGGTCAGCGCGAATCTCGGGGGGCGGGTTGTTGGTCGCCAGGTTGGCGATGACGGAGGTAGCGGGCCCATCCTGGAGGTGCATGCACGCCTCGGCGTCGACGCCCTCTTCTTCGGGATGGTCGTCGCCGCAGCCGGCGGAGACGAGCGCGGTGGACAGCAGGAACGCGGCAAGGAGCTTCTTGGTCATGGTGCGACTCCACGGGATTGGACTGCGGGTGTGCCACGCCCGCGCGCCAGCAACGGACACCCTCAGGACATGGAGGGGCCGCCACGGATGCGTGGGAATGGAAGGGGCGTGCGCGGAGCACGAAACACGGGCGCCGTGAGACAACTCAGCCGCCGTGGGCGCAAAGCCGCAATGACTCACAGCCCGCGCGGAGCGGACGGAGTCTGTCTGGCTTTAGCGAACGGGCAACCTCACACGGCGCGACAGGCCGCCTGAGCGAGCAAACTCCCGGGCCTCACGCGCGGGGCGGAGACGCCTTGGGAGCCAGGTGCAGACGGGCGACGGGCTCCGCGTGGAAGCGGAACACCGCCAGCGCGGGCTCGGAGCGAGCGGGCGCGACCAGGAGGGACGGCGTGTCCTGCTGCGGAGGCGGAGCCTCCCGCCGGACGAAGGCGTGGACACAGTGGGCGTCGGAGCCGTGGGAGTCCGCCTCCGTGCTCCTGGTGGCGAGCCGCACATCGTCGAAGGACGCCTCGACGTGACCGGCGCCGTGGGAGTCACCGGCCTCCACGTGCATCACCTCACCATGCTCCAGGCACGTGGCGTGCTGAACCAGGGCGAAGTGCATCACGCTCCCCATGTACGCCAGCACGCACATGAGCGCGAACGGCAGCGCCAGACGGCGCGACCAGACGGAACTCACGGGCTGGTGAAAGGTGGAGCGACTCACGTCAGGGCATTCCCGGTCGAACGGCGTCTACGGTTGTAAGCCAGACAGACCGTTCGCGCAAGTCAGACTGTCTCACGCAACACTCGCCAGGAAACAGCGCCTCCCGCGAACGGACAACAGCAACTTGGGAACAAGAGCAACTGAAGCACTTTTCCAGCGCCGCTGCCCGGGTGTGCCCCGGAGCGGCCGGTCCCAGGCCCGGCGGGCGGCCAAAGGCCACCGGGGAAGTGTCCTGCTTCGACGGAAGGCATCGGGCCCGTGGACCGGTGGCACCGTCCAGGCGTAGGGTGCGCGCCGCCCGGAAGACGCCCGGGCGTACCATCGAGGTCACGACTTCGTGCAAGAGTTCATCGACGCGCTCCGGAGCCAGGCACGCCACATCGCGCCCGACCTGGCGCGAATCGCCTATCAGCGGGGCCTCGCCGTCACGCGACCGGACGGGACCACCCACCCCATCCCCATCACCGCCACGCCCGTGGTGCTGGACGCCGCGGAGATTCGCCGCCGCTCGGAGCTGTCCGCCCGCCTGTCCTCCGCCACGGTGAAGATGGCGCAGGCGCAACTCCAGGGCGCGGACGCGGAGTCCCTGCTGGGCGCCCTCTCCCCTCTCGAGCGTGTGCTCGCCGAGCGCACCTGGCGCCAGTCCACCCGGCTGGCCACCACGCGCGTGGACTACTTCGTCGCGGGCGGCACGCCGTGGGCGTTGGAGGTCAACGCCACCATCCCCGCCATGCAGGGGTACTCCGACATCGCGGCCCGCACCTTCATCGAGGTGGTGGGCCGCTACTTCCGCTATCCGGAGAAGTCCCTGCACGCCCTGCTGTCGCTCAACGGCAGCAACGCGCTGGCGTTGTACCGGGCGCTGTTGGACGGATACGCGGCCGAGCGCAACGGCCGGATGCCGGACACGGTGGCCCTGCTGTGCCGCCGCAACGACGCCCAAATCACGGAGCTGCGCTGGCTGTGCGACCGCTTCCGCGAGTTCGGCGCGGACGCGGACCTGGTCCATCCGGACGAGGTGTCCGGTGACGACGCCTTCGTGGCCCACGGCAAGAAATACGACCTGGTGTACCGGCACCTCTTCGTCCGGCGCCTGGAGGAGTCCCCCTCCCCCTGGGTCGAGGACTTCCTGGGCACCGTGCCCGGCAAGAAGGCGGTGTTCCTCAATCCCCCCGCCTCACAGGTGGAGGTGAAGCTGACCTTCGCCCGCCTGTCGCAGGCCCTGGCCGAGCCCGCCCTGGCCGAAGCCGCGCGACTCACCGACGAGGAGTTGGAGGCGGTGCGCGCGTCCGTGCCGTGGACGCGAACGTTCCAGCCCGGCCCGACGCAGGGCCCCGACGGCGAACGCGTGGAGGACCTGGTGGCCCTGGTCGCCGCGACGCCGGCGCGCTTCGTGCTGAAGCGGGCCTGGGACTATGGCGGCCGAGCCGTCTTCCTGGGCCGCTCCGCGGGCACCGTCCCCTACACGGAGCGGGTACAGGCGGCCTATGGCGCGCCGATGACGTGGGCGGAGCTGTGCGCGCGCACGGCGGCGGACACGGCGGGCGGAGGCTTCGTGGTGCAGGAGGTGGTGGACTCGCCGCCCGAGGAGCACCTGCTCTGCGAGCCCAACGGCACCGTGCTGCCCACGTCCTTCTTCGTGGACTACTCCGCCTATGCCTCCGTGGGCCTGGCGCGGCAGCCCGCGTGGGGCGGTGTGTGCCGCGGGTCCATGTCGGAAATCGTCAACATCGTCGGCGGGGGCGGCGTGTTGCCGCTCATCACCTCGGAAGTCGCCTCCAAGCTCCTGATGGCGTGGAAGGCCTTCTAGGCCGTTGACCCGATTTCAGGGGCCGCGTCCTCCCTCCTGACACCACAGGAGGAAGGGATGACCTCAGCAGTGCAGCGGTGTCTCGGCGCGTCGCTCGCCGTCGTGTCCATGTTGTGCGCCAGCGTGGCCCTGGCGCATGGCTCCATGGAAGTACCCCTCAGCCGCGTCTACAGCTGCTTCAAGGAAGGGCCGGAGACGCCGAAGTCCGACGCGTGCAAGGCGCTCATCCAGGCCGGTGGCACGCAGGCGCTCTACGACTGGAATGGCGTGCGGCAGGGCAACGCCAACGACAGGCACCGCGACATCATTCCAGACGGAAAGCTCTGCAGCGCCGCGAATGAAAGCCACCGGGGCCTGGACCTCGCGCGCACGGACTGGCCCTCCACGCTCATCACTCCGGACGCCCAGGGCCGCTTCGAGTTCGTCTTCCACGCGACCGCCGTGCACGCCACCGGCTACTTCCGCCTCTACGTCACGCGCGAGGGCTACAACCCGGCGCTCCCGCTCAAGTGGTCGGACCTGGAAGCGAATCCCTTCTGCTCCATCACCCACGTCTCCGCCCAGAACAACCGCTACCGGCTCAACTGCCCCTTCCCTCAAGGGAAGACGGGCGCGCATGTCATCTACGGCATCTGGCAGCGCTCGGACAGCCCGGAGGCCTTCTACGCCTGCACCGACGTGAAGTTCAGCAACACCCCGCCGCCGCCCTCGTCCTGGAAGGAGCTGGGCCAGGTGCAGGCGCGTGAAGACCTTCCCGCGGGGAGCTCGGTGACGCTGCGCGTGTTCGACGCGCAAGGCGCTGACGCCGAATCCCATGTGCATCCCCTGGCCACGGCCACGCCGGCGGCCCAGTGGATTCATGCGCTGGCGCAGCGAGTGAACGGCGCGTCCAGCCACGTACAGGTCGGCGTGCTCGACGCAGCGGGCCGCGTGAATCCCGTGCAGGACGCGCTGGGCAACCGCGTCTATGCGCGTGAGACGGGCTACACCTTCCAGGTCGACATCATGAAGCCGCCGCCCGGTGGCGGTGGCGAGCCCGTCTATCCGTCTGGGATTGAGGGCTATGCCGCGGGCACCGTGGTGCGGGGCACCGACGGACTGCGTTATCGCTGCAAGCCCTTCCCCTACTCCGGCTGGTGCAAGGGCTCCGCGCTGCATTACGCGCCGGGCACGGGCTTGAACTGGCAGGACGCGTGGGAGCGCATTCCCTGAAGCCCACCGGGTGACGCGACACATCCAGTTTCGGGGTGAAGGCACCGGGCTGTCACAACACCTGACGCAACATGTTCGCGTCAGGGCCGACAATCCCGGTGCCTCCGACATTCATGTCGTTCCCGCGAAAGGTGTGTGTATGTCTCCCCGAATCGACCGGCGCGCTCCCTCGAAGCTCGGCTCGAATCTCCAGAAGGACGCGGAGCCGACCCAGGCCCGTACGCCCACGGCGACGACGTCCTCAGTCAAATACCAGACGCAGCGAAACGCGGACGCCTTCCAGGGTACTGCTCCGCGTGGACGCGCGCAGGGTGCCCTCGGAAACACCGTGGCGGCCCTCAACACGAACGCGGTGGCGACACCGGCGCTGACGCCCGAGCAGCAGGCGTCTGCGGAGCAGGCGCTGGTGGACGCCACCAACCGGCAGGACCCGTCGTATCTCACGAACTGGCTGAAGGCCCATCCCGACCCGGCGCAGCAAGCGGCCTTCATGGATCGCCTCTTCCAATACGGGCCCGCGGCGGGACAACTGCTCGACAAGGCCCGCGAAGAGGATCTGCCGGTGCTCTCCGCTGCCCTCGACGCGGCCTACCGGTCGGGCGCCGTCACGCTCGACGAATTGACGGCGGCCGTCGGTTCCCATGGCGCGGGCTCCTGGGGCGGTGAGACGCACGAGACGCTGGCGAAGGTCATCGCCGGCACGGGCAACCCGGAGCTCATCACCGCCTACGCGCAGCGCGAACTGGAAATCATGACGGCCAGCAACCCGGCGGACCCGGCGCGCGCCGTGGCCATCGCCACGGCGCTGGCGGGCCTGCCGCCGGACAAGCTCCAGGAGTTCCTGAAGAACAACCCGGACGCCCTGGGCCACGTCCTCAAGAACATCAACGACCCCATCATCGGCGGCGGCACGGAGGCGCTTGGAAAGCTGCTGGACGCGGCCAGCGCCATCCAGCCCGCCACGCCGGAGTCCATCAAGCTGTTCATGGACAGCATCGGGCACCTGGGAGACAACCCCGAATCCCGCGCGGCGGCGGCGCGCTTCTTCACACAGCACGCGGACGCGATTCTCGCCGCGGCGAGCGACGCCTCGGGCTCCATTGGAAGCGCGGGCGCGGGCAAGCTGTCCGAGTTCTTCACCCGGACGCTCTTCACCGAGCCTTCCTTCGAGGGCCAGGAGGCGTTCCACTCGTTCATCACCTCGAAGCTGGGTGACATGCAGGCGCAGTTGGAGGCGGAGGCGCGCGCCAATCCGCCGTCGCAGGATGCGCAGCGCCTGGCACGGTCCATGGGCAGCCTCGTAGGCGCCATCGAGGGAGGCTTCCTCCTCTCCGTCGAGGAGCTGAACAAGCGCAACGAGGCCGTCGAGGGTATGGCGGGGCTGATCTTCAAGCTCAAGGACCTGCTCCCCACCTCGAGCATCCCGGGGCTGGGCCAGTTGCAGGACCTCACCATCGACCAGATTCAGAACTGGGTGACGGAGGCGCTCAAGAAGAAGCCGGATGATCCGCAGGATGCCATTCCGTTCCATCAGCTCTTCGGGGAGAGCATCTCCAACCCCGCCCTCCGGAGCGTGTACGACTCCGCCCGGCTGACGTCGCTGGAGAACCGCGAGCTCGGCCTGAACCACTGAGTCCGCGCGCAAGGCCCGGGCCAGCGCGCATGCGCCAGCCCGTGCGTCCAGGAAATTCAGCCTCGCACGCGGCGAGGCACCGTAAGGCACACGGCCCCTCAGCAGCAGTCCGCGCGGTGACCGACCACGGGCGAGACAGTCGTCATCAATGCATCAGCGTTCGTGGATGAGCGGCAGGGCGGGCACGTCCTTCAACGCGGCCTGGTGCGTCACCCGCGTGCCCAGGATGAAGTGCGGTTCGAAGGGGTCGAACGTCTCCTGGCCCGCGTAGACAACGAAGAACTTGCCGCCCCCGTAGGCGACATCCGGCAGGTACTCCTGGGGCTGGTCCCCGGTGGAGATGGGGAAGCCCGAGGGGTCCCACACATCCCCATCCTCGCCCCACCGCGCCCCCCAGACGCTGTGCGGGCCGTCGCGCCTGTCGTCCCAGACGACCAGGGACTTGTTGTTGTGGTGGGCGATTCGCGGTTCGGTCTGCGCGCCCGCGGCAGTGGAGATGGGGATGCCGTCGGGGGCCTTCACCGTGCCATGCCCGCTGACACGCGTGCCGTAGATATCCGGGTTCCCATTCCGGTCATCGGACCAGACCACCTGGTAGTTCTTGCCCGTCCACTCCACGTCAGGTGTCGACTGGGCGCCCTCCGCCTGGGAGATGGGGAAGCCGGTGCCGTCGAGGATGGTGCCGTTCTCCTTCACCCTGTTGCCGTAGATGTCCGCGTGCTCCGGGCCTTGGCCGTGCTCGTCGGACCAGACGACCAGGAACTCCTTCTTGCTGTTGTTCCAGGTCGACGACGCGTCGTACGCGAAGTTGGGGAAGGCGCTGAGCGTGCGGTCGGCCGTCGAGAGGACGACGCCATCCTTCGTCACCCGCGTGAAGAAGATGACCGTCTCTTCGTCACCGGAGATGGTGTACGTCACCAGGCAGATCTTCGGAGAGCAGGCCACGCGCACCGGGCCAAAGGACTCATCCGTCTGGATGGCGCGGAACACCGGCCCCACCACGGTGCCGTCCGGCTTCACCCGCACCCCGTCGACACCATCGCGGCTCTCCCAGACGACGAAGAAGTACTTCCCGTTGAAGGCGATGGCGGGCCGAACCCCATTGTCGTCACCGATGTTGATGCGGATGCCCTCCGGGTCGAGCACGGTGCCGTCCGGCTTCACCCGGGTGCCGTAGATGCCGCCGGTCCGCACGTCCGTCCAGACCGCGAAGTACTTGCCGTCACCGTACGCGACCGCGGGGCCGTAACGCGCCACCGCGACGGGCGTCGAGTAGCCATGGTGTTCATCGAGCCCGGTCTCGGCGCTCGACGTCGCCTCCGCCGTCATCTCCTCCACTTCGCCCTGCGCTTCCTGGTCCGGCGCCACCCCGCAGCCGACCAGCATGGACCCGAACAGCAGTCCGGCGATGCCGGCCTTCACTTCCCGCTTCATGTGCAGCCTCCCCTTCGCGAACAACGGCGCAAAGCTGGAGACCTACACGCACGTCACCAGCCACCCGGGGGGTGCAGTCCGGATAATGCGGTGAACAGGAGCATCGAGCCGCCGCCCCTGCGCGCGCGACGCGGGACTCCGGGGCTCAGGGCCTTCGCACAAACGACGGAGGTTTGGCACGGATACGCCGGGCTGGTGGCGTGCACCTCAATCGCCTGTGCACTCGGCGCCCGCATCGCGGATGTCTGCGTCGTAGTGCAATCGGAGCGGGCCGGAAGCCTCGACTTGACGGACGAACACGGAACCGAAGACCTCGGCGCCCCCGCTCAGGCTGAGTACGGCGCGGGGCGCATAGAGATTGCCCGCGAGGATGCTGCCCGCTGACAGCGCCAGCACGTTCGAGCCCGCGACGTACACTCGCACGCGAGAAGGCGTGGCGGTGGACCCCAACGAGAGCGGTCCCGCCACCGCGACGGCGCCCCCGAGGAACAGGTCCAGCGCGCCAGGCGCCTGAACGTCTACGGACAGTCCTTCGCCCAGGTCGACGACGTCCTCGACGAAGAGCGCCGTGCGCGCGCGAATCCTCAGCGTGGCGCGGCCGGTGCCGGTGATGCGCGTCAGGTGGAAGCGACCACACGGCAGCTCCAGCGCGCGTTCGCCTTCGATGCCCTCCATCGCCGTGGCGTCGAGGCCGATGGCCGCGTTGTCATTGTCAACCACGTGCCGGGCGATGAGCCCGGAGACATCCACCTGGGACGCCGCATCACACGCACAGGGAATGACTGGGTCCACGGGCTCGCGGCGGACCTCGGCCGCGTCCACCGGCCCCAGGACGTGGCCCGCTGGAACCCTGAGCACGCCGCCGACGCTGAAGGCGGGCAACGCGACGTCACCGCGTACGCGGGCGTCTCCCGCGACGGTGGCCGAGACTGGGTTGCCGGTCAGCGGACCACCGCAGTGCAACGCCTCACCCACGCGGAACGTCTGCCCGAGCTGGGCGCCGCCCGCACCGCCAATCCTCAACGAGCCTCCCACCGACACCGCGTCATTGGCCGATAGCGCGCCATTCACCCCGACATCGCCCCCCGCGCCCCCTGGCTGATACCGCCCCGAGGTGCCGTGAAAGGCGTCCGTTTCGAAGGGCGCGCCCAGGGCGAGCCCCTCGCAGGTGCACAGCGCGTGACGGAAGGTCTGCTCCGCCAGACGTCCACTACACACCTGCGAATCGGTATCGGCATCACCCACGACGATGGGAGGCCCGCGCCCCGCGCAGTACGCCTCCCAGTCGGCAGGCGGCTCACCGCCATCGAGCCCACCGGCATCCACCGAGGAGCCCACGTGTCCTGCGTCCGGCGACTGGACGGTGGCCACCAGGTCGCCGCGGGTGCAGCGTCCCATCGACGCCGCCAGGAGCACCGCCAACGTCCATCGCCTGTTCATGGCGCGGTGAGTTCCCGAACGCGCGCGCGAGCTGACGGCACGAGCGGCGAATCCGGATGGGTGGAGAGGAACGACTCCAGCGCGCTGCGCTCCGCGTCCCGGTTGCCGAGAACACGGTGCGCTTCGGCGATGCCGTGCTGCGCCTCCTGGTCGAGCACACCGCGCGGCTGGATGCGAAGCGCCGCCTTGAACTGACGCAGGGCGCCTCGCGCGTCCCCCAGGTGCTCCAGCCGAAGCGAGCCCGAGGCGACGCGCGCGACGTATGACGCGAGCGATGAGGGCTCGGCGCGGATGACGCGCAGGTAGAGCGCCTCGGCCTCCTTCCACCGCCCCTCGGAACGGAGCCCATTGGCCTTGAGCAAGAGGTCTTCCGGAGCAGCCGACTTCACGGAGGCTGGTGGCGCGCGCGGACGCACCGGGTCAGCCGCTCCGCCGGCATCAGCGATGGACGCGGCAGGCACCACCGGCATTTCGGGAGGAGCCTCGTCTGACACGGCATCCGACCGCGAGGGGGCCGCGTCAACCGCACCGCTGCCGCGCAGTGGTGACGCCGTGCCCAACCGCAGGGGCCTCGTGTGCGCGGACGACTCCACCTGCGACGTCGACGCCCGGCTCGGGCGTGTGAAGCTCCAGACCGCGGCCGCGGCGGCGCCCGCGACGAGGAGCGCTCCCGCCATCAACCACACGGGAGGCCGCTTGCCGCGTGGCCGGGGCGCGGGCGGCGCCACCAACGCGCCTGCCTCCAACGCGGTCAGCACCATCCGGGCCGACCGTTCCCGGGAGATGCGTCGGGCCGGCCCCGCGCCTTCGTCCAAGGGCAGGAGCAGCGCATTCAGGGCGTCATCCCCCTCTTCCCTGAAGTCACTCATCCCCGCTCCTCCCCTCCGTCGCCCTCCGCCGCCAGCGAGCGCAGCGCCGTCCGCCCCAAGCGGAGCCGGCTGCGCACCGTCTCGAAGGGGATACCCAGCTCCGTCGAAATCTCCGGCACGCTCAACTCCAGCACGTGGTGCAACACCAGTGCATGCCGCTGCTCATTCGAAAGCCGATCCAGGAGTGTCACCATGTGACGGCGATGGACATACTCGTCCGGCAGGGCATCCTCGGAGGGAACCGCGACCAGCTCCACCGGCGCATCCGCGTGTTGGGCCCCCCGGCCTCGGGAGCGCTTCAGCCATGCGAACGTCGTCCGCGCCACCACCCGGTCCGCCCAGGACTGGAAGCGGCCTTCAGCGCGGTACGACGGCAGCCCCCGCACCAGGGCGATGAGTGCCTCCTGGGCGATGTCCTCCACGTCCACATCCCCGCGGACCAGGTAGCGCACGAGATTGCGAACCCGGGGAAGCAGCTCCATCAACAAAGCGCCGGTTGCCTCTCGCTCGCCCTGGATGGCGGCCTGGATGCGAGGGTCTTCCGCCGCACGACGTGGTTCCGCTGCGTGTGAGCCCGAGCTCCTCATTGTCGCCATGGAGGACGGCACCGGGCCCATCGGGTCATCGGCGCGCACAGAAAAACCACCATCGCCAACCCCAGCCGGGGGCGAACGGCCCAACCCGCACCGCGTGAAACGAAGTTTCCGTCGATGGCGTAGCGAAGCTCGGGCCGTCCCAGGAGGAGCTCCGCGGCCATGCTCGCCTCCAGGCCGACACGCGCCCCCATCCACCAGCGGGCCCGGAGCTCGGGGCCCAGGAGCAGAGCCAACATCGTGCCCGGAGGCGCAGCCTGCACCTCCTCCGTCAGCGCTTGCGTCCGGCGGGTGAAGACCACCACGCCCGCGCCGAGCCCCGCCTCCACGTCCAGTCGCTCCGCCGCCGCCCAGGGCAGCCCCGCCCACACCGACGCCGCGTGCTGCCCCAGCGTCAACTCCGTCCGGGCATCGCGAAGCCGGGCCGGCACACTCGCCAGGACTTGCGCCCGCAGCCGCCACCGGCCCGGCTGCAATCCCACGCCCACCACCACGCCCTGGTGGCCCGTGCGCGTGTACCCGTCCAGCGCGGCATGGCCCCCCAACGTGAGCCACGTCTGGCGCGCTGGGTGCGCCTCGGCCAAGGCGGGCCGCGGGCCCTCGCGAGGTGACGTCACGCCTTCCCGCACGGAAGCCGAGCCCCCTTCCTCCGCGAGCGCAACGTCGGCGCCCTTGGTCGAGGGCGTCCGCGGCGTGGTCCCATCACTGGAGGCCGCATCCTCGATGCGATGCCCCGCCACGGTGTCAGTCCCCTCGCCGTTCGGCGCATGTCGCGGCGGCGCCAACTCCACCACGTCCCCCAGCGGCGCGCCGGCCTCCACCGCGCGCAGTGCGGAGCGAGCAGCCAGCGCCAGCGCCTCCGCCCCCGTGGACCATTCCAGGGAGCCTGGCGACGGCCCCATCCGCGCGGCCCGGGAGAACAGACGCCGGCTGTCGAACTCGGCCACCTGGACGCGAACGTCGCTGCCCTCTCGCACGAACCAGAGGACAGCGCGGGCCTGATGGCGCCCGGCCAGCCGCTCCGCCGCGAGCCATGGGCCCTCGCGAGACGCTCCGAGCGGCGCTCCGGACGAGACCACGAGACGCACGGGCAGGTCGCTGCTCTGCCCCCGCACTCGCACGAGCAAGGCGGTGTCCTCGTCTGACACCACCCGGACGACGGCGGTCCACGGCTCGGCGGCCACGGAAGAGCTGGAGAGCGCCACCAGCAGGACGGCTGCCGCGAAGGACATGCGGCAAACCCTAACGCCATGACGCCGGGGAACAGAAGTCCCCCGGCGTATGGCTTCACGAGACGCTGACAATGCCTGTCAGAAACTCAGCGCAGCTTCCGTGCCAGCGCATCGAGCAGCGAGCCGTCATCACCGCTCAACTCCCAGAACATCGCGCCGCCCAGGTTCTTGTTCAGGATGTAGTCCGCCTTGGCGTTGATGCTCTGCACGTCGTCATACCCAATCCAGATGCCCGTGGCAGGGTTGTAGACGTAGGCCTCCTTCGCCTCCGGGTGGAAGAACTTCGTGTAACCGGAACCGGCACGCTCGTATTTGGCTTTGATGTCCTTGAAGTCGAACACACCCGTCAGGCCCGACGAGCCGTCATCCCAGGTGCCGCGCGTGGGCACGCCGCTCTGGAACAGGCCGTTGTTCGTGTTGGGCACGCCGCCCCAACCCCTGCCGTAGAAGGGCACGCCGACGACAATCTTCGCGGGCGGAACGCCCAGCGCCAGCATCTTCGACACCGAGCCATCCGTGTAGAAGCCCGTGGCCGCGCCCGGATCCCCCGTGACGCGATGGAGCGCCGAGTGGAAGTTCACCGTGCTCTCGAAGGCCCCGTGGTAGTCGTAGGACATCACGTTGATCCAATCGAGCACGTCGGAGAGCTTCTTCGTCTCCTGCTTGTTCTCCAGCAGGTCCGGTGACGCGCCCGTGGCGATGGTGAGCAGGTACGGCTTGCCCGTCTGCGTGGTGACGGCGTTGAGCTGACTGCGGAACTCCTGCATCAGCAGCGTGTAGTTCTGTTTGTCAGCGGGGCTGTTGCTGTTGCCTGGCAGGCCGCCGCCGACCGGGTACTCCCAGTCGATGTCGATGCCGTCGAACACGCCCTCGCCGTTGACGGGGTCCACACCGGGGTACTGGCCACGGATGTAGAGGTCCACGCAGGACTTCACGAAGGCCGCGCGCGAGGCAGGCGAGGACGCCACGGTGGAGAAGTGCGTGGACCAGGACCAGCCGCCCACGGAGATGAGCAGCTTCAGGTGCGGGTGCTGCCGCTTCATCTCCTTGAACGCGCGGAAGTTGCCGCGCAGCTGACCAGGGTCCCATTCCCCCGGCCAGCCGCCGCTCTTGTCGATGTCCGCGAACGGGTCGCCGAGGATGCAGCGTCCGTCCCCGGAGATGTTGGAGAACGCGTAGTTGATGTGCGTGAGCTTGGACGGCGGCACGTTGGACACGTGGTAGTTGCGCGCGTAGATACCCCACGCGGTGAAGTAGCCGACGATGCGCTTTCCTCCCGGCGGCGGGCCACCCGGAATCTCCACGACGACGGTGAGCGTGGTGGTCCCCACGTTGCCCGCGGCGTCATGGGCGCGCACCGCGTAGACATACGTGCCGTTCTGCTCCCAACCGCTGAAGACCCGGCTGAACTGCGAGCCGGTGGCGACGACGGTACCGTTCTCCAGAATCTCCACGCGCGTCACGCCCACGTCATCCGTCGCCGTGGCCGTCAGGCTCAACGCCCCCGCGGCGCTGATGCGCGAGGCACTGGCACTCAAGCCCACGGTGGGCGCCGTGACGTCCCCGCCCGTGCCCGCGTCCGTTCCGCCGCTGCCCGCGTCCGGCTCACCCCCACCCGCGGGCCCCAGGTCCAACCACAGCGCGGCCACCGCCACCGGCGTCCAGTCCGCCTGGGACGTGTGCGGCTGGCGACACTCGTAGAGGCGCCCTTCATACGTGACGCGCGTCCCCACCGAGTACGCGACGCCCACGGCCCACTCCGCGGCCAGGGCCGCATCGTGGAACGCCGTCATGTCCCGGACGTGAGACGACGGCACTTGGGAATCACAGCCAGCCACGGACAAGGCGGTGGCGATCAGGCCAGAGGCCCACCAACTGCGACGCATGCATGTGCTCCTCACCGCGCTGGACACATGCCGAGCCCAAGCCCGGTGCAAGGGCGCCCGGGCTTCTCGACAGAGGTTCCACGCGGCTCGTCTGCGGGTTCACGCAGACAGAGGCAGGCGTCGACGAATTCGGGTTAATGCCGAGAAGCTCGCTTCAGCCCGAGGTGACGGCCTTGCGGGAGAAGGGCATCAGCAGGCGCTCCACGGGGCGGCCTTCCATCAGGTGCTGCTCGACGATGTCCTTCACGTCCTCCACCTTGACGCCGCCATACCAGGTGCCTTCCGGATAGACGACGACGGCGACACCGAAGCTACACGTGTCCAGGCATCCCGCCGCGTTGGCGCGCATGCTCCCCTTGAGGCCCCGCTTGTCGAGCTCCGCCTTGAACGCGGCGCGGACCTCCTCCGCGCCCTTGGAGGCGCAACACCCCTTGGGATTTCCGTCCGGGCGGCGGTTGGTGCAGACGAAGACGTGGCGCTGGTAGGGAGGAGCCATGTCCGCCTCCTAACGCGCGTCCGGCCCAAAATCGATGGCCGCGTTCACCAACGGACCGCCAACGGCGCTGATCCACCACCCCTTGCGGATCAGCACGGTTGCCCCCGCCCGAGTCGTGCACAGACTCACAGCAAACGTCTCCCAGTGATCACGCTCGCTTGGCTCGAAGTGACGATACATGGCTCGCCATCTGGATTCAGGCACTGCAAAGCATGTGTTGCCAGAGCAGGCGCGGCCCTCTAGATCGGGCGCGCGCGCTGAACGCAGTAGCAGCAGGGCAGGCAGGCAGACACCGGACCCCACTTCACGACTGTACACAATTCGTGGTGGGTATGATTTTGACGGATACCATTTGTTGTATCGATAGAATCTTTGACGGAGGTGCTACAGGCGTCTATCCATGGCCTCGTCCGGCAGTCTGGCGGGCATCTCCCAAGAACAGCCGAGGGGCCGGGCGCGCCCCTGCTTCGTCGTCGCGAATCCCCTCTGATGTCACCCGCGTTTCGCGTCGGGCTGATCCATCGGAACCATCGGGATCTCGCGACGTTAGCGTTTTGCAAATTTTGCACCAGAACTCGCAGTGAACTCGCGGAGGGTGGCGACATGGATAAAGAGCTGAGCTCGAAGTCCACGGTGACCGGGAAGGAGCGGCGCGGCGGGCGCAAGGCGCGCGTGGCGGCGACGGGATTGACGGTGGAGCGCTTCTTCACGACACCCGGCGTGGATCCCGCGGATGAACTGGCGTGGGAATACCGCAGCGCCAGCATCACCGGCGAGGATGGCAAGGCCGTCTTCGAGCAGAAGAACATCGAGGTGCCGAAGTCCTGGTCGATGCTGGCGACGAACGTCGTGGCGTCGAAGTACTTCCGCGGCACGCCGGGCACGCCGGAGCGTGAGACGAGCGTGCGCAAGCTGGTGGCGCGTGTGGTGGACACCCTCACCCAGTGGGGTGTGGAAGGTGGCTACTTCACGCGAGACGCGGACCGCGAGGCATTCCACGCGGAGCTGACGCACCTGCTGCTGCGCCAGAAGGCGTCCTTCAACTCGCCCGTGTGGTTCAACGTTGGCGTGGAGGCGCAGCCCCAGTGCTCCGCGTGCTTCATCAACAGCGTGGAGGACAACATGGACTCCATCCTCACGCTGGCGCGCACGGAGGGCATGCTCTTCAAGTACGGCAGCGGCACGGGCAGCAACCTGTCCACCATCCGCGGCAGCAAGGAGCTGCTGGCGGGCGGTGGCACCGCTTCCGGCCCGGTGTCGTTCATGCGCGGCTTCGACGCCTTCGCCGGTGTCATCAAGAGCGGCGGCAAGACGCGCCGCGCGGCGAAGATGGTCATCCTCAACGCCGAGCACCCGGACATCCTCGAGTTCATCCGCTGCAAGTCGAGCGAGGAGAAGAAGGCCTGGGCGCTCATCGAGGCCGGCTACGACCCGTCCTTCAACGGCGAGGCGTACTCGTCGGTGTTCTTCCAGAACTCGAACAACTCGGTGCGCGTCACCGACGCGTTCATGAAGGCGGTGGTGGATGACGCCACCTGGACGACGCGGTCGGTGCGCGATGGCCAGCCGCTGGACACCTATCAGGCGCGCGAGCTGTTCCGGGAGATCTCCGAGGCCGCGCACCTGTGCGGCGACCCGGGAATGCAGTTCGACACCACGGTGAACAGCTGGCACACGTGTTCGACGACGGCGCGCATCAACGCGTCCAATCCGTGCTCGGAGTACATGTTCCTGGACGACTCGGCCTGCAACCTGGCGTCCCTGAACCTGATGCACTTCCGCACCATCGACGGCGACTTCGACGTGACGGCGTTCCGCCATGCGGTCGACATCCTGCTGATGGCGCAGGAGATCATCGTCGGCAACTCGCGCTACCCCACCGAGCGCATCGAGAAGAACAGCCACGACTACCGGCCGCTGGGCCTGGGCTACGCCAACCTGGGCGCGCTGCTGATGGCGTCCGGCCTGCCGTATGACTCGCCCGCGGGCCGCAACTACGCGGGCGCGATTACCTCGCTGATGTGCGGCGAGGCCTACGCGATGAGCGCCCGCCTGGCGGAGAAGCAGGGCCCCTTCGCTGGCTACGCGAAGAACGCGGAGCCGATGCTGGGCGTCATCCGCAAGCACCGCAAGGCCGCGTACCTGATCGCCCCGGAGGGCGTGAGCCAGGGCCTGTTCGCCGCGCAGAAGGACGCGTGGGACCGCGCGCTCGCGCTGGGTGAGGAACACGGCTTCCGCAACAGCCAGGTGACGGTGCTGGCCCCCACGGGGACCATTGGCTTCATGATGGACTGCGACACCACCGGCATCGAGCCGGACATCGCGCTCATCAAGTACAAGAAGCTGGTGGGCGGCGGCATGCTGAAGATCGTCAACCAGACGGTGCCGCTGGCGCTGGAGAAGCTGGGCTACCCGCAGACGCAGTCCCAGGACATCATCAGCTACCTGGACAAGCAGGACACCATCGAGGGCGCGCCGCACCTGAAGCCCGAGCACCTCCCGGTGTTCGACTGCGCCTTCAAGCCGGCCCAGGGCGAGCGCAGCATCCACTGGATGGGCCACATCCAGATGATGGAGGCCTGCCAGCCGTTCCTCTCCGGCGCCATCTCCAAGACGGTGAACATGCCGTCGGACGCGACGGTGGAGGACATCGAGAAGGCGTACATGGAGGCGTGGAAGCGCGGCCTCAAGGCCATCGCCGTGTACCGCGACGGGTGCAAGCGGACGCAGCCGCTGAACACGTCGAAGGAGACGGTGAAGGACACGCGCGCCGCCAAGGCCACCGTGGCCCCCGAGCCCGTCCCCGCCATCCAGCCGGAGCCCCGCGCGGTCCGCCGGCGCCTGCCGGACGAGCGCCGCTCCATCACGCACAAGTTCTCCATCGGCGGCCACGAGGGCTACCTGACGGTGGGCATGTACGAGGACGGCCTGCCGGGTGAGCTGTTCATCGTCATGGCGAAGGAAGGCTCGGTGGTGAGCGGGCTGATGGACAGCTTCGCCACCAGCGTGTCACTGGCGCTCCAGTACGGCGTGCCGTTGAAGGTGCTGGTCGACAAGCTCAGCCACACCCGCTTCGAGCCCAGCGGCTTCACAGGCAACCCGGACATCCCCATCGCCAAGTCCATCACCGACTACATCTTCCGCTGGCTGGAGCTGAAGTTCCTGCCGAGCGAGGAAGAGGACGCGGTGCTGGACCGGGTGGACGTTCAGCCGAAGCGGGAAGCCCTGCCCGCGCAGACGGCTTCGGTGCAGCGGTCCGACGCCAACGCCTCGAAGCGGTCCACCTGGCTGAATCAGGCGGATGCTCCGCCGTGCCACACCTGCGGCGCCATCATGGTGCGCAGCGGTGCCTGCTACAAATGCAGCAACTGCGGCGCGACCAGCGGCTGCAGTTGAGCGCGACGCGCCGTTCTTGAAGTGAAGAGGGCTCCGGAGCACCTGGCTCCGGAGCCCTTCTTGCGTCTCCCCTCCTCCGGCTCGCGCTCAGGCGCTCCGGGTGGGGAGACGGGAGAAGGCCTCGGAGGCCTTCTGCGCGATGCGGGTGAGTTCATCGAGCGCGGGCGCGGCGATGGGCTCCGCGCCGTGGTCCGCGACGATGAACGCCACCGCCTGGCCCCGGCTCCGGATGGCGATGACGGCCAGGTGCGAAGCGTCCTCCCCGCCCAGCGCGGCGAAGATGGCCTCGTCCTGGGAACAGGCCGGTGCGCTGAAGACGCTGGCACCCGCGGACGTCATCGCGGTGTGCAGCAGGGACGGCGCTTCGAGGTCGACCTTGAGCTGGGCGACCGCCGCGCTGTCGCTGCCCGGCCCCCAAGCATGCCCCACCCGCGCGAGGCCGAGGCTCTCTCCCAGGAGGAAGGCGCGCTGGAAGCGGCCCGCGCAGTACGCCAGCACCACCCTGCCGAGCACCCCCTGGGTACTCACGACGTCGAGCGCCGACAGCACGTGCTCCGCCGTCACGGAAGGGCCACCCACGGGCACCTCCGTGGCCGCGCTGGCCGCCGCGGCCAGGAGCGTGGTGATGACATCCGAAGGCTCCGCCGCCGAGGGCTGCCAGGGATGCTGGATGAAGTCCCACGCCGAGGCCAGAGGCACTTCGGTCGCCGCGGGCGATATGGCCGGGCCGTCGAGGTCCACACCGCGGTCCGCCCAGGTCGTCTCCGGGACGTGGCCAATGCGGCCCGTGTCATCGCCGCCCTGCCAGCCCACGAACTCCCACGTCGAAGCGAGCTGCATCGGCTCGTCGGATGCGCCGGACAGGTCATCCAGCTCAATGGGCGCCCGGGGCATGGGGGCGACGGGTCGAGTCGTGAACTCGGGTGCCTCGGCGAAGGGCGCGGGAGCGCCGCCATGCGCGGCGGGCGCCGTGGCGTCGAGGCTGGCCACGGGGACAGCGGGGGTGGTGAGCAGTTCGCCATGCTCCGCGACGACGAAGCCGCGTGCCTTGCGCGGCGCCGGGGTGTCCTGCGCTGGCGTCTCCGCGTGCTGGCCTGTTGAAGCATCCTCCGCCGTCGGGTCGGACTCGCTGTCGATGGCCGCCAGGTCCAACTTGAGGCCGAATGGCTGCGTCACCTCGCCGAAGGGCAGCGCGGCCCCTTCGCCCGAGGATGGCATGGCGGCGGGAGCGGACTCGATGGACGGAGTTGGCTCGGTTTCTGTGGTTGCCGCAGCCGCCTCCGCGGAGCCGTCAGGCGCATCGCTCGGCGTTACGGCGGCTGGAGCGTCTACGGTGGCAGTCGGAGTCGTCTCCGCAGACGGGCTGACCGCGACTGGCACCTGCGTGGCCGGTGAGGATGAATCGCGCGTGAGTTCCGAGGTCGCCGCTGTGGTTTCGGAAGGCTCCGTGCCAGCCAGCGTTTCGGTTGCAGCGGATGGCGCCGTGGAATGGCCAATGGCATCGGCCACGATGACGGGCTCGGCTGGCGTCGTGGAAGCCAACGGCGACGCGGCCTCCGCGGATGCTCCCGCGAGGACTGGACCGGAGTGGACCTGCGAGGCCCCCGGCAGCGCTTCCACATTGGGAGGTTGCGCAGTCCCTTCCGGTTCGGGAATCGAATCCGCGGACGCGACATCATCGGACGACGTCGAGCCCGGCGCGCTCAAAGCGTCAGCGTTCGGCGACTCAACTGGAGAGGCGGACGCGCTCTGTGAGGTCCCAGCATCCGGCCCTGGAGCTGACGCATCCGTCAGGTCGGAGGTCGACGCCACTTCTGCGGCCGGACGAGCGTCAACGCCCGGCACAGGAACCACGGAGCCTTCCACGTTCGTGGACGACACGAGGACGGCGGCGGCAGCAATCTCCGTGTCAGACGAGACCGTCGCCGCCTGGCTGGCTGGCTGTCCCAAGGCCGGTTCAGCAACGGCAACACCTTCATTGGCCGAGTTGGCCTCGGTGGTTGCGGCGGGAGTATCAACGCTCGCGCTTGCCACACCGGGGGCATTCGGCTGGGCCGTAACGAACCTTGCGGCCGATGCATCGACGTTCGCACCTGGCCCAACGGAGTCGTCCGGCCGTGCCAATTCAGCGTCTGGACTCGCAACACGGGCAGCTTCCGACTCAGCGATGGCCGCGCCTGCTGCCGAGGCCTCTGCATCTGCGTTCGGTTCGTCGTGAATGAGGCTGGACGACGGCTCCTCCCCCGGCTCCACACGGACGTCCGCTGCCGTCACCACAGCGGCATCGTCTACTGCCTGCGGCCCAACTGCGGCGTCGGTGGCAATGACCGGCTCCACCATGGCCGTGGCATCCGTGCGGTCTGGCGTCTCGGGAGACACCTCCACATCCACCGCCGACGCATCTTCGGTCGCGACAGGGGGCGCCGACACCACGTCGGGAGCCGTGACGGCAACGGCCTCCACGTCAAAGCCGCGCTCGTCCGGGGACTCTCGTCCTTCAGTCGCGAAGGGAGCAGCCGAGACGCCGTGCCCGCGATGAACCGCGGGCGACATTCCGGGAGGAACCGGCATCGGGCTTGAATCGAAGTCCGGCGCCGAGGGAACACCGCTCGGTGGTACCGAAGCCCCCAGGTCTTGCTCGAGGCGGAGCGGCGGTTCCGTTCCATCCGCGGCAGCCGAGGACGGGACAACGCGTGCTTCCGCTGGAGGCGCCTCGGCTGGCTCATCGGTCCTTGGCGCTTCCGCGGCGGCATTGCCAGGGACTGGCATGTCCGCGTCCACAGGCCGTGCATCCCCCAGGGACACGGGAGGCGGCATCCCCTTGGGGAGCTGCGACGGCATGCCCGCTGGATGCGCAGCGACCACGCCTGAAGGCGGCGTCGGGGACACCTGCGCGGGCGGTCCGCTCGACGGGCTCCGCGCCATGCCCGGCGCGGGTGCGCCCTGCAGGGCCACAGGCGGCCCCCCCGCGGCCGTAGGTACGGGCAATGCGCCCGGAGGCATCTGCCCGTGAGGCGAGTGAGGACGGGGCCTCCCCGGCCCGACGACGGCCCGAGCCCCTGCTGTCATCTCTGGAGACAATGCTCCGAGAGCCACGGGGGCATGGGGCCCCCTGTGCACGGACGAAGGCGGTGCGCCCGTCATTCCGGGTGGCATCGCCCCGCGAGCCTCCGGCACCGCAGGTAGTCCCGGCGACGACGGTGGTCGCGCGCCCATCATCCCCGGAGGCACCGGCCCGTGAGGCACTGGCAGGCCCGGCGCAGGGGGCGGCCGTGCCCCCATCATCCCCGCCGGCACCGGCCCATGCGCCCCTGACAATCCTGGCGCGGGCGGAGGCCGTGCTCCCATCATTCCCGGTGACACCGGCCCCCCATGAGGCCCGGGCATCGCAGGCAGGCCCGACGACGAGGGGCGTGCTCCCACCATTCCCGGTGACACCGGCCCATGAGGCCCTGGCACCGCGGGCAGGCCCGTCGCGGACGGCGGACGATGTCCCATCACCCCGGGAGGGACCGGCCCGTGTGGCCCGGGCGCGGGCGGAGGCCGTGCTCCCATCGTCCCCGCAGGCACCGGCCCATGAGGCCCCGGCACGGCGGGCAAGCCCGTCGCGGACGGCGGACGATGTCCCATCTTCCCAGGCGGAACTGGCACAGCAGGTCCAGGCGCGCCACCCGCCATGCCAGGAGGTCCCGACACCGCCGGCAGTCCCGTCGCAGACGGAGGCCGAGGCCCCATCATTCCTGGAGGCACCGGAGCACCCGCCCCAACCATCGCTGGAGGCTGTGCGCCCATCCTCCCCGGAGGCACCGGCCCGTGAGGCCCCGGCACCGCCGGTACACCCGTCATGGACGGAGGCCGTGCGCCCGCCATGCCTGGCGGCACCCGACCGTGTGGCCCTGGCACCGCGGGCAATCCCGTCGCGGACTGAGGACGTACCGCCATCATCCCTGGTGGAACAGCCATTCCTCCGGGCGCGGCCGACGGCGATGCGCCCAGCATCCCCGGAGGAACCTGCGGACCAGCAGTCCCCACGCCCGGCGCGCCATGCACCGCAGGCAGTCCCATCGCGGACGGCGGACGCCCCCCGGCGCGCTCCGGCGGCATCGACGCCCCCGGTCCAGGCGGCGCCCCCACCATGCCCGGCGGTCCCGCCACCGACTGAAGCCCAGGCGACGACGGAGGCCGAGCCCCCATCATCCCCGGAGGCACGGGAGCGCCCGGATGCGCCGATGGCCGCGCGAGCATCCCAGGAGGAACACCCATGCCCTCGCCCACCCCCGAAGCCCCCCGAGCCGGCGCCCCGGGCTCCGAAGAAGCGGCGCCCATCGGAGGAAACGGAGGCCGAGTCGGCCCCCCCTGCCGCGACGCCAACCCAGGCGGCTGCGTCCCTCCACCGGTCCCCTGCGGAGCCACCGGCATGGCCGAGGCCACGGCCACTCCGGGCGAGGGAACACCCCCATCGAAGTCCTCGGGAACAGCCGCCACGTCCTCGACGACCTCGCCCTCCTCCAGCACCTCCCCTTCCTCCAGGAGGTCAATCTCCTCCGCGGGCGCCGGCTCCAGCGCGAACGGAGGCGGCGCGACGACGCGCGGCGTCTCCGTCGGCGTGAGTCGCGGCGGCGAGACAGGCCGCGCCCCCCCGCCAACTGGCGTCAGCGTTGGAGGCACGGGCACCTCGGGCGTCGCCGCCCGCCTCCCCCCGTCCTCCCCGAGCTCAACCATCGCCACCGGAGGCGCGGACGACGGCCGCGGGTCCAACGGCTGCGAGCTCCCCGACACGGCCGGCGCCCACCGGACCGCGCCCGAATCCTCGGGCTCGGTGTCCGGGTCATCGCCGCTCAAGTACTGCCCGGGAGCGAGCCCACCGAACATCCCTTCCGCCTCGGGCTCCGCTCTCACGGGCGCGGGAGGCGGAGGCGTCGTGCTCAGCGCGGCGGGCATCGAAGGGAGCGCCACGGCCGCGGTCCGCTGCGGACGCTTCGTCGAGGCCATCTGGATGAAACGCGCCTCGCGCTTGATGCCGTAGCGAAGCTCCTGGAACTGGAACAGCCGCAGCTCCGGCGTGACGTACGGAACGATGCGCAGGCCGGTGATGAACCCCAGCGCATCCGCGTGCTCGATTTCCAGCGGGCTGGCCATGGCCACCTTGAGCCGCCGGCCTTCCTGCTCCAGCGGGAAGGCCTGGTGCTTCTCCGCCATCGCCGCGGGAAGCAGTTGCAGCACCGCGTCCGGTGCCGCCACGAAGTCCGCTTCCTGCGCCACCGGGTATCGGCACATCTCCCCCAGCACCATGGCCAGGGTGTCGATGTCGAGGATGTCCAGCTCGACAAGGTTGGAGCCCAACCGTCCGCCATAGATGAGCTGGGCCCGGAGGGCTTCGTCGAGCTGCGCCTGCGTGATGAGGCCCTTGCGGACCAGGATCGCTCCGAGCTTTTCGGCCATGTCCGGCCGATTCTAGACGCCTTCTCAGCGACTGAGACGCCCCTCCCTCGCCGTGGCCGCTGCATGCCAACCAAGCCGCACGACCGGCGCCACAGGCACCTGCGCCGAGTGAAACCAAGGTCCTGGCCCAAGCCCCACGCCGCCGCGGCAAATCAACACTCACCGTGAAACGGAAAATCTCCAACCACAGCGTCCCAGCCACAGAACCCATGGCAATCACAAGGAATTGCCAGTTTCTCAGGATATAACTGGGAGTGCAGTCAAACCCGCCAAGGCTTCACTCCCAGGAGAATCGATGAAACGCATCCCACTCGCATGTCTTGTCACGGCGCTGGTCTCGGGGGCGCCGGCGGCGCTGGCCTCCGATGAGGTCTGCCAGCAGGAAGAAGTTTCCTCGTCGTCACAGCGGCTCACGAAGGTGGGCGAGGACGTCTTCCGTCGCTTCGAGACGGCCCACCCCTACGCCACCACGCAGATTCGCGCCTCCAACGGCCCCATCCACACGGACGTCATCACCCACGCTGGCGCGGCGTACATCGCGCCCCACTTCGAGCGGCTCGACCTGGAGGATGGCGACTTCGTCGTGGTGCGCTCGCCGGACAACTCCCGGTCGTGGCGCTACGACAACTCGCACCCGGGTGCGCGCAGTGGCTTCTGGGCCATCCACATCGCCGGCGAGACGGCCATCATCGAACTGCACAGCCGCGACAGCGTCAGCCGCCGCGGCATCCTCAACAGGCACGGCTATTCCATCGACCGGTATGCCCGGGGCTACACCAACGAGGAGATGGGCGTGTCGAACGACAAGGCGCTGTGCGGCCCGGACGACACGCAGTGGGCGCCCTGCTACGCATCCAGCGACCCCACCATCTACGGCCGCGCTCGCCCAGTGGCGCGCCTGCTCATCAACGGCTCCGGTGCGTGCACGGGCTGGCTCGTGGGCAGCCAGGGCCACCTGATGACCAACCAGCACTGCGTCGGTACGGCGAGCGAAGCGCAGAACACCCAGTACGAGTTCATGGCGGAAGGCGCGAGCTGTTCGACGAGCTGCGCGAGCTGGTTCGGCTGTCCGGGCAACGTCATCCCGGGCGGCACGCTGGTGAAGGTGGACGCGCCGCGTGACTACGCGCTCATCCAATTGTCCCAGAACCCGGTGAACACCTACGGCTACCTCCAGCTGCGCTCGTCCGGCGCCGTGGTGAACGAGCGCATCTACCTGCCGCAGCACCCGGCCGGCCACGGCAAGAAGATCGCCGTGCGCTCCACGCATGCCCAGGACGAGTCCGGCTTCGCGGAGATCTACAGCCGCAACGAGGCCTCCTGCCAGTCCGGTGGCCCCAACGACATCGGCTACTACGCGGACACGCAGGGCGGCTCCTCCGGCTCGCCCGTCATCGGCCATTCGGACAACCTGGTGGTGGCCCTGCACCACTGCGCCAACTGCCCCAACCGCGGCGTGCCCATCGAAGCGGTCATCAGCCACCTGGGCACCAGCCTGCCCCAGTGCGCGCTGCCCGCCGCCGACTGCCCCAACCCCGGCGGCAACGGTGAGCCACCG
>NZ_JABFNS010000105.1 GCF_013116825.1 Myxococcus xanthus
GGCCACTCAGGGGCGGTGGCCACGGGAGCGGCGGGGGGCGCCTCGGGCGCATGGGCGCAGCGGAGGACGGCGACCGCGAGTGCAAGTGGGAGGAGCGAGCGCATGGGCTGACGCTAACTCCAGTCCACCTGCGAGAAGATGAAATCCGGCGCCGAGGAGACGCGGAGCGGCGCGTGGCCGAACTCCAGGCCGAGCTGGAGCGGGTCCGGGCCGCCCAGAAATAGCCCTCGGGCGGTCGTCCACTCACTCCAGGCTGAAGGCCCGCGCCAGCGTCAGCATCTCCACCTGGACGGCGCCCGCTTCGAGCAGGGCCGAGGCCGCCGCCCTGGCGGTGGCGCCGGTGGTGAACACATCGTCCACTAGCAGCACACGCTGCCCCGCGACACGGGAAGACGCGGCGAACGCCCCCGCGACGTTGTTCGCCCGCTCCGCTTCGCTCAGCCCCACCTGCCGCTGTGTCTCGCGGTGCCGCGTCAGCAACCCCACGGGCGCCTTGCGCCCCGTGGTCTTCGCCAGCGCGCCCGCCAGCAACTGCGCCTGGTCGTACTTGCGCGCGTGATAGCGCCGCGTGTGCAGCGGCAAGGCGACCACCAGCTCGGGGGCATGGCTGAGGAAGCTCCGCGCCTCGTCCGCCAGCAGCGCCCCCAGCGGGCCCGCGAGGTTGGGGTGGTCCTCGTACTTGAACCGGTGGATGGCGCGCGCCAGAGGCCCTTCGTGCGCGAAGGGCGCCCAGGCGCGAGTGAAGGGCGGCGGGGTGGCGCGGCATCGGGGACACGTGTCCCCGGGAAACGCGCCGGGCTCCGCGCAGGTGCGGCAGCACGCGGGAGGAAGCCGCTCCACCGCGGTGTCGCACGTCTCGCAGAAGAAGCCCTCGGGGCCCGGCAGCACCTTCGTGCACGCGAGGCACGAAGGGGGATAGAGCACGTCCAGCAGGGCCTTCAGCACGGGCCGTGCCCCGCGCGCGTCACGGCAGCAGGCCCTGACGGTTCATCTCCTTGGACTGCGGCAATCCCATCACCTTGCACAGGGTGGGCGCGATGTCCGCGAGGATGCCCGGGCGCAGCTTCTGCCCTCGGAAGTCCGGGTGGATGAGGTGGAAGGGCACCGGGTTGAGCGTGTGCGCGGTGTGGGGCTCGCCCGTCTCCAGGTCCACCATCTGCTCGCAGTTGCCGTGGTCGGCGGAGATGGCCAGCACCCAGCCGTTGCGCTCGCACGCCTTGCCCAGCACGCCCAGGCATTCATCCACCGCCTTCACCGCCTTCATCGCCGCGTCCAGCCGCCCGCTGTGGCCCACCATGTCCGGGTTGGCGAAGTTCACCAGCGCGAAGTCGTACTTCCCGGAGTCGAGCCGCTTCACCAGCTCGGCCGTGACTTCGTAGGCGGACATCTCCGGCTTCAAGTCGTACGTCTTCACGTCGCGCGGGCTGGGCACCAGGTGCCGGTCCTCGCCCGCGTAGACGACCTCGCGGCCGCCGTTGAAGAAGAACGTGACGTGCGCGTACTTCTCCGTCTCCGCCGTGCGGAACTGGCGCAGCCCCTGGCGTGACAGCAGCTCCGGGAAGATGTCCTGCGGCTGGTCCGGCTCGAAGAGCGCCGGCAGCTTGAAGGTCTCGTCGTACTGGGTCATGCACACGTAGCGACCCAGCCGCAGCCCGCCCCGGTCGAACTCCTTGAACTCCGGGAACGCCAGGGCCTGCGTCAGCTCCCGCGCCCGGTCCGCGCGGAAGTTGAAGAAGATCACCGCATCGCCATCCTGGATGCGGCCCACCGGCGCGCCGTCACCGGCGGCCAGCACCGTGGGCTTCACGAACTCGTCGGTGACCTTCTCCGCGTAGGCCGCGCGGATGGCGCTCAGCGCGTCCGGCGCCTTGGGCCCGCGCCCGAACACCATCGCCTCGTAGGCCTGGTGCACCCGGTCCCAGCGCTTGTCGCGGTCCATGGCGTAGAAGCGCCCGGTCACCGTGGCGATGCGGCCGGTGTGCGTCTCATGGAGGAAGCGCTCCAACTCCTCCACGTAGCCCAGCGCGCTCTGCGGCGGCGTGTCACGCCCGTCCAGGAAGGCGTGCACGTAGACGTGGGCCACGTTGCGTTCCTTCGCGGCCTTGAGCAGCGCGAACAGGTGGTCCATGGACGAATGGACGCCGCCGGGCGACACCAGCCCCAGCAGGTGCAGGGCCTTGCCGTCCGCCTTCACTCCGTCGAGGGCCACGCGAAGCACGGGGTTCTGCGCCAGCTCCCCGGACTCCGCGGCGCGATTGATGCGCACCAGGTCCTGGTAGACGATTCGCCCCGCGCCGATGTTGGTGTGGCCCACCTCGGAGTTGCCCATCTGCCCCTCGGGCAGGCCCACGGCCAGCCCCGCCGTCTGCAGCTCGGTGAAGGGGTAGGGGCCCGCCAGCTTGTCGAGGTGCGGCGTGCCGGCCAGGGCGATGGCGTTGTTGTCACGCTCCTGGCGAATACCCCAACCATCCAGGATGCAGAGCAGGACCTTGTGCGCGGGCGTCATGCTCCGAACCCTAACCATGCAGGCGCCAGACGGGAGAGGACAAAAAGCGAGCGCGTCTATTGATACTCGCGGAAGGTCCCCTGGGGTACGAAACCCAGCTGGGAATAGACGCCCTGGCCCTGCGCGGACGCCTGGAGGGTGGCTGTCCGGTAGCCCGCCTCCCGGGCCTCCAGCAGGGGGGCCAGCGTGAGCGCCGCGCCAATGCCTCGTCGCCGAGCGTGCCGCACCGTGGCCACCGAGTAGAGCCCCGCGACCCCCCACGCCCGGTGGCACTCACTGGCGGCGACCGCCTCGCCGCCCAGGTAGCCCACGAAGAAGCGGATGGGGCTGTCGGGTGCGAGCGCCACGTGCGCCGTCCTCGCGTAGAAGTCCAGCACGTGTGGGTCGGCGGGCTCCCAGTTCGCCGCGACGACGCGGGCGAAGTCCGCCAGGGTGTGTTCGTCCTCGGCGCGGCGGATGCACAGCCCCGAGGGCAGCGCGAGTCCTGGCAGGCGGGAGAGGTCCATGGACATGCCCAGCTCCTGCTCGGCGTTCACCAGACCGTGCGCCGACAGGCGGGCGTCCAGGTCCTCGGGCGCGGCGTCCGGTCCCACCCACCATGCGAAGGGAAAGGCCTTGTCCCGGAAGTGGGAGACGGCGGCGGCGATGCGCGCGTCCGCTTCGTGGCGCTCGAGCCGGGCCCGGCACACCACGTTGAAGGTGTTGCAGGGCAACCCGGAGTCGACGAGCAGCAGCCCGGGAGTGTCCTTCACGATGGCGCCGGGGAGGCTTCGCGCCAGATAGGTCATGTGCTCCACCTGATTGGCTTCCATGGCGGAGCGCACTCGCGGGGAGTCTGGTTCGAGGAAAGGCTGCATGTGGGGACCCTACTCCGGCCGGGCGCGCGTCTTGTACGTGAGGACGGGCGCGAGGGTGGCCACCACTCGGACCAGCCCCGCTTCCACCAGGTCCGTCACCACGCGGTCGATGGGCTTGTACGCGGGCGGCGCCTCCTCGAAGAGGAGGTCCTTGTTCTCACACACCACGTGGCTCTTGAAGGCGGTGCGGGTGAGCGATTCCGCCGTGAAGCGTTCGCGCATCCGTTCCCGGGCCGCCGTGCGCGTCCACTTGCGGCCCGCGCCGTGCGCCAGGCTGTGCGCGCTGGCGTGGCTCTCACCGGTTGGAATCACCAGGTAGCTCAGTGCGCCGCGGCTGCCGGGAATCACCACCGGCCCTTCGTCGGACGGCGCCGCGCCCTTGCGGTGCAGCCACTGCGTCCGTCCCGTGTCACGCCGAGGGGTGACGCTGTTGTGGCACACGTCGAGGACGCGCTGGCCCATCGCGCCGATGCCGTCCAGCATCCGCCGCGCCACCAGGGCGCGATTGGCCCGGCCCCAGGCCACCGCGTGGTCATGGCGCGTGAGGTAGGTCTGCGCCTCGGCTGAGTCGTCCGCGAGCCCGCCCGCCGCGTGCCGGTCCACGTGGGCCCGGAGAATCGCTTCACCCAGGCCGCGCGAGCCGGAGTGCACCAGGAGCAGCAAGCGGTCCGCCTCCAGGCCCAGGGCGCTGAAGACCTTCGCGTCATGGACCGCGTCCACCCGCTGCAACTCCGCGAAGTGGTTGCCGCCGCCCACCGTTCCCAGCGCGGCCTCGTAGCCCGAGGACTTCACGCCGTGCTCCTGGAGGAAGCCCTCCGTGTCACCCGTCCACGGGCCTTCCAGGTCCAACTTGCCTGCCCAGCGCTCGGGCTTGGCTTTACGTGCCAGCAGGTCCACGTTCCACAGGCCCATGCCACAGCCGATGTCACTGCCGACCAGATAGGGATAGAGGAAGCCTTCGGAGGTGAAGGCCGCGCCCACCGGTGCGCCCTTGCCGGGGTGCAGGTCCGGGAGGCCCACCGCCAGCTTCATGCCTGGCAAGCGGGCCATGGCTTCGAGTTGCCGCACCGCCTCGCCTTCCACCCAGGACTGGGCGGAGGCGATGACGCGCACGGGCGCCTGCGGCGCGGAAGTGGGGAGCGTTTCAGAGGAGGCGTCAGTGCGCATGCCCGGGCTGACGGCACCCGCGTGCCACGCCTGACGGTGGCGCCGGGCCCCGTGCCCGGTCGCCTACTTGTGGTACGGCTCGCCCTTGAGGATGGTGAACGCGCGGTAGAGCTGTTCGATGAGCACCACGCGCGCCAGCCGGTGAGGCAGCGTCATCTTCGACAGGGACAGCGTGAGGTTCGCCGCGTCCCGCACGCGCGCGTCGAGCCCCTCGTCCCCGCCAATGATGAACAGCAAATCCTTGGCGCCCGTCTGCGCCTTGCCGACGTAGCGGCTCAGCTCGACGGAGTCGAGCAGTGAGCCGCGCTCGTCCAGGGCCACCAGCCAGTCCTGCGGCTTGCGCTTGGAGAGAATCGCCTCGGCTTCGGCGGCCTTCGCGTCGCCGGGCTTGAGCCGCTTGCCGCTGGCCTCCGCCAGCTCCACCAACTCGAAGCGGGTGTAGTGGCCCAGGCGCTTGGCGTACTCCTGGACCGCGGGCTCATACAGGCCCGAGCGGTCCTTGCCGATGGAGAGGAGCCGGACCTTCACCTCAGGCCAGCTTCTCCCGAGACGCGTCGGCCCAGAGGCCCTCGAGGTCGTAGTGCGCGCGCAGGTCGGTGAGGAACAGGTGCGCCACCACCTCGCCGTAGTCGAGCAGCACCCACTGGCCCGTCTCGAAGCCCTCGGTGCCGATGGGACGCAGGGGCTCGTCACCCGTCTTGAGCTGCACCTGGACGTTCTCCGCCATGGCGCTCACCTGGCGGTCCGTCTCCGCGGAGGCGATGACGAAGTAGTCCGCGTAGGACGTCATCCCGCGCACGTCGAGGATGACGACGTCCTGCGCCTTCTTGTCCACCAGCAGGTTGCCGATGCGGTGCGCCAGCGCCTTGGCGGCCGGGTTCTCCGCGGGGCCCACCTTCTGGGCTGGGGCAACTGGGAGCTTCGCCTTCTTCTTCTTCGCGGGGGCCTTGGTGGGGGCCTTCGCCGCCGACTTCCTGGCTGCGGGGGCCTTCTTCTTCGCGGGCGTCTTGCCCGATACCGTCTTCTTCCGGGCCGCCGGGGCCCGGGTGGTGGTCTTTTTCGCGGTCGTCTTCTTCTTCGTGGCCATGTGCGGCGCACCCTACCGCACCCTTGGCAACACGGAAGCGGTCCTCTATCTGCTGGTGTCCATGAGCGACGCCCGGCTGGAACAGTTCAAGAAGATGGTGGTGGACTTCCCGGACTCCCCCATGAGCCATTTCTCCCTCGGGAAGCTGTACCTGGAGCGGCGGCAGTACCCGGAGGCCGCCCAGGCCCTGGAGTCGGCCGTCCGGCTGGACCCCACCTATGCGGCCGCCATGGTGGCCCTGGGGGATGCCTGGGCCGGGGCGGGGGAGTCCGACAAGGCGCGCGAGGTGCTGGGCCGGGCCCGGGAGCACGCCCTGGCCCAGGGGCACCCGGGGCTCGCCGAGGAAATCGACGAGCGCATCGCCGACCTGTCGTAGGCCACGCCCTCAGTAGCGCCAGGTGAAGCCGGTGCTGAAGACCTGGCGCGTGTAGGTGAGCGAGTTGCGGGGCAGCCGGGTACTCCAGATGCCCCAGGTCACCTCCAGGTCCAGCGACTCCGTCAGCGGCCGGGCCAGCTTCACCGACAGCGAGTTCTGCCCTTCGTCCTCTTCCACCAGGATGATTTCCGGGGAGAGGTAGATGCCGTCCGGATACTGGGTGATGCCCAGCGAGCCCTGCGCCAGCAGGGTCACCCGCCAGGGCAGCCGGACGCCGGCGTTGGCCGACACCCGGTGCCGGCGAATCGTCTCGCCGTAGCTGTTGGAGGCGCTCTCCTGGACGGCGTAGGTCAGCCCCAGGGCCAGCGGGCCCCGGTAGGTGTACGACGCTCCCGCCGTCAGGGCTGTGTCCTGACGCCGGCCGGCGAGGAATCCCGAGCCGCCCCCCGTCCCCGGCGGGCGTGCCCGGGGTGGGGTGCCGAAGCGCCGGGAGTTCCAGTCGCCGAAGACGGACAGGCTGTGCCGCCGGTCGAAGCGGTAGCGGCCCAGCACCCCCACCTCGGGGCCGCCGAAGTTGGCGGTGGGGTCTGGCCGGTACACGAATCGCCGGGCGCCTGCCCGCACTCGCAGCGCCAGCCGCACGTCCGGGGCGTATTCGAGGAACGCGGTGGTCCCCAGGTCCGAGTACGAGCGCGAGCCACCCCGCCGGTCCTTCGCATGGCCCTCCAGGCCGACTCCCAGCGCCGTGCCCAGCGCGTGTGACGCCTCCACGGCGCCTGACTGCACCAGCGTGTTCTCGTCCTGGTACAGGCGGTACACGCGCGTGCCCAGCTCGTAGCGGCCCACCAGTTGGGCCTGTTCAAAGGAGCCGCGCCCCTCGGCGGAGCCCAGCAGGCTGAGGGCGAAGTCCCGCTCCGGGCTGGGGGTGAGATGGTCGGAGAAGTCCCGGGGGGCGTTGGTGTCCAGCATCAGGCGGCCGGTTCCCCTCAGCGCCCCTTGCCACTCGGCCGCGGGCGCACGGCCGGCGGCGAGCATGGCGAGGACGAGCAGGAGCGGCGCGAAGGAGCGGACCACGGCGGGTGACCATACTCCGTCGCCGGAGGGCAGGGGCGGCCGTCCAGTCGCTCCCAACGGTGACGACGCCCCCGGCGGCCCGTTACATTGGGGTTCATGCGCCTTGTGTCATTTCTCGCGGTGGCCTGCCTGGGCCTGTCCGCCTGCGCCTCCTCCTCCTTCACCACCGAGGTGAAGGGGGAGTCGACCGTGCCCGCGGGCCCGCCTGGCGTCGACACGCCCCTCAACGGCCTTCCCGCCATCAGCAGCTTCGCGGGGATGGACTTCGACAAGAACCAGGACTTCAAGAACCAGGGGATTCACAAGGGCGAGGTGACGTCCGTCAAGGTGGAGTCCCTCACGCTCAAGGTCCTCAGCCCCAATGACCAGGACCTCCGTTTCCTGGATTCGGTGGAGTTCTATGCCCGCGCGGGAGACCGGGAGGCGCGCATCGCGGCGCGTCAGGACGTGTCCGCGCTGGACCTGAGGCCGCCCAACCCCGTGCTGTCGCTGCGCGTGGACAACGTGGAGTTGCAGCCCTTCGTCTCCGCGCCGTCCATGAGCATCATCATCCGCGGCCGCGGCATCATGCCGGCGCGCGAGGTGCGGCTGCAGGCGGTGGTGAAGCTCCAGGTGGAGACGGGGCTCTTGTAAGTCCGGTGCCGGGAGGCGCGCCCCTCAGGGGATGCCCATCTCCTGCGCGCGCCGCTCCAGCTTCGTGGCGCGGCCTTCCAGCTCCCTGGCCAGCGTCTCCAGCCGCGCGGCCTCGGCCTCCATCGCCGCCAGGTCCACGGGGCCGCCCGAGGCCAGGTCCTGGGCGCGCTGCGTTTCGACCTGGGGCCGCCGGTCCGTGGCCCGGGCCGACAACTGCGTCGGATGAGGGGGGCGGCCCGGGTCGACACCTTCACCGGGGCGTCCGCCCACGTCGGGGGACGGAGCGTCGGGGCTGTCACCCTGGAAGTTCGGCGCACTGGTGCCTGGCACGGAGCGCTCCACCTGCAGCGCCCGGTCGCTCCCCATGCGCAGGCGCAGCCGCCGGTCCTGGTCGTCGAACATCGACTCCTCGCCGAGGAAGTCGTTCATGCGCCGGTCCAGGTCGCGCTCCTCGCGCACCTCGGTGATGCGGCCGCGCAGCGCCTTCAGTCGCTCGCGGACCTTGTCCCGGGTGTCGCGGAGCGTGTCCGCCTGGGCCAGCAAATCCTCGGGGTCATCACCGCCCGCGGTGGCTTTGTCCAGCGAGGGCACGTGGGACGCGGGCAGGGCGGCGCGGATGGCTTCCCGCTCGGTGCGAACCGAGCGCACCGCCTCTAACAACTTCTCCCGCTGCCCCCGGTCCGCCGTGCCTTCCCACGCCGCGAGCAGCCGCGACAGCTCGTCCGACAGCGCCGTATGCAGGGCCAGGTGGGCGCGCTCCGCTTCGCCCTCCGCCGCGACGACGGCCTGCGCCAGCCCGGTGAGCTGACCGCTCAGCTCCTGCGAACGCCGCAGCGCGCCCTCCAACTCCGTCCCCGCCGTCAGCCGGCCCTGGCGCTGCGCCTTCAG
Organism: Myxococcus xanthus; assembly: GCF_013116825.1. Lineage (GTDB taxonomy): Bacteria > Myxococcota > Myxococcia > Myxococcales > Myxococcaceae > Myxococcus > Myxococcus xanthus_B. The sequence goes on from NZ_JABFNS010000105.1 coordinate 8,589, forward strand.
CGTTTCGATGCGCGCCGCCAGCCCGTTGAGCTCGTCGCGCAGGGCCTGCTGCTGACCCCGCAGCGAGCGCGTCTCCGCGCGAGCCGACTGGGCGCGTCCCCGCACCGCCTCCAGCCCAGACGCGGCCTGACCGGGCAGGGCCAGCAGCAGGCTCAGCAGGAGGGCGAGGGGGCGGAGCTTCATCAGCGACAGCCCCAAAGCAAGGTAAGTGCCAGCCTGCCAGCCCATCCCCGGAGGTCGAGGCCCCCCGGCGCCCAACAATTCCGGACACCTGGAGCATCCAGGGGGACAGGGGCGGAGGTGGGATACCGGTGAAAAGTCATGGGGGGCGGGGGCGGGTGACAGATTTTCGAGGTTCAGCTCTCCTCGGGAGGCGTCCCCTTGGGGAGGAAGCCGTACTTCTCCAGCTTGTAGTACAGCGCGGACGTCTTGATACCTAGCAGACGGGCCGTCTCCGTCTTCACGCCGCTGGCCTTCTCATAGGCCCGGGCGATGAGCTGACGCTCCAAATCCTCCAGGATGTCGGGCAGGGGGCGGTCGCCCTGGAGCACCGGAAGGCCCGCCTCGACGCGCGGGGCGCCATTGGCAGTGAGGTGTGAGGGCAGGTCCAGGTCGGTGAGCTGCTCACCTTCGGCGAAGACGAGCGCCTGTTCGATGACGTTCTCCAACTCGCGCACGTTGCCGGGCCACGCGTGGCGGGCCAGGGCACGCAGCGCGCTGTCGTCCAGGCCCATCACACGCCGGTTCACGCGCATGGCGTGCTTGGCCACGAAGTGCCGGGCCAGCAGGGAGATGTCCTCGGGCCGCTCTCGCAGGGGCGGCAGCACCACCGGAACGATGTGCAGGCGGTAGTAGAGGTCCTCGCGGAAGCGTCCGGCCTTCACCTCGGCCTGGAGGTCCCGGTGGGTGGCGCTCACCACGCGCACGTCCACCTTGAGCGTGTCCTCTCCGCCGACGCGCTGGATTTCCTTCTCCTGGAGCACGCGCAAGAGCTTCGTCTGCACGGAGGCGGGAATCTCGCCAATCTCGTCCAGGAACAGGGTGCCGCCGTCGGCCAGCTCGAAGCGCCCCAGCTTGCGCTTCACCGCGCCGGTGAAGGCGCCGCGCTCGTGCCCGAACAGCTCGCTCTCCAGCAGGGTCTCCGCCAGCGCCGCGCAGTGCACGACGATGAAGGGGCCGTCTCGGCGCGGGGAGCGCTGGTGGAGCATCCGGGCCACCAGCTCCTTGCCGGTGCCGCTCTCTCCGCGCACCAGCACCGTGGCGTCGCTCTGCGCCACCTTGAGCACCTGGGACACCAGCCGCTGCATGGGCTCGCTGTCGCCCACCAGGCTGCCGTGCGTGAGGGCCGCGTCCGTGTCGTGCGCGGCGGTGCGCGCCGTCAGCCGCTCCACCTGCTTGCGCGTGGAGGCCAGCTCCAGCCCCTTGTCCACCTTGGCGCGCAGCACCTCGGGTGGGAAGGGCTTGGTGATGAAGTCGTAGGCGCCTTGCTGCATCGCCTGCACCGCGGTCTCGATGGTGCCGAAGGCCGTCACCACCATGACGACGGCGCCGGCATCCAGCGCCTTGAGCGACTTCGTCACCTCGATGCCGTCCATGCCGTCCATCTTCAGGTCGGTGACGACCAGGTCGAACGGCGCCTTGCGGTAGGCGGCCAGTCCGTCCTGGCCACTGCGCACCGCGGACACGGCGTGGCCCGCCCGAGTGAGGGTGACAGCCATCCCTTCACGCAGCGTGTCGTGGTCGTCGATGACGAGGATTCGCGCCATGGCGTGAGTCGATTCTCCTTGCAACCCGAGGCCGGCCGCATCCCGGGGCCGCCGGATGAGAGCACATCCGGACCGGCTCGCTCCACCGGCTCAGGAGGTTGTCACATGTCACGGGGGCGCGAAGGTGCTGGCGCCGCCTGGCCGGGAGCAGTACGGGGAGGCATGGATTCCGAAGTTTCTTCCGCCGCGTCCCTCCAGTCCCTGCTCGAGCGCCACGTTCCCGAGGACGTGAAGGAGCGCGAGGACCTGGAGCGCATGCGCCACTTCGCCCGCTCCCTGGCGCGGCCCTTCTCCCGCGAGCAGTTGGAGGCCCACTTCACGGGCAGCGCGGTGGTGGTGGACCCAGAGGGCGCGCGCGTCGTCCTGTTGCATCACCGCAAGCTCCAGCGCTGGCTGCAGCCCGGAGGACACGCGGATGTCACGGACGCGGGCCACATGGAGGCCACGGCGCTGCGTGAAGCCCGTGAGGAGACGGGCTGTCGCGTGTCCCTGCACCCGGCCGCGCCCCAGCCGCTGGACGTGGACATCCACACCATCCCCGCGCGCCGCGATGAGCCGGAGCACCACCACCTGGACGTGCGCTTCCTCGTGGTGGCGGAGAACCCCGACGCCCTGGTGCATGACCCGGCGGAGTCCTTTGGCGTGCGGTGGCTCACCTGGGACGAAGCCATGACGCATGCGGACGAAGCGCCGCTGCGCCGCATGCTGGCGAAGGCCCGGCGCGTGGTGGCCTCCGCGCCCTGAAGCGCTCGAAAGCGGAAGCGCGTACGGCCTCGCGGTCAGGGGCACTGTGGCTTCGCGGACCGGGCGCGCGCGCCCGCACCCGGATTTGAAACAAAATATGGGAAACACGGCCTGATTGCCTTTGGGCCGATGGTGCCGCTGGAAAGCGATTGCAACCATGCCGTCCTGCTTGGGCGGGTGAGGGAGGCCATGCCGGCCTGTCACCTGTCGGGAAGCCAGGAGCCGTGCCCATGTCGTCCGCCGCGCCCCACCGTTACAGCCCCCCTGTGCTCACGCCCACCGCGCACCCGCGCTGGCTGGAGTCGATGCTGGAGTCCGTGCGCGACGAGTGGAACGCGGCCTGCTGGCCTCCGTTGTTCCGCGCGACGGCTGCCGGCCAGCGTCCACCGCTGCGTCATTGGCGGCGGGTGCTGTCCCACTTCTTCCTCATCGTCGAGTCCTTCCCCAAATACATGGGCCTGTCGCTGGCGAAGACGACCTACGGCCAGCGTCCCGGCGACGCGAGCGCCCGCCGCTGGCTGCTGCAGAACCTGGGCGTGGAGGCGAAGCATGCCGAGTGGTTCATCGACTGGATGCGCGGAATCGGCCTGGCGCCGGAAGATGTCTTCACCCAGCGCCCCCTGCCGGAGGTGCGGGCGCTGCATGAGTTCCTGCTCGACACCTGCGCGCACGGGACACTGGCCGAAGGCGTGGCCGCGTCCAACTGGGCGGTGGAAGGCATCACCGGCGTGTGGACGCGGGAGGTGGTGGAGCCCTTCCGCGCCTATGCCGAGGACGGCGCGCGCATCGACGCGCATTCGATGATGTGGCTCAAGGTGCACGCGCGCTACGACGACCAGCACCCGGAGGAGGCGCTGGAAATCATCAAGCTGTCCACCGACGCGGGCACCAGTGAGCCCTCCCGCGTCCAGGCCGCGGCCAGGAAGTCGCTGCAGATGTACTCCGCCGCGCTCCATGCGTGCTGCAACGACTGAATCGCGCGACACCAGCGCACAGCCCTCTGGTGTGCCTCCCCCACACCTCGAGGCCCCGCGTGTGCTCGCGGGCCCCGTGTTTCATGTGCTCTGTCCGGAAGGCGGCAGCTTCCGGGTGACCCGCCTGTCGGCTTCGCGCGGAGAGTGCCGTACTTGCGGGTGAGGACTTCCGGCTCTGCCCTCGGGGTGTGAGTCCATGGCCTCGGGGGGATGTGCCACATGAATGCCAAGGACAAGGTCATCCAGGAGTACCGGGGACGTGCGCTCAAGGTGTTCATGCTGTGGGTGCTGCCGGTGGCGCCCATCGCCGCGTATCTCAATGGCATGGCCATGGGCGTGGCGGGCTGGTCGGGCCTGATTGCGGTGGCGTGGGTGCTGCCGCCCATCATCGTGGGCCTGGGCATCGCCTATCCCGCGTTCGTGATGCACGTGCTGGTGGACGGCGCGCTGCGGGAGCGGCCGGAGGACACGCCCGGCGCGCGGTTGGAGCGAATCCTGCGCCTGCCGTGGCGCGCCGCGGTCGCATCCTCGTGGGGCGCGTGGACGCTGGGGGGCCTCTGGTTCAGCCTCCACGTGTGCCTGCTGTGGAAGAAGGACCTGTCGCTCGTCGTGGTGGGCACGCTCATCGGCGTCTGCTTCGGCGTGGTGCTGGGCTTTCCCATCAGCGTCACGCTGGAGCGGTTGCTGTTGCCGCTGGCGCTGGAGGAGCAGCGCAAGGACCCGACGATGGCGCTCAAGGGCGGCGGCTTCTTCTGGCCGCGGCAGGCCTGGTTCATGCCCGTTACCTTCATTGGCTCCAGCCTCTGTGCGTTGGTGCTGAGCGGGTGCGTGGTGCTGGTGAAGCTGCAAGGCGTCCGGGACGAACTGCACAATGCGCTGGTGGCGGAGGGCGCCCATGGCTCGGCGGAGACGCTGATGGGCATGGGCGGCATGCTGGCGGGTGAGCTGGCGTTCGGGCTGGCCTGGGTGGGTGGATTGCTGGCGATTCCCGCCGTCACCACCTGGATGCTGGCGCGCCGCCAGGCGCACGCGGCGGGCGCGGTGGGCGTGGCCATCGAGTCACTGTCCGCGGGGCGCGTCGTCTCGCCCGCCTGGGTGTCCACGGATGAGATGGGGGATTTGTCGGCCGGCATGAACGCGGTGCTCGTCCGCCTGCGGCAGTTGCCGCTGTCGCTCAATGCCTCCGCCACGCGGCTGAGCGGCGCGGGACGCCACCTCCGGGATTCACACGACGAGCACCAGCAGAGCCTGGTCCGTCAGGCGTCCGCGCTGCACGAGGCGCAGATGACGTCGGAGGAGATTCGGCGCACGTCGCTGATGGCCGTCGAGCGAGCGGAGGAGGTGCTTCAGGTGGCCCGCCGCTCGGAGGCCCTGGGACAGCAGGGCGAGGCCGCGGTGGAGCGGAGTCTCAACGGCCTGGCGGACATCCGCCGCGTGGTGGACGGCATCCAGGAGCGGCTGACGCGGCTGGCCCAGAGCACCACGCAGATTGGCGAAATCACCGAGACGGTGAAGGACCTGGCGGACCAGTCCCACCTCCTGGCGGTCAACGCGGCCATCGAGGCGGCGCGCTCGGGCGAGCAGGGGCGTGGCTTCGCGGTGGTGGCCCGCGAGATTCGCGGCCTGTCGGACCAGTCCATCCAGGCCACGCGGCGCATCCGCGGCATCCTCCAGGACGTCAGCACGGGCATCCGCGACGCGGCGAAGATGGGGGAGGCCGGCGTGCAGACCATTGGCACGGGGCTGGACCAGATGCGGGCGTCGGGGGACTCGCTGCGGGAGCTGTCTCGCATCGCGCAGGAGAACTCCACCGCGGCCCGGCAGATTGCCGCCGCGGTGACGCAGCAGGATGCCGGCTTCACGCAAATCTTCGACGCCATCGCGGACCTGTCGCAGCTCATGGACGCCACGCTGAAGCGGTTGGAGTCCACACAGGAGGCCACCGATACGCTGAGGGTCGTCTCCGACGACGTGGCGCGGATGGCGCGGCAGTTCAACGCGGCGGGGTGACGGAAGCGCCGAGGCCCGGCTTCCCACCCAGCGGCAGCGTGAGGATGAAGCGCGTGTCTCCCGGCGCGGAGTCCAGCCGCAGCGCGCCGCCGTGCGCGAGCGCAATCTTGTGCGCCAGTGGCAGGCCCAGGCCGGTGCCCTTTTCGCGCGTGGTGAAGAAGGGCTCGAAGATGCGCTCGCGCGCCGGGCCGGGCACGCCAGGGCCCGTGTCGCGGACCTGGATGGTGTAGTGGCCGTCGTTGGATGCGCCGGACACCTGCACGCGCCCGCCCGGGGGGGAAGCCTGGACCGCGTTCTTCACCAGGTTGACCAGCGCCGCGGTGAGCAGGCTGCCGTCGGCTTCCAGCACCGCGGGGGAGGCGTCGATGTCCACTGTGACGTCGCGGGCGCTGGCCTCGGCGGCCATCAGCTCGCAGGCGACGGAGAGCAGGGTAGGGGCCTCCACGGGCGCGCGGGCCAGAGGCTGCTCGCGAGCGAAGGCGAGGAAGTCCTCGACGATGCGCTGGAGGTAGGCGACCTCGCGTTGGATGCGCTCCACGTGCGCGCCCGCGTCGGCATGGGCGCCGGCCTGGAGGTCCTCCTTCAGGATTCCGGAGAAGAGCGCGATGCCGCCAATGGGGTTGCGCACCTCGTGGGCCACACCCGCGAGCATCATCTTCAACTGACGGTCCCGGCTCTCCAGGGCGCCGCGCATGTCCTCCAGCTCGCGCGCGAGGACACCGATTTCCAGCGTGGGCTCCGGCGGCACCGGGGTCGTCAGGTCGCCCCGGCCGATTCGCAGCGCGGACGCCATCAGCCGCCGCAGCGGCCGGGCAAGACCGCGCGCCGTCACCAACGCGATGACGGCGAGCGCGCTCAGCGCCACCGCGCCCATGATGGCGTAGGTGCGTGACAGCCGCTGCAGGGGACCAAAGAAGGCGGCGCTGGCCTCCACCCCCACGGCGCCCACCACGCGGCCCTCGTGCAGGATGGGCGCATACCCCGTCTTGTAGAGCTGTCCATCCGAGCCGGTGAAGAGCACCTGACTGGCGGCGCGCTCCCCGGCGAAGACACGGGTGAGCTCCAGCCTGTCGCGCGCCAGCTCCGGCATCTCCGCGCCCACCGGGAGCCCGCCGCCGACGTCCACGCGCATCCGGCCCTGCGTGTCCACGGCGTAGACGCGGCGCACGCCACTGGCCTCCGCGATGTTCTCGAAGGTGCGGACGAAGTTGCGCCACGTGCGGGTGCTCGCCACGTCGTCGCCGGGTTCGATGGTCAGCAGCCGCTCGCCATGGACCTGGGTGGCGGTGGCGGCGGCGATGCCGCTGAGGCTGGTGCCCAGCTCTTCTTCCAGGATGACGCGCGCGAGCTGGTAGACGGCGGTGCCCGCCACCGCGACGAAGAGCAGGGTGGGCACGAGGAACGCCACCAGCAGCCGCGCGGAGAGCGAGCCCAGCGCGTCACGCCATCGCGAAGTGTGTGGGGCAACGTGGGGCATGTCCGGGGCGGGACTTTAATCGAGCCTCGTCTCCCTCGCGGTGGCGCGGCTGTGCGCTGCCGCCTGCTCGGAAGGGGGTTGCCGAGGGTGCCTTCGTGTGCGTACTTTAGATGTGGCGCCTCACGGCGCTGTCCCATGACCTTCGCTCGCTAACCCAGGCTTCCGTGATTGCCCTCGCCGCTCCGGCCGATGTGCCGTGGCGTTGACGTGGGCTGTTGTCCGGATGCGTGGGTCCCCGCTGTGTTTCCCAGTCGTCTTCCTGAACCTGAATGACCGGCGCCTTTGCGCGCGCGGCATGGAGAACACGTATGCGAAAGCTCAAGTACCACGTTGCCACCAGCGTCGACGGTTTCATCGCCCACGAGGACGATACGTACGGCGCCTTCATGCAGGACCGCCTCATCAAGGACAGCGAGCACGTCGCGGACTACGTCGCGTCGCTGGCGACCTATGCGACGGTGCTCATGGGGCGGCGCACCTATGACGGCGGCCTCAAGGTGGGGGTGACGGACCCCTATCCGAACATGGACACCTACGTCTTCAGCCGCACGATGAAGGAGAGCCCGAATCCGCGGGTGAAGCTGGTGTCGGACGACGCGGTGGGCGAGGTCCGGCGCCTGAAGGCGCAGGAGGGCGGTGACATCTACCTGAGCGGTGGTGGCGCGCTCGCCGGCTTGCTGCTCGCCGAGGGGCTGGTCGACGAGGTCCTGCTCAAATTGAACCCGCTGATACTCGGCTCGGGCATCCTGCTGGCGTCCTCGCTGAAGCAGGTGGTGGACCTGGACCTGAAGTCCACCAAGGTCTACGCCAACGGCGTCGTGCTGCTGCGCTACGCCGTGATGCCCCGGCCGTAGGCCTGGCTCGCGGTGCCTCGGGAGGGAGCGTGTCCGCGTGGCTTGGACGCGCTCCCCCCGGCCCACGCGTGGCGAGCACCACTCAGTCGAACATCGCGACGAGCGCGTCGCCGAGCGTCTCCACGCCGACAATCTTCATCTTCGGACCAGCGTCTTCGAGTCGCCGCGCGCTGCCGGCGGGCAGCACCACGCGCTGGAAGCCCATCTTCGCGGCCTCCGCCAGCCGGGGCTCCACCTGACCCACCGCGCGCACCTCGCCCGCGAGGCCCACTTCGCCGAGCACCAGCGTCTTCGGATCCAACGGACGATTCTGGAGGCTGCTCACCAGCGCCGCGCACACCGCCAGGTCACACGCGGGCTCGGTGAGCTGCATGCCGCCGGCCACGTTGACGAACAAGTCACAGCCCACCAGCGGAATCTCCTCCTTCTTCTCCAGCACCGCCGCCAGCAGCGCTACGCGGTTGCCGTCCACGCCAATCGCCGTGCGCCGCGCGGTGCCGTAGCCCGTGGGCGCCACCAGCGCCTGCACCTCCACCAGCAGCGGGCGCGTGCCGTTGAGCGTGCTCGTCACCACGCTGCCGGACTTGCCCACCGGCCGCTCCGACAGGAAGAGGGCGGAGGGGTCGGACACCTCCACCAGCCCCGCGCCCTTCATCTCGAAGACGCCAATCTCGTTCGTGGAGCCGAAGCGGTTCTTGTGCGCGCGCAGGATTCGGAACGGGTGGCCCCGCTCGCCCTCGAAGTAGAGGACCGTGTCCACCATGTGCTCCAGCACGCGCGGGCCCGCGATGGAGCCTTCCTTCGTCACGTGGCCCACCAGGAACGTGGGCACCCCCGTGCGCTTCGCGTAGGCCATCAGCCGGCCCGCCACCTCGCGCACCTGGGTGATGCTGCCGGGCGCGTTGCCCAGCTCCGGCAGGTACATGGTCTGGATGGAGTCCACCACCAGCGCCTGGGGCTTCAACGCCTCCGTCGCCGTCAGCACCCGCTCCGCGTCCGTCTCCGCGAACAGGTGGATGGCGTCTCCCTCCACCCGGAGCCGCTCGGCGCGCATCTTCGTCTGTCGCAGGCTCTCTTCACCGGAGACGTAGAGCACCGGTCCGTGACGCGCCAGCCTGTCCAGGGCCGCCAGCAGCAGCGTGGACTTGCCGATGCCCGGGTCGCCACCCAGCAGCACGATGGAGCCACTCACCACGCCGCCGCCCAGCACGCGGTCGAATTCAGCGATGCCCGTGCGCCGGCGCGTCTCCGTCTCGCCGCTCACTTCCTTGAGCAGCATGGGCCGCGCCGAACCGCCGGAGGCCCCCCAGGCCGGACGTCGCTCATCCGCCTTCGGGTCCGTCTCCTCCAGCAGGGAGCTCCACGCGCCACAGTCCGGACACTTCCCGAGCCACTTCGCCGTTTTGTATCCACACGCCTGACAGGTGTAGTGCGTCTTCGCCTTCGCCATGGGTTGGGTGAATAGCGCGGAACCCTGACGTTTTTGCGGCCTTACGGGCAGGCACGACCGCAGAGCGGGCAGGCACCATGTCAAGCCCCTCGAGCCAAGTTGTACGAACGGGAGGGGCAACCCAGGTTTGCTCCCAGGTGGGCGTCGCACCCTGCGTCGCTAAACAAGCAAGGGAGGTAGTCATGGGGATTATCGCGTTTCTGGTCATTGGCCTTCTCGCGGGTCTGATTGCCCGCGCGCTCATGCCGGGCAACCAGTCGATGGGGCTCCTCGCCACCACGCTGCTGGGCATCGCCGGCTCCTTCGTGGGCGGTTTCGTCGCCTCGCTCTTCCGCAGTGATGGCCGCATCTTCGACCTGCACCCGACGGGGCTCCTGTTCTCCGTCCTGGGCGCACTCCTGGTGTTGTTCCTGGTGGGCCTGGCAGGCAGGGGCCGCCGGGTCCACGTCTAGTGACGCGCGTCAGGTGACGCGCTGAACCCCTCTTGAGGGGAGATGGGCCCTGGAGAGTCGTCAACCTACCTGCTCGCGGGCGTTGACAACTTTCCGGGGTCCACGCACGTTCGGGCCCTCATCCGTCCGTAGAGGAGCCCATGCCCGATACCGCCACTGTCTCCAGCGAGAGCGAGTTCTCCGGTCACGCCCACGTCGCCGCGCCACCACCAGCGGGCGTGGACGTGCGCCATGACTGGTCGCTGTCGGAGGTGAGGGCCCTCTACGAGCTCCCGCTGCTGGACCTGGTGCACAAGGCCCAGACGGTCCACAGGGCCGTGTTCGTGGACAACAAGGTCCAGCTCTGTTCGCTGCTGTCCATCAAGACGGGCGGCTGCCCGGAGGACTGCTCGTACTGCCCGCAGGCGGCTCGCTACAAGACGGGCGTCAAGGCGGAGAAGCTGATGGCCGTGCCGGACGTGCTGGATGCCGCGTCCAAGGCCCGCGCCGCCGGAGCCACCCGCTTCTGCATGGGCGCCGCGTGGCGCGAGGTGAAGGACGGTCCGCAGTTCGACAGCGTGCTGGAGATGGTGCGCGGCGTGCGGGCGCTGGGCATGGAGGCGTGCGCCACCCTGGGCATGCTCTCCGAGAGCCAGGCGAAGCGCCTGCGTGAGGCCGGCCTGTCCGCGTACAACCACAACCTGGACACGTCGCCCGAGCACTACGGCGACATCATCTCCACCCGCACCTATGAAGACCGCCTGCGCACGCTCAACCGCGTGCGCGACGCCGGCATCTCCGTGTGCTGCGGCGGCATCATCGGCATGGGCGAGTCGGTGGATGACCGCTGCAACCTGCTGCGCACCCTGGCCAACCAGGAGCACCACCCGGAGTCGGTGCCCATCAACGCGCTGGTGGCCGTGGAGGGCACGCCGCTGCAGGAGCAGCAGCGCGTGGAGACGGTGGACATGGTGCGCACCATCGCCACCGCGCGCATCCTGATGCCCCAGTCCATGGTGCGCCTGTCCGCGGGCCGGCAGCAGATGAACGAAGAGGCGCAACTGCTGTGCATGATGGCGGGCGCCAACTCGCTCTTCTTCGGCGAGAAGCTGCTCACCACCGGCAACCCCGAGTACACCCAGGACATGGCCCTGCTGGAGAAGGCGGGAATCCGCCCTCTGGAGCCGCGTCAGGAAGGCTGAGCCCACCGTGAGTGATGAAGCCGTCGCGGCGGCGTGGGCCCGGGAGGACCTGGAGGCCCTGTCCGAGCGCGGCCTGCGCCGCTACCTGGAGCCCCTGGATTCTCCCCAGGGGCCCGTGGTGCGCGTGGGGGGCGAGACGCTCGTCAGCTTCTCGTCCAATGACTACCTGGGGCTGGCCGCGTCGCCCACCGTGCGTGCCGCGGCGCTGGCCGCCGTGGAGCGCTACGGCGTGGGCACCGGTGCCAGCCGGTTGGTGGTGGGCGACACCGCCGCGCATCACCGGCTGGAAACGCGGCTGGCCGCCTTCGAGCGCGCGGAGGCCGTGCGCCTGTTCAACAGCGGCTACGCCGCCAACACCGGCATCATCCCCGCGCTGGTGGGGCCCGAGGACGCCGTCTTCTCCGATGCCCTCAACCACGCCTCGCTCGTGGATGGCTGCCGGCTGTCACGCGCCCGCGTCTGCGTCTATCCGCACGCGGACGTGGAGGCGCTCACGCGCGCCCTGGCGGAGACGCCCGCGCGCCGCAAGCTGGTGGTGACGGACACCGTCTTCTCCATGGACGGAGACGTGGCCCCGCTGCGCGACATCGTCGCCGCGTGCCGGGCCCACGGCGCCGCGCTGATGGTGGACGAAGCGCATGCCACCGGCGTGCTGGGCGCACGCGGAGCGGGCCTCTGCGATGAGCTGGGGTTGGAAGACGCGGTGGACCTGCGCATGGGCACGCTGAGCAAGGCGCTGGGCGTCATGGGCGCGTACGTGGCGACCTCACGCGAGGTGGCGGACCTGCTGGTCTCCCGCGCGCGGCCCTTCGTCTTCTCCACCGCGCTGCCCGCGCACCTGTGCGCCGCCGCCGAGGCCGCCGTGGACGCGGTGGAGGGCGACCTGGACCTGCGCGAGCGGCTGTGGCGCAACATCCGCCGCTTCGCGGACGGCCTGCGCGGCCTGGGCGTGCGCGCCGAGCCTCGCAGCGCCGTGTTCCCCATCATCCTCGGCGAGCCGGAGCGGGCACTGGACGCCGCGCGCCGCCTGCGCGAGGCGGGCGTGCTGGTGAAGGCCATCCGCCCGCCCACCGTCCCCGAGGGCACCAGCCGCCTGCGCTTCTGCCTGTCCGCTTCCCACACCGTGGGCCACGTGGACCTGGCGCTGGAGGCGCTGCGCACCGTGGGAGTCCGCCGTGGCTGAGCGTGGAAAGCCGTTCCAGATTTTCGTGACGGGCACGGACACCGGCGTGGGGAAGACGCAGGCGTCGTGCGCGCTCCTATCGCTGCTGGCGGACGCGGGGCTGCGGCCCCAGGGCTTCAAGCCCTACGAGAGCGGCTGCGCGTCCCTGCGTGCACCCGCGGACGCGCTGGCCCTGCGCGCGGCGGCGGGCAGCTCGCTGAGCGTGGATGAAGTGTGTCCTCACCGCTTCCGCCTGCCCGTGGCTCCTGGCGTGGCCGCCAGCCGCCTGGGACGCGAGCCCGACTGGGACGTCACGCTGGCCGCGTGGCGGCGGCTGCGCGGTGGCAACGCCGTGGTGGAGGGGGCAGGGGGCCTGTTCGTGCCGCTGGACTCGAAGCACGACGTCATCGACCTCATCGCCACCTTGCGCCTGCCGGTGCTGCTGGTCGCGCGCGCGGGCCTGGGCACGCTCAACCACACCGCGCTGTCGCTCCAGGCGCTGGCCGCGCGCCGCGTTCCCGTGCGGGCCGTGCTGCTGTCGCGCGGGACGTCCGCGAAGGATGTTTCGGAGCGCGACAACCGGCGGCTCCTGGAGGCGCGGCACGGCGTCCCGGTGCTGGGACCGGTGCCCTATCTTCCCGACGCGCGGCGCCGCCACGCCGCGTTCCGCCGCGCGCTGCGGCCGTTGCTGCCCTGAACGCGCGGAGGCCGGAAAATCGGCCTCCGGCGCGTGTGCGTTCCAGGGCCAGTGCTACAGGTTTCGCAAGTTTTCGGGACATGCGGCCGTGAAATGGACGTGCCGTTTTTTCCGCGCGAGAACGCCTCACGAATGGCGGACATCATCGATCTCACGTTCCTCGCGGACGTCCGGCGGCTGTACAAGAAGCTCATCGACCAGAGGGGGCTTTCCTACTTCCTGCAAAAGGAAGGGCCTCGGCTGTTTCACATCGAGCCCTCCAAGGTGGAACTCGTGCTCCGGACCGCTCTGCGCGCGCGCGACCCTCAACTTCCCCGGCCTCACGACAAGGCCATCGAGCACTGCCGCAAGGAGGTTCGCCGCGACCTGATTCGTCGTGTCGCGAACGCCATGCTGCAAACGGGCCTGTGAGCCGCTTCTCCGCGCGGACGGACTTCGCACGGACACCCAACCCGCTGGCACTGGCGCTCGAGAGGCTCCGCGCCAGCGGACGCCCCCTCCTGGACCTGACGGAATCCAACCCCACGCGTGTGGGGTTGCCCCTGCCGGACGCGGCGCTCCTGGCCCCCGACGACGCCTTCACCTACGAACCCGAGTCCCTGGGGATCGCCTCCGCGCGACAGGCGCTGGTGGCGGACTTCGCGGCGCGGGGCGCCCAGGTCTCCGAAGCGCACCTGCTGCTGACCTCCAGCACCAGTGAAGCCTACGGCTGGCTCTTCAAGCTCCTGTGCGAGCCAGGGGACAACGTTCTCGTCCCGGCCCCCTGCTACCCCCTCTTCGAGCACCTCGCGCGCCTGGAGGGCGTCCAGACGCGTTCCTACGCCTTGCCGCGCGCGCATGGCTTCGGCCTGGACGCGGGGGAGGTGGCTGCGGCGTGCGACGCGCGCACCCGCGCGGTGCTAGTGGTGAACCCCGGCAACCCCACCGGCCACTTCCTGCACGAAGGCGAGCTGGAGGCGCTGGCGGACGTGTGCGCGCGCCGCCAGCTGGCGCTCGTCTGCGACGAAGTCTTCTCGCCCTTCGCATGGGACGCGGCGCCCGGGCGCGTGGTCACCGTGGCGGGGCGCGCGCTGCCGATGCTCACCTTCGCCCTCTCCGGCCTCTCCAAGTCCGCGGGGCTGCCCGGGCTCAAGCTGGCGTGGACGCACGTGGGCGGGCCCGCGGCGCTCCGTGACGAGGCGCTGGCCCGGTTGGAGTGGGTGGGGGACACGTACCTGCCCGTGGGCACGCCCGTGCAGCGGGCCCTGCCCGCGCTCCTGGCCCATGCGCCGCGCTTCCAGGCGGCGGTGCTGGAGCGGGTGAGGGGCAACCGCCGGCGCCTGCTCGCGGCCCGGCCTCGCGACGCCAACTGGGACGTGGTGCCGGCGGAGGGCGGGTGGAGCGCGGTGGTGCGGATTCCGAGGGCGCCCGGCGAGGAGGCCAGCTGCCTGGCCCTGCTGGACGCGGGCGTGCGGGTGCAGCCGGGCTACTTCTACGACTTCGGCGGCGGCGCCTTCCTCGTGCTGTCGCTGCTGCCCCAGCCCGAGGATTTCGCCGCCGCCGTCGAGGTGCTCGCGCGGACGTTGGGGCCCTGAGGCCCCGTCACGTCACTCCGTGGGCGGCGCGATGAGCTGCACCGTCTGGAACCCGCCGTCCCTCACGCGGAACAGCTCGTATTCGGACGGGGCCTCGCCCGTGGCGTCGAAGTCGAGGTCGCCGCTGGCGCCCGTCACGTTGATGACCTGTCCGTTGCGGATGGCCGCGCGAGCGCCCGCGAAGCCCTCCGTGCCCAGGTTGTAGTTCAGGGTCGTGCCTGCCTCGCCCGGCGTCACGAGCGCCAAGCCGTCCGCCATGCGCGCGCCGGTGATGGCCTGCGGGTTGTTGACGTCGGGACCGGCGGCATAGGCGGCGCCGAGCGCCACCAGGTACATGGCGTCATACGCGTGCGCGGTGAAGGAGTACTGCCCCGGGTCCGTCTGATTGAAGGCGGAGCGGAAGCGCTGGGCGAACAGCTGATAGACGAGGTCTGGACGGGCCTGCGCCGGAGACGTGCCGTAGGCGTCGTCCACGAGCGCCTCGTTGGCGCCCAGCGCGGTGAAGAGGCCCCGGTCCTTGCCGGCGTCGGTGAAGAACCACCGCTGGGTGTTCCGGCCCGCGGCGGCCGTCTGGTTGATGATGCGCGCGTTGTCCTCGGAGAAGCCGATGAGGACCTCGACATCCGGCAGACCGGTGGTGATGTGCTGCACCACGCTGGAGACGTCGGCGCTGTTGCGGGTGTACTGGGCGGACGTCACGGTCCGCTGGGTGGGGTCGATGCGCCCCAGCGTCACGCCGAAGAGGCCTTGCCCGTAGGCGTCATTCACGTAGCTGATGCCGACCTTGGAGATGCTGTCGTAGAGCGGGGCGCCGTTCACCAGGATGTTGCCCTGGAGCAGGTCTCCGATGATGCGGCCCTGCAGCACGTCGGACGGGGCCGTCCGCCAGACGAGGCCCGCCGTGGTGCCGTTCTGGTCGTTGATGGCGGCGAGGTCCGGGCTGGTGGCGCTGTACGTCATCATCAGCACGCCGTTGGGCACGGTGAACGAGGACACCGCGAGCGCCTGGGCGCTGCCGGAGGCGAAGAGCATCGGCACCTGGCGCTCACGCATCAGCCACTGGGCCTGCTCGGCGGCGCGGTTCGGCTCCGAGCGCGTGTCGCAGATGTGGAGGACGAAGGGCCGGCCGTTGACGCCCTCGCGCTGGTTGATTTCGTCGAGCGCCAGCTTGATGGCGTTGAGCGCCTGCACCTCGGACTCGTCCGGGCCGTCAGAGGTGCTCAGCGGCACCGCGGCGCCCAGGGGAATGGCGTTGGCCGCGGAGGCCGGGCCGTAGACCGTTCCACAGCCCTCTGGCTGCGGCAGGCAGTAGCCCGCGGTGCACACCTGCGCGGTTTCACAGTCCGAGGACGTCTCGCACTCCGTCAGTCCACTGGCGGTGGTGAAGCTGCACCCGGCCATCAGCAGGGTGCTTCCCGTCATCATCAATCGCAGCGCGCGCATCAGAAGCTCACCGCCATTCCTGCTCCGGCGCCCTTGGGCGCCATCGTGACTCGAACCTCCCCCGCGACCGGGGGGCCATCCTTCGGGTAGAGGACGATGGCGGTGATGACACCGGCCAGTCCCACGCCGAAGCCGACGTCCGCCAGCAGCGCCCGGCCGCGCGTCTTGTCGGCGAACTCCTCCTTGGTCTCCACCCGGGTGGCGCCGTCGAACTGCTCACGCGCGTCGCGCGCCTGCATGCCGAACAGCACGCCCGCCACCACGCCCGCCGCGCCCACGCCGGCCGCGGCGAACGCGCCGATGCGCTGGCGCTTGTAGGACGTCAGCGCGCGCCGCAGCTCCGCCTCCTGCTGGCGCCGGCTCTCCTCCTCGGCGCGGCGGGCCGCGAGCTGCTCTTCTTCCGCCTGCCGGCGCGCGGCGTCCGCTTCGTCCTGGAGCCGCTGGCGCTCGGCGTTGGTCGCGGCCGCGGTCTGGTCTTCCTTCTCGATGAGCACCCGCAGCCGGTCGATGCTGCGCGCGCTGCGCTTGAGCAGCGTCGGGTCCGTGCCGTCGGTGGCGCCGACGTACTGCTGGTACCAGGTCACCGCCTCGCGCAGCTCTCCCGCGTTCTCCAGGGAGATGGCGATGTTGTAGATGAGCCGCGGATGGGGCTGGGCTTCATGCGCCTTCTTCAGCGCATCCGCCGCCTCGCGGTACTTGCCTGCCTGGTACAGCCGCTCGCCGTCCTTGATGAGGGCCGCTGCATTTTTCCCGCGCTGCGCGAACGCCACCGGTGGCGCCAGCGCGAGAATCACCGACAACACGAAAGCCAGTCTCATGACTTGAGAGCCTAGCGCGGAGCTTCGGGAAGGTCGAAGAGCTGACTTTTACTTCCTGTGAAAAATGGAAGGGCCGCCCCCGCGCTCGGTGCGAGCGGGAGGCGGCCCGGGAGATTTCAGGTTGCTACCGGCGGGCGGGGACTCAGTGGTCCAGGCGCGCCATCAGCAGCTTGCGCTGGAGCATCAGCGCGTCCGGCGCCTTGGTGCCGAGCTGCTCGAAGAAGACCTCCTGGCTCTTCAGCTCGGCCTTCCATTCGTCCTCCTTGATGGACGTGACTTCCGTCACCACGTCGGAAGCCAGGTCCAGGCCATTGAGGTTGAGGCCCTGGTCGGCGCGGGGCACCCAGCCCAGCAGCGTCTCCTGGGTGGGGACGCGGCCGTGGACGCGGTTCACGATCCACTCCAGCACGCGCATGTTCTCGCCGAAGCCCGGCCACATGAACTTGCCGTTCTTGTCCTGCCGGAACCAGTTGACCTGGAAGATCTTCGGCAGCTGGGCGATGTGCTTCTGCATGTCCAGCCAGTGCTGGAGGTAGTCACCCATGTGGTAGCCGCAGAAGGGCAGCATGGCCATGGGGTCGCGGCGCACGACGCCGACCTTGCCGGTGGCCGCGGCCGTCGTCTCGCTGCCCATGGTGGCGCCCAGGAACACGCCGTGGGTCCAGTTGAAGGCCTGGAGCACCAGTGGGACGGTGTTGGAGCGGCGGCCGCCGAAGATGAGCGCGGAGATGGGCACGCCCGTCGGGTCGTTGGCCTTGGGGCTCAGCGCCGGGTTGTTGGACATGGGCGCGGTGAAGCGGCTGTTGGGGTGCGCCGCCTTCTCCGCGCTGCCCTTCTTCCAGGGGCGGCCCTGCCAGTCGGTGAGCTCGTCGGGGACCTCGCCGTCCTTGCCCTCCCACCACACGTCGCCGTCCGCCGTCAGGGCCACGTTGGTGAAGATGGTGTCCTTGGCGATGGACTCCATCGCGTTGGGGTTCGTCTTGTAGTTGGTGCCGGGCACCACGCCGAAGTAGCCGGCCTCCGGGTTGATGGCGTACAGGCGGCCATCCTTGCCGGGGTGCATCCACGCGATGTCGTCGCCGACGGTTTCAATCTTCCAGCCCTTGTACTCGGCGGGCGGAATCATCATCGCGAAGTTCGTCTTGCCACACGCGGACGGGAAGGCGGCGGCGACGTAGGTCGTCTCACCCTTGGGGCTGGTGACGCCCAGGATGAGCATGTGCTCGGCCATCCAGCCTTCCTCGCGGCCCAGGTAGCTGCCGATGCGCAGCGCGAGGCACTTCTTGCCCAGCAGCACGTTGCCGCCGTAGCCGGAGCCGAAGCTCCAGATGGTGTTGTCCTGGGGGAAGTGGCAGATGTAGCGGCGGTCGGGGTCCACGTCGCCGGTGCTGTGCAGGCCGCGGTTGAAGTCGTCGCTGTCACCCAGCATGTCCAGCGCCTGCTTCCCCATGCGCGCCATGATGCGCATGTTCAGCACGACGTAGATGCTGTCGGTCAGCTCCACGCCCAGCTTGGTGAAGGGGCTGCCGATGGGGCCCATGGCGTAGGGCACCACGTACATGGTGCGGCCCTTCATGCACCCGGTGAACAGGTTGCCCAGCTTGGTGTAGGCCGCCTCGGGCTCCATCCAGTTGTTGGTCGGGCCGGCGTCCGTCTTGTTCGGCGTGCAGATGAACGTGAGGTGCTCCACGCGCGCCACGTCGTTCGGGTTGGAGCGGTGGAGGTAGCTGTTGGGGCGCTTCTCCGGGTTCAGCGGGATGAGGATGCCCTCCTTCACCGCCTGGTCCGTCAGCCGCTTCTTCTCCGCCTCGGACCCGTCGCACCAGACGATGCTGTCCGGCTGGGTCATCTCGGCCATCTTGGCCACCCAGGCGAGGAGCGTGGGGTTTTTCGTGGGGGCCTGCTGGCCCTCCGCCGCAACTTGCGTCGAAGCCATGGATTCGTCCTTGTGGTTCAGGTCTGGAGACAGGCCCCAAACGTTCTGGAAGGGGGGCATAAATGCAACCCGCGACCGGCCTCCCGCCTTGGTACCGAACAGGCCGCTCCTAATTCCACTTATCAGCGGCCGGTCATCCAGAAGTAAACGGCGCACTGCGCCACGGCACTCGCCATATCAGCGCAGCGAATACAGGTTGGGGCGGGCCTTATGACCATCGCCATCGTCCTGGGTGTTGTCGTCGTCGCGTTGGTGCTGTTCTCGTTCGACACGCTTCCCATCGAGGTCAGCTCGCTCGTGGTGGTGTGCCTGCTGGCGCTCACCGGCGTGCTCACGCCCGTGCAGGCGTTCGAAGGGTTCAGCAACGACACGGTCATCTTCATCTTCACGCTGCTCGCGATGACGCAGGGGCTCGCATCGACGGGCGTGGTTCAGTTGGTGGGGCAACGGTTGGCCTTCTTCGCCCGCTTCGGCCATCAGACGTTCGTCATGGCGATGATGGTGGCGGTGGCGGCCTTCTCTTCTGTCATCTCCAACACGGTGACGACGGCGGCCTTCCTGCCGGTGGCCATCGGCGCGGCCCAGCGCGCCAAGGTGCCCAAGAGCAAGGTGCTGCTGCCGCTGGCGTACGCCTCCATGCTGGGCGGCATGGTGTTCCTCTACGGCACCTCCACCAACCTGGTGATGTCCGCGGCGATGCAGCGGCTGGGCATGCAGGGCATCGGCGTGACGGAGCTGGCGCCGGTGGGGCTGCCGCTGGCGATTGTCGGCATCCTCGGGGTGGTGCTGCTGGCGCCGTGGTTGTTGCCGGCGCGCGAGGGCCGCGGTGCCATGGAGGACTGGACGCTGCGCGACTACCTCACGGAGGCGGTGCTGCCCCCGGACTCGCGCTACGTGGGCAAGGAGCTGGGGGACATCTCGGAGGGGCTGGGGCTGCGCGTCATCGGCATCATCCGCGACGGCGAGGCCCTGTCCGCGGTGCCAGGTTACCGGCTGCACGGCGACGAGCGGCTGCTCATCGAGGGCAACCGCGAGGCGATTTTGCGGGTGAAGGACCTGCGCGGCATCCAGATTCGCCCGGACGTGCGGCTGTCCGACGAGGAGCTGCACGACAAGGACTCCATCCTCATCGAAGCCAGCGTGCCGCCCGACAGTCCGTTGGTGGGGCGCAGCTTGAAGGAGACGCTCTTCGTGGAGCGCTACGGCCTGGTGGCGCTGGCCCTGCACCGCAAGCCCGCCATCCAGCGCGTCACCAAGCTCCAACTGCTGGGCCGCACCTTCGGGGAGCGCTCGCTGTCCATGCTGCCGCTGTCGGTGGGAGACGTGCTGCTGCTGCGCGGCGCGCGCGACCGGGTGGACGAGCTGGCGCGGGGCGGCAACCTGACGGTGCTCAGCGGCCACGAGTACCAGCCGCCGCGCTACGGCAAGGCGCTGCTGGCGGTGGTGTTGTTCCTGGGCGCGCTGGCGGCGGGCTCGCTGAACGCGGTGCCGCTGTCGGTGGCGGGCCTCACCGGCATGTTGCTGATGATTGCCACTGGCTGCGTGGACCCGCGCACCGCGTTCCGCGTGGACTGGCGTGTGGTGCTGCTCATCGGCTCCATGATGGCGCTGGGGCTGGCCATGGAGGTGAGCGGCGCGGGCGCGTTCGTGGGAGAGCGGGTGGCGGCGCTGGGCGCATTGGGTGGCCCGCGCATGGTCATGGTGTTGCTGATGGTGCTGACCATCGTCCTGTCCGCGCCGATGAGCAACCAGGCCGCGGCGCTGGTGGTGCTGCCAGTGGCCATCAACGCCGCGCAGCAGCTCGGCGTGGACGCGCGGCCCTTCGCCATGGCGGTGACGCTGGCGGCCAGCTGTTCCTTCATCACCCCGCTGGAGCCCAGCTGCGTGCTCGTGTACGGGCCGGGGCACTACCGCTTCACGGACTTCTTCCGCCTGGGCACGCCGCTGACCGCGGTGCTGGTCGTCCTGCTCACGGTGGCCGTGCCCTGGGCGTGGCCGCTGGAGAAGGGCGCCTCGCCGGCGCCGGTGGCGCATCACCCGGCCGTGGGCCAGCGGGCGCCCACGGGGCCGTGACGGCTCAGTGGATGGCGGCGCGCAGCCCCACGTCGGTGATGACCTGCGCCTCACGCTCCAGCATCCACTCCAGCCGCGCCTTCACGCGGGTTTCGTCGCCATCGGACGCGGTGACGGCCAGCCGGTAGAAGAGGGACTGATGGCCGTCCTCGGACTGGGCCAGCTCGCCGTAGAAGCGCGCCAGGGCCGGGTCGGTGAGGCCTTCGGCCAGCAGGGACAGTCGCTCGCAGGAGCGGGCTTCGATGACGGCGGCCACCAGCAGCCGGTCCAGGCGGCGCTCGGCGGCGGGCGTGCGAATCAGCTTCTGCAGGCCCTGGGCGTAGGGGTCTCCCGCGTCCTTGGTCAGCGTGAGGCCACGCTCCGCCATCAGGTCCAACACGCGGGCCAGGTGAGCGCTCTCCTCGCGCGCCAGCCGCGCCATCTGCGAGGGCAGCCCCGGCAGGTCCGGGTAGGCCTGGAGCATGGACAGCGCGTTGGCGGCGGCCTTCTTCTCGCAGTGGGCATGGTCCACCAGCACCTCGTCGAACCGCTCGAGCGCCAGGGGCAGCCAGCGCGAGTCGGTGGCGGCGTGAAGAATGACGGGGCCCTCTCCAGAGAGGGGACGGCGGGAAGGCGTGGGACGGCTCATGCGGGCGCGGACTGTACGCGGCCGGCGGCTACTCCACCAGGACGAGCCGCCACGTCCGGCCGGCCAGGTAGCCGACCTTGCGGGCGATGCGGGCGGTGCTCTCGTCCCGCTCGTCGATGCGCAGGGTCAGCCGCGGCAGCGAGGACAGCAGGTGGCGGGAAATCTGGCCCAGGCACAGCAGGGCGTGGCCCTTCTTGCGCTCGGCGGGCAGCGTGTAGAGGCCCTCCAGCTCCGCGCCGTATTGGGAGCGGCTGCCGATATCCACCTTGAACACCAGCGCGCCATTCTCCTCCAACACGTAGGTGCGGCGCTGGCGCACGCGCTGGATGACGCGGGCCTCGTAGCCTCGCGGGTCCTCGGCCAACGGGTCTCGCTCGTGCACCTCGCGCACGTAGCCCTGCGCCAGCGGCAGCAGCCGGGGCAGGTCCTCCTCCTTCGCCAACCGCAAGAGCGGGTTGGTGAAGGGGCCCAGGTCATCCGCCGACACGCTGAACAGCCGCTGCGTGCGCGACAGGCGCGGCTTGCCCGGGGCCAGGCTGCGCAGCAGCGCGTCCACCGACGGCTTGTCGCCCACGGTGGAGCGCAGCGTCAGGCGCGAGGACAGCGCGTCCGCGATGACGCTGGTGGCGCCCGCGTCGCTCGCGCTGGGCACCACCAGCCCGCCGTCGCCGCCCACGAACACGGCGGCGGTGAGGACCTGGCTGTCGAAGCGGCCGTAGAACGCGAAGGGCACCCTGCCACGGGGGGCGATGCCGAACTCCTCCAGCAACCCCAGCAGGTAGAGGTTGTGGACCGGGTCCTTCGACAAAAGCCCCCGAAGGGCTTCCGCGTCACGGGGACCAAGCTGTTCGACGGTAACGGGCATGAAGGGTCGGGGGCTCCGCACCTTACGCAAAACCGGGCCCTACCGGCCAGTCTCCCCAGGGACACGGAACTCGAAGGGGTAGACGACCGTCGCCTTTCCTCCGCCAAAGGGCGCCGGGAAGCGGACGTCCAGCAGCGAGTCCAGCGCGCACGCCTGCACGAAGGGGTCGGGGATGGTGCTGGACACCAGCTCGCCCGCGCTCATCACCCCGCCCTCGTTGCCCGCCTCCACGGTGAAGCGCAACTTCACTGTCTGCGGACCCCGGTTGCGTTGTGCCGCGTCCTCGAAACATTGCTGCACGAGCGGAGTCACCGCCTGGATGGCGGCGCGGATGTCGTCGGCGTGGATGCGGCCGGTGGTGGATTCGACCACCGGCTCCACCTCCACCACGCGCCGCGGGTCCCCCGAGGCCGCGGGCGGCGCGGGCACGTCGGTCCGCGAGGACGGGAAGCCGGGCGGAGGCTGCACCGGAGGAGGTGTGACGCTGGGCGGTGACAGGCCGGGCGTGGGGGCGATGCGCGTGCCGGGCGGCTGCGGGGCGGGCAGCTCCTCGGCGGGGGGCGGTCCGACGGGCAGCGGCTCGTCGTGGACAGGGCGCGTCAGCCAGTAGGAGAGGGCGGCGCTCAGGATGAGCACGCCCAGGCTCACACCGGGAATGACGAGCCAACGGATGAGGGACGACCGGTCGGACATGGACGCCTGGAGGATATGCCTCCAGGGCTCACTTGCACGAGCGCTGCTCGGGCTTGCCCTTCGTACACTGGGCCAGTGGAGCGAACCGCGCCTCGGCTTCCGACACCGCGTCGTCCACCGGCTTGTCGCACTCCGAGGCGGCCAGTGTGCCCTGAATCTCGAAGAGGCGCAGCACTTCATGGCAACGCTGCTGGAAGTGCTTCACGCCTTCCTTGAACAGCGGCCGCATGACCTCCGGCGAGAAGCCGTAGCCGCTGGCCGTCTGGAGCTGCGAGTCCGGACGGAACATCCACGACGAACGCCAGCTGGAGGCCACCTGGTCGAAGCGGGCGGAGCCCAGCCACATGCTGGTGGCCGCCTTGAGGGCCCCGGGCTCGCGCGAAACGAAGCCTGCGCCCGTGCGGCGGCAGAAGGCGTTGACGCTGGCGGCGTCGGCCACGTTCGCCAGGCGCTCCACGCAGACGTTGTACTCCGCGAAGCGCCGGCCCACGGCGGCCATCTCCCCCTGCTGCACCTCACCCACGCGCGGCTGGGCGACGAACAGGTCGATGGTGCGCATCAGCACGCTGACGGCGTTGTCCGGCGGGTTCTCCGGTGACGGCTCCACGCCGCCAGTGGAGATGACCAGCACGCGCTCGGCGCCGCGCTGAACGGCCTGGAGCAGCGGCAGTCCGGAGCGCACGCCGCCGTCGAAGAAGGAGCCCTTCATCCTCCCGGTGTGTGACGGCAGCCACGGCACCGGGTCCGCGAGCACGGGCTCCACGATGGAGGCGACGACGCCGTTGATGATGCCCTCCACGCGCTGCTCTTCGGTGGCGTTCGGGTCGAGGTTCGCCGGGTCCTGGTCGCTGATGCCGAAGACGTCACCGGTGTCGAAGTCCACGGAGACGGCCACCAGCTCCGTGCCGTTGGTGAGCTGCTCGGGGACCACCGCCGCGCGGAGCTTGCCGTAGATGCCGTCGAACTGGACCAGGCCGCGCAGGTCGGAGGCAATCTTCCAAATCCAGGTGTTGTTGACGCAGTACAGGTCCGACTCCACCGAGCAGGTGTAGTTGCTGATGAGCAGCTGTCGCGCGGCCTCTTCGTGGCCCGGCGTGTGGAACAGGTCCACCAGCGTGCTGATGAGCGCGCCGGTGCTGCTGCCCGCCGCCAGGTCGATGCGCGCGTCTCCACACCCCTCCGGCGCCGGCTTGCCGCGGCACTGCTCCAGCACGCCGAGCAGCCGCCAGATGGCCCCCGCGCTGAACGCGCCATTGGCGCCGCCGCCGCTCAGGACCAGGGCGTTGGATGGGCGTCCCAGCGTGCGGTTCCACTTGCGGGCGCTGACGTACTGCGCGGCGGACTCGGCGCCTTCGCGGATGCCGCGGGTGAGCGCCTGGATGGGCACGCGGTCCCCCTGGGCATCACGCAGGGCCATCAGCGACGCGGCGATGCCCAGCGTGTTGGCCAGGAAGCGCGCGGCGTCCACTTCGCGCGGTGAGGGCGCGGCGGGGTCCACCGTGGTGGGCAGCGACGGCAGGCCCCACTGCGGCGACGCCATGGCTGTCTGGAGGAAGCGCTCGTAGCACGCGCTGTTGCTGCCGCCCGCGCTCTGCGTCAGGCAGTCCAGTTGTTCGAGGATGGGCTGGGGCGCGTTGCCCATCGCGGACATCCAGCGCGCGGCTTCGGCGGGGTCGGCGTAGGCGTCCACCAGGTGCGTGCGGGTGAGGCGCGCCGCGCGCTCCTGGATGGGCACGGGCAGCGGCGCCGCCTGTGGGTCCCCGGGTGTGTTCAGCGCGTCGAGGATGTAGCCCGTGCGCAGGAAGCAGCCGCTGGAGACGGCTGCCAGCGCGGTGAGACACAGCAGGTACGTGGTGCTCCGGTTCATGGGAGTCCCCCCGAGAGGCGCGCGACGCCGCCGCGTGCCTGGGCTCGCCGCCTCGTCGGGGAGGATGTTAGCGCATGCGCGCGCGCGGGCGTGAGCCCTCTGGGGGGCGCTCACGGCCGAGCCGGCCTTCCCCTACGGATACACCTCGCGGCGGGGCAGGGTGGGCTCCGTGG
>NZ_JABFNS010000106.1 GCF_013116825.1 Myxococcus xanthus
GGGCGGGTAGCGGGGGGGGCGCGCGTCAAGGACGGCGTCTGAAGAACCGCTCCATGACCTGATGACGCAGTGGGCGGGAGTCGTCGTCTGCTCCCGCGACCCAGAGCGCGGCGCGCCTCAAGGTGGCATGGGCGAAGTCGAACCGCTTGAGCGTGGCGTTCATCTTGTCGGCGAAGCGATTCAGGAGCGGTGGGGAGTCCGCGCCTGTCGCGCGCAGATGCAGTTCCTGCCTGTGGGCCCGGCCGAGCTGCATGCGGAGTGCGCGCTCCGGGTGGAGCGGCAACGCAGGATGCTTCTGGCACAGGTAGGCCATCTGCGCATGACGGTCGTTCACGCGCATGCTGCGGGTCATCGAGTCTGGACGCAGCCGGTACAGGAAGAGCGGCTCCGGGATGACGGAGCCCGCGAGCCCTCGCTCGGCCAGGGAGCAGAAGACGTCCCAGTCTTCATAGGCCGTGAGCCATTCGTCATAGCCGCCGATTTCCTCGATGCGCTGTCGCTCCATCAGCGCGGTGCAGGTGGAGGCCACGTTCTCCGCGAGGAGCGCGTCGCGCTCGGTGCCCCAGGGAATCCATCCGCCGATGGGCTGGTCTGGCGCCTCGACGAAATACGAGACGAGTGACGTGACGTAGGCCAGCCCTGGGGTGCTGTCCATCACCGCGACGGCTTTCTCCAGGAAGGTGGGCTGGATGAGGTCGTCCGGATCCAACGGGAGGACATACCGGCCCCGCGCCGCGCGCAGACCAGCGTTCCTGGCCGCGCTGAGCCCTCCGTTGGGCTGGCGGAGGATGTGGAGGTCTGGCGCGTGGAGCGTCTCCAGCAGGGCTCGGCTCTCCGAATCCGTCGAGCCATCATCCACGAGGATGATTTCGTAGTCCGTGAAGGTCTGGGCGCGAATGGACCGCAGCGTCTCGGGGAGGTAGCGCCCCATGTTGTAGTAGGGCACGAGGATGGACACGTAGGGCGTGGCCGGGTCCTTCTTCCTGGGCATGGGGCTGACGGGGCCCACGTGACGATGGCGCCGCGCATCCGCCACTGCCGCTTCGAACTGGCGGACGATGCTGGCGGGGGCGCAATAGGAAGCGATACGGGCTGGCGCTGTCTGCCGGACGGCTTCTTGGAGCGCCGGTGTCGCCAGGGCGCGCTCGAGCGCACGGGCAAGCCGCGAAACATCGTCGCTCCGGAACAGCAAGCCGCTCTGGCCGTCCTCGATGAGTTCGGCGTTGCCTCCTCCGTCGCTGCCCACCACGAGCGCCCCTGCGGACATGGCTTCCATGCACACGTGGGAGAAGTGCTCCCAGCGAGAGGGGATACAGCACACCGTGGCTTCGGCGAGCGCCGAGGCGAGGTCTGCCCCCTCAAGCGAAGGTGCGAAGTGGAACTTGCTTCGCCAGGCGGGGGCGATGCGCTGCTCCAGCCACTGTCGCAGGGAGCGGCCGAACGGGCCGGTGCGTGTGTCATCCCCGATGAGCCGGACCTCCGCGAGGACGCCTTGCTCGAAGAGCCCCTGCATGGCTTCGACGAGCAGGTGCACGCCCTTTCGGTACTCCAGGTCTCCGACGTACAGCACCTGGGGCAGTCCTTCACGGATACGAGGGGATGCGCGGTGCTCCCAGCGTGCCGCGAACGGAGGTGGAATCACGACGCCGGCGCGCTTCAGCTCCAATCTGGTGCGGACTCGCTCCATGGCTGGCCCGGAGGGAGACAACACGAGGTCCGCTTCACGGATGGATGTGTCCTCCATGTGCTCGCGCTGGGCGATGTCCATGTCGAGCGTGGCCACCCGGTTGAGCAGCAGGCGGTCGTGGGTGGAGTCGTGCAAGCGCACCGCGAGGACCGCTGGCTCGAAGTGTCCCAGCGTCCGCCGGGCGCGCATCGCGAAATAGCCCTCGCCTGCGTCGTCGGGGAACTCGATGACGTCGAAGGGATGACGCGCGTTGAGTTCCAGCAGACTTCTGTACGCCGCCCACGCATGCCGAAGGGGGGCGTGTGGAAATGCACCCTTGAAGTCCACCTCTCGCTCATCCACGGCGTGCAGGTGCACGCCGGGAAGGTAGGAGACGGCCCGCTGCCAGTCGGCATTCGCCGCCGTCAACACATGGACCTCATGTCCGGCCTCCGCAAGCGCCCGGCTCATGGTTGCCACGTAGGTCGCGATGTCGCCTCTGTTGAAGGGCGCGAGTTCTTTGGAGACGAGGCAGATACGCAAGGACGGGACCCTGGACGGAGAAAAGCGTCGAACGGCTGGGGAATACACCTGAACGGCCGCCAGCCTCAACGCTGCCCCTGAGTCATATGCTCATCGCAGGTCGAGGCTTTCGCGCATCCTCTTGCCGGACGCGGGTTCACGAGGATGACGTGCCGGTGGCCCGAGCGCCGGTCTCACCGGCCGCGCTTGCGTGTCCGCTTGGAGGACGCGGCCGGCGTGGGCGCCTGCTGCTCCATCTTGACGGGGTCGGTGTGGGTGTCCGTGGCCTCGAGCTTCGCCAGCCTGCGCTCCAACTCCTTGCGCCATGCGGCCTGGGCGCGCGCCTGTTCGCGCTGCACGTCGTGCAGGGTGGCCAGCGCGTCGAGGATGGACTCGTTGAACTCCACCTGCTTGCGCAGCACTTCGTTGATGAAGGGCTGGAAGGTGAGTCGGAAGGCGCGCTTGGCCAGGACGAGCGCGGTGCCCGTGAGGCCGCCTCGGTGGGAGGTCGCGGGTTCCACGTAGCGGCTGTCCATCTTCCCACGCGCCTCCTGGAGCAGCGCGGGCCAGGGCGCGGGCGCGGGGGGCCGGGCCGCCGCGTCCAGCGTCTGGCGAAGCGCCTCCTGGGCTTCATCGGAGGGCGTGGGCAGTTGCTGTGTTTCGCGCGCCACGGCCTCGGCCGTGGGAGCGCGCGTGATGAGGTCTTCAGGTCGCACGTGGGAGGACTCCCGTTGAATCCAGCGTCGTGAGCAGTGCCTGCAATGCCGTCTCGACGTGAGCCGGCTCCTCCACCACCAACCTGTCACCCAGGTGCTCCCGGGCGGATGCGAGCAGGGCCTGCTGGCAGGAAGGTGCACAGACGCCCCAGGCTCGCGCCGAGACATGGGACAGCAGTGTCTGCGCAGACACCGTGTCCGCGCTCAGCAGCACCACGGGCGCGCTCGAAGCCCGCACCGCCGTCTCCAGCGCGGAAGACCCCGGTAGGGCCGTCCCGGGGCTTGAGTCCACCGGTTGGTCCGGCGTGAAGTGCGTCACCGCGACACCGTCGTCGCTGATGGGCTCCGGCGTCAGGGACGCGTCCTCACCCCACGGACGCAGGGCAAGCACCCGGGCACCTGGCAGGCGCTCCGCCAACTGGCGGGCCAGGCGCGAGGCCGGCTCCTCGGGCCGTACGGTGAAGCCTGGGCACACGAGTTCCACGGTGGCCGCCGACGTCGTGGCCACCGGGCGCCGCGGCGCCGTACCGGAGCAGATGCCTTCGAAGGCCACGCGGACCTGTCCGGCTACGGCCTCCTGCGACAGCTCGGCGATGCGTTCACGTTGCGCGGTGATGACCTGCGCGCGCAGCCCGGCGTTGCGGTCCAGCACGGCGAGCAGCTTCGCGACCTCGCGAGGCTCGTCCGAGCGCGTGGCGAGCCCCGCGCCGCCCATCGTCTCCGGCACGGCGGCGGCGCCGTAAGCCACCACGGGAACGCCCCGGTACATGGCCTCCAGCAGCGGCACGCCGAAGCCCTCGTGGCGGCTCATGGAGAGGTATGCGGACGCCGTGGCGAAGCAGGCGGAGAGCTGCGCGGCGCTGACGCGTCCCAGGAAGCGGACCTGCTCGGCGCCCAGCACGTCCTTCAGCCCGTGCAGATAGGCGCCGTAGGCCCCATCCCGGTGCAGGTAGCCCGCGACGACGAGCCGGCTGCGGGGCTGGTAGAGCCGCTGGTACGCGGTGAAGACACGCAGCACGTCATCCACCTTCTTGCTGGGCACCGCGCGGCCCACGAAGAGGATGTTGGACATGCCGTCGTCCAACTCGGCCTGGAGCGCCGGGTCCGGCGCCGTGTCGAACGCCGCCCAGTCGATGGCGAAGGGCAGCACCGCGACGTTCGGGTAGCCCGCGGCCACCAGCTCCTCGGCGCTGAAGCGCGAGTAGGCGAAGGCCGCTTCGACGTGGGGACGCAGCGCCAGCAGCTCATCCCGGGCCGCGTCGCACGCGGCGGCCACTTTCCGCTCGAAGCCCTCGAACAGCCTCGCGGGCGTCACGTTGTGGTAGACGAGCACCTTGCGGCCTGGGCTCTTCGCGATGCGCGGCACCAGCCGCGACTCGAAGCTGTGATGCACCAGCAGGACGGCGTCGCGGTCCGCTTCCCGCGCGGAGTCGCGCATCGGGCGGACCTGGTCCTTGCAGGCGTCGTCCCAGGCGTCGGCGTAGATTTCGGAGGCGTGGCCCCAGCGGCGCAGCAGGCCCTGGAGGTAGCGCACCTGATTGCCCACGGCGTCGCCCCAGGCGAGCCGAGGGAGCACCTGGTGGATGGCGGGTAGCCCGGTCCGGCGGGGAGGGGGGCGCGGTATGCTCACGACCGGCTCCCTTACCCCCGGGCAGGGCCGCCCACAAGCCTGGCCTCCCTCGCGCCTTGACGGTCGTGGACCCCTTCGATACGCAGGCGCTCGCTCCGAGCGCATGAGGTCCACGGGACAATGAACGTACTGGTGACAGGTGGCTGTGGCTTCATCGGGTCCAACCTCGTGAAGTATCTGCGCCGTGAGCGGCCTGCCTGGACGGTGGTCAACCTCGACAAGCTCACGTACGCCGGCAACCTGGAGAGCCTGTCCGAGCTGGAGGGCGACCCCCAGCACGTCTTCATCCGGGGCGACATCGGCAATCGCGAGCTGGTGGAGCACCTGATGGCCGTGCACGCCATCGACGCGGTGATGCACCTGGCGGCGGAGAGCCACGTCGACCGCTCCATCCTCGGGCCGGAGGTGTTCGTCACCACCAACGTGCTGGGCACCCAGCAGCTCCTGGAGGCCAGCCGCGCCCGCGGCGTGAAGCGCTTCCTCATGGTGTCCACTGACGAGGTCTACGGCTCGCTGGGGCCCACGGGCGCCTTCACCGAGTCCTCGCCGTTGCAGCCCTCCAGCCCGTACTCGGCCAGCAAGACGAGCTCCGACCTGGTGGCGCTCGCCTATCACCACACGTTCAACCTGGACGTCGTCGTCACGCGCTGCTCGAACAACTACGGCCGCTACCAGTTCCCGGAGAAGTTGATTCCGTTGATGGTGGTGAACGCGCTGCATGACAAACCGCTGCCGGTGTACGGCGACGGCGGCAACGTGCGCGACTGGCTCCACGTGGAGGACCACTGCCATGCGCTGCTATTGGCGCTGGAGAAGGGCCGGGCCGGCGAGGTCTACAACATCGGCGGTGGGGCGGAGCGGCGGAACATCGACATCGTGAAGGCGATTCTGGGCCTCGTGGGCAAGCCGGAGTCGCTCATCCAGTACGTGAAGGACCGGCCGGGACATGACCGGCGCTACGCCATTGACCCGTCGAAGATTCGCGCGGAGCTGGGCTGGACGCCCGCGCACACCTTCGAGCAGGGCCTGGCGGAGACGGTGCGCTGGTTCGTGGACCACCCCGCATGGTGGCAGCGCGTCACCAGTGGCGCCTATCGCCAGTACTACGAAACGCAGTACCGCACGCGCCTGCAGGGGAGGGCCTGAGCCATGCGCTTCCTCGTCACGGGGTCCAACGGGTTGGTGGGCAGCCGCGTGTGTTCCTTGCTCCACCAGGGCGGGCACCAGGTGGTGGGCTTGGGCCGCGGTGCCCGGCGCACGGGCGGAGCGTATGGCTACGCGAGCGTGGACCTCACGCGCGAGGCGGACGTCGCCGCCGCCGTGGAGACCGCCGCGCCCGAGGTGGTCATCCACTGCGCCTCCATGACGGAGGTGGATGCCTGTGAGAAGGACCCGGAGGCCGCGTACGCGGGGAATGTCACCGCCGCCGCCGCCGTGGCGCGGAGTGCTCGCAAGGCCGGTGCGCACCTGGTGCACGTGTCCACGGACTACGTCTTCGACGGCGAGGCCGGGCCTTATTCCGAGGACGCGATTCCGAATCCTCGTGGCGTGTACTCCGTGACGAAGCACATGGGGGAGCAGGCCGCGCGCGTGCTCGCGCCCGGCTGCACCATTGCTCGCACCGCCGTGGTGTATGGCTGGCCTCCGGTGGAGGGCCGGCTCAACTTCGGTGCCTGGCTGGTGACGGCGCTGGAGAAGGGGCAGCAGGTGCGCCTCTTCGAGGATCAGATGGTGTCGCCCAGCTTCGCGGACAACGTGGCCGCCATGCTGGTGGAGCTGGGGACGCGGCGGCTGGGTGGAGTGTGGAACACTTGCGGCGGAGCGGTCATCGACCGGGTGGGCTTTGGCCGCGCGCTGTGCGAGGTGTTCGGGTTCGATGCGAGGCTCATCGTCCCCACCCGCATGGCGGAGCTGAAGCTCGCCAGCCCCCGCCCGCTCAAGAGTGGTCTGCGTACTGACAAGGTCCGTGCCGAACTTTCCGTTCAGCCCTTGGCGCTCGCGGAGTCCTTGTCGCGCTTCCACGCGACCTGGCTCGCGGCTCGGGGACACTGAAGTGCCGAGGTGGACATGAAGGGCATCATCCTCGCCGGTGGCTCGGGGACGCGGCTGTACCCGCTGACGCGCGTGGTCAGCAAGCAGCTGCTGCCCGTGCATGACAAGCCGATGATCTACTACCCCTTGAGCACGCTGATGCTCGCGGGCATCCGGGACGTGCTGGTCATCTCCACGCCGCAGGACCTGCCGCGCTTCCAGGAGCTGCTGAGCAGTGGCGACCAGTGGGGCATGCGCTTCAGCTATGCGGAGCAGCCCAGGCCGGAGGGACTGGCCCAGGCCTTCGTCATCGGCCGGGACTTCGTGGGCGCTGACAGCGTGTCGCTGGTGCTGGGCGACAACATCTTCTACGGCCACGGCCTGAGCGAGCTGGTGAAGCGCGCGGCGTCGCGTACCGCGGGCGCGACGGTGTTCGGGTACTACGTGAAGGACCCGGAGCGTTACGGCGTGGTGGAGCTGGACGCGAAGAACCGCGCGGTGAGCCTGGAGGAGAAGCCGCTGAAGCCGAAGTCGAACTACGCCGTCACCGGGCTGTACTTCTACGACAACCAGGTGCTGGACATCGCCGCGGGCCTCAAGCCGAGCAAGCGGGGCGAGCTGGAGATCACCGACGTCAACGCGGAGTACCTGCGACGCGGCCAACTCGACGTGGAGCTCATGGGGCGCGGCTACGCGTGGCTGGACACCGGCACGCACGAGTCGCTGATGCAGGCGTCGAACTTCATCGAAATCATCGAACGCCGCCAGGGCCTCAAGGTGTCGTGCCCGGAGGAGATTGCGTTCCGCATGGGGTACATCGGCGCGCAGCAACTGCTGGCGCTGGCCGAGCCCATGCTCAAGAACGACTACGGCCAGTACCTGCGAGCGCTCGCGGAGAACCGGGGGGCCGTTTCGTGAAGGTGACGCCGCTGGAGATTCCGGACGTGCTGCTGCTGGAGCCCAAGGTCTTCGGTGATGACCGCGGCTTCTTCATGGAGATGTTCCATGCGGCGCGGTACGCGGCCGCGGGCATCCCCGGGCCCTTCGTGCAGGACAACTACTCGCGCTCGGCGAAGGGGACGCTGCGGGGCCTGCACTTCCAGGAGCCGCAGGCCCAGGGGAAGCTGGTGCAGGTGCTGGCGGGCGCCGTGTACGACGTCGCGGTGGACGTGCGGCGCGGCTCGTCCACCTTCGGTCAGTGGGTGGCCGTGGAGCTGTCCTCGGACAACCGCCGTCAGCTCTGGGTTCCGCCGGGTTTCGCCCACGGCTTCTGTGTGGTGAGTGACTCCGCGGACTTCCACTACAAGTGCACCGCGCTCTACGCGCCGGAGACGGAGCGGAGCGTCGTGTGGAATGACCCGGACCTGGCGATTCCCTGGCCGGTGAGCGAGCCGCGGTTGTCGCCCAAGGATGCCCAGGCCCCGAGACTCCGCGACGCGCCCTTGCTTCCGGAGTACGTGGGCTGAGCCGTGCCTGGGCATCCGGCTTCCAGCAACGC
Source organism: Myxococcus xanthus (assembly GCF_013116825.1). Classification (GTDB taxonomy): domain Bacteria; phylum Myxococcota; class Myxococcia; order Myxococcales; family Myxococcaceae; genus Myxococcus; species Myxococcus xanthus_B. The sequence goes on from NZ_JABFNS010000106.1 coordinate 8,064, forward strand.
TGAGGCAGGTGGAGATTCCCCAAGGGGCTCGCGGCTGGCCTCGATTGCTGTGGCTAGCGCGCTGTTCATGGAGTTCGTGGACTCCACCGCGCTGTCGACCGCGTTGCCTCGGTTGTCGCTGGCGTTCGGCACCGACCCCATCCACCTGAAGCTGGCGCTGACGTCGTACATCCTGGCGTTGGCGGTGCTCTCGCCCGCGAGCGGCTGGGTCGCGGACCGGTTCGGGCCCCGTCGCGTCTTCATGGTCGCGATGAGCGTGTTCCTGCTGGGCTCGGTGCTCTGCGGCTTCTCTCAGTCGCTGACCCAGTTGGTCATCTTCCGCACCCTCCAGGGACTGGGTGGTGCGTTGATGACGCCCGTGGGGCGCATCATCGTGGTGAGCTCGGCGCCGCGAGAGCGCCTGGTGGCCGCCTTGAGCTGGTTCACCATGCCCGCGCTCGTGGGCCCGCTGGTGGGGCCTCCGCTGGCGGGCTTCATCCTGGGCGTCGCGGACTGGCCGTGGATTTTCTTCATCAACGTGCCCGTGGGCATCCTGGGCATGCTCGCGGTGGCGCGCTTCGTTCCGCCGCTGCACCAGCCGGACCCGGGGCCCTTCGACACGCGGGGCTTCGTGCTCGTGGCCGTCGCCATCACCACGCTGATTGGCGCGGCGGAGACGGTGGGCATCGGGCTGATGCCGCTGCCGTTGCAGCTGGGGCTCGCAGCCGTCGCGTTCTCGTCGCTGGGGGCCTACGTGTGGCACTCGCTGCGCGTGGAGCGGCCCGTATTGAATCTCCGGTTGCTGCGCATCGACACCTTCCGGGCCAGCCTGATTGGCGGAACCCTGACGCGCATGGGCCTGGGGGCGTCGCCCTTCCTCCTGCCGCTGCTGTTTCAGGTCGGCTTGGGCTGGACGCCCGTCGAGGCGGGGCTGGTGACCATCGGCGGCGGTGTGGGCGCGCTCACCTGCAAGTCGGTGGCGCCCTACATCATCCGGCGATTCGGCTTCCGGCAAACGCTCATCTTCGCCAACCTGGCGTCCGCGGTCCTGACCGCGCTGCCGGCCATCTTCCGGAACAGCACGCCGATTCCGCTCATCGTTGGCGTGCTCATGGTCAGCGGATTCATGCGCTCGATGCAGTTCACTGCGATCAATACCGTGGCGTATGCGGACATCCCCCCGGACACGGTGAGCAGCGCGTCCACGCTGTCCGTGGTGACGATGCAGATGGCGCTGGGGTTGGGCATCAGCTTCGGCGGGTTGATGCTGCACCTGGCGCGCGGCGCTGGCGAGGCGCCGTTGACGCCGGACCGCTTCGTGCTGCCGTTCATCGCGGTGGGCATCATGTCGTCGCTGGCCGGACCGCTCTATCGCCGGTTGTCGCCCAACGCCGGGGCGCACATCGGGGGCCGCAGGGTGGGGTGAGCCGAGCGGTTCATGTGCCCGAGCGAAGCCACTCAGTCATCAACGCGCTGTCGTGGAAGTTCCACGCTACGCCGAGGCGGCTGTCCGCGCGCGCAACCCAATCAGGAAGTTGCATCAACTCGCATGCGCCAGGTCCCTGGACGTCCTTGTGCAGCTTTTCGTTGTCGAAGTGGGTGTCGCTCCAGGGGTATCTATCGAGGCCATCCTCTCGGGATGTCTGCCAGACACTGACCTGACGCTGCCGCGGAGCTGAGGCCCCCTACCGCGAAGGAGGGGACACGGCCTCGGTGAAGGTGGTGCCTGGTGGCGTCTCCTCGACTTCGCGGACATGGCGGGCGGTATAGCCTCGCACCGCCGCGATGAGCGCCAAGAGGCCGGCGGCGATGAAGCACAGCGCGATGCCCCGGCTGCGCGCGTCGAGTTGTTCCAGCGGCCCGAAGAGCGCGGGGATGGAGAAGGAGACGCCGTCCAGGTGGTCCGCCATGACGCCCGCCGCAAGGTACGCCAGCGGCTGGACGGACCAGGCAATCATCCCTCGCATGGCGAAGACGCGCCCCCGGAGTGCGGCGGGGACCTGTCCCTGCCAGATGGCCTGGCTGCTTGCATCCATGATGGGGATGCAGAATCCGGCCATGAAGGTGCAATACCCGAGCATCCTCAGGGTGGGGAACAGCCCTGCGAGCACCATGACCGTCCCCAGGCCCATCCCGACCCCGAGCACCCCATGGATGCGGTTCTTCGGCCCGCCCCACGCGGTCATCACGACGCTCCCCAACAGGAGCCCCAGGCCCCCCGTGGACAGCAGGCCCGCGAGAACGGCCGGGTTGGCGATGTCCAGCACCAGCGGAGGGAGCAGCACCTGCATGGCGGAGAGCGAGCAGTTGGTGATGACGGAGAACGTGAGCAGACCGAGCAGTCCCCGGCGCTCCTTGAGGTAGTTCCACCCTTCGAGGGCCTGTTGCAGCGCGGATGTGCCCGCATCCGAGGCGGCCCCGCTCCCGGCGGGCAGGCTCCGAATGAGCGACAACGTGGTGATGGCGGCCAGACAGCTGATGAAGTCGATCAAGACCACCGTGCCCAGGCTGGTGGCGCTCAGCAGGAACCCCGCCAAGGGGGGCGCGATCAGGGGCACAGCGGCATCGCTCGCCTGGACGAGGCCGTTGGCTCGGCCCAGGTGCTTCGCGGGGATGAGTGCTGGGGTCAGGGCGGTGTACGACGTCCGCTGGAACGCACCGCTCACCGACGCGATGGCGGTGCCCACGTAGACGTGCCAGGGCGCGAGCTGACCCAGCGAGATCAGAATGGCATAGACGAGGGTGACCAACCCCGCGCCGCAATCTCCCAGACGCATCGCGTTCCGGAGATCCCAGCGATCCACCAGCACCCCCACGATGGGGGCCACGAGCACCCCAGGCAGGATGGTCAGCACGGAGATCAGCGCGAAATCCGTGACCGAGCTGGTGAGGCCATACACCCAGAGCCCCAGGGCGAAGCCGGTCAGCGCGCTGCCGAGCTTCGACACCGTCTGGCCGCCCCAGATGATGGCGAAGCGCAGCACGCCGTTCCCTGATTCGCTCATCGCTGCTCAGACGCGGGGGACCTGCGGTGCAGGGAGGAATAGGCCTCTTGCAGCTTCATCCCCAGGGCAATGCGTGCCGCCACGGGACCGACGCGGACTGCTGACGGGATGTCCCACCACCAGAGGTTGAACGCGATGGAGGGGGAAACAGTGTGGACGCGATGCCACCAGTTCACCGGCAGGAAGAGCAGGTCGCCCGGTTCGAGGATGAAGTCGTAATCTGGCCGGAGCCCGCTCGCGGTCATCCGCTTCGCCGCTCCCACCTCGAGGTCCACTCCGCTCAGGTCCGCGGCCCAGTCGAGCGGTGCCGGTTGGAGTCGCCGGGCCTGCTGGGGCGCATAGAGTTGCCAGCGCTTCTGGCCGGAGAGCTGGGCGTAGAGGTTGTGGGCGCGATCCCTGTGAAGCTGGGCGAAGGTGCCGCGCGGGGCAATCCAGACAGAGGACTCGGTGAGGCGGTTCAACCACCGGGGGGCATAGTCCGGGAAGCGGACGTCCTCTCGCAGGGAGGGGACGGCCCGAAGCAGCGATGGACCCACCAGGTGGTTGATCTCCTCCGGCCGCTTCCCCAGCGTCGTGTCCGCGACTTCGTCCAGGTCGCTTTCGAGCGGAAGCGACGAGGAGGCCCCCACCTCGTCCAGATAGGTGGACAGCTTCATCCGCCGTGCGCCGCCCAGGGGCTCCGAAGTGCCTGACAGCGCGCCCCACTTGTAGAGCGCCGACCTGACGGTGATCTCGACGCCACCGTGCATGGCGCGGAACCACTCGAACGTCCACTTCGAGAAGGCGGGCCAGGCCTGGACGGCGCCGGTGAAGATGACCGGTTGTCCCGCCTTCTCCCACGACGCGATGAAGTGCTCGCGGGAGACGAGCGGGACCCGGGGGATGGCCTGCGGCATCATGGCGTGCTCCTCCAGCCTCCGCGCTACTGCACGGTCACCGCCGTCTCGAGGCCGCGCCGTTTCAGGTCCAGGATCAGCAAGTCGAGCGACATGTTCTCGTCGTTCGTCGAGAAGATCTTGTTCTCATTGAGGTACTGCGACATCTCGTTGATGAAGCTCTCGATGTACTCGACCTTCCGCGGGTAGTCGTCCTCGTCCGCGTAGCCCAGCAACGAGTCGAACGAGCTGGACCGCTCGTAGCGCTTGCGGAAGGGGGACTTGGAGTAGTCGCGCGAGGTGATTTCGAGTGGGGTGAAGAGGCGCAGCTCGAGCCGCCCTCGGACCGTGAAGAAGGGGCGGACCTTCTTCTCCAGCACGTTCTTCCGCAAGAAGTCCACGGTCATCTTGAGCTGATCCACGGTCTCGCCGGGATAGTTGTGGAACAGCATCAGCTTGTTCACGATCCCCTTCTGGCTGCTGATGTCGAGGATGTTCTGCACCTGCCGGATGGAGACCCCCTTGATCATCTTCTTGAGGACTTCCTGCGAGGCGGACTCCAGGCCCCATTCGATGACGCGGATGCCGGCCTTGTGCCAGAGCTCCAGGATCTTCTCGTCGGTGAACTGGGGCTCGAAGCGGGCGTAGGTGAGGATGTTCACGTCGAGGCCGCGCCGGATCAGCTCCTCGGCGATGGCCGTACCCTCCTTCACCTCCAGCATGTCATCCACGAAGTGGAAGAAGCGCGTGTTGTAGCGCTTCGCCAGGAGCTCGATGATGTCCACCGTCTTCACGGCGTCGTTGCTGTAGTAGCCAGAGTACGTCTTGTAGTGGTTGCAGAACGTGCACTTGGCGAAAGCGCAGCCGCGCGAGGTGGACAAGGGCAACGTCGGCAGCAAGAACTTGTCGAGGTCGTAGCCATCGAAGTCCGGCCGGAAGATCGAAAGCTGGATGTCGTGGCGCGGCTCGTTGACCTTGATGTTCCCTTCCGCGTCCCGGTAGACGACGCCGTCGAGCTGCTCCACGGGCTTGCCGCGCAGGAACTCCAGGAAGGTGGTCTCCGCTTCCTTGAGGAAGGCGTAGTCGATGCAGTCGTTGTTCTTGAGGTACTCCTCCTTGAAGGTGGAGGCGTCCGGTCCCCCGACGGCGATCTTTCCCTGGATGAGCGGCTTGAGGCGCCGGGCGAACCAGAGGGTGGCCTTGCGCTGAATCTGGATGACGGAGAAGCCCACCACGCGCGGGTTGAGGGCCGCCACCTCCCGCACCTTCTGGTGCAGGAAGTTCGTCACTGGGTTGTCGATTTCTCCGCCGGCCTCGTCATAGGTCAGCGCCAGATCGATGACGATGTGCAGCATCCCGGTCAGCACGAAGATGAGCGAGGCGAGGCTGCTCTCCTGCTCGTCGCAGAAGACCTCTTCGTACTTGCGGGCCTGGAGCTTCTGCTTCACCTGTTCGACCCTGGCGAAGCCAATCTGGTTGTCGATGTAGTGAAGGTAGACGAGCGCGTTGCGAATGCGATCGAAGTCCGCCGGGATGTCGATGTGCGCCTTGGCGAGCTCAGGGAGGAACCGGTAGGCCAGGTCCTTCAGCATCTCCTCCGTGAGGAGGAAATCCCGGAGCAGCACGTTGACGTCCTGCTGCTTCACCTTGAAGAAGTTCTTCCTCAGCGCCGCCGTCAACGTGGGCACCGCCAGATGCGGATAGTCCATGTTGTGGTTTGGCATCTTGAGGAGGACCGCGTCGGTGCGGCGCTCGCGGGCGGCCGGCGTGTCGGCGTTGTCCTTCCCAGGCTGGGCGGCGTTGTCGTCGGCCATGGACGGATTGCTTGCCATTGGTGTACCCCCGTGTAGTTGGTTCAGCTCTTGCGTCCCTTGTCGGTCGCGAGCTCCAACGAGGTGCGCTCCAGGATCCACCTGTTGTCCACGAAGACGGGGGACTGGCACTCGTAGGTGTCGGCGATCGAATCCAGATCAAACTCCAGCACCACGCTGTTGCTGCTGTGCCGCCACTCATTGTACTGGCCCAGCGAGGCATACCGCTCGAGGAAGGCCTGGTCGAACGCGGCGATCCGGGCCTCCACCGCGGCCTCCACCCCATAGCTTGCGCGCAGCTTCGCGATATCGGCTTCGACGGACTGCTCCTGGTTCATGATGCGCGCCAGGTGCCACAGCTCCTTCAGCGCGTAGAAGTGTTTCACGAAGCCGCCCCGGCTCAGGTTCACCGAGTCGTTCAGCTGCGGCCAGCGGGACCAGAGTTCGGCGAGGGCGCTCGCCAGTCGCGCGGAGTCGTCGCCGCCGGCCGTGAAGGGGACCTCGATTACCGGGAAGCGAGTCAGGAGGGCTTGATCCTCCGGGCTCTCGGAGAGCTTCCGCAGCTCGGAGAGCAGCGCCGGGAGCGTCTGGGGCAGCCGCTCCGCGGTGATGCAGAACCGGAAGTCGATGATGTAGCGCCGCAGGAGGGCGGCCGTGGACCGGAGGCTGTCCGCCAGGCCGGAGAAGTTGTCATGGTCCGTCAGGTGCGGCAGCAGCATGAGCTTCGGCAGCCGGCAGTCCAGGCGGGTGAGGAAATCGACGAACGACGCATCCGGTTGCGCCGGGCTCAATATCTTGAAGTTCGGGTCCGGCTTCTGAGAGTCCTTGCGGTCCCGGAACACGCCAATGATCTGCTCGAGCTGTGCGCGTACCTGCGCGTTGTCGTGGGGCACCACGAGGAATGCCGTCAGGTGCGCATAGTGTGTGTTGTGGTACCAGCACAGCTCCTGCTCTATCCGCGCGAGGAGGCTCTGCTCATCCTGGACAGGGAGGACATACTCGACGATTCGCTTACGCAATCTTCCTCCACCTTACAGATGGCGGGCTGTTCACGATTCACAGGAATTATAACGGTCGACGGGCGTCAACGCTACCCGGGGTCATTCGCGCTGCGTTGCGTCGGCGCCGGACCTATCCCTCTTCTCCGGGGCGCCGCGGGGTGACGGGTTTGGGTTTGATGCGGCGCAGCCGATCGAAGTCCGAGGCGCGGCGTGTGTCTTTGAGGACGTCCTCTTGCTTGCGCTCGGTCTCCGTCTGGAGCTCCAGGCGGGCAAGGCTCCTGTCCGCCCCGCTGGCGAGCTGCCGCAGGAGCAGCTCGTACTGCCGGTGCATCCGCGCAATGGTCGCCTCGTCGAAGATGTCGGCGTCGTAGCTCCACGAGCACTCGAGCCCGCCGTCGTGCTCCGTGAGGATGACGACGAGGTCGAACTTCACCGCGTCGAAGTTGGGCGTCACCTGGCTCAAGCTCAGGTTCCCGAGCCGGAGCGGTGGCAGCGGCGTGTTCTGCAACACGAAGAGAATCTGGAAGAGCGGGTTGTAACTGAGTGAACGCTCAATGCCGAGCTCGTCCACGACGCGCTCGAAGGGCACGTCCTGGTGCTCGTAGGCCTCGAGCGTCAACGCCCTGACGCGCTGAAGGAGCTCCTGGAAGGAGAGGGAGCCTTGAACCTGGCACCGGAGCGCGAGGGTGTTGACGAAGAACCCGATCAAATCCTCGGTGAGCGGGTGGGCCCGGTTGGCCAGGGGAACCCCCACCACGACGTCCTCGCTGCCCGTCAGCCGGTGAAGCAGCGTGTAGAAGGCCGCCAGCGCGGTCATGAAGAGCGTCGTCCCCTCCTGTCTGCCGAGCTTCTGGAGCGCTTCGGTGTCCTGGGGGCTGAGCCGGCCAACGACGAGCTTGCCGCGGTGGCTCGGAACTTCAGGCCGTGGGAGCGCGGAGGGTAACGCGAGCCGCGCGGGGGCTCCTGCCAGCCGCTGGCGCCAGTACTGGAGCTGGCGCTCGAGGAGCTCGCCCTGGAGCCAGTGCCGCTGCCAGTACGCGAAGTCGGCATATTGGATGGGCAGGGGCGGCAGCGGGTTCTGCTGGCCTGCGCTGAACGCCTCGTAGAGCGCTGTCATCTCGCGGAAGAGCACTCCCAGTGACCAGCCATCCGAGACGATGTGGTGGAGCGTCACCAGCAAGGCGTGCTCCTGTTCGTCCAGCCGCAGCAGGCGGACGCGCAGCAGCGGGGGCTCGGCGAGCTCGAACGGCCGCTCTGCCTCCGCCTTCTCGATCTCCCGGGCACGCGCCTCGCGCTCGCCCGCGGGCAACGCGCGGAGATCCTCGACCGGCATCTTCAGCGACAGCGCCGGCACGATGCGCTGGACCGGGCGTCCCTCCTGGGATTCGAACGCGGTGCGGAGCACCTCGTGGCGCTCCAGCAGCGTCTCCACGCATCGCTCGAGCACCGCCACGTCGAGCGCGCCGGTGAGCCGCAGCGCTCCCGGGATGTTGTACGTCGAGGCGTGCGGCTCGAGCTGGGCGAGGAACCAGAGCCGTTGCTGCGAGTAGGACAGAGGCAGGGGTGCGCCCCGCGCCACTGGGGAGAGCGGCCGCGATGCGGCCTGCCGGGAGCGGCTTGCCGCCTCGATTCGCTCCGCCAGCGTGGCCACGGTGCCGCCTTCGAACAGCGACTTCAACGGCAGCTCGATGCCGGTGGTTTCACGCACCCTCGACAGGAGCCGTGTCGCCAGCAGCGAGTGTCCACCCAGCTCGAAGAAGTTCTCGTGAATGCCAACGTGGGTCCTTCCGAGCAACTCGCGCCAGATCGACACGAGGGTCAGCTCGGCCGCGGTGCGAGGTGCGCTCAGGGCGCCTCCAGCCTCTGGGCTGTCCAGAGGCGCTTGGGCAAGCACTCGCCGATCGACCTTGCCGTTCGGGGACAGGGGCAGTGCGTGGTGGAACACCACGGCGGATGGAATCATGTGCTCGGGGAGCTGGGGCTCCAGGTAGCCCCGCAGGTCGCCGGAGGTGAGGGCGGAGGCGTCCCGGAGGACGACATGCGCCACCAACCGCTTGGTGTCCGCGCGCTCCCCGGCCGCCACCACGGCCGCGTCGCGCACTGCAGGGTGCCTGCGCAAGGTGGCCTCCACCTCACCGGGCTCAATCCGGAAGCCGCGGACCTTCACCTGGTTGTCCACCCGGCCGAGGAACTCGATGCGCCCATCGGCCCTCCAGCAGGCGAGGTCTCCCGTCCGGTACATGCGGCTGCCCGGCTCGCGGCTGAACGGGTCCGGCAGGAACCTCTCCGCGGTCAGGTCGGCATGCCCCATGTACCCACGCGCGAGCCCGTCGCCCGCGCAGTACAGCTCGCCGGGAACTCCGAGCGGCACGGGTTCGAGCCCGGCGTCGAGGACATGGACCCGCGTGCCCGTGACAGGCGCGCCGATGGGGACCGGTGCCGTGGCCTCCTCCAGCGCCTCCATGGGGTGGCAGCAGGTGAACGTGGTGTTCTCCGTGGGGCCATAGCCGTTGATGAGCCGGAGCCCGGGGTGACGCTCGAGCACGCGACGCACGTGTGCGGGGGAGAGCACGTCTCCGCCCGCGAGGAGCTGTCGCACCCCTGAGAGTGCCTCCAGGTGGTGCTCCACCACGTTGTGAAAGAGCCCGGCGGTCAGCCACAGCGTGGTGACCCGGTGCCTTGCCAGCGTGTCCTCGAGACGCTCGAGTGATGTCCCGTCGCCGGGGAACAGGACCAGGCGGCCACCGTTCAACAGCGGCCCCCAGATCTCCAGCGTCGCGGCATCGAACGAGAATGGCGCGAGGTGGAGGAAGGCATCTTCCGCGGACAGCGTCACGTAGTTGGGAGCGGTGACGAGGCGGACCACGGCCCGGTGGGGAATGCAGACGCCCTTCGGCTGGCCGGTGGAGCCCGACGTGTACATGACGTAGGCGAGGTTCTCGGCTCCCACCGCGTCCGGCAGGTCTCCCGCGGGCTCACCGGCGATGGACGGCCATCCGGCGTCGAGGCAGAGCCGGTCCGCGAGGGTCCCCTCGAGCGTCGGCTCCAAGACCTCCTCCGTGAGGACCAGCCTCGCGTCCGCGCCCGTCAGCATCCGTGTGAGGCGCTCGCGTGGGTGGCCCGGCTCGAGAGGCAGGTATGTCCCCCCTGCCTTCAGGATGCCCAGCATGCCGATCACCCTCTCGAACGAGCGGCGCACGTACAGCCCCACCCGGGTGTCGGGGCCAACGCCGCGGCGCCGGAGGTGATGCGCGAGCTGGTTGCTGCGTCGATCCAGCTCCCCGTACGTCAGTCGCTGGTCGTCCAACTCGACGGCGACGGCGCGTGGGGTCCGGGTGGCCTGCTCCGCGAAGCACTGGTGGATGGTCGCTTCGCGCGGGTACCCACGCCCGGTGTCGTTGGCCCGGTTGAGCACCGCCACCTCCGGCTCGGTCAGCAGCGGGAGTCGCGCAAGCGGCGCGCCGGGGTTCTCCAGCGCCCCCTGGAGCAACCGCTCGAAGTGCTCGGCCAGGCGGGACACCGCTTCGGTGGGGAGCCAGGTGGTATCGAACTGCCAGCTCGCCACCCAGCCATCGCCCCTTTGCTCGATTTCGAGCAGGAGGTCGAACTTCGCCTGCTCGGGCAGCACCTCCTCGAAGGAGGTCTTCAGACCCGGCAACGTGGGGCCCCCGCCGGGCGTGTCCCGTAGGAGGAACATGCGCTGAAGGAAGGGCGGCCGGCTGGACGTGCGAACCGGCCGGACCGCCTCCACCAGCTTTTCGAAGGGTAGATCCTGGTGCGCCAGGGCGGTGAGGACCACCTCGCGTACCCGCGCCACGAACTGCTGGAAGGTGACGTGCTCGGGAACGTGGTTTCTGAGGACCAGGGTGTTCACGAAGAACCCGGCCACCCCTTCAAGCGCCTGATGGGGCCGTTGCGCCACCGGCGTGCCGACCACGAGATCTCGTTGCCCGGTGTGTCGGTACATCAGCGCCTCGAATGCGGCGAGCATCGCCATGAAAGGCGTCGCGCCCTCCGCGTGGCAGCGCGCGTGCAGCGAGGCCATCAGTGGCGCGGGCAGGGGGCGCCGGACGACGCCGGCAGGGCCTGGGACGGCGGAACGGGGCTGGCGGGAAAGGGGGAGCTCAAGCTCCGCCGGTGCGCCCTCCAGTGTCTTTCGCCAATGCGCGAGCTGCCGCTCTCGCACTTCGTCATCGAGCCACCCGCGCTGCCACACCGCGAAGTCGGCGTACTGCACCTCCAGCGCTGGCAGCGCTGCCTCGCGTCCGGCGCTCCGGGCGCCATAGAACTCCGCGAGGTCCCGGAAGAGGATGTCAAGCGACCACGCGTCGCACACGACGTGGTGGAGTACGACCACCAGGCGGTGCTCCTCTTCGCCCAACCGAAGCAGCCGCGCGCGCATCAACGGCGCTCGTGAGAGCTCGAAGGGGCGGCCTGCCTCTGCGCGGACCAGCTGCTCCGCGCGAGCCTCCCGTTGCCCTGGCGGCAGCGCGCGCAGGTCATCCACCTCGAACGGCAGCTCCACCGCGGGCTCGATGAGCTGGACCGGTTCACCGTCCCGCTCGAGCAAGCGGGTTCGCAGAATTTCGTGCCGCCGGGTCAGCTCGCCCAGGGCGAACTCGAGCGCGGCGGCGTCGAGCCTTCCATGGAGGTGGAGCGAACCGGGCATGTTGTAGGCGGCGCTGCCCGGCTCCATCTGGGCCAGCAGCCACAGCCGTTGCTGCGCGAAGGACAGTGGCGGTGGTGCGCTGCGGTTGGCTCGGACGAGCGGCGGAGTGGCGCGGGTGTTCCCGGCCTGCTCGATACGCGCCGCCAGCGCCGCGATGGTGCCCTCCTCGAACAAGGCCCTGAGCGGCAGTTCCACCCCGAACGTGCTCCGGAGCCGGGCGAGGACCTGCATGGCCAGCAAGGAGTGGCCTCCCAACTCGAAGAAGCCCTGGTCGATGCCCACGCGGTCGAGCTGCAGGACGTCCGCCCAGAGCGCGGCGAGCACCGCCTCGGTCTTCGTTCGCGGCGCCTCGCCCTCGGTCGAGGAGGGCGGAGGGGGCAGGGCGCGCCGGTCCACCTTTCCGGAGGACCCATAGGGGAATGCGTCGAGCCGGACGATCGCGGCCGGCACCATGTAGGGGGGCAGCCGCGCGGCCAGCTGCGCGCGCAGGGCCGACGGCGCCACTCCCGGTGCGGCAACCGCGTACGCGATGAGCCGCGCCTCCTTTCCGGCGTTCTCCGCCTGGAGCAGGACGATGGCGTCGCGGACGCCCTCACAGGCGCGGAGCGCGGTTTCAATTTCACCCAGCTCCACGCGGAATCCCCGGACCTTCACCTGCTCGTCGGCGCGGCCCAGGTACTCCAGCACGCCGTCCGCGCGCATGCGGGCCAGATCGCCGGTGCGGTACATGCGGCTGCCCTGCGTGGTGGCGTGCGGGTCCGCCATGAAGCGCTCGGCGGTCAGCGCGGGATCGCGGAAGTAGCCTCGGGCCAGGCCCTCACCCGTCAACCACAGCTCCCCCACGCCGCCAGCCGGTACGGGCTCGAGCCGCCCATCGAGGACGTAGGCGCCCATCGTCCGCAGCGGCTGTCCGATGGGGACGTCGTCGAGCCCCGTCGTCGTCGCTGCCGACAGGTCGTGGCAGGTGGCGGACACCGTTGCTTCGGTCGGCCCGTAGACGTTGATTAGATGAATGGACGGTGGCGCGTGGCGGTGCCACTGCGTCACCCGGTCGGCGCGCACACGCTCGCCTGCGACGATCACGAAACGCAGCGACGCGGGGAGCGCGAGTTCCCTCTCGGCCATCGCGGCCACCACCGTGTGGAAGAAGGCGGTCGGCAGGTCCAGCAGCGTCACCGCCCACCGTTCACACCCGGCGAGGAAGCCCTCCACGGTGTCGAGCATCGCCGCGTCACGGAGGACGAGCGTGGCGCCAGTGCAGAGCGCGAGGAAGATCTCCTCCACGCTGGAGTCGAAGCTGAGGGAGTTGAACTGGAGGACGCGATCCTCGGGGACGACGCCAAAGCGCACCCGCTCCGCTTGGACGAGGCTCGCGAGGGCGCGATGGGAAACCATGACGCCCTTGGGCCGCCCGGTGGAGCCGGACGTATAGATGACGTATGCGAGGTTCTCCGGCGTCACGGCGGAGGGCGGCGGCTCATCGCGTGTTTCCCCGGCCTCCACCGTCACCACGGTGACGCCCCGGCTGGCGAAGAAGTCTGCGTGGGATGCACGGGTGACGGCGATCCGCGCCTCCGAGTCCGCGAGGACGTCCGCGCGCCGCGCGTTGCTGAACTCGGGGTCCAGCGGTACGTAGGCCCCGCCTGCCTTGAGAATCCCGAGCACCGCGACGAGCTGCTCGAATGAGCGTTCGAGGTAGAGCACCACCCGTGTGTCGGGCCCTACGCCCAGCTCGCGCAACCGCCAGGCCAGCGCGTTGGCCTGGGCGTCCAACTGCCCATACGTCAGCGAGTCCTCTCCGGACAGGATGGCGGCCGTCTGCGGAGCGTGCCGCGCGCGCGCCTCGAACCAGGTGTGAATGCAGGCGGGCGGTGGCGTCTCCTGCGCCCGCCCCCATGCGAGCAACCGCGCCCGGTCTTCCGCGGGGTCGAGTTGCAGCGCGGCCAGCGGCGCATCGGGCTGATTCACGGCGCTGCGCAGCAGCGACTCGTATCTCCGCAACAGCCGCTCGGCCGTCCCGGGCTCGAAGAGGTCCACGTTGTACTCGAGCGCCACATGGAAGCGCCCGTCGAGTTCAGCGATGGAGAGCGCGAGGTCGAGCTGGGCCGTTCCGAGCTCCAGCTCCAGGGACTCCATGGCCACTCCCGCGAGCGAGAGCCGCGCGCCGCCCGTGCCCTGGGCCAGGGCCGCCAGTCCTTTCTCGCTCCGCGGCGGAGATTGCTGGAAGGAGAAGATCGTCTGGAACAACGGGGAGCGGCTCGCCTGGCGCAGGGGGGCCAGACGCTCGACGAGGAGGCTGAACGGCATGGCCGCGTGCTCGAGCGCTTCATGGACGGTCCGGCTCGCTTGCGCCATCAACGCGCGGAACGAGAGCCCACCATCCAGTTCCAGCCGCAGCACCAGCGGGTTGACGAAGTATCCGATCGTCTCCGCCAGCTCGGCGCCCTCGCGGCCCACGGTAGGCGCTCCCACCCAGAGCTCCCGCTGGCCATTGTGCCGGTACAACAGCGCGGCATACGCCGCGAGCAAGGGCGCAAAGGGAGTTGCCAGCTCGCGGCGAAAGAGCTCCTTCAACCGCGCCGTGAGCGCCGCGTCCAGCACGCGCTCCCGTCTGCCGCCACGGTACGTCTGCACCGGTGGGCGGGGATGATCCGCCAGGTGCTCGAGTACGGGCGGGGAGCCCGACAGCCGGCGCCGCCAATACTCCCAGAGGCGCTGTCCGTGCGCTCCATCGAGTCGCTCCTGCTCCCAGCGCACGCCGTCCGCGTAGGAGGCCGCGGGGGCGGGGAGCACCGCCGCGACACCGTCCCGCTCCGCGGGGTAGAGCGCGGAGAGCTCCCGGGCAAGCTGTCCGAGCGACCAGAAGTCCGCGATCAGATGATGCGCCACCACCAGCAGCACCTGCTCGGTCTCGCTCCGCCGGTACAGCCGGAGCCGAAGCAGGGGGCCCCGCTGGAGCTCGAACGGGCGCGAGGCCTCTTCGCGGAGCCGGGCGCGCAGCGTGTCGTCACTCCAGGTGGAGGCGTCCTCGTAACGGGAGTCGGCTTCTCCTTCAGGGTGGACCCGCTGGAAGGGCGTCCCTTCATGCGCGTGGAACGTGGTGCGCAGGCTGGGGTGGCGCTCGACGAGCCGGTGCACCGCGCGCCGGAGCAGTCCCTCGTCGAGCGGCTCCAAGACGCGGAGCGCCGCGGCGATGTGGTAGGCGGCGCTGTCGGGCGCGAGCTGGTGCACGAACCACAGCGCGCGTTGGCCGTGCGATAGCGGGAAGTCACCCACCTCCGCGCTGGCCGGGCGTTCGGGTTGCCACCGCTCTCCGGCTGCGCGCGCCGCTTCGACTCCAGCGGCGAGCTCCCCCAGGTTGCGGCTGCCCAGCAGGCGCGGCAACGGCACGATGACGCCCCATCGCAGTTGGATCCGGTGCTGGAGCTCCACGCTCGACAGCGAGTCCAGGACCAACTCCTCCAGGCCCGCCGTGGCGGCGACTGTCAACGACAGAACCTGGGAGACCTCCTCCACGACTTCGCGCCACAGCGGCGAGTCTCCGAAGCCGGGCGGCGCGTTCTCTGCCTCGGTGAGGGACCCTGTCGTTGCCGTATCCCGTGTGGCATGTGCCAGGACCTGCAGCTCGTCCGCGAGGAACGCCGCGCGGCAAGCATGCCGTTGAATCTTCCCGCTCGACGTCTTGGGCACCGAGCCGGGTTCGATCAGCACCACCGAGGAGGCCATCAACTCGTGGTGCTCGGCCACGGCTCTGCGAATCGCGCTGAGGACCTCGTCGAGGCTGCCTTCCACGCGCTGCGCGTTGACCTCGTAGACGATCACGAGCTGTTCGGTGCCATCCGCTTCCACGGAGAATGCCGCGCCAGAGCCGGGGCGCACCGCCGGGTGGCATTTTTCGACCGTGAACTCGATGTCTTGGGGGAAGTGATTGAGCCCGCGGATGATGATGAGGTCCTTTTCGCGCCCGGTGACAAAGAGTTCACCGTCGCGGAGGAACCCAAGGTCACCCGTGCGGAGAAACGGGCCTTCCCCCGTGCCGCTCAGCCGGGCTTCGAAGGTCCGACGGGTGGCCTCGGGTTGACCCCAATAACCACCGGCCACGCTCGAACCCGAGACCCAGATTTCGCCAATCTCCCCATCGCGCCGGAGCTCGAAGGTCTCCGGATCCACGACCGCCAACCTGCCGTCGATCACATTCCGCCCGGAGCCCACCAACGCGTGTGCCGCGGCGTGCCCGGCCTCCACCGGGATGGCCTGGCCGCGCTGGAGCGCCTGTCCGTCGAAGGACGCCACCTGGGGGGCTTGCCCCACCTCGGAGCCCGAGACGATCAGTGTCGCCTCGGCGAGCCCATAGCAGGGATAGAACATTTCGCGCCGGAACCCGACCGGGCCGAACGCCTGCGTGAAGCGGTCGAGGGTCTCGGGACGGATGGGCTCGGCGCCGTTGAAGGCCACGCGCCAACTGCTCAAATCCAGACCCTCGCGCTGCTCCGGGCTGATTTTTCGTGCGCACAGCGCATACGCGAAGTCGGGTCCTCCGCTGGTGGTGCCGCGGTACCGGGAGATGGCTTGCAGCCAGCGCAGGGGCTGCTGGAGGAAGTCCATCGGCGACATGAGCACGGCCGGGTAGCCCGTGTAGAGCGGCTGGAGGATGCCGCCGATGAGCCCCATGTCGTGGTAGGGCGGCAGCCAGATGATGGCCCGGCTTGTCGGGTCCTGCCGGAAGCACCGCCGGATTGCCTCCAGGTTGTGCAAGAGATTGCGGTGGGTGAGCGTTACTCCCTTGGGCAGGCTGGTCGAGCCGGAGGTGTACTGGAGGAAGGCGAGTGAGCCGCCGGAGAGCGGCGGCGGAGTCCACGCATCCGAGGCGCGATCGTCGACTTCATCCGTGACGAACCAACGCAGTTGAGCCAGCTCGGGGGCGATTGGATAGAACTGCCGGAGCAGCTCCAGGTGCTCGCTTCGGATGAGGCCGGCGGTGGCCTGGGCGTCGGTGGCGATCGCCTGGAGCCGCAGGAGCGAGCGGTCGTGCCGTGGCGGGTACACGGGGACCGCCACCATCCCGGCGTAAAGGCAGCCGAAGAACGCGGCGATGTACTCCACCCCTGGCACGTAGAGGAGCAGGATGCGGGTGCCCGGCGGCAGCTCCGCCAGCCGGGCCGCGATGGCCCGGGCGCGACGATCCAGCGCGGCGTATGTCAGCCGGTCCTCCTGCGTTTCGCCATCGACCAGGAAGGTGTAGAGGCCGAAGTCCGGCGCTTGTTGAGCTCGCTCGCGCAGAAGCTCCACCAGCGTGAGCGCGTGGGCAGGATTATCGCTGTGATGGCTCATTGGGCGTGCGGATTCTATGCCCAGTCTGGAGCCCGCCGCATCCCGGAGCGGAGCGGGCGGTGCGTTTGCCACAGGGCGTCTGGAGAGGAGTTTCGCGCTACGGTAAAGTCTTTCCTCTCCCGTCTCCGCGTGGGTGCCTTTTGAGGATCTGTCTCATCGCGCTTCCCTGGTCTCTGTACCGCCATCCATCGGCTGCCCTGGGCGCGCTGTGCGCCTACCTGAAGCAGGAGGAGCCCACTCTCGAGGTGGTGTGCCGTTCTGACTTTCTCGACGCGGCGGCCGCGCTCGGTTTCGGCTGCTACGACCGGATCTCGCAGTCCTCTTACGATGTCGGCGAAATGTTGTACGCAGCGCTGTGTTTTCCGGAGAGGAAGGAGCAGGTGCGCGCCTTCTTCATCTCGCGGATGGAGGAGTCAGGTGTGCCGCTCACGGGGCCGGGCAGCTTCCTCGACCCGGAGATCCACGGCGAGCGCCCTACCTGGTCGAGCGCGTTCGACGTCATCCAGGCCCGCCTGGAGGCGCACCTGGACCGCGTGGCGGAAGAGGTGGCCGGACGCTACCAGCTCGTCGGTTTGACGACTTGCTTCGGACAGCTCTTCGCGAACCTGGCGCTCAGCATGCGAATCAAGCGGCGCTCCACCGGGACACGGATTGTGCTCGGCGGCTCGACGGTCTCCGAGCGCGTCGGCCCCTCTCTCTTGAAGGAGCTCGACTGCTTCGACTACGTCATCCAGGGCGAGGGCGAGCAGCCGCTGCTGGCATTGGCGCGCGGACTGGCCGCGGCAGAGGACGTCAGCGGCCTGAAGGGGCTCATCACGCGAGAGACCGCCAGCGCCCTGCCGCGCGGCGCGCCCTTCTGGGAGGTGTCCGACGTCAACAACCTGCCCATCCCTGATTACAGCGAGTACGCGACCCGGGCGGAGGCGCTCAACTTCCTCTGGCTGATGACGGTGGAGGGCTCCCGGGGCTGTTGGTGGGATCGGGCGAAGCGGACCGGCAACCCCAAGGCGACGTGTCACTTCTGCAACCTGAACGTGCAATGGAGTGGCTACCGCGAGAAGGGGGCCGAGCGGCTCGTCTCGGAGGTGGTGGCCCTCAACGAGCGCTACCACAACAACGTTCTTTTCTTCCTAGACAACATCATCCGGCTCAAGGGCGTGGATGAGTTCGCGCAACGGCTCATCGATACCGGCAAGGACTGGGTCATCTTCTATGAGATGCGTGCCAACATCCGTCCCCACGAGCTGTTGATGTTGTGGCAGGCCGGTGTCCGGTTCGTCCAGTTCGGCATCGAGAGTCTCTCCGAGTCGTACTTGAAGCGGATCGGCAAGGGGACGTCGGTCATCACCAACCTTCAGGTGATGAAGATCTGCCATGAGCTGGGGATCTCGAATGGCGCGAACCTCCTCACCGACTTCCCTGGCGGGCGGCCAGAGGAAGTGGCGGAGACCTGCGAGACCATCCAGCGGTACGCGCTCGGCTACGAGCCGCTTTCGGCCAATCGTTTCTGGCTTGGACGCGGGGCCACCGTCCAGGTGCTGAGCCAGGAGTACGGGGTCCGAAACCTGCGCAACGCCGACTTCTACCGGGCCGGGTTGCCCGAGGCGCTTTACGAGCGGCTGGACCTGCTCGATCTGTCCTATGACCAGGACGGCCCCGTGGCTGACTGGAGCCACGTCCGCGCGCTCTGCAAGCAATGGGGGGCCGCTTACTCCGCCGCCCGCAACAGCGAGTACCGGCACCTGCTGACGTACCTCGACAGCGGGCAGTCCATGCGCATCTTCGATGCGCGGACCGGCGTGCTCCGGACCAGCGTGTTCAAGGGCCTCGCGCGCGATGTCTACATGTACTGCGCGGAGATACGCCGCTGGGACGATCTCAACCAGGAGTTCATCGAGTCGGGCAGGGCCACCGCGGGGCAGATCGCGGAGCTCCTCGAAGGGTGGAACCAGCAGGGCTTGCTCTATCGGGAAGGGGAGCGCTTGGAGGGGGGCCGGTTCCTCTCACTGGCCCCCGCCTTCACGCCTGAGCTGGCGTCGCGGCGCATCCGCGCGGCCCACGCGGCGGAGTTGCAGCGGCGCGGCGCCAGGGCTGATGCGTCGAAGCCCCATCCCATGCTTCCTCGGGCGGGTGACCAGGCCCTGCCCATCCAGGTGAAGGCGTAGGCCGGGCGGGTCAGAGCCGGAGGGTGGCGTACGTGGAGACGCGCAGGTTCGCTGTCGTCCACGCGGGGAGCCGCGAACGCGCCTCTTCGAGCGGCGGCGTCCATTCCGCGAAGTAGGCTTGTACGTCCACCGGCACCTCCTCCTGGCCCCTCAGACGCAGCGAGACCTCGAAGTGTCCTCCTGGCGGTGAGAGCACGTCGAGGACATAGACCGAGTCGTCCGGCGCCAGCGGCGGGAGGGGGGCCGGGAGCGACCATCCCGCGAGGGCGGCCCGCGGAATCCGCACCCGACCGAGGTATGCCGCGCCCAGTTGGAGGCGCAGCCGCACGGTCCGGAGCGCGGTGCTTTCGTCGGCCTGTGATTCGAGCACCTCGACCTGGGGGGCGGGCAGGTCCGCGGGCGGCACGGGCGCTATGTAACCACCGCGAAAGCCCGGCATTCGCGCGGCCGGCTGGAGAGGCCCGGGCTGCCCCGAGAGCGCGGCGCGCGGGTCGGGAAAGTCCCAGCTCGAGTACTGCAGCTCACTGCGGCCCTCCTGAAGGCGGTGCTCCAGCCAGAGCCGTTTGGGCCGTTCGTCCGTGTACGGGAAGCGCAGGAGCAGCACGGCCAGGAAGGCCATGCTCGCCGTGGCGAAGGCCGCTGCCGATGGACCGAAGCGGGATTGCTCGTGGATGGGGGCCAGTCCGAGCACGGACGCCATGGCCACCGGCAGCGCCGCCAGCAGCGCCACGAGTGGATCGAGCGGTATCCCCAGCCGAAGGTGGCCCGCCACCGGGACGAAGAGCTCCAGCAGGGAGCGTCCCATCTGCACGGTCAGCAGCAAGCCCGGCACCCAGCTCGCATACAGGACCATCATCCGAGCGCGAGGCGAGGCGAGGACGGTGGCGGCGATGAGCCCGAGCGCGCCGCCCACGGTCCACCACAACGCCAGGTAGGCGGTGCCAAGCCCCAGGAACTGCAACGCTCCGAGTGTCAGCACCCACAGCCAGAGCCCTCCGATCCAGGCCGTGAACACGCGCTCCTGGGGAGCCACGCCCCGCGCAGCCAGCCTTCGCGCCCACAGCGCGCGGGGGAGCAACGCTCCGGTGACAGCGAGCGTGCCGAAGGCCGCGACGGCCAGCCATGGCGAGGCGTACCAGCCATGTGGGCGTTCGAATGCGTAGTGGGGCAGGAAGCCGAAGGCAACCGGCAATACCAGCGCCACCACGAGCGACAGCGTACAGAAGCCGAGCCCCTCGGCGGCCAGGGACAGGCGGATGATTCTCCGCCGTGCGGCGAGGACGGTGGCGCCGGCCACCAGCAGCGCGGCGGCCGAGGCCCACGCCCACGCAGCGTGGGCGCCGTACTGGGGCATCCAGCGTCCCAGCACGTCGTAGTAGATGGACGGGCCCGAGCCGTTCCCGTCCGGAAATGGCCGTGTGGCGAGCTCGCGTGTCACCGCCAGCGCGCTCTCGCCCATGTGCTGAAGGCTTCCGGGTTCTACCCGCTCGGGTCGATCCAACGGCGAGTGCACCGCATAGCCGTCCCGGAAGAGGGCGAGATCCAATCCGGAGATGCCCGCGCTGCGGTACACGTGGCCGTCGGTGCCCGCTGGAACCAGCCGGTGCTGGAAGAGGTCCTGGCCCAGCACGTCGCCGAACGGTTGGGGCACGGCCCGGGCATAGGCCTCCAGGAGCCAGGATGCGTCCGGCCCGGCCTGGAAGAGGATGGCCCGTCCGCCCAGCCCGGTGGCCTCGAGGTTCAGGAAGGTGCGGACCTGGCTCGCCCACTGGTGCTGCATGAAGCCGGCCGCGCCGAGCAGGCCATACTCCTCGGCCCCATTGAGATTGAAGACGACCGTGTTCTCGAGCTCTGGTCCGTTCGCGAGTGCGCGCGCGACCTCAACCATCGCCGCGATGCCGAGCGCGTCGTCCGCTGCTCCGGTGCCTTCAGGGGAGGTGTCGTAATGGGCCGAGAGGAGCACTGCATCCGGTCTGCGTCCCGGCAAGCGGGCCAGCACGTTCCGGACGGTGTAGGCAACGAGGGTGTCGTCATCGAGATAGACGCCCTCCGCCTCCTGAATCTCGACCTCGAGGCGCGGAAGCTCGCGCAGCACGCTGGCCAGGTAGGAGGCTGCCTCCTGGTGGGCAGGGGTGCCGGGGATGCGCCGGCCGATGCCATCCGCCAGGTGCCGCATGACGCGTTGGGCACGCTCTTCGGAGAACTCGGTGGACGGCGCGTCCGCGGTGCGGGGACGGGGAGTCCGGGTCGCTTCGGCCTGGAGCGCGACGACCACCAGGGTGAGCCCCAATCCGAGCAGCCAGGGCCGAAGCGCGCCGTACCACGAGGAGGGGGATGGAGGGGCCACGTCGTACCGTGCGAGAGGCGTCACCGCCGCGGCGGCCGTGCCCACGCGAGTTTAAGAGTTCACCGCGCCACCGGACACGGATGCTTCCGGCAACGCGTTCCGGAGGGCGAGGCCTCCGGAAGAGGTACATCACCTGGCGCTACTTCTTGAGCTTGCCCAGGAGCTTGTCCAACTTCGACTGGTCCAACCCGGCCAGTGGGAAGTCTGAAGGCGCGAGGACCAGTTGCTCGGGGACCCCGCGCTCCGCGAGCAACGTCCGGAGCGTGTCCAGGTACCGAGCGGAGAGCCGCTCCACGGTGGCGGTCTCATGCATGTCGGTGCTGAAGTACCAGGTGACATGGAGCTGCCCGTCCGCCACGCGGGCAATCACCGCCAGCTTGTGCTGGCGCGTGGGGGCCCGTTGCTCCGGGTGGTCCAGCACGGTGAACCACGGGCCCGCGAGGTGGTACTGCCCCACGTACCGGAAGAGCACTTCGGCCTGGGGCGCACGCGCCAGCCGGGCGCGAAGCTCCGCGTCGGGTGAGAGGTAGCGCAGCACTCCGTAGCCCAGGCCCCGGTTCGGGACGGACCGGAGCTGCTCCTTCACCGTCCGCACGGTGGCGCTGGGTCCCACCGGTTCCGGCGTGAGCCGCACAGGGTACAGGGAGGTGAGCCAGCCCACCGTCCGGGAGAGGTCGACGTCCTCGAAGACGTCCTCGCGCCCGTGGCCTTCGATGTCCAGCAGCACTTCCGGATGACCCGTCCACTCGTGCAGGGTCCATGCGAGCGTGGCGATCAGCAGCTCGCCAATCTCACACCGGTACGCCTCGGGCAGCTCGTTGAGCAGGAGCCGGCTCTCTTCAGACGACAGGGCGTGTGTGAGTTCCCGCTCCAGGCTCGTGGGAACCAGGGGCCCCGGGCGCTCCACTGGAAGCGGCCGGGGTTGCTCCTTCTCCTGCGCGGTCCAGTGCGCGAGTTCCTCCCGAAGCCGGGGCGAGTCCGCGTAGCCCTGGAGGCGCTCGAGCCAGGTGCGGACCGAGGTGGTCCTGGGCGGCAGCTTGCATTCGCCG
Organism: Myxococcus xanthus; assembly: GCF_013116825.1. Classification (GTDB taxonomy): domain Bacteria; phylum Myxococcota; class Myxococcia; order Myxococcales; family Myxococcaceae; genus Myxococcus; species Myxococcus xanthus_B. The sequence continues at coordinate 30,296 of NZ_JABFNS010000106.1, forward strand.
CCTCCTCCGAGCTGCTCATAGGCGAGCTGGAGCTGTTCGAAGAGGACGCGCCAGGAGACGCCGTCCACCACGAGCCGGTGCGCGGCGATCATCAGCCGGCTGGGGCGGTGGGGGCCCAGCTCGAGCAGGGCTGTCACCACCACGGGCCCGCCGTCCAACCGGAGCGTCGCCTGGAGTTCATGCCCGAGCGCTTGAAATCGCTCCTCGAGCAAGGCGTCAGGGACCGAAGCGAGGTCAAACCGAGTGAAGGGCATCGGTGCGCCCGGCGGGGCCATGTGGGCTTCCCAGCCGGAGCCATTGCGCGTCACCCGGAGCCGGAGCACGTCGTGGTGGTTCAGCAGCGCGGTCAATGCCTGCTGGAGCCTGGACGGGTCCAGGGGTTGCCGCGCTTCGAGTGGTACGAGAATGCCCCAGCCATCCAGGTCCGGTACTTCCTGCTCCAGGAACCAGCGCTGGATCTGGGTCAGCGGCAGGGGCCCGCTGACCGGCCCCTCGTCGTCGGGAGAGGCAGGTGCCTGGGCCGCGACGCTGGCCAGCTCGGCGATTGTCTGGTGCTTGAAGAGCTGCCGCGGGGTCAGCTTGAGCCCCGCCTGGTCGGCTTTCGAAACGACGAGGATCCCCAGGATCGAGTCCCCGCCGACGCTGAAGAAGTTGTCGGTGACGGACACCTCCTTCAGGTTCAGGACCTGGCACCAGATGTCCGCCAGGGTGGCTTCCACGGGCGTCCGGGGAGCGACGAGCTGGCTGCGTTGCCTCCGCCGCGCTTCGTCCAGGGAGGGGAGGGCCTCGTGGTTGACCTTCCCATTCAGGGTGAGCGGCAGCTTCTTCAGGTGGACGTAGACGTTCGGGAGCACCTCCTCGATGAGCCGCTCCGCGAGGAAGGTCCGGAGTTGAGCGTGCTCCTGCTCCTGGCGCGAGACGTAGTAGGCGACGAGCACCTCGTTGCCGTTCGTGTCCCGCTTCAACATCATCACGCTGTCGCGCACCTGTGGGTGCTGATTGAGCGCGTGGCGCAGCTCGTTCAGCTCGATACGGTAGCCGTGGTACTTCACCTGGTTGTCCGCCCGCCCGAGGTGCTCCAGGGTGCCGTCGGGCAGGTGGCGGGCGAGGTCTCCGGTCCGGTACATCCTCGCGCCGGGCGTGGCGCTGAAGGGATTGGGGAGGAACGACTGCGCGGTCAGGTCTGGGCGGTTCAGGTACCCCCGGGCGAGCGCGGCGCCACCGACGTAGAGTTCGCCAGTCATGCCCACCGCGACGGGCCGCAGCCTCGCGTCGAGCACGTAGACCTGGGTGTTGTCGATGGGGCGCTCGAGCGGGAGGGTGCTGAGCGCGGCGAGTGGCCGTGACGGAGCCAGATGGAACGTCATCACGCCCACCGTCGTCTCCGTGGGCCCGTAGTGGTTGTAGATCCGGCAACCGGGCGCCTGGGCTTGAAGTTGTTCGGCCCACGCGCGGGGCGTCGCCTCGCCGCCCAGGATGAGCCGCTGCCGCGGGAGGAGCGCCCCGGCGGTGCCTGCGCTCGCGAGCGCGCGCAGGTGGCTGGGGACAATCTTGAGCACGTCAATCGGGTTGCGCTGGAGGTACTCCACGAAGGCCGCTGGATCCGACACGCGCTCGGCGGAGATGACGTGAAGGGTTCCGCCGAGGCAGAGCGCGGGGAAGATGACGGTATTGCCGAGGTCCGCCGAGAAGGTGGAGACGGTGGCGTAGGCCGCGCCTTCGGGCAGGTCCAGCCGCTCCATCACGCTCGCAACATAGTTGTGGAGTTGCCGGTGCTCGACGACGACGCCCTTGGGACGGCCGGTGGAGCCGGAGGTGAAGAGGACGTAGGCGGGGTGCTCCGGCAGGGCTCCGCAGGGCGGGGCACGGGTGGGTTC
>NZ_JABFNS010000107.1 GCF_013116825.1 Myxococcus xanthus
GGGTGGGCGGGTATGCCACGCGAGGCGTCCGCAGGAGGTGTCGTCATCCGGGAGAGCGCCGGCCATTGGGAGGTGGCCGTCATCCGTCCCCATGGCCGCACCTTGTGGGCGCTCCCCAAGGGGCACGTGGACCCAGGTGAGTCGCCGGAGCAGACGGCGAGCCGTGAGGTGCGTGAGGAGACGGGGCTTTCCGTGTCGCTCATGGCCCCGCTGGGCGAGATTCGCTACGTGTACCAGTTCCGCGGACAGCGCATCTTCAAGCGCGTCCACTTCTTCCTGTTCCGCTATCAGGAGGGAGAGCTGGGGCCGCTGCCGGGACCGCGCATCGAGGTGGACGAGGTGCGCTGGGTGCCGGTGGTCCAACTGGTGCCACTGCTGGGCTACAAAGGAGAGAAGGCCGTTGCCTCGCGGGCGGTGCGCTGGTTGCGCTCCCAGGGCCTGCTCCCCGAAGCCCCCTCCCCGGCGAGCATTGCCGGGAAGGAAGGGGGCTGAAGGGAACCGCGGGGACTACTTGGGCTCGTCGCCCGTGTACTTGCCGGACAGCGCCTCGCGCACGTCACGATCGAACTTCACGCGGCCGGTGGCCACCTCGCGCAGGGACAGCACGGGGGGCTTGTTCTTGGACTGCTCGAGGATGGGGCGGGCACCCGCCATCAGCTGCCGCGCGCGCTTGGCGCCGAGCAGCACCAGCGCGAACCGGTTGTCGACGAGGGGGAGGCAGTCTTCGACGGTAACGCGAGCCATGGAACGTCCTTCGGATTTCGGTGGGGCTACTGGAAGCCTCTGAACCTAAAGAGCACCCCCCGGCGAGTCAAGGAAGGACGCACCGGAGGGCAGCCGGGCGGGCGGCCCGTGACTGGGGGGACGGCGGTGGACCGAGCGCCGAGGCCCCAGTCCGCCAGCCGGCTCGTCTGGGGGGGCCCGGCCCACACCCAGCAGCGCCTCCGCCACGCCGCTCAAGTCGACGCGAACGCCTCGCCGACGATGGCGCGCGCTTCCTGGAGGATTTCTTGGAGATGGGCTTCGTCGCGGAAGCTCTCCGCATAGATTTTGTAGACGTCCTCGGTGCCGGAGGGACGCGCGGCGAACCAGCCGTTCTCCGCCACCACCTTGAGCCCGCCGATGTCCGCGTTGTTGCCGGGCGCGCGGGTGAGGCGCTGGAGGATGGGCTCACCGGCCAGCGTGGTGGCCTTCACCGCCTCCGGGGACAGCTTCTTCAGCGCGGCCTTCTGCGCGGCGGTGGCCGGCTGGTCGATGCGCGTGTAGTGCGGCGCGCCGAACTTCGCCGCCAGGGCCTGGTAGTGCTCGCCAGGGTCCTTCCCGGTGCGCGCGAGGATCTCCACCGACAGCAGGTCCAGGATGATGCCGTCCTTGTCCGTGGTCCACACCGTGCCGTCTTGGCGGAGGAACGACGCGCCGGCGCTCTCCTCGCCGCCGAAGCCGAGCGAGCCGTCCAGCAGCCCGTCCACGAACCACTTGAAGCCCACCGGCACCTCGACGACGCGGCGGCCCAGGTCCTTCGCCACGCGGTCGATGAGGCTGCTGCTCACCAGCGTCTTGCCCACCGCGGTGCCGGGCCTCCAGCCGGGCCGGTTGCGGTAGAGGTAGTCGATGGCGACCGCCAGGTAGTGGTTCGGGTTCATCAGCCCCAGGCTGCGGGTGACGATGCCGTGCCGGTCCGAGTCCGCGTCGTTGCCGAACGCGATGTCATACGCATCCTTCAAGCGCACCAGGTTCGCCATGGCATGGGGGGACGAGCAGTCCATGCGAATCTTCCCGTCGTGGTCCAGCGGCATGAACCGGAACGTCGGGTCCACCGTGGGGTTCACCACGTGCAGGTTCAGCCCGTAGCGCGTGGCGATGGGCTCCCAGTACGCGACGTTGGAGCCGCCGAGCGGGTCCGCGCCGATGCGCAGCTTCGCGCCGCGCAGGGCCTCCATGTCGATGACGGTGCCCAGGTCCTCCACGTACGGGGTGATGAAGTCGTACGGCTTCACCGTGGGCGCGGTGCGCGCGCGCTCGTGGGGGATGCGCTGCACGCCCGCGTTGCCCGCGCCCAGCAGCGCGTTGGCGCGCTTCTCGATGACGGAGGTGACGTTCGTGTCCGCGGGGCCGCCGTTGGGTGGGTTGTACTTGATGCCACCGTCTTCCGGCGGGTTGTGGGACGGGGTGATGACGATGCCGTCCGCGAGCCCCGCCGTGCGGCCGCGGTTGTACGTGAGGATGGCGTGGGAGATGACGGGCGTGGGCGTGGCGCCGTCGGTGAAGCGCACCTGCACGCCGTTCGCCGCCAGCACCTCCAGCGCCGTCTGCTGCGCGGGGGCGGAGAGGGCGTGGGTGTCCATGCCCAGGAAGAGCGGCCCGTTGATGCCCTGCTGCTGGCGGTACTCGCAGATGGCCTGCGTCACCGCGAGGATGTGACCTTCGTTGAAGCTGTTGCGCGCGGAGGAGCCGCGGTGCCCGGAGGTGCCGAAGGCGACGCGCTGCTCGGCCACGCCCACGTCAGGCCGGCCGGAGAAGTAGGCGACGCGCAGCTTCTCGGGGTCGATGAGGAAGTCTTCCGGAGGGGGCTTGCCAGCGAGCGGGTGGGCCATGGCCGCGGAACATAGCCATGCCCCACGGCGGAAGGCTCAACGATTCTGGCGAGCGTGCACCGCGTTACATCCTCCGGTGACGCGGCGCCGACGCTCAGGGCGTGAGGTTCTGCGTGTAGACGTCCCCGCTGATGTACACGGGGCGCATCCCCAGGTAGCGGTCACCAATCCGTTGGTTCCACAGACAGGAGTCGAAAGCCGTCTGTGGCGCATGAATGGCGTGGGCGTCTCCGGCCCAGAACGCGCCGTTGGCGGCCTCGGCGTAGAAGTAGGCTTGCCGGTGCGTCGTGTTGAGGACGTAGGCCGACTGCCCATTATCGATGGTCCACCAACCCCGCGTTCCCCAGTTGCCCCAGGCGCCGCACCGGGCCGGGTCGTAGAACGAGATGCAGATCCAGATTCGATGGCCGTAGGAGTTCCGGAAATGGAGCTGGAACGAGCTCGCGAGCCCGGCGCCCGGGTCTGCCGCGGCAGCGGGGGCGGCGTCGTAGGGCGTCCGGATGAGCCCAGGGGAGGCGTTCACGCCAGGGTGCCCGGCGAGCCCGTCCCATTGGCGGGACGCCAGGACGACTTCACGCGACGGGGCATCGCCCCACGCTCCGGTGGGATCGGGCTCCAGGCCACGGGCGCGCGCGGTGGACAGGCCACCGGCACCCAGGCCCATCAGTGTGCCTGCTCGAAGGAACCAACGCCGGTTCATCAGGAACTGCTCGGATGGTCTAACCACGAATCCCCCCTTGGGAATGGAAGAGTCGCTGCATCCTAGGATGGCGGGTCTTTCCGGCTTGGCGCGTGGCGCCAGACTGTGCGCTGGTGAACAGACAGGGCTTCTGGGCCCTGTCTGTCTTTGTCTGGCGTTGGCGTGGCGCACCGCGCGCCACGGATTCCGCTCAGGCGGTGGAGACGCTCGGCGAGGCAGGGGCCGTCTCTGGAGGCTCGTCGGAGGGCGTGGCCGCGTCTTCCGGGAGGAACGCGAGCAGCACCAGCGCGGGCACGGCGAGCAGCACGGTGCCGGCGAAGAAGGCGGGCCAGCCCAGCCACTCGGCGAGGTAGCCGGAGGAGGCGGAGATGAGACGGTTGGCCACCGTGCCCAGCGCTGATAGGAGCGCGTACTGCGTGGCGGTGAAGCTCTTGTGGCACAGCGACATCAGGTAGGCGGCGAAGGCCGTCACCGCCAGACCGCCGCAGAGGTTGTCCACGGCGATGGTGGCCGCCAGCATCAGGTCGTTCTTCCCCACCAGCGACAACCCCATGAACATCAGGTTGGTGAGGGCCTGCGCCGCGCCGAAGACGAAGAGGCTGCGCCGCGTGCCCAGCTTCACCATCACCACGCCGGCCAGCAGTCCACCCGCGATGGTGGACACCATGCCCAGGCCCTTGCTGAGCGCGCCAATCTCCGTGTTGGAGAAGCCCAGCTCCTTGTAGAAGGGCGTCACCATTCCAGCGGCGATGGCGTCTCCCAGCTTGTAGAGCACCAGGAAGATGATGACGGCGACGGCGCCCTTGCGCGTGAAGTACTCCACGAAGGGCTTCACCACTGCGTCCGTCAGGTTGCGCGGCGGCTTCGAGCCCTGGGGCTCAGGGGCCAGGAGCGTGGCCACCACGCCTACGGCCATCAGCAGGCCCATGATGAAGTACGTCTGGGACCAGCCGGTGATGTCTGACAGCGTCAGGGCCAGCGCGCCAGCGGTGAGCATGCCCAGGCGGTAGCCGGTGATGTACGTGGAGTTGCCGAGGCCGCGCTCCTCCACGGTGAGGATGTCCGTGCGCCACGCGTCCGCGACGATGTCCTGGCTGGCGGACAGGAACGTTACCAGCACCGCCATGGCGGCCATGGTCACCGGCGCGTCCTTGGGATTCACCAGCCCCATGGCGGCAATGGCGCCCATGAGCAGCACCTGCGTCACCAGCATCCACCCGCGCCGCCGGCCCAGGAAGGGGAGGGTGTAGCGGTCCATCATCGGCGCCCAGAGCACCTTGAAGGTGTACGGCATGCTCACGAGGCCGAAGACGCCAATCGTCTTCAGGTTGACGCCTTCGTCCTTCATCCACGCCGACAGCGTGACGCCCGTCAGCCACAGGGGCAGGCCCGATGCGAAACCAACGGCCACGAGCAGCCAGATGCGCGGGCTCTTGAGAACTTCGAGGATGGAGGGCTTGGACATGGAGGGCGCGGGAAAACAGCGGCCAGCATAGAGAATCCACCCCGCGCGTCACCATTCATGCGCGGGAATGTCCGCTCGGCCGCCCTCCTGGCCGTCCAGCGCGGAGACGCCCGTGCAGGTGGCGCGCTCACCCTCGGTGGAATTGAAGAAGTCTCAGCGCCGTGGCGAAGCAGGAGCGCGTGAGGCTTCCGGGCGTCGTCCCGTGCGAAGCGCAGCGGACGCTGTCAGGGCGAGCCCCCGCGTCACGGCACGCGTGGGGCAGGGCAGGCGGCTCAGGGCTTCCGCAGCACCCAGTGTGTCTGCGCTCCGGGGACTTCCAGTTCGGCCATCCGGCCGACGTCGCCATCCGCCTGGGCAAAGGCGCGCCGGGCGGCTTCCGCAAGCGTCTCCTGGGGCAGGGGCTCGTCACTCAGCACGACGATGACGCGCTCATCTCCGGAGCCGGTGAACTCCCATCCTCCGGGCAGCCAGTGCTGTCCGCTGCCGGGGGCCACGGGGGCGCTGGCTCCCGCCTCTGGATACAGCGGTGTCACCTCGCCAATGGCATCCACCGACAGCGCCGCCACGTAGCGGTGCGTCCCCGCCGTGTAGCCCACCGTCACCCGCTCCCCCAGGTCGAGCGCCTCGGGCCTGCCCGGAATGGCCTCCCGCTGTGGCTCCAGCCCTCCTCCGATGAGCAGCTGCGCCGTCGCGCCGCTCTTGAGACGGTCGAGTCCCACGATGGCGCCCGACTCCGCGCTGGAGTCCAGCAGCGGGCGCACCAGCACCACCATCAGGAGCGACGCGGCGATGGCCACCGTCGTCGCCACCCAGCGTCGCGGCGGTGGCCGGGCGAAGTCCTGCCGCCGCCGCAGCGCCTGCTCCACGCCGGCCTCGAAGCGCTCGGACGCGCCTTCCGCTTCGAGCCGTGTCTGGGCTGACTGGATGCCGCGCAGGGCCTGGGCGCAGGACTCGCACGCGGCCGCATGGGCCTGGACGCGGGCGGCCTCGGTGGTGGTCAGCTCTCCGGCGCTCAGGCGGCGCAGTGTCCATTCCGATTCGTGCGCGCTCATGGACCCTTCAGCTCCTCTCCGCCCAGCGCCGCGAAGTGCTCCAGTCGCTTGCGGCTGATGGGCACCGAGCGGCTCCGCCGCGCGGCCACTTCTTCCAGCGTCATCCCATCGACGTGAGAGTGGATGGCGGCCGCCTGTGTCTTCACGTCCACGCGCACCAGGTCCAGCGTCTCCATGGCCTCCTGCCCACCCTGGCCTTCAGGATAGTACTCGGCCTGTTGGCCTTCACCGTAGAAGGCCGCCAGCCCCCGCCCGTTGTTCCTGGTGGGCGAGCGCATCTCCTTGGAGGGCAGTCCTTCCCGGAAGGTGTCTTCGTCGCTCGTCGCGTCGTCACAGCCCGTCACCAGCAGGGCGGCACACAACAGGCTCTTGCGCAGCAGGGTCCACGTTCCCTTCGGACGGCCCCCGGCAGGCCGTGCAGCAGCGTGCCTGCCCGCATGGACACGGCTCGGCCGGAAAACGGAAAAGGCGCCCGTAGGGTGCGTGAAACGTCCGGAATCACGATGCTTGTAGGTTGGCCGCCCGCTCCCCAGGCATCTATTCCGCACGGGCGGACGGCCGAAATTCTCAGTCCCTACCTTTCGGCCATGGAAAAGAGACACCCCAACCATCCCGGCGAGATGGGTACGGACGCGCAGCTGGCGGAGCGTGAGCGGGCCCCGGACGAAATCAACGCCCGGGCCAGGGCCGTCGGGTTGCTTATCGACGCCGGGGTGCCCTTCGTCGTGGGCGGTGCCTACGCCTACGCGACGTACACCGGCATCTACCGCGACACGAAGGACCTGGACCTCTTTCCCCGCAAGGCGGACGCGCTCCGGGCGCTGCAAGTCCTGGAGAAGGACGGCTGGCGCACGGAGCGCGCGGACGAGGTCTGGCTCTACAAGGCCTTCAAGGGCGACTACTTCGTCGACTTCATCTTCTCCTCCGGCAACGGCGTGGCGGTGGTGGATGACGAGTGGTTCGAACACGCCCCGCGCGCCACCATCTTCGGGCACGAGTGTCTGGTGGCTCCCGCCGAGGAGATGATCTGGTCCAAGGCGTTCGTGAACGAGCGCGAGCGTTATGACGGCGCGGACGTGAACCACCTGCTGCTGAAGGCGGGCCGGAACATGGACTGGGAGCGGATGATGCGCCGGTTCGACCGGTACTGGGAGGTCCTGCTCAGCCACCTGATGATGTTCCGCTTCGCCTATCCGTCCGAGCGGGACGCCATTCCCGAATGGGTGATGGCGGAGCTGATGAGCCGCACGCTGCACACCCTGCGCGAGGGGTGCTGGGAAGAGAAGCTGTGCCGCGGCAACCTGATTTCCCGCGTGAACTATCACGTGGACATCCACCACTGGGGCTTCAGTGACGGGAGGTCCTGGGACGAGAACGAACGACAGCGAGGGGACGAGAGTGGCGCGCGATCCGGGCTCGAAAATTCGGTTGGCGGCGGTCGGTGACCTGCACTGCCGGGAGGACCACCACGGTCGCTTCCGGCAACTGGTCAAGCAGGTGAACGCCACGGCGGACCTGCTCGTGTTGTGCGGCGACCTCACCGACCGCGGAATGATTGAAGAGGGCAAGGTGCTGGCGGAGGAGCTGTCCGCGCTCCGCGTTCCCTGCGCCGCGGTGCTCGGCAACCACGACTATGAGCACAACCAGGTGAAGGAGATTTGCGGCGAGCTGGCCAAGGTCGGCGTCCACGTGTTGGACGGGGACCACTTCATCTTCGAGAAGGTGCTGGGCGTGGCGGGAGTGAAGGGCTTTGCCGGCGGCTTCGGCAACGCGACGCTCCAGGCCTTTGGCGAGGGCCAGACGAAGGCCTTCGTGCAGGAGGCCGTCACGGAGTCGCTCAAGCTGGAGGCCGCGCTGAGCCACCTCGACGTGGAGAAGAAGGTGGTCATCATGCACTACGCCCCGGTGCCGGACACGTTGGAGGGGGAGAACATCGAGATTCGCCCCTTCCTGGGCACCAGCCGCCTGTCCATGCCCATTGACCACTACGGCGCGGAGGTGGTGTTCCACGGGCACGCGCACCACGGCGCTCGCAATGGAAAGACGAAGAGCGGCATCCCCGTCTACAACGTGGCCATGCCCTTGTTGGCGAAGCACACCCCGGACCAGCGGTATGTGTTGCTGGAGGTGTAGTCACCCCTCCGGGCAGCACAGTGTCGCGTAGCCGATAGTGCGCGACAGGTCTGGCGGGTGGACGCCTGAGGACCCAGCGCGGCCTGTGGTACGCGGTGACTTGCTGCGTCGCCCCCGCAACCGGACGCGTCTCAACATGACAGGTGTTCCTCAGTGCCCCAAGAGTGGCCTGGCTGGCCGTTCGTGCCGTCGCGGAAGTGAGCGCGCCCTTTCGACCGTGCGGGAGGTTCGATGAGATCCTCCACCCCTCGCGTCAATCGCTTTGGACCGCCGCTGCCGCCGACGACGCTCGCTGGCTACGTGGTGGCGGCGCTGGCGGTGTCGCTCATCGCCGTCCTGACGTACCAGTCGTTGGAGACGCGGACGAACGCCGTGGAGATGGTCCGCCACACCATGGGGGTGGTCGAACGTCTCAAGACGCTCCTCTCCACGGTGAAAGATGCGGAGAGCAGCCAGCGCGGCTTCCTGCTGACGAGCGAGGACAGCTACCTGGAGCCGTACACCAACGCCAACCGGCTGCTGCCCACGCAGTTGGCGCAGCTCCAGGCGTTGATGGACGACAGCGAACTGCAGCAGCGGCGGCTGGTGACCCTCAACGCGCTCATGGCCGAGAAGCTGGCGGAGATGCAGCGGACGGTGGAGCTGAAGCAGATGGGCCAGCCGGATGCCGCGCTGGCCCTGATTCGGACCGGTGAAGGCATCGAGCTGATGAGCCGCATCCGTGCCCTGGTGGAGGAGATGGAGACGGAGGAGCGGCGGCTGCTCGAGTTGCGCAATGGCGACTTCCAGCGCGCGGCCGCCACGTCGCTGACTGTCACCTGGCTGGGGTCGGCGCTGCTGCTCGTGCTCATCACCCTCGCGGGATACATGACTTCGCGCGAGTTCCGGGCGCGCTCCATCCAAGCCTGGATTCAGCGCGGCCAGTCGCAGCTGAGCGCGGCGGTACAGGGGGAGCAGCGCCTTGAGCAACTGGGCGACAACGTGCTGCGCCTGCTGGCGGGCTACCTGGATGCGCAAGTGGGCGCCATCTACCTGGCCGATGGGGCGGGGCGCTTCCGCCGCTTCGCGGGTTATGCGCTGCCCGCGTCCGTCCCGAACTCGGGCACGGTGCTCCAGCCGGGGGAGGGGCTCGTCGGCCAGGCGCTCAAACACCGCCGAACCTTCCACGTCCGGGACGTGCCCGAAGGCTACCTGCCCGTCAGCTCCAGCCTGGGGCGCGGGACGCCGCGACACCTGCTGGTGGTGCCCGCGCAGGTGGACGGCAAGGTCAACGCGGTGGTGGAGCTGGGCTTCCTCCACCCCGTTCATCCCTCGGACCTGGAGCTGCTCGAACGGGTGTCCGAGTCCGTGGGCATCGCGGTGCGGACCTCCCATGACCGCACGCGGCTGGAGGAGCTGCTGGAGGAGACGCAGCGCCAGTCCGAGGAGCTTCAGGCCCAGCAGGAGGAGCTGCGCGTCTCCAACGAAGAGATTGAGGAGCAGAGCCGCATCCTGAAGGAGTCCCAGGCCCGGCTGGAGGAGCAACAGGCGGAGCTGGAGCAGACCAACTCCCAACTGGAGGCGCAGACGCAACTCTTGGAGAAGCAGAAGGACGTCCTCACCCGGGCCCAGGCGGAGCTGACGGAGAAGGCCGAGGCGTTGGAGCGCACCAGCCGCTACAAGTCCGAGTTCCTGGCCAACATGAGCCACGAGCTGCGCACGCCGCTCAACAGTTCGCTCATCCTGGCCAAGCTGCTGGCCGACAACAAGGATGGGAACCTCACCGAGGAGCAGGTGAAGTTCGCGCAGACCATCTCCGCGGCGGGCAACGACTTGCTCGCGCTCATCAACGACATCCTGGACCTGTCCCGCATCGAGGCGGGGAAGGTGGACCTCCTGCCGGAGGCGGTGAGCCTGCCGCGCTTCGTGGAGAACCTGTCGCGCATCTTCCAGGTGCTGGCGCAGGAGAAGGGCATCGGCTTCACCGTGCAGGTGGAGCCGGGAGCGCCGGCCTCGATGGAGACGGACCCCCAGCGGCTGGGGCAAGTGCTGAAGAACCTGCTCTCCAACGCGCTCAAGTTCACGGAGAAGGGCGCGGTGTCCCTGCGCGTCCTTCCCGCCGGTCCGGGCCGGGTGGCGTTCGCCGTCACGGACACCGGCATCGGTATTCCCGCCCACCTCCAGGGCTTCATCTTCGAGGCCTTCCGGCAGGCGGATGGCAGCACCCACCGCAAGTACGGCGGCTCAGGGCTGGGTCTCTCCATCTCCCGCGACCTGGCGCGGCTGCTGGGCGGCGACGTGTCGGTGGAGAGCACGCCCGGCCAGGGAAGCACTTTCACCGTGACGCTGCCGGTGGCGCTCCGCGACCGGACGCTGGTGGTTCGCGAGTCCCCTGGCGCGGTGGCCTCCTTCCGTGCGCCCCCGCCACCGGTGGCCCCGCTGCCCGCGCCTGTTCCCGCCTCGCTGGTGGAGACCGCGCCGCGCCCGCTGGCCGCCGGCGCGGTGGAGGACGACCGCGAACAATTGGCTCCGGACGCGCGCATCATCCTCGTCGTCGAGGATGACCGGCGCTTCGCCCTCATCCTCCGGGACCTGGCGCGGGAGCTGGGCTTCCAGGCCATCGTCACCGACAACGGCCGTGACGCCTGCCAGGCCGCCGTGCAGTACCAGCCGAGCGCCATCCTGCTGGACATGAACCTGCCGGACCATTCGGGCCTGGCGGTGCTGGACCAGCTCAAGCGCAACGCGAAGACGCGGCACATCCCCGTGCACGTCATCTCCGTGGCGGACCACTCGCGCGAGGCGCTGGAGCTGGGGGCCGTGGGCTATGCCCTCAAGCCGGTGCAGCGCGAGCAGCTCATGGAGGCCGTGCGCAAGCTGGAGACGAAGTTCTCCCCCGGCGTGCGGCGCGTGCTGGTGGTGGAGGACGACGCCCGCCAGCGCGAGAGCATCCAGCACCTGCTGGAGAGCGACGAGGTGGGCATCGTCGGCGTGGCCACTGCGGGGCAGGCGCTGGAGAAGCTGCGTGAGCGCACCTTCGACTGCATGGTGATGGACCTCAATCTGCCGGACCTCAGCGGCTACGAACTGCTGGAGCAGATGGCCGCGCTGGAGAACGTCTCCTTCCCGCCCGTCATCGTCTACACGGGCCGCTCGCTGACGCGCGACGAGGAGCAGCGGCTGCGGCGCTTCTCCAAGTCCATCATCATCAAGGGCGCGCGCTCGCCCGAGCGCCTGTTGGACGAAGTCACGCTCTTCCTCCATCAGGTGGAGGCGCGGATGCCCCCGGAGCGGCAGCGCATGCTGCAGGTGGCGCGCGACCGGGAGGCGGCGCTGGAGGGCCGGCGCATCCTGGTGGTGGAGGATGACGTGCGGAACATCTTCGCCCTGTCCAGCGTCCTGGAGCCGCGGGGCGCCAAGGTGGAGATTGCCCGCAACGGAAGAGAGGCGCTGGAGCGCTTGACGCGCAGCCTCGCCCAGCCGTCGCAGACGGTGGATTTGGTGCTGATGGACATCATGATGCCGGAGATGGATGGGCTGACGGCCATGCGCGAAATCCGCAAGCGCACCGAATGGCACAAGCTGCCCATCATCGCCCTGACGGCGAAGGCCATGCGGGATGACCAGGAGAAGTGCCTGGCCGCTGGCGCCAACGACTACATCGCCAAGCCTCTGGACGTGGAGAAGCTGCTGTCGCTCATCCGCGTCTGGATGCCCAAGGCCTAGGGACGGGCGGGCGGCATGAGGGCATCCAAGGACCTGGACATCGAGCTGAAGCTGCTGCTGGACGCCATCTACTTGAAGTACCACTACGACTTCCGTGGCTATGCCATGGCGTCGCTCAAGCGGCGCATGACGCTGGCCGCGGACCACTTCGGCTGCCCCACGCTGTCACACCTCCAGGGCCGCCTCATTCACGAGCCGGACCTGTTCCCGGAGCTGCTCAACTACCTCACCGTGCAGGTGAGCGAGATGTTCCGGGATCCGTCCTACTTCCGCTCGCTGCGTGAGAGCGTCGTCCCGCTGCTCAGGACGTACCCGTCCCTCAAGGTCTGGGTGGCGGGGTGCAGCACGGGCGAGGAGGTCTACTCGCTGGCCATCCTGCTGCGCGAAGAGGGGCTGCTGGAGCGCACGCTCATCTACGCCACGGACATCAACACCCAGGCCCTCCAGAAGGCGGAGGCGGGCGTCTACGCCGTGGACCGCATCGCCGCCTTCACCCAGAACCACAGCCAGTCCGGGGCTTCGGCCTCGCTCTCCGACTACTACACGGCGGCCTACGGGAACGCGGTGTTCGACCGCACCTTGAAGAAGCACATCGTCTTCTCGGACCACAGCCTGGCCACCGACAGTGTCTTCGCGGAGGTCCAGCTGCTGTCCTGCCGCAACGTCCTCATCTACTTCAACCGTGAACTGCAGGAGCGCGCGCTCGGGCTGTTCAAGGACTCTCTCTGTCGCAGGGGGTTCCTGGGCCTGGGGGCCCGTGAGTCCTTGCGATTCTCTCAACACGCGTCGGCTTTCTCCTCCCTCGTCTGGGAGGACCGCCTCTTCCAGAAAGGGTAGGGCGCACGTGGACTTCGAAAGTCTCCGGGGCCGCATCGACGCCGTGGTGGTGGGCGCTTCCGCCGGGGGCGTGGATGCGCTGGTCACGGTGTTGCCCTCGCTTCCCCGCGCGTTCCGCCCCTCGGTGCTCGTCGTCATCCACCAACCCCGGGAGCGACGCAGCATGCTGGTGGACATCTTCTCCGCGCGCTGCGCGCTCCCCGTCCGGGAAGCGCAGGACAAGGAGCCCGTCCAGCCAGGGACCCTCTACTTCGCGCCGCCCGACTACCACCTGCTCGTGGATGAAGGACCTTCGCTGGCCCTCTCCGCGGATGACCCGGTGCTCTTCTCCCGGCCGTCCATCGACGTCCTCTTCGAGTCGGCCGCGGACGTTTACGGTCACCGCCTGGCGGGCCTCATCCTCACGGGGGCGAACTCGGACGGTGCGCGCGGGCTGGCCGCCGTGCGGGACGCGGGCGGGGTGACATTGGTGCAGCGCCCCGACACGGCCCACGTCGCCACCATGCCCGCCGCGGCGCTGGCGCGTGGCCCCGCGGATTTCGTGCTCTCGCTCGAACAGATAGCCGACCTGTTGCGGAGGGTGGGAGGTGGACATGAAGGCTGACATGACGCACCCGGTGAAGTGCCTCCTCGTCGATGACCTCGAGGAGAACCTCATCGCGCTCGCTGCCCTGCTGCGCCGTGAGGACGTCGAGGTGCTCCAGGCCCGCTCGGGAGCGGATGCACTGGAGCTGCTGCTGGAGCACCACGACGTCGCGCTCGCGTTCCTCGACGTGCAGATGCCGGAGATGGATGGCTTCGAGCTGGCGGAGTTGATGCGCGGCTCGGAGCGCACGCGCCACATTCCCATCATCTTCGTCACCGCGGGGGCACACGACCAGCGTCGGCGCTTCAAGGGCTATGACGCGGGCGCGGTGGACTTCCTCTACAAGCCGCTGGAGCCGCACGTCCTGCGGAACAAGGCGGAGGTCTTCTTCCAGCTCCACCGGCAGAAGCAGCAGCTGGCCCGCCAGTTGGAGGAGCTGACGGAGACGCTTCGCCTCAACGAGATGTTCACCGCCGTGCTGGGCCATGACCTGCGCAACCCGTTGAGCGCCATCCTCACGGCCGCGGACCTGCTCTTCCGCCGCACGGAGGACCCCGCTGTCCGCAAGAGCGCCAGCCGCATGCTGACGAGCGGCAAGCGCATGGGCCGGATGATTGAGGACGTTCTCGACCTGGCGCGGGCCCGGCTCGCGGGGGGCATCCCGTTGCGCCGGAGCGAGACGGACTTCGGTCAGCTCGTCCAGCGAATCGTCCAGGAGCACCACGCGGCGTTCCCCCAGCACGCCCTCGACGTGCGGAAGGAAGGGGACCTGGTGGGGGACTGGGATTCGGACCGGCTCGCGCAGGTGGCCTCGAACCTGATTGGCAACGCGCTTCAGCACGGGGACGCCAGCGAGCCGGTGCAACTCCGGCTGGATGGCAGCCACGCGGACGCCATCACCTTCTCCGTGTCCAACGTGGGCGTGATTCCCGCCGAGCAGCAGCCCTATCTCTTCGACCCGTTCCGGGGATGCTCACAGCGGCGGGCTCGCACCGGAGGCCTGGGGCTGGGGCTCTACATCGTCCAGCAGATCATTCACGCGCATCACGGCAGCGTGGACGTGGAGTCCGGCTCCGGCCGTCACACCGTGTTCCGCGTCGTCCTGCCCCGGCGGGGCACGGAGGTCATCAAGCTGTGAGCCTCGCCAGGTCCTTGTTCCGCACCGGCGCTCGTGAAGGCATTCCGGTGACGGGCGCTGACCTGGCGTGAATGGGCACTGTCTGACGGCAAGTCGGGGACGGGGGGCTCAGGGCGCCTGCTCCGTCTTCGCGGGCGGCTTCGGTGCGTCGGGGGCCTTCGCTGCTTCCTGCAAGTCCTCGGGCCTGGTGGGCAACGTCAGTCGTGACTCGGGCACCTTGAGGACGTCGGGGCCGGAGCCGCGGGCGTAGCGCGTGCCGGGCTCGTCGGGGACTTCAGTGCCGAGCCAGAGCCGCGCCAGCTCGCGTCCGTCCGCGCCCAGCAGCACGGCGCCGGGGGCGTCCTCCGTCACGCCATACCGGGCCCAACTCTTGGGGTTCGTCTCGCCGTAGCCCGTGGCCTTCAGCCCTTCCAGCGCGCGCAGCAGCGAGGCGAGCTTGAAGTGCTGTGCCTTGCCCCGCTGCGGGGACTCCATGTCCCAGTGCCCGGCGCCTTCGTTGGCTTCCGACGTGTTCACCACGGTGATGGTGGGCGCGCCACCGCCCGGGTGGAACACGATGCGGCGGACGTCCTGGCGCCGGAACTCCAGCACGCGCCGGTCCTTCAGCTCCCGGACGCTCACGTCCAGCACGCCGAGGGCGTCCTCGGGCACCTCACCCAGCACGGCTTGCGTCCCCTGCTCGCGCAACGCATAGGCGCGCGCGGCGCCATCTTCCGTCACGCGGGACATCCGCACGCGCACCGGATCGCCCGGGCCACCGGTGAAGCGGGCGTCCACCACCGGGGTCTCCAGACCCAACCGCTTCCGGGACTCCGGCGTGTCTTCGGGGAAGGACAGTGCCCGCTGCTCCACCAGGGACTTCAGCAGCTCCGTGACACGCGTCGCGTTCGCGTTGGCTGCCACCGGCGCGACCAGCCGCCAGCCCACGCCGTCCGAGTCCCGCGTCAGTTGATACGCACCCTGCGGCGCCTTCACCTCGATGCCCTTCAGCGAGCGCTCGTCGAGGGGTGTCAGGAGGTCCTTGGCGCGCAGGGCGAAGGTGTCCCGGTCCAGGGCCCAGCGCACCGTCCCCGCGGCGGCGTGGACCGCCGGCTCCGCGTCTCGGCGTACGTAGACGGAGCCGTCGTAGGTGTTCTCCTTGCCACAGTGCAGCGTCACCGTGCGCTGGCGAGCGGGGTCCTGCGCCCCCTGGCCTTGGGCGTCTGGCACGAAGGCCCGGGCCGTGACGGTGAAGAGGGGGGGCTTCAGGCCGTACGCGTCCAGGTCGGCGTCGGTGGGCGCCTCCTTCACGGTGGCGCTGAAGCTCGAAGACGCCAGCGTGCCGAGGAGGGTCTCCACCACGGCCGCCTCCGCGCGAGCGGACACGGGCGCCGTCAGCTTCCATGTTCCGTCCTGCTCGCGGACCAGCTCCGTGGTGTCGCTCCGGGCCCGCACCGTCAAGTGCGTGAAGACAGGCTTCGCGGCAGGTGCCCCGTCGTCCTGTCCGCGCGTCTCCTCCGTCCTCGTGACGAAGAGGCGCTGCTGGGCGTCGGCTTTCCGCCGGGCCTCGCGCGCTTCGGATGCCTTCTCACCGGTGCACGCGGTGAGCCCCAGGCCCGCCGTGACGACGGTGAGGAGGCTCCACCGCCACCTTCCGCGGGCTGGCGTCAATTGTTGCGCCTCGACAGCCAGATGGCCAGGCCCACGCCCAGCAGCGTCAGCGGCATGAGGTCCGTGGCGAAGAATCGGATGCGGCTGAGCGTCGCCGCGTCCAACTGCAGCGTGGACACCTCGCGGTCCGGCGGGCGGATGGTGATTTTCGTGAGCTGGTTGGATGCCCAGCCCAGCGCGTTCATCACCAGGTTGCGGTTGGGCTCATGGCCCCAGTTCGGGTCCAGGAGAAGCTCCGAGTCCCCCATCACCACCAGGCGCGCTTCATCAAAGCGCTTGCCCGGCGTGGCCTGGGTATCACGCGTCACGGCGGCCACCAGCACCAACTGGCCCGCCTTCTCGCCATCCGAAGGCACCGCGTTCTCCTCTGGCGTGCTCTCCACCCAGCCGTACTGGGACGTGAGGACCACCGGCTGCACCTGGACGCCCTGCGCCATCCCCATGCGCAGCAGGGTTAGGCTGCGCGGGGTGGGGAACTCCACGTTGAGTCCTCGCTGGTGCAGCGGCTTGCCAATCTCGTGGTCGCTGTAGAAGAGCGACAGCACCACGAAGGGATTGCCGCTGTTGTACTGCGCGTCCGCGACGATGCCCTCGTCCACCTGCACGCCGTGCTCCGCCAGCAGTCCGTCCAGGCCATCACGGAGACCGGCGTCAGCGAAGTAGAGCATGCGTCCTCCGGAGGCGAGATAGCGCTGGAGCAGCTCCCTCTCCGGCGCGGTGTAGGGCCCCCGGGCCCCCGCGATGATGACCAGCGCGGCGTCCCGTGGCACGTCTTGGACACCCGCGAGGTTCAGCGGTTCCGCGGTGTAGCCCTCCTGGAGCAACTGCCTCCGGAACTCGGACAGGCTGGCGCCCGGGTCATTGGGTGGCGCCTGCGCCTTGTCCAGTGGCCACTCCCCGTGGCCGGTGACGAAATAGACCTTCTGGGTGCCCACCGCGTTCAGCTTGAGGACCGCGTGTGTCAGCTCCTGCTCGGACACCGTGGCGAGCAGCGTGTGCGTGGCGTGCTCGCCCTCACCGCGTACCAGCACCACCGCTGTCTGGCCCTCACGCACCTGGTACCTCGCGGCCAGGTCCGGGCTGCGGCGCGGGTCCTTGAAGGTGTACTCGAACTTCCCCGGCGCTTCGGCACGGTAGAGCGCGAAGAGCGCCTCCAGCTGGCCGTACTGGGCATGCGCCGGGGGGATGAACGCAATGGCGCGCACCGGGTCGGGAATGGCGGCCAGCGTGGACACCGTCTGCGGCGCCAGCGTGTGGATGCGCGCCTGCGTCAAATCCCAGCGCCGGTTCTGCTTGAAGGCCAGGTAGTTCACCGCCACCAGGACGGCGAGCACGCCCAGCGTGGTGAGCACCGTGGTGGCGAAGAAGCTGCTGGAGCGGCGGGTGGCGAACTGGCCGAACTGCCGGTAGTTCGTCGCGCCGTAGATGCCCACCATCACCAGCCCCGCGCCCGCCTTCACGGCGGCGGTGACGGCGCTGTCCGAGGTGATGAACAGGGTGAACGGACTCGACAGCAACAGCAGCAGTCCGAACGCGCCCAGGACCTTGCCGACATGGGCCGCCTTCATGTCAGGCCCACCGCTGTGCATCCACCGTGCGGTGGGTGAGGAAGAGGGAGAAACCGATGACGGAGGCGAAGAACACCAGCGACTGCGCGTCCAGCACGCCCTTGATCATCCCCTGCAACTGGAGGTCGCAAGCGATGTAGGAGAGCGCGGAGCGCAGCGGCTCCTCCGCGCGGCGGGCCACCTGGCCCAGCAACATCCACGCCAGCAGGACACAGAAGGTGAGGAAGGCCGCCAGCATCTGGCTCTCCGTCAGCGCGGAGATGAACAGACCCACGGCCATGCAGGTGGCGCCCCATAGCAGCAGCGCGCCGTAGCCCAGCAGGACGGTGGACCACTCCAGCGCCAGCCCGGACTCGCTGTGGCCCAGCGCGGACAGCAGCAGCGGGAAGACGAGCGTGAGCGCCAGCGTGGCGGAGATGACGCCCAGGCCGCCCAGGTACTTGCCCAGCACGATTTCAATGGGCCGCACCGGGGCCGTCATCAGCAGCTCGAAGGTGCGGTTGCGCTTCTCCTCCGCGAACAGCCGCATGGACAGGAACGGCGTGACGACCAGGGTGATGACCAGGACGCTGCCCCACAGCTCCACCACCACCCCGTCCGTGAGGTTGCGGTACATGTTGAAGTCCGGGGACATCTGCGCCCAGCCCACCCGGCGCGCCACGCCCTGGACGTCGTTGAACGCCTGCAGCAGGTCCATGAAGTAGAAGGCCGTCAGCGCCGCCATCGCCGTGAAGACGGCGTAGGCCCACGGCGTGGTGAAGTAGATGGACAGTTCCTTGCGGGCAATCGCCAGGGCGGTGCGCATGGAGGCGGGGTCCTCGAAAAGGGGCCGCGCTCAGGCGGCGGTCAGCTTGATGAAGACTTCTTCCAGCGACGCGTTCTCCGCCTGCCCGTGGATGCGGGCCAACTGGGAGATGTCGTCGTACGCGGCCATCTTCCCCTGGTGGATGATGAGCACCTTCTGGCACGTCATCGTGACCTCCGGGAGGATGTGCGTGGAGAGGATGACGGTGTGCTTGCCAGCCAGGCCCTTGATGAGGGCGCGCAGCTCGGCGCGCTGTGCGGGGTCCAGGCCTTCGGTGGGTTCGTCCAGGATGAGCACCGGCGGAGAGCCGAGCAGCGCCTGGGCGATTCCCACACGCTGCTTGTAGCCCTTGGACAGGTTCTGGATGACGCGGTCCATGACGTGCGTCACGCCCATGAGGGCGGCCACCCGCTCCAACTCGGCCTTGAGGGCGCTCCCCGACAGCCCCTTCAGCGAGGCGACGAAGCGCAGGTAGCCTCGCACCGTCATCTCCACGTAGAGCGGCGGCATCTCCGGCAGGTAGCCGATGCGGCGCTTCACCTCGAGCGGCTGGGCCTCCACGTCAAAGCCCCCGACGCGGACCACCCCCTCTGACGGCGGGAGGAAGCCGGTGAGGATTTTCATGGTGGTGGACTTGCCCGCCCCGTTGGGGCCCAGGAACCCGAGAATCTCACCCGCCTCGACCTGGAAGGTGAGGTCGTCCACGGCCACCCGGTCTCGGTATCGCTTCGTGAGGTGCTGGACCTCGATCATCGGCATGGGCGCGGTATTAAACCCGACATTGGCGTGTCAAGGCGACACCGACTCCGGGTGTGGGCGTCGTTCAGCGGCTGGCCAGACTTCTGCAGGGAGGCCTGCCAGTGTGGTTTTCCGGACACGCCGAACAAGGGTAGTGAGTCGAATCATGCCAATCGTGGTCCAGAAGTACGGCGGCTCGTCGGTCGCCGGCGTGGAGAAGCTCCGCAAGGTCGCCCAGCGGGTGAAGGACAAGCGCGAGGCGGGCTATCAGGTGGTGGTGGTGGTGAGCGCCATGGGCGACACCACGGATGAACTGCTGGCGCTGGCCAAGGGCGTTTCGGTGGACCCGCCTCGTCGCGAGCTGGACATGTTGCTCACGTGTGGCGAGCGCATCTCCATGGCGCTGCTCTCCATGGCGCTCCAGGAGATGGACGTGCCGGCCATCAGCTTCACCGGCAGTCAGAGCGGCATCATCACCACGGATGCGCACGCGCAGGCCCGCATCGTGGAGGTGCGGCCGTACCGCATCCACGACGAGCTGGCGCGCGGCAAGGTCGTCATCGTCGCGGGCTACCAGGGCGTCTCCTTCAAGAAGGAAGTGACGACGCTGGGGCGCGGCGGCTCGGATACGACGGCGGTGGCGCTGGCGGCGGCGCTGGACGCGGAGGCGTGTGAAATCTACTCGGACGTGGACGGCGTGTTCAGCGCGGACCCCCGGGTGGTGCCGGACGCGCGCAAGCTGGAGTCGCTGAGCTACGACGAGATGCAGGAGTTGGCGAGCGCGGGCGCCAAGGTGCTCAACGCGCAGGCGGTGGAGTGGGCCAAGGCGCGCGGCATCACCATCCTCGCGCGCACGGCGCACGGCCAGGGATCGGGCACCGCGGTCCAGGAGCTGGCCGTCCCCACGGACCACCGGCTCAAGGGCGTCACCGCCGACGCGGAGATGGCCGTGCTTTCCGCCTCGGAGCCCATCCGTCTGGCGGAGCTGTTGGAATTCCTGGATGCGCGCGCCGTGCGCGGGCGGACGCTGGACTTCGAAGGCCCGGTGGGCGGGGCACGCAGGACGGCCATCACCGTGCCCCTGGCGGACATCCACGGCGCGGACGCGCTGCGCCGGGAGCTGGCCACGCGCTTCGGTGACGCCGTGTCCTGGCGCGAGGACCTGGGCACCGTCACCTGTGTGGGCGTGGGGTTGAACGCGGACTGGGCGCCGCTGCGCCGCGCGCTGGCCGCCGCCGAGGAGCTGGGGGCTCACGTCCACGCGGCCCATACGTCGCCTTTGCAACTGACGCTGCTGGTGGACAAAGCACACCTGAAGGCGCTGACGGCCCGGCTGCACCGAGAGCTCCTGGGAGGTTAGGCCTTTTCCTACCCTGGGCTTTTGTCCGGCTGCGCCATCCCAATCATTGCTCCAGGAGGGCACCCGCTTCCCTCCTGAGTGTTCGTGGCTACCCTCCGGTCGAAGCGCCGTGGCGTGGAGGATCGGAATGGCTCAAGCAGGCCGTTGGGCGGGCTGGGTGTGTGGGCTTGCGCTCATGTTCGGTGGCATTGGCTGTGAGGAGGTGGCCGTGCGCCCGGTGATACCGGGTGACAAGCACGACACGCCTCCCCTGAACGACGGCTATGACGGCGGCGACGGTGGGCCGCATCCAGGCATCATCGACGCGGGTGTGCCGGACGCCGGCACCGGGCAGCCCGAGCCTCCCGACGCGGGCCCGGTGGAGCTGCCCGCGCGAGACGCGGACGCCGTGCGCAAGGAGAACCGCCGCGCGGGAACCCCGGCGTGGCGCATCACCCGCAACGCCCACAGCCGCGAAATCGAAGGCTATGCGCTGAAGTCCACGCTGGCGCAGGGCGAGACGCTGCGCGTCGCCGTGTCGGTGTCCGAGGCCCGGACCTTCCGCTGGTACGTGTATCGGATGGGGCACTACGGCGGCACTGGCGCCCGTGAGCTGGCACGCGGAGGCCCGGTGGCCGGTGTGCGCCAGGGCGACTGTCCCGCGGACCGGTCCTCGGGCCTCGTCGCCTGTCGCTGGGCGCCCACGCTGGAGATACCCATCGGTGAACACTGGGTGCGCGGCGTGTACGTGGTGAAGCTGGTGCGAGAGGACAACCACCAGCGCTACGTGCCTTTCTTCGTGCGCGACGCGAATCCGCGCGCCGAGGTTGCCGTCCTCATCCCCACCGCCACCTGGGCCGCCTACAACACCTGGGGGGGCACCAGCCTCTACGACGACCGCGACCGGGTGATGCGCGAGCACGGCGTCAGCCGCGCCTTCCGGGTGTCCTATGACCGGCCCAACCACCGGGGGCATGGCAGTGGCCACCTGCTGACGGACGACCTGAGCCTGGTTCAGTGGCTGGAGTCGCAGGACCTGGACGTGGGCTACTTCACCGACGAGGACCTGGACGCAAGCTACGACTTCCTAGCCGGCGCCAAGGCGTTCTTCATGTCGGGCCACGACGAGTACTGGAGCCCGCGCATCCGCGAGCACGCGGACCGGGCGGTGGCGGAAGGCCGGTCGCTGCTCAACCTGGGCGCGAACAATGCGTACTGGCAGATGCAGATGGAGCCGTCCCAGGACGGCCGGCCGCGGCGCATCCTCGCCTGCTACAAGGGCCACGCGAACGACCCGTACACGGGCCCCCAGCGTACGGTGAAGTTCCGCGAGCGCGTCGTGGGCCGTCCGGAGAACGCGCTCCTGGGCGTGCAGTTCTCCTCCCGCTGGCACCAGTTCGGCTTCCCCGCAGTCATCACCAACCCGGGGCACTGGGCACTGGCGGGCTCGGGGCTGAAGGCCGGTGACACGCTGTGGATGGCCAACGGCTATGAAGTGGACCAGTTGGTGAGCAACGGCAACTCGCCGGAGGGCCTGGAGGTGCTGGCCGAGTCCCCGTTGCTGTCGCTTCAGGGCGCCTTCGGCTTCGGCCACATGGTGCTGCGCAAGCAGGGCAGCGCCTACATCTTCTCCGCGGGCGGCATCGACTTCGTGCGCACGCTGGCCTCCGAGGACATGGCGGACCCGCGCGCGGCCCGCATCGTCGCGAACGTGCTCTACAAGGCGCTGGGCCGGCCGGTACCCGACACGCTGGTGCGCTTCGAGCGGCAGAACGCGTCGAGCCCCCAGGGGCCCTCCGCGGCTGACGTGCGCACGGTGGCGGGCGTGCCGGGAAACCGTGTCCGCGCCGGAGTCCCCGTGGCGGGAAATTCGCTGGGGGCGCCCACCGCGGTGGCCCTGCTGCCGGATGGAGGCCTCGTGGTCGCGGACGGCCTGGGCAACACGGTGAAGCGCGTGACGCCGAGGGGCGAGGTGAAGACGGTGGCCTCCGGCCTCAATGGCCCCATGGGCATCGCCGCGGACGCCGCGGGCAACGTGTACGTGGCCGACACGGACCACTACGTCATCCGCCGCATCGACCCGGAAGGGAAGGTGGAGGTGTTCGCGGGCGGGACGCCGGGCCTGATGGACGGCCCCGCGAAGCAGGCGTCCTTCAACCAGCCCGCGGGCCTGGCGGTGACTCCGGATGGCACCGCGCTGCTGGTGGCGGACATGAACAACGGCGTGATTCGCCGCATCGACCTGGTGGCGGAGGGCCACCCGGTGACGACGCTGCAGGGTGACTGGCTTTACCGGCCCTCGGGCGTGGCGGTGAGTGCGGATGGGAACACGCTGTTCGTCATAGAGTCCGGCATGTCCCGGGTGGTGCGCATCCGCGACGGCCTCACGTCGGTGGTGGCGGGCACGACGCCGGGCTTCCGTGACGGCGCGCCGGAGTCGTCCCAGTTCCTGCCGTACCTGGGCATCGCGGTGCTGGCGGATGGCTCGCTCGCGGTGTCGGACCCGGGCAACTACCGCGTGCGCCGCGTCGTCCTGAACGCGGACGGCAGCGCGCGGAAGGTGACGACGCTGGCCGGCAGCGGGCGCTACGGCCACGCGGACGGGCCGGGCGACGAGGCGGACCTCGTCCTCCCGGCCGGTCTGACGGTGGGGCCTGACGGCCGCCTCTACGTGGCGGACGCCGGTAATTCGCTGGTGCGCGCGATTACTCCATGAGCGCGGTGGCGGTGGCCTCGGGGCAGTTTGACTCCACCGCGCCGATGTCCGGCGCGGCGCCGCAGTAGGGCAGCCCCAGGTCCATGCCCCGGTCCACCGCGCGCTCACCGGGCATCAGCGTGTCCAGGTCCACCAGCGGCTCGCCGCTCTCATCCGAGTCCAGCTCCACGCCGTTCGACAGCCAGTGGGCGAGCGTGCTGCCCACCCACCCGCTCTGCGGGGCGACGAAGAGGCCCGTGTTGAACGCGGCGTCGGCCAGGTAGAGGTTGGACGTCATGCTGAGGCCGGGGGCGGACAGGCCCATGCTGACGGCGTTGCGCGTGGCGAACAGGTTGTTGCGCACCGCGATGTTGGTGGACGGCCCACCGGTGCCGTGGCCCACCACGAAGGCGAAGCCGTCCGTTCCCACCACGGTGTTGTGCAGCACGCGCACGTCGCTGCCATTCTCGATGCGGATGCCGGAGCCCTCGGGCGTCTTCAAGTCGTGGATGCGGTTGCGGCGGATGGAGATGTTGGTGGGCGGCGCGCCCACGCGGCTGCCACCCACGGCGATGCCCAGCGAGGAGTCCGAGATGTCGTTGCCTTCGATGACGACGTTGCGCGCGGAGTAGTGCACCACCACGGCCTCGCCACGGGAAGAGGTGGACTTCTGGAAGCCGTACATGCGGTTGCCGCGCACGACGACGTCGTGGCACGTCTTGACGTCCACCGCGTTCTCCCGGTTGTCGTACATGTCGTTGTCCTCGATGAGGACGCCGCGCGCCGGGGTGTTGTTGCTGAAGCCCTCGGGGCCCAGGCACTGCACCGAGTCGCCCGAGTTGTCGTGGATGTCGTTGCCCCGCACGGTGATGTCCACCGACGTGGGCGCGATGACGACACCATGCGAGTCGTCGTTGCCTCGCGAGAAGTGGTGGATGTGGTTGTTCTCGATGGTGATGCCGTTGGCGCCCGCGTCGGTGCTGATGCCGCTGCCGAACGCGCCGTGGTGAAGCTCGTTGCCCGCGAGTACGGTGCCCGTGGTGTTCCCAGAGAACGTCACGGCGACCTGGCGCTGACCCCGGACGTCGAACTCGAAGCCCTCGATGCGCCAGTGGGGACGCTGCACGTGGGCCATGAACCAGCCGCTTGGGGTGGGAACGAGCTTGGGCAGGCCCTCGCCACGCAGGGTAATGGGGGCCTCGGCGGTGCCGGCCTTGGCGCTGGCGTCGATGACGAGCTTCTCGGTGTAGGTGCCCCTCTGGACGCGGATGATCTCCCCCGGGCCTACCCGCGTCAGGGCCTTGGAGATGGTGCGCAGCGGCTTTTCACGCGAGCCGTCCGCCGAGTCATTGCCAGATGGGCTGACGTACCACTCCCGAGCGTAGTTGGGCGGCTCCGGTGCCTGCGGCACAGGGACGGGAGGTGGTTGCTCGACCACGGGCGCGTCGCCGTCGTGGCCAGAAACGTCGTCGTTGTCGTTCCGCGGCGTGGGCGTCGGAGTGTTGGGGGCCGAGGGCTGCCGCGAGCCAGGGTAGCTGGGCAGGGGGCTCGAATCGGACGCCGGAGCAGGCGCCTGCGCGCCGTTGGAGCAGGCGACGCCACCCACGGACACGAGTCCGAGGAGGCACAAACTGCGCAGTCGGGACATGGGGGGCGGCTCCTGGGGAAGAGGGCGAGCCGACAACGTTCCTGTCGCCGCGCCGTATTCTGCCTGAGGCCGCGCACGAGCCCTTTCCTAGAGCCGCTCCCTCGCTTTCCAGCCGCAGGCGGAGCGCTGGCTGGCCAGTCCGTCGAGCAGGGGAGCGGGACTTCAGTCCGGCGCGCGGGTGCTGCCCAGAATCCAGGAAAGGTACGGCGCGTGCCCCTCCGCGATGTCCACGCGCAGCACCTCCGGGACGTCGTATGGATGCAGCTCGACGATGCGCGCGCGCAGCGGCTCGAAGAGGGCCGCGCGCGTCTTGAGGATGAGGAGGACTTCGGGCTCGTCCTGGACCTTCCCCTCCCACCGGTAGATGGAGCGCAAGCCGGGAACGATGTTGCCGCACGCGGCCAGCTGCGCTTCCACCAGCGCGCGGGCCAGCTCGGCGGCCTTGTCCGCGGTGGGAGCGGTGACGAGGACGATGATGGCGTCAGTCATGAGGGCAGGATGCGCGAAGCCTCAGCTGGCCGTCGAGCGGGATGGCGTCAACAGCCGTTGCGCGTGACTACCGTCCCAGCGTGCGCCCGCCGCCCGTCGCATGGTGCATGGGCGCGTCCATCTCCTGCCGGGTGCGGCGCCGGTCCGGCGTGTCCTTTGGAAACTCTACGAATGTGCACAGCTCGCACAGCCGGCTGTAGATGCGCTCACCCACGCGCTCTCGGAGGATCTCCGTGTCGCGGACCGCGCTGCGTGCGTCCTCGGTGGTGCGGTAGCCTGTCGGCGCCGCGCTTCGGATGGCGCGCTTCTCCGGCTCCAGGGAGTAGTTCGACGCGAACAGCGTGGTGCGGCCCGCGTTGTAGCGGCGGGCAATCAGCTCATCGAGCGTCTCCATCTCGAAGGGGCTGCCGCGGCCCTTGCCCATCTCGTCGATGGCTAGCACCTCCACCTCCGACAGGGGCCCGATGATTTCGCCGCCGCTCTTGCCCTCCTGGAATCCACGCCGGATGGTCGCGTAGAGGAGGGAGATTTCGACGTAGCGCCCACGCACGCCCAACTCCAGCGCGAGGTGCGCCAGCGTCGCCGCCAGGAGGTGTGTCTTCCCGGTTCCCACGGGCCCGCTGAGGATGAAGCCCTTGGACGAGCCACCCGGCACATACTGGAAGGCGAACTGCATGGCCACGTTGCGGCCCCTGTCCTGTTCCTCCTTGGATGCGCGGTAGTTTTCAAAGGTTGCATGCGCTGCCGAGGCAGGCAGCCCCAGCGCATCGAAGCGAGCGATGCGCTGTCGCAGCTTGGCGCACGCGCACGTCTCCATCACCTCATAGCGCCGGGGGCCCATCTTCTGGCTGAACTCGCCCTCGCGCTCGACCAGTACGTGCCCGCGCCCGCCGCACACCGAGCAGTGCTCGGAGCACGCGCAGATGCGCGCCTGGGCCTGGTCCCCACGGCGCTCGATGACATAGGTCCGCCCGCCGCACACGCCACACGCCTCGCCATTCGCCTTTGGAGCCATCTCACGCACCGCCATACCAGAGCCTCTCCTCGGCCGTCAGTCCACTGAACGGGCAGTCAGGCGTCCCGCCCACCTACATCTCCTTCACGCCCAGCCGCCGGCGCACCGTCGCCAGCACCCGGAAGCGCCGGGACACCTTGCGGGCGCGCGGCGACATCACCTGTTGTTCAGCGGATGCCGCCAGGGCTTCACGCCACACGGCGCACCGGTCCAGGAAGGGCAGGGCGCGCAGCACCAGCAGGAACGCCAGCGCTTCCTGGGCATCCATGGCCGCCGGCTCTTCCGGGACATGCGCCAGGACGGTGATGCGCAGGTTGCGCACACGGTGCGACAGCGCTTCGTTCCGCCCCGCCAGGTCCTCGAGCGCCGCGCACAGCCGCGCGTGCCGCGTCTCTTCCCAGGAACGGGCCCGCTTGCGCTTGGGGCTGGAGGAGGGTTCCTCACCCGCGCCCGCCGCCAGCTCCCGGTACTTCTTGATCTCCGACTCCACCTGCCGCCGGCACGCGCGCAGCGAGCGCAGCACCGGCTCTCCGGGCCGCGCGTCCCAGAGGGCCTTCTCCGCCGAGCGGGAGATGCCGCGTGCCACCACCTCGAAGGGAACGCCTTCCCGGGCCCAGGTCGTCAAAAGCTCGGTGTCCAGCGCGGAGAGCATCAGCCCCGCACCACGCACAGCGAGGAAGTAGTCCTGCACCAGCTCTTCGAAGCTGGCGCTTTCGGGGAGGAGACTCATGATCCGACGCGTACTCCAGTGCAGGGAGGCCGGGCAACCGACCGTCCGTTCCCCCATACCTGGCAGGTCCGACATGGCAACTCCAGCGCGCCGATTTTCACAGCGAATCTGGAAGATTTTGAACCGACGCTCCTCGAGGAAAGCAGGCGGCCAGTCAGTGTTGACCCGCCGCGCGGAAACCGCGCATAGTGAGGGTCCCCGAATGGAAATTCCCGAAGATTCCCGGACACTTGCCTACCAAGCAAGGAACTGGGGACGCCGGTGCCCCTCTCCTAGGAAGACCATGCGCCGTTCGCTTCTCGTCTGCCTCGTCCTCCTGGCCACGGCCTCCGCCGCCCAGGAGAAGAAAGCCCCGCGCGATGCCGATCTCGGCCGGAAGTCCGCCACCGCGGTGGACAAGTCCCTGGCTGGCGACATCACCCGTGAAAAGAAGAAAGAAGAGGTCGCCCCCGCGCTCCAGTACGACCAGTTCCGGCTGGGCGTCGAGCTGCAGGTGGCCTCCAAGCGGCGCGAGCAGATCCAGTCGCTGAAGAAGATCATCTCCCTGTCGCCGGATCCGAAGGAGGCCCCCAGCCTCCTGTTCCGCCTGGGTGAGTTCTACTGGGAGGAGTCCAAGTTCTTCTTCTTCGAGGCCAACCGGAAGGATGACGACCTCATCCAGGCCATGAACCGCAACGACGCCGCGGGCCAGCAGCGGGCCAAGGCGGAGAAGGCGGAGTTCATCGCGAAGCAGAAGGAGTACGGCAAGCTCGCGGTGGAGCAGTACACGAAGATCGTCCAGGAGTACCCGAACTTCGAGCGCACCGACGAGGTGCTCTTCTTCCTCGGCCAGTACCTCATGGAGGATGGCCAGGACCGCAAGGCGCTGGTGGCCTTCAAGCGCCTGGTGGAGAAGCACCCGAAGTCGAAGTACATCCCGGACGCCTACTTCGCCTTCGGCGAGTACTACTTCAACAACTCCAAGGGGAAGCGCCCGGAGCTGGAGAAGGCGCTGGTGGCATACAAGAAGGCCGCCGAGTTCCCCGAGAGCCAGGTGTACGCCTTCGCCCTCTACAAGCAGGGCTGGTGCCACTACAACATGGGCGACTTCGAGTCGGCCAAGGACAAGTTCAAGACGGTGGTGCTCTACGGTGAGCTCGCCGGCGCCAACGCCCTGGAGAAGGACGGCGGCAAGGGCGGCGGCCGAAGCTCGCTGCTGCGCGAGGCGCGCGCCGACTACGTGCGGGCGTTCGCGCACCAGGGCGACGTGGCGCAGGCCCGGGCGGAGTTCGGCAAGGTGGCCACCAACCCGGACGACCGCTTCACGATGCTGAAGCAGTTGGCCAACCTGTACTACGGCGATGGCAAGGACCGCGAGGCGGCCATCACCTACAACGGCCTCATCAAGGAGAAGCCGCTGTCCCCCGAGGCGCCTGGTTTCCAGGGCCGCATCGTCGACTGCATCCTCCGCATGGGCAACAAGGAGCGCACCGTGGTCCAGGTGCGCCGGCTCGTGAAGATCATGAAGGAGGTCGAGGGCTCCGGCGTCATCAAGGAGGACAAGGACAAGAAGCTGCTGGCGGAGGCGAAGGAGCTGTCCGAGCGCACGCTGTCCAACCTCGCCGTCACCTGGCACAACGAGGGCAAGAAGACGCGCAACGAGGAGACGTTCCGCTACGCGGACGCGGTGTACAGCGACTACCTCACGCTCTTCCCGGAGAACCCCAAGGCGTACGACCTGCGCTTCTTCTGGGCCGAACTGCTCAACGACAACCTGCAGAACTTCGACAAGGCCGCCGCCAACTACACGCTCGTCGTGCTCCAGGACGCCAAGGTGCTGGAGGCGAAGGACGACAAGGGCAAGCCGAAGCCGGGCAAGCCGGGCAAGTGGCTGCAGAACGCCGCCTACAACGCGGTGCTGGCCTACGACGAGGTCGTCAAGGCGGGCGAGGCGCGGGGCGAGGGCAAGAGCGAGGCGGTGGGCTCGGACATCACCAAGAAGGCCGCCATCCCCACGCTGAAGAAGGCGCTGCTCGACGCGTGTGAGCGCTACCTCAAGTACGTGCCCAAGGGTGAGAAGCGGGTGGAGATCGCCTTCAAGGCGGCCAACATCTACTACCGCCACAACCACTTCGACGAGGCGGTGCTGCGCTTCAGCGAGATCGCGCTCGGCTACCCCGAGTACAAGTTCGAGAACGGCGAGCGCGCGGCGGAGATCTCCGCCAACCTCATCCTCGACTCGTACCACCTGCTGCAGGACTACGCGAAGGTGAACGAGTGGGCGCGGCGCTTCTACGCCAACGACAAGCTGGCGGTGGGCAAGTTCCGCGACGACCTGGCGAAGCTCATCGAGCAGTCGTCCTTCAAGCTCGTCAGCCAGTTGGAGGAGAAGAAGGAGTTCGAGAAGGCCGCCGAGGCGTACCTCGCCTTCGTGAAGGACTTCCCGCAGACGGAGATCGCCGACCTGGCGCTCTACAACGCGTCCGTCGACTACTACAAGGCGAAGCGCCTGGATAAGGCCATCGAGGTGCGCAAGCGCCTGTTCGCCGAGTACCCGCGCTCCAAGCACGTGCCGGACTCCATCTACGCGAACGCGGAGGCGCTGGAGGCCATTGGCGACTTCGAGGACGCGGCGGCGACGTACGAGGCCTACGTGCGCGGCTACGAGCGCAGCCTGGGTGAGAAGGGCAACGCCAAGGCGCGTGGTGGCGGCAAGAAGAAGCGGGGCGCGGCGGACGACAACAAGCCCGCGGTGGTGCAGAAGTGGGACGAGTCCAAGGCGCAGGTGGCGCTCTTCAACGCCGCCACCTACCGCGAGGGCCTGGGCCAGGTGAAGGCGGCGCTGCGCAACCGCGAGCACTACCTGACGCTGTGGCCGCGCGCGAAGGACGCCGACGAAATCCGCCTCTCCATCATCGACCTGACGGCCAAGAGCGGCGCCGCGTTCAAGGCCATCAAGATGCTGGAGGAGTACGAGCGCGACAACATGCGCTCCCCCAGCCGGTTCCTGGCCGCCGAGGGCCGCATCGTCGAGCTGTACAAGAAGATGGGCAAGACGCGTGACGTGGCCCGCATGCAGAAGCGCATCTTCGAGCACTTCGACCAGCTGCCCCGCCGCGTGCAGGGCTCGCTGGAGAAGCCGGCGCTCGCCACGGCCGCGCAGGCGCAGTTCCTGTCGGTGGACCTGGACTGGAACGAGTACCGGCGCCTGAAGCTGTACTGGGGTGCTCCGCCGTCGCCGGACCGCTTCAAGACGAGCATCCAGGACAAGAGCCGCGCGCTCCAGGTGGTGGAGAAGAAGTACGTGCAGACGGTGACGCTGGGCGCGCCCGAGCCCGCCATCTGCGCGCTGCACCGCATTGGCCTGGCGTACGACCACTTCGCCGACCGCCTCATCAACGCGCCCATGCCGCGCGGCCTGGATGAGGAGTCGGAGCAGGCGCTGCGCGACGAGTTCGCCAACCAGGCGCAGCCGCTCAAGGACAAGGCGACCGAGGCGTTCTCCGCCACGGTGGCCAAGAGCCGCGAGCTGGACGTCTACAACGATTGCGCCGCGGAGAGCCTGAAGCTGCTGCGCACCACGTACCAGCCGGACCGCTACCCCGACATGCCCGAAGAGAAGGTGGCGCTGAAGGGCCGCGTGCAGCTCATTGGCGGCGACCTGCTGGCCACCATCCAGGACGTGCCGCCGCCGGCGCCCAAGGCGGCGTCGGACGCGCAGCAGGCCCGGGCGGAGACGCTGCAGGAGGACCTGACGGACCTCACCGCGCAGCTGCGCTCGCAGACCGAGACTCAGGTGGACGCCCGACCGGCGGCCACCACCAACGGCGCCACTCCCGCGAAGCAGGGCGGGGATGACGAGGAGCCGGAGGACTTCCTCTAATGAACCGGACCACCCGCACCATGCGCCTGTTCCCCTTGTTGGCGGCCGTCTCGCTGGCCGCCGCCGGTTGTACGTCCTCCAAGGCCACCGGCCCGAGCACCAAGACGGCGGACCCGAACGCCGGCAAGGCGGAGGCCCTGCAGCCCATCTCCAACACGGCCAAGGCCCGCTTCGAGGACGCGCTGAAGGCGTTCGACACGCAGAAGAAGGCCAAGGCCATCGACTACCCGTCGCTGGAGCGGAAGTTCCAGTCCGCTCTGGAGGCGGACGGGAACCTCGCCGAGGCCGACTACAACCTGGGCGTGCTCGCCGAGCGTCAGGGCAAGCTGACC
Source organism: Myxococcus xanthus (assembly GCF_013116825.1). Classification (GTDB taxonomy): domain Bacteria; phylum Myxococcota; class Myxococcia; order Myxococcales; family Myxococcaceae; genus Myxococcus; species Myxococcus xanthus_B. The sequence continues at coordinate 31,082 of NZ_JABFNS010000107.1, forward strand.
GAGGCGCGCAACCACTACAAGACGGCGCTCACGAAGAAGCCCTCGCTGCGTCAGGCCTCCGAGAACCTGGCGGTGATGGAGCAGAACGCGGGCAACGTCGCTGGCGCGGTGGCGCTGTACCAGGAGGTGCTCCAGCGCTACCCGGATGACGCGCAGTCACGCGCGCGGCTGGCGGAGATCTTCCGGCAGCAGGGGGACCACACCAAGGCCATGGACCTGACGCGCGCCGCGCTGATGCGCGACCCGCAGTCCACCACCGCGCTGAAGGTGATGATCCGCAGCTACCTGGACCGCAAGCAGCTCGCCATGGCGAAGCTGGTGGCCCTGCGCGGCGTGAAGCTGGACGCGGCGGACCCGGAGCTCCACCACGCCGTGGGCCTCATCCTCCTGCAGGAAGGGGACGTGGATGACGCGCGCCTGTCCTTCAAGAAGGCGCTGGAGGTCCGCGAGGACTACGTGCCGTCGCACGTGGAGCTGGCGCAGCTGGCCCTGGCCGCGGAGAACTACCCCGCCGCCGAGCAGCACCTGCGCCGCATCCTCCAGGCGGACGGAAAGAACGCCGCCGCGCACCTGGACCTGGGCGTCGCCTACAAGGGCATGGGCCAGTTCGACAAGGCCATGCAGGAGTACGACGAGGCGGAGAAGCTCGACCCCGAGCTGGCCGCCGTGAACCTCAACCGCGCCATCATCCTCCACAAGGTGAAGGACGCGCCCGAGCGCGCCTCGGAGCTGTACCGCAAGTACATCGCCATGGCCGGCGGTGAGGTGGCGCTGCCCGCCGAGGCCCCCGTGTTCGCCCTGCTGCGCGAGGTGGAGGTCATCGTCAACGCGAAGCGCGAGGCCAAGTTCGCCGAGGAGCAGGCGAAGCAGATGGAGGAGCTGCAGAAGCAGCAGCAGGCCCAGATGCAGGCCGCGGAGAAGGCTGCCGGGGCGGCGAACCCGCCCGCCACCGCCGCGACGCCGGCCTCCGGCACGGGCCCCGCGCCCCAGGTC
>NZ_JABFNS010000108.1 GCF_013116825.1 Myxococcus xanthus
CCCCGCGCCGAAGCGGAAACCGGCCCTGCTGCGGAGAGGAGGGGCCCGAGGGCCGGTTTCCGCTTCGGCGCGGGGAGGGGGGCTTGGAAGAGGTGGACATGGCGTTCGCGGCGTATACTCGCAACCCGCGTGAGATACGAGTTGCTCCTCCAGACGATGACGCCGGGCTCGCCTTATGAGGCGGCGCGGGTGGATGCCCTCCTTTCCGAGCGGGGCGTGGTCGCCCGGCCGGACGGCGTGCGCAGGTGGTCCTTCAAGAACGGCGACGTCGACATCGGCGAGCTGCGTGAGGGCGGACAGGTGGTGGCCACCGAGCTGCGTGTGCCGCTGTCGGACCGCCCCGACCTGATGCGCGAGGCCGTGGAGGCCGCGGCGGCCCTGGCCTCCGAGGCCGGTGTCCGGCTGGTGGACCCGCAGCTGGGCCGCTCGCTGACCGGCAAGGACGACGCCGGCGTGGTGGAGCAGTACGTCCGCACGGCGCGCTACGCGGGCGAGGTGGCCGGCGTGCCCGAGGCGATGGGCGCGGGCAGCTACGCGCTGGAGGCGGAGGGCTCCCGCGGCTTCCAGCTCTCCACGCGCATGGTCCTCATCGTCATGGGCATCTTCGTGGTCCTGTACCTGGTGGTGGACACCCTGGTGGGGCAGCTCGGCGGGCGCTGACGCGGCGGCGGAAGACGAGCACGACCCCTCTCGAAGCGTTACCTTGGGGGCGTGTTCCGCTACCTCCTCCTCGCCCTCATCGTGGTGCCCTTCCTCGAGCTCTACCTGCTCCTGGCCATTGGCCGGCAGATAGGGCCGATGCCCACCCTTGCCTGGGTGCTGGTGTCCGGCCTGGTGGGCACCGCGCTCTCCCGGCGGGAGGGCAAGCGGGTGCTGCGCCACTGGCGTGAGTCCATGGCGCGCGGCCAGGTGCCCGAGGAGGGCATCCTCAGTGGCTTGCTGGTGTTGGCCGGCGGCGTGCTGCTCGTCATCCCCGGCGTCATCACCGATGTCGTGGGGCTGCTGCTCCTGCTGCCGCCCGTGCGGCGCCTCATCTCCGCGCGCGTGCGCCGCACCCTGGAGCGCAAGGTGCGTGAGGGCTCGATGCACGTCACCACCTTCGGTGGCGGGGCGTTCGGGGGGGGCTTCCACGCGTCCGTGGGAGGCCCTTTTCCCGGAGGCCCCGTGCCGCGCTCTCCGCGGACCGACGCCCTGGAGCCGGACGCCGGCGGCACCGTGGCCCGCCGGCCTCAGGGCCCGCAGCCGGAGGTGGATGCCGAGTTCACCGAGGAGGAGCCCAGGCGGAGCTGACGCGCCGCCCGGACCTCAGTTCCCGCGCGAGCCCAGGCTGCCCACGCTGGCTTCCAGCGTGGTGGAGCCGGTGCGCCACGGCCGGGCCTGGTCCCTCAGCCACGTTCCAAGGCGGGCCACCAGGGCGCAGCCCACCAGCAGCGATACGCCGATGCCCAGTCCCTCCGGAAGCGTCAGGGTGGGGCCCACGCGGCTGGACAGGCCCGCGTAGCTGGACCAGCCGTACACGATGGGCAGGTGCAGCACGTAGACCCACAGCGACAGGCGGCCCAGGGGCGCCAGCAGGCCGCTGACCTTGCGCGGCAGCAGGTTGACCACGCCCAGCACCATCATCCCCTGGCCCACGCGGTACGCCACCAGCCACGCGCTGGCGGTGCCCCAGTCCTGGTTCTGCCCGCGCATGAACCAGAAGAGGCCGCCGCCCAGAATCAGCAGCGCCAGCCCCTGCGGCACGCCGGGGCGGAGGGTGCCCAGCAGGCTCGCGGCCAGCGCGCCCGCGAAGAAGTAGCTGGCCCACGGGAAGAACGGGAAGCGGCTGGCGCCGCCACTGCCGATGAACTGGGTCAGCGGCCCGGGCAACCCTTCACCCAGGGTCCACACGGTCGCGCTGACCAGCGGCAGGCCCACCGCGACCACCGCCAGCATCACCGTGCGTCCCCAGCGGCCCGGCGTCACCGCCAGCAGGGTGGCGCCCGCCAGGAGGGCGAAGCCGATGCACTGGAGCGCGTCGAAGACGAGCACCTTCGTCAGCATCTGCTCGGTCATCCCCATCTGGAGGACCGTGGACCACCCGGGCCAGTGGACGAGGTAGCCCAGGAAGATGAGCAGCAGCGCGCGCCGCACCCGCTTTCCGTAGGTGTCCCGGGCCGCCGTGGGCTTCGAGCCCAGCGCCGCGACCACCGCCCACCCCGCGACCATCAGGAACAGGGGCGCGGTGATGCCTCGGCAGGTCCAGTAGTGCTGGACCCACACGTCCGCACGCACGGCCGGCGACAACACCGCGTCCAGCGTGTGGCCGATGACCATCGCCATCACCGCGAGCCCGCGCGCGCAGTCGAGCCCGGGGTGCCGGGTGTCTCGTTTCTGGAAGGTGAAGGTAGGGCCGAGTTGACTCACGAGGTCCCCAGCATAGGCCGTGACTCGGGCCACGTCTCGAAAACGCATGAACGCGTCAGCCCCCGCTTCACGGAGAGACAGGGCGCCCTGACGGGGCGTGGGGTGCTACAGGGAGGGACATGCGCCTGCACGCCCTGCTGCCCAGCTTACTGTTGCTCGTCCTCCTGGCTCCTCTCGGCGCGCGCGCCGCGTCGGGGGATGCGTGGCTGGGGCCCGACAAGCCCAAGCACTTCGCGGCGTGTTTCGTGTTCGCGGGCGCGGGGTACGCCGGTGGCGCGCTGCTCTTCGACAATCCCCACGCGCGCTGGCTCACCGGCGCGGGGCTCGCGATGGGCGCGGGGGTGGGCAAGGAGCTCTATGACTTGGGGCGCGGGACGACGTTCTCGATGAAGGACCTGGCATGGGACGCGGTGGGCACGGCGTCCGGGCTCGCGGTGTCGTACGTGGTGGACCGGCTCGTCTTCCGCCGTGACGACACGCCGTCCGAGGTGGCCCGTCGGGCGCGGCTACGTCGCCCCGTCGCGCTCCGTCTCCACGTCGCTGGGGACGGGGGCCTCCCGGGGCGGCTCGCCACGCGCATGGCGTTCGACGAGCTGTATCAGCTCCTCTCGATGCAGCCTCGGGTCCACCGTCACCAGGGCGCCGCCGCGCCCGGCGTCGCTGGAGACGAGCACGGTGACCTTGCCGCGCGGGCACTGGTTCATGCAGCCGGAGGGGAGCACGCGGACCTGTTCCCCCAGGCCGCGTTCAGTGAGCGTGCCCTGGAGCCAGCGCGGCAGGTCCAGTCCTCCGGCACGCGCGCCGCCCTTCATCAGACACTTCCGGCAGACGAGCACTTCCACGTCCTCCACCGGTCCACCGCCGCTGCCGTCCCGCATCTGTCCTCCATCGTCTCGTCGATGCCGCTCGATGCGCCGCGCGCCCGGCCTTGAGGCACGGGAGCGCTGTTGCCCGAAGCACGCGCGGCGGCCTGGGACTGGGAGGTAGCGCGCTGTCGGGAATCGCGCAGGCCGCCCTGGTCGTTCGAGTGCTTCCGGAGCGGGAAGGCGGCCCGGTGGCTGATGGGTCCGGAAAGCGGACATACAGGGACGTCACGACGCGGCATTCCTGCCGGGTTGATTGCTGGTAGCTTGCGCCGCGCTATCGAAGCGGCCATGGAGGGCTTCCATGATTCAGAACCGGTGGGTCTCGCTGCTGTCGCTGTCCGCGCTGGGCGTCAGTGCGCTCGCGGGGTGTGAGCGGACGCCGCCGTCCGCCGAGGCGCCCGTGGCCGCGCCGGAAGCCCAGAAGCTGCCGGCGCCCAAGCCGATGACGGCCGAGCAGCTCGCGCACTTCTTCAAGCCGCTGCCCCAGCGCAAGGACGCGCCGCCTCCCCCCGAGGACACCGACGCCCAGGTGGCGCTGGGGCGGATGCTCTACTTCGAGCCGCGCCTGTCGAAGAACCACGACGTGTCCTGCAACACCTGCCACGGCCTGACGACCTTCGGCGTGGACAACAAGGCGCTGTCGGACGGCCACAAGGGGCTGAAGGGCACGCGCAACTCGCCCACCGTGTACAACGCGGCCGGGCACATCGCGCAGTTCTGGGACGGGCGCGCGGACACGCTGGAGGCGCAGGCCACCGGCCCCATCCTCAATCCGGTGGAGATGGCCATGCCGGATGAGAAGCGCGTGCTGGCCACGCTGACCTCCATCCCGGAGTACACGAAGCGTTTCCGTGAGGCCTTCCCGGGCGACAAGAAGCCGGTGACCATGGCCAACACGGCGCGCGCCATCGCCGCCTTCGAGCGCAAGCTCGTCACGACCTCGCGCTTCGACGCCTTCGTGGGCGGCAAGCACGACGCGCTCACGGAGCAGGAGCTGCGGGGTCTGCAGCTCTTCGCCACCACGGGGTGCACCACCTGCCACAACGGCCCCGCCGTGGGCGGTACCTCCTTCCAGAAGCTGGGCCTCATCGAGGACTACCCGGGCCTGAAGGACGCGGGCCGCTTCGACGCCACGAAGAACGAGGATGACCGGGGCAAGTTCCGGGTGCCCACGCTCCTCAACGTGGACAAGACGGGGCCATACCTGCACGACGGCAGCGTGGTGGAGCTGCCGCAGATGGTGCGGCTGATGGCGAAGCACCAGCTGGCGCGCACGCTGACGGACCCGGAGGTGGACGACCTGGTCGCCTTCCTCAAGAGCCTCACGGGGGAGCTGCCCCCCGCGGAGTTCATCGCTCCGCCCCAACTGCCCCCCAGCACCGCGAAGACGCCCAAGCCGGACCCGTCTTGAAACGTGCGCGGCGCCCCGCTCGTTGCTAAGCAGCGAGGCCCATGGACCGAATGCTCTTCTACGCCCACTCCGGGCTCCGCTATCTGGTGCTGCTGGCTGGAATCCTGGCCCTCGCGTACTTCGCCTACGGGCTCGCCACCCGGAAGCCCTTCGACAAGCTGGGGCGCATCCTGGGCTCGGCCTACTCCGGGCTGCTCCAGCTTCAGGTGCTGCTGGGCGTCGGCGTGCTGGTGACGCGCTTCTATTACCCGGCGCTCATCGGGCACATCGTGATGATGGTGCTCGCCGCCGGCGTGGCGCAGGCGACGCTGTCCATCAACCGCCGCAAGCCGCAGCCGGCCTTCGTGCTGCCGCTGGTGGGCGTGGTGGTGTCCATCGTCTTCATCATCGGCGGCATCATGGCCATTGGCCGTGGCGTGTTCACCACGACGGCGATGTGATCCGCGCCGGGTAAATGCTGCGCTGAATCACGGCGCGCGGCGCAAATGCTGCGCGCATCAGGCCAACCCCCACGCATGTCCGCCTGGGTGTTGGCCTTTCGTCATTCTGGCCCTCGCATTGCAATTCGTGCCGAGCGTGCCGGGCAGTGAGCCCGGCCTCCCTTCGAGGAGGGGCACGCGGCGATGCGGACACACGCCCAGGATGGACGACCGCGCATGGCGCGGGGGCTCGTCCCCGTCATTCAGCTTCTGGCCCTGGTGGCGGCGCCAGTGGCGGGAGCACAGAGCGCCTCGCAAGGAGCCACGCTCTTCACGCAGCGCTGCGCCACCTGTCACACGGTGGGCGAGGGCGACCGCGTGGGGCCGGACCTGCACGGCGTCATGGAGCGGCGCGACGAGGCATGGGTCACCCGCTTCATCACGAACCCCGGCGCCGTCATCGACGAAGGCGACCCGGTGGCCAACGCGCTGCTGAAGCAGTTCAACGGCATCCGCATGCCAGACCAGCAGCTCGCTCCGGAGGAGCTCGGCGCCCTCTACGCCTTCTTCCGCGACTGCTCGAAGAAGGGGCCAGGCGGCTGCAAGCCGTCGCCCGCGACGAAGATGGGCACGGACGCGACCTCGGAGGAGGTTGCGCGCGGCCGCCGGCTCTTCGAGGGCACGGAGGCCCTGGCGAAGGGCGGTCCCGCCTGTTTCGGCTGTCATGACGTGCGCGGGCTGGGCGTGGCGGGCGGCGGCACGCTGGGGCCCAACCTCACCTTCGCCTTCGCGCGCATGGGCGAGCGCGGCATGCGGCCTCTCCTGGCGAAGCTGGACACGCCGATGATGGCCGCGCTGTACGCGAAGGCCCCGCTGGAGGAGGAGGAGCAATACGCTCTCAAGGCGTACCTCGCGGACGTGTCGCGCGACGGCAGCAAGCCTCGCACGGACAGGGACTTCTTCTACCTGGGCCTCGTCGGGATGCTCGCGGTGCTCGGGTTCATGGGCGTTGCCTTCAACGCGCACGCCAAGCGAGGTCAGCCGTGAGTGAAGCCCTCTTCTCCGCCATCCCCTACGTGGCGGCGGGCGCGGCCGTGGCGGGCGTGGCGCGCCGGCTGATGACACGCGCGCCCGCGAGTGCCCCCAGCGCTCCCACCCCGTGGACGCTCTCTGGGCGGGCCGTGCTGGCGGGGGGCGTCATCGTGGCCCTCATCCATCTGCTGGGGCTGCTGGCGCCGCGCGCGATGCAGGCCTTCAATGCGTCGCCGGGCCGCCTCTTCACGCTGGAGGCGGTGGGCCTCATCGGCGCGCTGCTGCTCGCCTGGGGCCTGGTGGGCCTGACGCTGCGCCGGGCGCGAGAAGGGCAGTGGGGCACCGCCGCGCTGCTGGGGTTGCTGTTCGCGCAGTCGTGCTCCGGCCTCTACCTGGCGGTGGCGCTGCGCTGGGGCTCGGCCTGGTACGTCCACGTGGTGGTGCCGTACCTGCGCTCGGCGCTGGCCTTCCAGCCGGACGCGTCGCTGCTGACGCAGGCGCCCTTCATCGTCCAGTTCCACACCCTGTTCGGGATGGTGGTGCTGGCGCTGGCTCTCTTCATCCGCGCGCGGCCCGAGCCCCTCACCGCGCCCCTGCTCGTCACGCCTCGGGAGGAGACCGCCCGCTGACGCGGCGGCACACCCGTCATGAAAGACGCCTCGACTCGCTTCCCTCGTCGTGCCCTGACCGCTGCCTGGATGGGCCCGCTGGCCGCGCTCTCCCTGGCGGGCTGTAGCGGCCCGGTGAACAACCAGCAGGGCTACATGCCCGAGCAGCCCGTGGCCTTCTCCCACGCCGTCCACGCCGGGCAGTACGGCCTGGATTGTCAGTACTGCCACGTGGGCGCGGAGAAGAGCCGCCACGCCGGCGTGCCCTCCACCAGCGTGTGCATGAACTGCCACACGCAGGTGAAGACCGACTCGCCCGAAATCCAGAAGGTCGCGGCCGCGGTGGCGGAGAACAAGCCGCTGGCGTGGGTGCGCATCCACCGCCTGCCGGACCACGCGTACTTCAACCACGCCAGCCACGTGGGGGCGGGCCTGGACTGCCAGACGTGCCACGGGCCCGTGCAGGAGATGGTGCGCGTGGAGCAGAGGGAGCGCATGACGATGGGCTGGTGCCTGGACTGTCACCGCGACACGGCGGCGAAGCAGGTGTCCGCGCCGCCGCCTTCCGCGCCCCGCGCTGGAGAGCTGTTGGCCCTGTCATCCGGCGCACCCGCACCGGAGCCCTTGAAGGCCCCTCGAATCCTGCAGCCCCCCACGGACTGCTCGAGCTGCCACCGCTGAGGAGTCCCATCCATGTCCGACCCACTTCCCAAGTACTGGCAGAGCCTGGCGGAGCGCGCTGGCGACCCTGGCGCGCTCGCACAGACGCAAGATGAATTCGCGGAGCCGCTCCCCGTGGGCGTCGCCGCCACGCCTCCGGATGCGAGCAGCCGCCGTGACTTCTTCAAGGTGATGGGCCTGAGCGCCGCGGCGGCCATGGTGGCCTGCCAGCGCGCGCCGGTGCAGCAAATCATCCCCTACGTGGCGCGCCCGGATGAAGTCACGCCGGGGCTGGCGCTCTGGTACGCGTCCACCTGCAACGGGTGCATCGCCCGGTGCGGCCTGCTGCTGAAGACGCGCGATGGCCGCCCCATCAAGGTGGAGGGCAACGACGAGCACCCCGTGTCGCGCGGCGGCGTGTGCGCGGTGGGCCAGGCGTCGGTGCTGTCGCTCTACGACGCGAGCCGCGCCCGTTACCCCACCCGCGGCGCCACGCGCGTGTCCTGGACGGACCTGGACGCGGACGTCACGCAGGCCCTGCGCAAGGCCGCGGAGGCAGGGAAGGGCATCCGCGTGGTGTTGCCCTGGCACCTGGGGCCCACGGCGGAGGCGGCCGTGAAGCGCTTCCTGACCGCGTACCCTACCGCGCGCACCGTGCGCGACGAAGCCCTGGGGGAGCTGTCCGCCATCGCAGACGCCCACCGCGTCACGCATGGCGTGCGCGCCGTGCCGGACTACCGCTTCGACAAGGCCGCCGTCATCGCCAGCTTCGGCGCGGACTTCCTGGGGACGTGGGTGTCGCCCGTGGCCTTCACCCGGCAGTACGCGGAGTCGCGCGACGCGGCCCGGCGCCGGACGATGTCGCGGCACTTCCAGGTGGAGCCGGTGATGACGCTCACCGGTGCCGCCGCGGACCGCCGCTTCGTGGTGGCGCCTTCCGATGTGGCGCTGGTGCTGGCCGACCTGGTGCGGCGGCTCGCCGTGAAGGCGGGCCGCGAGGTGCCCGGACTGGCGTCCCTGCCGCCGCCCGCGCTGGATGAGGCTTCGAGGGCGGAGCTCGCGGACACGTTGTGGGCCCAGCGCCAGGACGCCCTGGTGGTGGCGGGCGGTGATGACGTGGCCACGCAGGTGCTGGCCAACACCGCCAACGCGCTGCTGGGCAACGAGGGCCACGCGGTGTCGCTGGCGGACGGCACGGCGCTGGACGCGGACGCGCTGTCCCTGGGGACGCTGCTGACCGAGCTGCGCGCCGGCAGCGTGGGCGCGGTGCTCTTCATGGGCGTCAATCCCGTCTACAGCGACCCGCGCGGCGCGGAGCTGGCGGCGCTGCTGAAGGACGTGCCGCTCACGCTGTCCACCAGCGACCGGCGGGACGAGACGGCCGTGCACGTGGGCCTCCATGCACCGGAGTCCACCGCGCTGGAGTCGTGGGGCGACGCGGAGGTGCGCCGGGGCGTCGTGTCCCTGCGCCAGCCCGCGGTGGCGCCGCTGCACGAGACGCGCAGCGGCGTGGAGTCGCTGCTCCAGTGGGCGGGAGCGCCCCAGCCGCACTACGACTTCCTCCGCGCGCGCTGGGAGGCGGAGGTCTTCCCCCGGGCCAGCGGCCTGGGTCAGGGCTTCATCGCCTTCTGGGATGATGCCCTCCGCCGGGGCGTGGTGACGCTCGGCGCCGCCGCGGCGGAGGCACCCGCCTTCCGCGAGGAGGGGCTGGCGAAGGCGCTGGCCGGCGTGGCCCGTCATGCCGCGGAGTGGGAGCTGGTGCTGTACCCCACGGTGGCGCTGCGCGACGGCGCCCCCGCGAACAACGCCTGGCTCCAGGAGGTGGCGGACCCCATCACCAAGGTGACGTGGGGCAACCCGGCGTGCATCGCTCCGGCCCGCGCGAAGGCGCTGGGACTGAAGGACGGCGACGTCGTCCAGGTGCGCGCGGGGAGCACGACGCTGTCGGTGCCCGTGCTGGTGCAGGCGGGGACGCACCCCTCCGTCATCGCGGTGGCGGTGGGCTACGGCCGCACGCAGGCCGGGCGCGTCGCGGATGGCGTCGGCGTCAACGGCTACCCGCTGTCGGCGGTGGTGGACGGACGCGCGCGGCGCACGGTGCCCGGCGTCACGGTGCAGGCCACGGGCGAGCAGCAGCCCCTGGCGCTGACGCAGACGCACCACCGGCTGGAGGGGCGGCCGCACGTGCGCGAGGCGGAGCTGGCCGCCTTCCTGGCCAACCCGCGCGCGGGCAACGAGGTGCATGCGGGGCACGGCGGGGGAGGGCACTCGCTCTCCCTGTGGTCCGGCCACGAGTACAAGGGGCACCGGTGGGCGCTGGCGGTGGACCTGAGCGCCTGTACGGGGTGCTCGGCCTGCGTGGTGTCGTGCCAGGCGGAGAACAACATCCCCAGCGTGGGGCGCGACGAGGTGCTGCGCCGGCGGGACATGCACTGGATGCGCATCGACCGGTACTACCAGGGGGACGAAGCCAATCCCCAGGTCGTCCACCAGCCGATGATGTGCCAGCACTGTGAGAATGCCCCGTGCGAGACGGTGTGCCCGGTGCTGGCCACGGTGCACTCCAGCGAGGGCCTCAATCAGCAGGTCTACAACCGCTGCGTGGGGACCCGGTACTGCGCCAACAACTGCCCCACGAAGGTCCGCCGCTTCAACTGGTTCGACTACGAGCACGCCGAGCCGTTGGAGCGGATGGTGCTCAACCCGGACGTCGTGGTTCGCAGCCGGGGCGTCATGGAGAAGTGCTCGATGTGCGTGCAGCGCATCCAGGAGTCCAAGGCGGCCGCGAACCGGGAAGGCCGCCCGCTGCGTGACGGGGACATCCAGACGGCGTGCCAGCAGAGCTGCCCCGCGAAGGCCATCCACTTCGGTGACGTGAACGACCCCGACAGCCAGGTGGCGCGACTGGCGAAGGACGGGCGCGCGTTCCGGCTGCTGGAGGAGCTGAACATCGGGTCGTCCATCACCTACCTCACGAAGATCCGGAACACCGGGTCGGGAAGCGGCACATGAGCAACCAGCATCTGTCCCCGCTGCGCGAACCGCTCGTCACCGAGCCGCGCACCCTGGGCCAGCTCACCGAGGAGATCTGCGCCCCCATGGAGCGGGCCCCCACGTGGAAGTGGTGGGTGGCCTTCGGCATCGCGGTGTCCGTGCTCGGCACGGGCGCCGGCATCGTCGGCTACCAGGTGGCCACGGGCATCGGCACCTGGGGCCTGAACAAGAGCGTCGGCTGGGGCTTCGACATCACCAACTTCGTGTTCTGGGTGGGCATTGGCCACGCGGGCACGCTCATCTCCGCCATCCTCTTCCTCTTCCGGCAGAAGTGGCGCACCAGCATCAACCGCGCGGCGGAGGCGATGACGCTGTTCGCCGTGATGTGCGCGGCGCTCTACCCCATCATCCACCTGGGGCGGCCGTGGCTGGCCTTCTGGGTGATGCCGTATCCGAACGACCGCGGCAGCCTGTGGGTGAACTTCCGCTCGCCGCTCTTGTGGGACGTGTTCGCCATCTCCACGTACTTCACCGTGTCAGCGGTGTTCTGGTACGTGGGCCTGATTCCGGACCTGGCCACGGTGCGTGACAGGGCGAAGGCGGGGATTCGCAAGGCCGTCTTCAAGGTGATGTCGCTGGGGTGGACGGGCTCGAACCGGACGTGGAGCCGCTACGAGACGGTGTACCTGCTGCTGGCGGGCCTGGCGACGCCGCTGGTGCTCAGCGTGCACACCATCGTCTCCATGGACTTCGCCACGTCCGTCATCCCTGGATGGCACACCACCATCTTCCCGCCGTACTTCGTCGCGGGCGCGGTGTTCAGCGGCTTCGCCATGGTGCTGACGCTGATGATCATCACCCGCGTGGTGCTGGGCTATGAGCACCTCATCACCCTGCGCCACCTGGAGAACATGACGAAGATCATCATCGTCACGGGTGGCCTGGTGTCGCTGGCGTACGCGACGGAGTTCTTCATCGCCTGGTACTCGGGCAACCCCTACGAGCGCTTCGCCTTCATGAACCGCGCCTTCGGCCCCTACGCCTGGGCGTACTGGATCATGGTGACGTGCAACGTGGTGTCGCCGCACCTCTTCTGGTTCAAGAAGATTCGCACCTCGCCCGCGGCCATCTTCGTCCTGTCGCTGGTCATCAACGTGGGCATGTGGTTCGAGCGCTTCGTCATCATCGTCACCAGCCTCCACCGTGACTTCCTGCCGTCGAGCTGGGCCATGTACACGCCGACGATGGTGGAGGTGGGCACCTTCATCGGGACGTTCGGGCTCTTCTTCACGCTGTTCCTGCTCTTCGTCCGGGTGCTGCCCATCATCTCCATCGGCGAGGTGAAGAGCGTGCTGAACTTCGCTCGTGAGGGCCACGGAACGCAGCCGCACCCGCCCGCGAAGCCGGTCGCCGAGGAGCCGCACCCCGTGGCCCACCGGCCCGTTGCATCGGCGCCGCTGGCCATCGCCACCCGAAAGGACGCCCCCGTATGAGTGCCCCGGTTCTCATCGGTTACTTCGACAGTGAAGCGCAGGTGCTCAACGCCACCCGAGCGGTGCGCGAGGCGGGCTTCGTCCTCCACGACGTGTACACCCCCTACGCGGTGCACGGCCTGGATGACGCCATGGGCCTCAAGCCCAGCCGCCTCACGTGGGTGTGCTTCGGCGCGGGCCTGCTGGGCTGCACGCTGGCGCTGTCGCTCCAGTACTACACCAGCGTGGTGAGCTGGCCGCTCAACGTGGGCGGCAAGCCCTTCAACTCGTTCCCCGCCTTCATCCCGGTGGCCTTCGAGCTCACGGTGTTGTTCGCCGCGCTGTCGACGGTGGCGGCCTTCCTGGCGCGCGCGAGGCTGTTCCCCGGGAGCCGCCGCTCGGTGCTGCCGCGTGTCACGGACGACCGGTTCGCCATCGCGGTGGCCCCGCGCGAGGCCCCGTCCGAGCTGGACGCGGCCGAGGACCTGATGCGCCGCCATGGCGCGGTGGCGACGGACCTGCTGGAGGAGGTGGCGTCGTGACAAGGCTGCATCTGGGCGTGGTGGTCCTGAGTCTGACCGTCGCGGGCTGCGAGCAGGACGAGACGCGGCCCAACTTCGAATACGCGCCGGACATGGTGTCGTCCGTGCCGTTCGACACCTTCGCGGCCAACCCCGTCACCGTGGATGGCAAGACGCTGCTGTCGCCGGTGACGGGGACGGTGCCGCGTGGGCATCAGCCGCTGCACCTGGCCGCGGGGCCGGAGGAGGCCGCGCGCGCGGGGCGGGAGCTCCAGAATCCGTACCCGGCCTCGCCGGAGGTGCTGGCGCGGGGGAAGGTGACCTTCTCGCGCTACTGCGGGCCGTGCCACGGCACGGAGGGCCTGGGAGACGGGCTCGTCACCGCGCGCTTCCCCATGCCGCCGTCGCTGCTGGCGGAGCGCGCGAAGCAGCTTCCGGACGGACAGATGTTCCACATCATCACCCATGGGCAGGGGTTGATGCCGGCCCATGGCTCGCAGGTGGCCCCTGAGGACCGGTGGAAGATTGTCCACTACGTCCGGACCTTGCAGGACCCCGCGCGGACGGCGCGGAAGGACGTGCCATGAGTACTTCGACGCATGAGGAGGCCGCTGTTTCGAGCAGCGGCTTCGAGGTTCCTCCCGCCGTGCACCGCGCGGCGCAGGTGTTGGCCGGCGTGGGCCTGGGCATCCTGGTGGCGGGGTTGGCCATCGCGCGCGAGCGTGCCCTGACGAGCCTGCTCACCAGCGGCTTCTACTTCCTGTGTCTGGGCCTGGGCGGCGCGGTGTTCCTGGCGCTGATGTACGTGGCCAACGCGGGCTGGTTCACCGTGTTCAAGCGCATCCCGGAGGCCTTCGCGGCCTACGTGCCCTGGGGCGCGGTGACGATTCTGGCGCTGCTGCCCTTCGTGTCCACGCTGTATCCGTGGGCGAAGCCGGGCGTCATGGAGACGGACCACCTGCTGCACGAGAAGGCCGCCTTCCTCAACGTGCCCTTCTTCGCGGTCCGCATGGTGGTGATGCTGGCGCTCTGGGTGGGCTTCACCTGGATGCTGCGGCGCATCTCCCTGCGGCAGGACGTGGAGCGCTCCCCGGAGCTGGCCGGGCGCAACGTGACGGTGTCGGCGGTGTTCCTGGTGCTCTTCGCGCTGACCTTCTGTCTGGCCGCGTTCGACTGGTTGATGACCCTGGAGCCGCACTGGTTCAGCACCATCTACGCCCTCTACAACTTCGCGGGCCTGCTCAGCTCCACCGTGTGCGCCATCACCGTGGCGGCGATCCTGCTCCACCGCGCGGGCGCGCTCCCGCAGCTCAACACCAGCCACCTGCATGACTTGGGCAAGCTGATGTTTGGCTTCGCCACGCTGTGGGCCTATCTGTGGTTCTCGCAATTCCTGCTCATCTGGTACGCGAACATCCCGGAGGAGACGGTCTACTTCGTGACCCGTCTGCACGGCACCTGGGCGGTGGCCTTCTACGTAAACGTGGCGCTCAACTGGGCGCTGCCCTTCGTGTTGCTGCTGCCCCGGCCGGCGAAGCGCAATCCGTCACATCTGCTGCGCGTGGCCGCCATCCTCCTGGTGGGGCGCTGGTTGGACCTCTACCTGATGGTGGTGCCGGGCAGTCAGCCTGACGGCGTGGCGCTGGGCGTGTTCGAGCTGGCGGGCTTCGTGGGCATGGCCGCGCTCTTCACGCTGGCGGTGACGCGCACCGTGCGCTCCACGCCCATGGTGCCGGTGGGTGACCCATACCTGGTGGAGAGCCTGCACCACCACACCTGAGCCTGTTTCAAAGAAAGGGAGCGGTGGAAGCCTCGGCGCCGAGGCCTCCCCGGATGCCCGCTCCCCCACCGCGACGCCGTCCGCCTTCCTCGGCGGGCGGCGTTGCCCTTTCCAGGGCAGGTGTGGACGGGGTGGTGCTCCAGGTCGTCGCCTCGCGCCAGGAAGAGGTGGTGCGCTCCTCGCTGCCGAACGTCACCTTCTGCGGCTCCCATGAAGCCGGGGCGACGCATCCCGGTGTGGACCTGGGCAAGAGGGCGCGCCCACTTTCGCTTCGGCAGGGGACTGCCGGAAGTATGACGTGGGCATCCGGGATGCGCTGCTGGGAGGCGCCCGTGACGCCCGTCCAGGCCGTGTTGGAGGCAGGTGTTCGGGCCCAGGCGCGCGGCTGTTCGCAGTCACTGGACCTTACGGAAGAAGCGCGTGCCGCCTTCGCCGCGGACGCCAGCCCCTGAGTGCGCGCGGGGTATTGGTCTCCGCTGTATACATAATTTAACATGCGGGTCGAATCTCATGGGGAGGGGTTTCACGTGGGTGACGACCGGAACACTGAGGGGGAGACCGCGATGATTTCGCGGCAGCCCATCGCCGTGGTGGGGGTGTCGGGGCGGTTCGCGGGCGCCGCGGACCTGGAGGCGTACTGGGCCAACCTGGGCCAGGGCGTTGACTCGGTGGTGGAGGTGCCCGCCTCGCGTGGCGCGCTGGATGCCCCGCTTCCCGGAGGGCATGTGGCTCGCTCGGGGCTGTTGGACGCGGTGGACCCCCAGCAGCGTCTGGTGCTCGAGCACTGCTGGCGCGCCCTGGAGGGCGCCAATCACGCGCCGGGGACACAGGTGGGGGCCCGGGTGGGCGTGTTCATGAGCCTGCGCCCATCGGACGACGGCGCCGGGCTTCCACCTCGCGAGGACACCGCGCGCGCCGACCTTCCACTGGACACGGCGGCGTCGCTGCTGCTGGCGCGGGTGTCGCGCATGCCCGGCATCCAGGGTGCGAGCCTCGTGGTGGACGCGGCCTGTGCGTCCTCGCGGGTCGCCATCCATCTGGCCTGCCGACGGCTGTGGGCGGGTGAGCTGGAGTGGGCGCTGGCGGGAGGCGTCTTCGCAATGCCCTCCCCAATCACTCATGACCTGACCGCCCAGGCGGGGATGTCGTCGCCGGGAGGCCGGAGCCGGCCGTTCTCGAAGACGGCGGATGGGCTCGTTCCCTCCGAGGACGTTGGCGTGGTGGTCCTCAAGCCGCTGGCGCGCGCGTTGACTGACGGAGACCGCATTGTCGCGGTCATCCGCGGCAGTGGCGCTGCCCAGCGTGGCGGACTCCCAGGTGCCCCCGCCACGTGGGCGGCGCCAGTTGAAGTCAGGGCGCCTGTCAGCGCCAGCGTTCGGACCGCGCCGGTGCGGGACGCACACGCCATTGAACGCACCGGGCCCGAGGTGGACGTGACGTTGCTTCCCGAGAATGCAGTCCTGCTGGAGTCCGGATGGCGAGCCCTGGAGTCGCACCCGGAGCATGTGCCGCTGGACCTTTCGGGGACGCTGGTCGTGCTGGTGAACGACGAGACGCTCGACCTGGCTCGGGAGGCGCTCGCGGCGTTCGGGCCGGCGCAGGCCTTCTTCGTCGCGGATTGTGGCCTGGGGCGTCCAGGCGTCAACGCGCTGATGGACTTCGAGCGGTATGAAGCGGGCGTCCGCATGGGGGAGGAGCTCGGCGCGCGACCGGGGCGGCTGGCCGGCATCATCGACCTGTCGGACCTGCGCGCCGTCCCTCGCTCACGCGGGGAGGATGGCGCGCCCCGGCTCGATTCGCTCGGCCGCGTCGGCCTGTTGCAGACGCTGCTGAAGCGCAGGCGCAGCGAGTCCTTTCCGTTGTTGCACCTCACGCGCGGCCTGCGGCCCTTCATGGCGCACGGACCGCTGGACCTGGGCGGCGGGTGGATGGCGGCGCTGGTGAGCAAGCTCGGCGCCGAGTACGCGGGGCTGCGGGCGCGCACCGTGGACCTGGAGCGCATCCCCGAGAGCGCGGAGGGGCTGGCGTCCGTGTTGCGGTGGGAGCTGTCGCTCCATGAGCCTTGGGGAGAGGTGCTCATCCGGGACGGCGAGCGCTTCGTGCCCGGCCTGCGCCCGCTGGACGTCACGCCCGCGCCCCTGCCGCGCGTGTCCGCGGACAAGGTGTATGTCATCACGGGCGGGGTGCGCGGCATTGGTCTGGAGGTCGCGAGGCATCTGGTCGCGCGTGGGGCCCGTCGGCTCGCGCTCATGGGGGTGCGTCCTCTGCCACCGCGCGCGCAGTGGGACGCGCTGCTCGCCGACCCGGCGGCGGACGCGGCGCTGCGCGAGCGCATCCGGCCGCTGCGTGACCTGGCCGCGCGTGGCGTCGAGCTCCGTGTCCACTGCGGCGAATTGACGGAGGCCTCGTCGCTGGAGGCGTTCCTGCGCGAGGTCCGGGCGAGCGTCGGCCCCATTGGGGGCTGCATCCACTCCGCGGGGGCCGTCTTCTTCGACCCGCCGTCGTTCAGCAGCAAGCCCCTGGCCCAGCTTCGCGCGGTCGTGGAGCCGAAGGTGGATGGCCTGACGGCGCTGGAGCGAGCGCTGGCCGGGGACGCGCTCGACTTCTTCGTGTGCTTCTCCTCCGTCTCCTCCGTGGCTCCCACGCTCGCGGCCGGCATCGTGGATTACTCGGCCGCGAACGCGTTCATGAACATGCTCGCCGAGCACCGGCGCGCGGAGGGGCGGAGCGCCTACCAGTCCATCATCTGGCCCAACTGGAAGGGCGTGGGGATGGGCGAGGTGGGCAGCGCCGCCTACCGCGCGCTCGGGTTGGCCGCGCACTCCACCACGGAGGGGCTCGCCCTGCTTGACGCGGCGCTGAGTTCCCGGTGTGCGGTGGTGATGCCGGCCGTGGTCGAGCCGACCCTCTTCACCCTGGATGCATTGCTTCGGCCCCGGGCGCGCGCCTTGCCCACGCGCGTCTCGAATGGCGCGCCGATGGCACCTCCGCCCGCGCCACGCACGGCGCCCGTGCCCCAGCAGGTGGCGCCCGTGCCGCTCCAGGCGTCGCCGCCCGCCATGGTCGCGGCCGTCGAGTCGCCGCCTTCTCCGCGGCCGGCCGAGGTGCTGCTCGCCGAGGTCCAGCGGTGGCTGCGTCAGACGCTCGCGCGGACCTTGAGCCTGTCCGAGGCGCAGGTCGCGGCGGATGCGGACTTCGAGTCCCTGGGGCTCGACTCCATCCTCCTCATCGAGGTGATGACGAAGCTGGAGGGGTGGCTGGGGCGGCAGATCGACCCCGCCCTGCCGCTCCAATACCGGTCGGTCCAGGTGCTGGCGGAGCGGCTGGTGGAGACCTATCCCGACGCGCTCCGGGCGGTGTGTGGCGCGCCGGCAGCGCCCGAGCCGGCTCGCGTGGCGCCGCGAGTCGCGCAGGTGGCGCGCGCGCCGGATGGAGGCTCGCTGTCTGGCGGTGTGACGGCCGCCCCGGAGCCGCGACGCCCCGCCGCGAAGGGCCCCCGGCTCGCCGCCCTCTCGTTGGCGGCCCAGGCCGAGAACACCCCTGTCGCCGAAGGCCCGGCGAGGCCCGTGGGCGCGGTGGAGCCCATCGCGGTGATTGGCATGGCGTGCCACTTCCCGGGCTCCCCCGACCTGGAGGCGTACTGGCGAACGCTGCGGGAGGGACTGGACCACATCCGGGAGGTGCCCGCGTCACGCTGGCGGACGTCGGACTTCTATTCCAGCAAGCACCAGCCAGGGCGGAGCGTGGGGAAGTGGGGTGGGTTCATCGAAGGCATCGAGCTCTTCGACCCGGACACCTTCCAGATTGCCCGTGCGGACGCGCCGTGTGTGGACCCGCTGATGCGGCAGTTTCTGGAGGTCAGCGTGCAGTGCCTCCAGCACGCCGGGTATGCCCGGGCGGAGGTGGCGGGGCGCAAGGTCGGGGTGTTCGTGGGCTCGCGGATGAGCGGGTATGCCACGCGGATGCCCGCGCCGACCCGCAATGGCGTCATCGGGTCGGGGCAGAACTTCATCGCGGCGCACGTGTCGCACTTCCTCGACTTGAAGGGGCCGGGGATGGTGGTGGACACCGCGTGCTCGTCCTCGCTGGTCAGCCTCCATCTGGCCTGCCAGAGCCTCTACTCGGGTGAGTCGGAGCTGGCGCTGGCCGGCGGGGTGGACATCCTGCTCGACGAGGCCGTCTACCTGACGCTGAGCGAGAGCCGGGCGCTGTCGCCGGACGGGCGGTGCAAGACGTTCGACGAGCGCGCGGACGGCTTCGTTCCGGGGGAGGGCGCGGGCGTGGTCCTGCTCAAGCCCCTGCGCAAGGCACTGGCGGATGGAGATCGCGTCCTGGGCGTCATCGACGCGACCGCGGTCAACAACGATGGCCACACCATGGGCATCACCACGCCCAACCCCTTGGGCCAGCGGGCGGTCATCGAGGAGGCCCTGCGCCGGGGCGGCGTCGAGCCGAGCACCATCAGCTACGTGGAGGCGCACGGCACGGGCACCCGGCTGGGGGATCCCATCGAGCTCAAGGCGCTCACCGAGGTGCTGGCCCCCGGGGGCGGGCGGCCGGGCACCTGCGCCGTGGGCAGCGTCAAGAGCAACTTCGGGCACCTGCTGAGCGCGGCGGGCGTCGCGGGCTTCATCAAGGTGGTGCTGTCGTTGATGCACCGGGAGCTGCCGCCCACGCTGCATTGCACGGCGCCCAACCCACGCTTCAGCTTCGAGTCCTCACCGCTCTTCCCCAACACCTCGCTCCGGGAATGGACACCGCTGGAGGGCGTGCGCCGCGCGGGAATCAGCGCGTTCGGCTTCGGGGGAACCAACGCGCACGTGCTGGTTCGGGAGGCGCCCGAGGGGGCACGGCCCCTGCGCGCGCCGTTGCCCCCCGTCGTCTTCTCGCGCCAGCGCTACTGGCTGGAGGCTCCGGCCCGGAGCGAGCGGGGCGCGCCGCCCGCCGCTCCTCCGGCTCCCCCGCGCCGCCGTCAGCTCGTCGCGCTGGAGCTGAGCGCGACGGGCTGACGCCGGCGGGACGCCTCAGTCCCAGCAGATGGGGAACGTGGACAGGCCGCGGAAGCTGAGGTTCATGTTCCAGTCCTCAGCGGCGCTCTTCGGCCGGACGTTGGGAATCCGGCGGAAGAGCGTCTCGAACGCGACGGGGATTTCGGCGCGGGCGAGGAAGGCCCCCGGGCAGACGTGGATGCCCGTGCCGAACCCCAGGTGCGGGTTCTTCTCCCGGGTGAGGTCCAGCTCGTCGGGCCGGTCGAACATGGCCGGGTCCCGGTTGGCCGCGGCCACCATGGGCATGACGCCCTGGCCCTTCTTGATCTGCTTGCCGCCGAACTCGAAGTCCGACGCGGCGATGCGCGTGGGCGCCTGCGCGGGGGAGGTGAACCGGTACAGCTCCTCCGCCGCGGCGCGGTTGATCTGCGGGTTGGTCCGCAGGCGCTCCCACTCCGTGGGGTGCTTGAACACCGCCAGCAGGCCGGTGCTGATGACGTTCTGGGTGGTCGTGTGGCCGCCCGCCAGCAGCAGCACCATCTGCGCCACCACCTCCTCCAGCGTGAGCTTGTTCTCCTCGCGCCAGGCCTTGACCAGGTAGGAGATGAAGTCCTCGCGCGGGCGCTCGATGCGGTCGTTGATGGCGCGGGTGAGGTAGTCCGTCATCGCCAGGAGCGCCTCCTGCCCCTTGAGCATGATTTCGAGGTTGTCGATGCGGCCCGTGGCGTGGGCGAGGTCCACGCTCCACTTCTTGAACGTGGGCAGGTCGCTGCGCTCCATGCCCAGGATCTCCACGGCGAAGAGGAGGGCGGGCAGCGCGTATGCGTAGTCATTGACGAAGTCCATCTCCCCCTTGTCATAGACCTGGTCAATCAGCCAGTCCGCGGTCTGCCGGGCGCGGGCGTGGATGTCCTTGACGTTCTCGGGGCGGAACGCCTGGTTGATGAGGCCACGCAGCCGCTTGTGCTCCGGGTTGTCCTTCATCACGGCCCACATGGAGAAGTGGGTGATGATGGGGCGCAGGTGCTGCATGAAGTCGTCGCGCACCACGAACGTCTCGCTGCTCTGGCTGGAGAAGCGGGACGCGTCGCGCAGGGCGGTCTGCACGTCCTCGTAGCGGGTGAGCAGCCAGTGGCGGGTCTCCTCGCTCCAGTACACGGGCTCCTGCTCCCGCAACTGCTTGTAGATGGGGTAGGGGTTGATGTGGAACTCAGGCGACAGGATGTTGGCGTGCAGCTTCTGTGTTTGGCTCATGGCTGTCTATCTCGCCGCGCGGAGGCGGGTGGGTGGGTGAGGCCGTGGATGTGTTTGTTGATATGTTTCATGAAACGGCGCGGTCGTGGTAGTGATGTTTTAAATCAGGCGCAAGGCCGGACCTCCTGATGCGAGACAGGGTTGGGTGAAGCCAAGTGACGACATATATGTTCCCTGGACAGGGCTCCCAGACGCGTGGAATGGGCAGCGAGTTGCTGGCGCGCCACCCGCGCATGCTGGCCCAGGCGGACGAGGTGCTGGGGTACCGGCTGGCGGATGTGTATCAGGACGAGCGGCTTGGGCAGACGCAGTACACCCAGCCCGCGTTGTTCGTGGTGAGCGCGCTGGCGTGGTTGGAGCAACGTGAGCGGCATGGGCGCGATCCTGACTTCGCGTTGGGGCACAGCCTGGGGGAGTACAACGCGCTGTTCGCCGCGGGCGCGTTCGACTTCAGGACGGGCCTGCTGCTGGTGCGCAGGCGCGGTGAGCTGATGGGGCAGGCGCGCGGCGGCGGCATGGCCGCGGTGGTGGGGCTGTCCACCGGGCGCATCACGGAGATCCTGGCGCGCGTGGGGGCGGAGGGCCTGGACCTGGCCAACGACAACACGCCAATTCAGCAGGTGCTGTCGGGGCCGCAGGAGGAGCTGGAGCGCGTGGCGCCGGAGCTCCGGGCCGCGGGCGCCAACGTCGTGCCGCTGAAGGTGAGCGCCGCGTTCCATTCGCGCTACATGCGGCCGGCGCGCGAGTCCTTCGCGTCCTTCCTGCGTGAGTTCTCCTTCGCGCCGCTGCGCTTCCCCGTCATCTCCAACGTCGAGGCCCGCCCGTACGACGAGGCCCGGCTTCGGGAGCTGCTCGCCCGGCAGATCGACTCGCCGGTGCGGTGGACGCAGAGCGTGGGGTACCTGCTCGAACAGGGGGAGCAGACGTTCGTCGAGGTGGGGCATGGCCAGGTGCTCACGGGGCTGCTTCGCCGCATCCGTCAGACGCCCCCGCGGCCCGCCGAAGTCCCGCCGCCCTCCTCGCGCGAGGAGCCGCCGCCCCCGGCCGAGGCGCGCGTGGCGCCGCCGTCCCCGGCCGCCGTGGCGCCCGTCTCCGCGCCGTCCGAGGTGCGCGCGCAGGCGTTGGGCAGCCGCGCGTTCCGGGACACCTACGGCGTCCGGTACGCCTACGTGGCGGGGTCCATGTACAAGGGCATCTCCTCGCGCGCGCTGGTGGTGCGGATGGCGCGCGCGGGCATGCTGGGCTTCTTCGGTACGGGCGGCGTTCCGCTCGCGCGCGTCGACGAGGAGCTCCAGGCCATCCAGGCCGCGCTGCGCCCGGGCGAGGCCTACGGAATGAACCTGCTGCACAGCCTCGACCGCCCCGAGCGCGAGGAGCAACTGGTGGACCTCTTCCTGCGCCGCGGCGTGCGCAACGTCGAGGCCTCGGCCTTCGTCCGGCTGACCCCGGCCCTGGTGCGCTTCCGCGTCACCGGGCTGCGCCGCCGTGAGGACGGCCGGGTGGAGGCGCCCCACCGCGTCATCGCGAAGCTCTCCCGTCCCGAGGTGGCCCGTGCCTTCATGAGTCCGCCGCCGCCCGACATCCTGGAGGGGTTGGTGCGCGCTGGCCGCATCACCGGGACGGAGGCCGGGCTGGCGCGCGAGGTGCCCATGGCGGAGGACATCTGCGTGGAGTCCGACTCCGGCGGGCACACCGACCAGGGCGTCGCCAGCGCCCTGCTGCCGGCCATGGGCGCGCTGCGGGAGCGGATGATGGCGGAGCACGGCTACGCTACGCGCATCCGCGTGGGCGCCGCGGGTGGCATCGGCACCCCCCAGGCGGCCGCGGCGGCCTTCGTGATGGGCGCTGACTTCATCGTGACGGGCTCCATCAATCAGTGCTCGGTGGAGGCCGACACGAGCGAGCCGGTGAAGGACTTGCTGGAGACGCTGGACGTCCAGGACGTGACGTGCGCGCCCGCGGGAGACATGTTCGAGCTGGGCGCCCGGGTGCAGGTGGTGCGCAAGGGCCTGTTCTTCCCCGCCCGCGCCAACCGCCTGTACGCGCTCTACCAGCAGCTCCCTTCGCTGGACGCGCTGGACGCGGAGACCCGGGCCCAACTCGAGACGAAGTACTTCCGCCGCACCTTCGAGCAGGTCTGGGAGGAGACGCGCGCGCACTACCTGCGTGTCGACCCCGGCGTGGTGGAGCGCGCCGAGCGGAACCCCCGGCAGAAGATGGCCCTGGTGTTCCGCTGGTACTTCGTCCACACCTCCCGGCTGGCGCTGCGCGGCAGCCCGGAGCAGCGCACGGATTACCAGATTCACTGCGGCCCCGCCCTGGGCTCCTTCAATCAGTGGGTACAGGGAACACCCCTGGTCTCGTGGCGCAACCGCCACGTGGATGAAATGGCCGTGAAGCTGATGGAGGCGACGGCGGAGTGGTTGGAGCGGCGGTTCCAGGTGTTCCGCGCGGGGACCTGAGAGGCGTCCCCGCGCGGCGTCTTTAGCGCAGGAGGGCCGCGAAGTAGGCGTCGAGGCCCTCTGGCGCGGCCAGGGGGATGCGCGCCGCGACATGCGCATCGGGGCGGATGAGGACGGCGCCGGCCTGTCGGGCGCCGAGCGCCTGGTGGGCGTGGTGCTGGGGGTCCACCCACGCCTTGCCCAGGTCCGCGCCGTCGAACCCCGCGGGGCGCTGGCCCGCGAGGACGAAGTGGACGTGGACCTGCTCGCCGTGCCGCTCCCAGACGTGGCTCGCCAGGGCGCGCAGCCGGTCCGTGTCCGGGCGCGGTCCGCTCAGCACCAGCAGCGTGTGCCGGTCCGGCCGGAGCACCGCGTAGATGGCGGTGGGGCGCTCGCCGTGCAGGAAGAAGTGGGGCACGCGGTCACCGGGCTCGGCGCGGCCGGCCTGGAACGCGGCCCGGGCGGCCCGGGTGCCCCGCGGGTCCAGCGCCGTCTGGATGGCCGGGCTGCGCCGGTAGTGCACGCCGAGCTGCGAAGTGCCCAGCACGTTCTTCAGGTTCAGCGCGGGCAGGTTCAGCAGCCGCAGTTGCTTGCGCGCCAGATAGCGCAGGAGGGGGTTGGCGCCGAAGACGAGCTGGGTGAGCCGGTCGTTCTCCGCGAACATGGACACGGCGGCCGGGTGGCGCTCCGCGTGGTAGCTGTCCAGCAGCGCCTCGCGCGCCTTGCCGCGCACGGCGAGCGCCAGCTTCCACGCGAGGTTGACGGCGTCCAGGACGCCGGTGTTGAGGCCCTGCGCGGCGATGGGGGTGTTCACGTGGGCGGCGTCTCCCGCCACGAGGACGCGGCCCACCCGGTAGTCGGAGACGAGCCGCTGGCTCGGCTGGTACTGCACCAGCCACAGCGGCGCTTCCAGCGTCCAGTGCCCCAGCCCCAGGGGCGTCATGATGGCGCGGAACTCCTCCAGGGTGGGCTGCTGGCCCTTGAGCGGCGAGTCCGGCGGCCGCGCGGAGATGAGGCGGTAGTAGTCGTTGCCCAGGTTCAGGACGACGAACGGGAACCGGTCCAGGATGAAGCCGTGGCGCTCATCGCGCGACAGCGACATGTCGGGGATGCGCACGTCGGTCATGATCCAGTTGTCGTCGTAGCGCGCGCCGGTGAAGGACAGGCCCAGCTCGCCGCGGACCTGGCTGTGGCCGCCGTCGCAGCCCACCAGGAAGGGGACTGTCACCGTCTCGTCCCCGCCGTCGGCGCGGCGCAGGTGGGCCGTCACGCCCTCGGCGTCCTGGCGGAGTCGTTCCAGCGCCGTCGCGCGCTCCACCTGGATGCCCCGGTCGCCGAGCGCCCGCACCAACTCCCGCTCCGTCTGCCCCTGGTGCAGGTGCAGGTAGAAGGGGAACTCGGTGGCGAGCCGGTCGTAGCGGAGCACGGTGGCTCGCCGCGTGCCCGCGTACATGTTCATGACGGGGTTGCGCACGCCGGCCGCGAGGATGGGCTCCACGACGCCGAGCATCTGGAACAGCTCCAGGGTCCGCGGCTGGAGGGTGACGGCCTTCGACTCGCCGGAGAACGAGGGCTGCTTGTCGATGATGCGCACCTGGATGGACTGCTGCGCGAGCGCCAGCGCGAGGCTCAGGCCCACCGGGCCCGCGCCGACAATCAACACGTCGGTCGAGGACGTCTTCATGCTCCCTCCTGGAGGCGGGGGCGGGGCAGCCCGGCGAGGAAGGAGATGCGGGTTCCCATGAAGCTGGGCACCTGGCGCAGGTCCCAGTCGTAGCCGTCGTG
Source organism: Myxococcus xanthus (assembly GCF_013116825.1). Lineage (GTDB taxonomy): Bacteria > Myxococcota > Myxococcia > Myxococcales > Myxococcaceae > Myxococcus > Myxococcus xanthus_B. Next base: position 24,638 of record NZ_JABFNS010000108.1, read on the forward strand.
GCCGTCGACCTGCTCGATGAGGGCCCGCCACTCGTCGAGGTGGTACGCCCGCAGGTGAGACACGACGCCGTCGACGAAGAAGCAGAACGCGCCCACGGGCACCACTGCGCCCAGGAGGGTGCGGCGGAGGCTCGGCGGCCAGATGCCGCCCAGGCTCAACCATGCGCACAGCAGCGGCGTCGCCGCGCAGAAGCGCAGGATGGAGAGCGGCTCTCGCTGCACGGGCTCCATGAAGACGATGGGCTGCCGCTTGGACACCGCGTCGGCCAGGATGCCGCGCACCTGGTCAGGCTGGAAGTGGTGCACGGCGTTGACGATGAGGCGCAGGCCCGCCATGTGCGTGGGGACATCCAGCACGTCCACGGACTCGGGGACGTGGCCCAGGCGCCCCCCGCTCGCGCGCGCTGCTTCCTGGTACAGCTCCAGGGCGGGGTACTTGTCCGACAGCTGGATGCGGACGTCCTCCCTCGCCAGGTGCCGGGACAGCGCGACCATCAACCCGCCATCTCCCGCGCACAGCGCCTGGATGGAGGTGAGGCCCCTCTGGCGCAGCAGCTCGGCGAGCAGGTCGAACGCGGCGTCATACATCCGCAGCTTCACGGACATGTGGTGCAGGAACTCCCGGATGGTCTTCCGGATCGGCGCGGGCAGCCACGGCAGGTCGTTGAACTCGAAGAGGTGGGCTCGTTGCATGGTCATTGTCCGAGTGCTGCGGGGAGAGGCGCTTCAGCGGCGTCCGGTGGCGGGAAGGCGGCGGCCAGCCGCGCCAGGAGCCAGTCCTGGGCCTGGCCAGCGCGAAGGAAGAAGTGGTCCCCAGGGGTCGTCAGCCACGCGAAGTCACCCTGGGTGAGCAGCCGCCAGTCGCGCGCAGAGGCCGCGGTCACCCGGTCATCGGAGTCGCCGTGCATCACGGTGATGGGGAACGCGAACGGTGGCTCGGGCTGGTGGCGGTAGCCCTCCATCAGCTTGAGGTCCGCGAGCAGCATGGGCAGCAGCGCCCGCGCGAAGTCCGCGTCCGCCCCCTGGAGGGACTGGCCCTCCGGGGTCCGCAGGGCGATGTCGAGCAGCGGCGTCAGCGGCGCGCCCGCGTCGTAGCGCGGGATTCCCTCGTAGCCCACGGCACGGAAGCGCCGCTGCAGGTCTTCCAGGAACGGCCCCGGGGCGTGGCGCGGCGCGCTCGCGCCTCCCACGATGAGGTGGCGGGGCTGAGGCAATCCCAACGCGCGCAGCCGGCTCGCGACCAGGTAGGCCAGCAGCCCGCCCAGGCTGTGTCCGTAGAAGGCGAAGGGCACATCCAGGTGGGGGCGCAGCGCGTCCACGAGCTGGGGCAGCAGCGCCTCGAGCTCGGAGATGGGCGGCTCGTGGATGCGCGTCTCCCGGCCCGGCAGTTGGAGGGGCCAGACCTCGATGTGCTCGGGCAGCCGCGCCCAGTCCCGGTAGAGCGACGCCCCTCCGCCGCCGTAGGGGAAGCAGAACAGGCGCAGCGTGGGCCGGGGTCGGCGCGCCTCGTGGGCGAACCACGGCGACGTGGCGGGGCGCGGGGCCGGGGCGGTGGCGGACGCGAGCTGCGTCAAGAGGGCCGCGCCCAGGTCTTCGATGCTCGGGCCCTCCAGCATGACCTCCGCCGGCACGCGCAGCGAGAACCGCTCCTCGATGTCCCTCCGCAGGGACAACCCGGTGATGGAGTCCAGTCCCAGCTCCCGCAGGGGCAGGGCTGGTGGAACGGCCGCCGGGTCCATGTCGAGATGGCTCGCGGCCCGCTCGGTCAGGAAGTGCGTCACGGTGGCGCGTCGAGCCTCCGCGTCGAGCCCGGACAGCACGGCGCCTCTGACCGCGCCCGGGGCCGGCGCGACGGCCGGTGTCTCGTGGAGCGCCTGCTCCAGGGCCTCCACGCGTGAGGCGCTCAGCAGTTGGAGCCGGTGCCCTCTCGCCTCGGCCACCAGTGCGCCCGCGCCGTCCAGCAGACGGAAGTGGCCGGTGAGGCGTCCGCCCGCGTCCGGGGGGGCCGGGAAGGTGATGTGGCACCACAGCGCGTCGTCGGTGGGCGTCTGATGCAGTTGGATGGACTCCCAGCCCACCACCATGAAGCGCATGCGCGCTTCGAGGTATGCGGCGCCGGCCACCGCGCAGAGCTGGGCGCAGGCATCGAGGATTCCTGGATGGAAGCCCAGCCCCGGGGCAGGTACGTCGGCGCCCGCGTGGGGCCGGAAGCGGGCCAGGGCCTCTCCCTCCCGGAACCTCACTTCGTCCACCCACTTCACGCTGTCGCCCAGCTTGAAGGACAGCTCGGCGAGCCTCCGGTAGAAGGTGGCGCCGTCCCATTGCGTGGCGCCCTCCAGGTCCGGCAGCGGCGCGGGCGCGCGTCGCGTCACCTCTGCGGGTTCCATCTCCGCCTGGACGTGGATGCTCCACTCGGACCGTGGGGTCGCGCGGCCCTGGAGCAACAGCCGGGTGCGGCCTTGCTCCAGCGGCTCCGTGGTGAGCCTCAGCTCGCGCGTCTCGGTGGCTCCGACGTGAAGCGCCGCCAGAAAGCGGACGTCCCGCAGGGCGAAGGCGGGCACGCCCAGGTGCCGGCGCACGGCACGCGTCAGCAGCTCCTGGAGGTAGCCCACGTGGGCGACGCCGTGATTGTCTGCCAGCTCGGGCAGGCGCGCGTGGCTGAGGTGGTAGGTGAGCACGCGTCCGGCCGAGTCCGACCGCGCGGGCAGCCCGTCGAGCGCGTCCCGCACCGGCGGCGCCTCGGTCCCGGGCCGGGACGTGTCGCGCAGCCAGTAGGCCTTTCGCTGGAAGGGATAGGTGGGCGGTATGCGCTCGGGGCGGGGCATCGCCTCGGTGAAGGCGCGGCGCCCTGGCGCGAGCCCTCGCGTGTACAGGTGCGCCACGCAGTCCAGCAGCGCTTGCCAGGGGGCTGTCGCCGACGCTGCGTCGAGCCACGGCTGCCCCGTGTCTCCCAGGGACACGATGATGCGGCGCTCCGGGGCGTCGAGGCTCGCGCATCCGGCCAGCCAGTTCCCCGCCGCGGCCGGGGGCGCGCTCCAGGTGCTGGGATGCGTCGCCGCCGCTGCGCCGAGGGGCTCGCGGATGTCCACCAGCCTGAGGCGTGGCTCGGACAGATGCTCCGCGGCCAGGGTGAAGGACGGGTGCAGGTTCAGGTCGCGCAGCAGGCAGCGCAGCGCGTCCCGCAGCGTCATCACGCCCGCCGCGCAGGCCGCGACATAGCGGCTCGCGCCGTCCGCCATCAGCGCGTCGGGATGGTAGCCCCAGTGGTCCAGCAACTGGAGCAGGGCGAACCGGGCCCGGAAGGCGGTGAGCTCCTTCGTCGCCAGCGCGCGGGCATCGCCGCCCAGCAGCGTGAGGGCCGTTGCGCCGGCGGCGTCATAGGCCTCGGCGAAGCGGGGCTCGCGCGAAGACAGTTCGGCCACGAGGGAGGCCATGTCGCCTCCCTGGGGCAGGGCGACCGTCAGGCGCGGCGCGGTGCCTGGCTCGGCCACCGCCCTGGTCAGTCCCGGGGCCGCGCGGCCTTCGGCGAGCGCCTGGAGTGCAGTCCCGAGCGCCGCGCCGTCCGCGGCGACAATCGCCGCGCGGTGCTCCAGGTGGCTGCGAGCGGTGACGGCCGCCGCGCACGCCGCGGCCAACTCTGTCTCCGGCACCAGGGCCAGGTGCGCCTGCCAGCGCCGCGCCAGCGCGCTCAACGCGGCGTCGTCTCGGGCGGACAGGGGCAGGAAGTGCAGCGGGCGGCGCGGCGCCGGGGCCGGCCGAGGCACCTCGGGGGGCTCGCCCACGATGACGTGGACGTTGGTGCCGGAGAACCCGAAGGCGCTCACGCCCGCGACGCGGTCCTCGCCCTCCCACGGCAGCGTGTCCCAGGGGAGTTGGGCGCGCATGCGCTCCAGCCGCAGCAGCGGGTTGAGCTGCCGCAGGTGGGGCTGCTTCGGAATCCGCTGGTGCTGGAGGCACAGCACCGTCTTGATGAGGCCGGCGATCCCCGCGGCGGCCTCCAGGTGCCCGAGGTTGGCCTTGAGGGCGCCCACCGTGAAGGGCGCCGCGTCCGCGGGCCGCTGGCCATAGACGGCGCCCAGCGCCTGCATCTCGATGGGGTCCCCCAGCGACGTCCCGGTGCCATGGGCCTCCACGTAGGAGATGCGCCGGGCCTCGAGTCCCGAGGACGCCAGCGCCTGGCGCAGCAGGACCTGTTGCGCCAAGCCACTGGGGACCGTCAGGCCGCTGCTGGCGCCGTCGTGGTTGGCCGCCGAGCCGAGGAGCACGGCGAGCACGGGGTCGCCGTCCCGGCGCGCGTCGGCCAGTCGCTTGAGGACGACCATGCCGCCGCCCTCCGCCCGGCCGTAGCCATTCGCCGCGGCGTCGAACGTCTTGCAACGGCCATCTGGCGCCAGCGCGCCGAGCCGGCAGAGCGAGACGAACGGGTACGGCGACACCATCAGGTTCACGCCGCCAGCGAGCGCCATCTCCGACTCCCCCTTGCGCAGGCTGTCGCACGCGAGGTGGACGGCCATGAGCGACGAGGAGCAGGCGGTGTCCACGGTGAGGGCGGGGCCCTGCAGGCCCAGGCGGTGCGCGATGCGGCCCGAGGCGATGTTGGTCGCCATGCCGGTGGCCGTGTACGCGCCGAATTGGTGTGCGTCGCGCAGCAGCAGTCCGTACTCCGCGGTGCCCATGCCGACGAAGACCCCCACGGGGCGCCCAGTCAGGCCATCGGGCGCGAGCCCGGCGCGCTCCAGCGCCTCCCAGGACACCTCCAGCAGCAGGCGCTGCTGCGGGTCCATGTCGGCGGCCTCTCGCGGAGAGATGCCGAACAGGCGCGCGTCGAAGAGGGCGGGCGACTCACGCAGGAAGCCGGCCTGGCGTACATAGCAGCCGCCTTCCGCGTCGGGGTTCGCGTCGAAGTAGGTGTCTGCGTCCCAGCGCTCCGGGGGCACGTCGACGATGGCGTCACCGCCTTCGAGCAGGAATCGCCACAGCGCCTCGGGGCTGTCACATCCCCCAGGGAAGCGGCAGGCCATGCCGATGATGGCGATGGGCTCGCGCGCGTCCAGGTGAGCGGTGGAGGCGGGCGGCGGCGCCAGCGCGCGCGATGGGCCGGGGGCCGGCGCGGGCGGCGGCGGTTCAGGTGGGGGCTCGGCCGCGACACCGAAGCGCTGGACGATGACGTCCCGCGCGCCGTGGAAGACGACGCACTGCGCGCCGTCCTGGGCCAGCCCCTGCTCGAAGACCTCCCACCCGAGCGCGGACGGCAGGGGTGTCAGGCCGCCGCGCCGCTCCATGAAGCGCAGCGTCTGGGCGTCCACGCGCATGCCACCGTCGGCCCACAGCGGCCAGTTGAACGACACGGTGCGGCCGTGCCGCTCCCCCCTCGCGCGGCGCGCTTCGCGCTCGATGGCGAAGGCATCCAGGAACGCGTTGGCGAAGGCGTAGTCGCTCTGCCCCACGTTGCCCGTGATGGCCGCCGTCGAGGAGAAGAAGGCCATGAAGTCCAAGGCGAGGTGCTTGCTGGCCTCGTCGAGGTGGAGGGCACCCAACACCTTGGGGCCCACCACCGCGTTCGACTGCTCCCTCGACTTCGCGGGGATCAGCGCGTCCCGGGTGGCTCCCGCCGCGTGGATGATGCCGTGGAGCGCGCCGAGCGCCGTCTGTGCCTCCTGGACCAACCGCGTGGCGGACGGCCGGTCGGCGACGTCGCCGCGCAGGTACACCACGTGCGCGCCCGCCGCGCGGAGCGCCTCCAGCCGCCGCTGCCGCGCCTCATCCAGCTCGCTCCGGCCGGCGAGCGCCACCCGGGCCCGGTGCGTGCGCACCAGGTGCTCCGCGAGGAGCAGCCCCAGGCCACCCGCGCCCCCCGTGATGAGGTAGGCCCCTCCTTGCCTCAGCGTCGAGGCCCGGTTCGCGCCCGTGGTGAGCGCGACCAGCCCGCGCGCCTGCCGGCGGCCCGCCACGTAGCGGACCTCGACGTCGTCCATGGCGCTGTTGTCCATGGCCAGCCGCGCGATGTCCGCGGGAGCCAGGTGCTCCGGAGGCAATGCGAGGACGCGCAGCGACAGCCGCGGCGTCTCCAGGCCCAGGGCGCGTGCGAAGCCGGCGAGGGCGGCCTGGGAGGGCGCCAGCGCGCCGTCGCGCGTGGCATGGACGTGGACCAGCCGGACGGCTCCATCGGCGCGGTGCGCGAGCAGGCCCTGTGCGAGTCCCAGCAGCCGCGAGAAGCCACTCAACGGGTCCTCCGCGTCCTGCACCTGCGCGTCGAGCGAGGTCAGGTGGAAGACGTGGCTGGGGTGGATGTTCCGGCGGGCCAGGGCGCCAAGGAGGTGCTGGACCTGCTGCGCGTCCGACACGTCCAACACTGGCGCCTCGGCGTCGTCGATGAAGGCCGCGCCCTGCCGCGCGTGAATGACGGGGGCCGTCAGTCCCTGGACGCGGAGCCACGTGGTGAATGCCCCGGCGTGGGCCGCCTCTCCACCCAGCAGCAGCACGGCCTCCAACTGGAGCGACGGCGGCGCGGTGATGGGCGCGTCGGCCCAGTGTTGCCGTGCGAGGACGACCTCACCCGGCACTGCCTGGCGCGGGGCCGGAGGAGCCTCGACTTCAGCGGGGAGCCGCTCCAGGAGGAAGTCGGCCAGCGCGTGGAGCGTGGAGTGGTCGAAGGCCAGCGTTGGATACAGGTCGAGGCCGAGCGCGCCCTCCAGGTGCTCCACCAACTGCATCGCCTGGATGGACTCCATGCCCAGGTCGAAGAAGCCCTGCTCCGGAGAGAGCCGGGTGGACGGGGGATAGGCGAGCACGCGCGTCACCGCCTCGCCGAGCAACTGCACGAGCAACGCCTTGCGCTCGGCCTTGGGGACCACCAACAGCCGCTGGCGCATCGTGTGGGCCGTGGGGACGGGGGGCTCGGCCTTGCTC
>NZ_JABFNS010000109.1 GCF_013116825.1 Myxococcus xanthus
GGATGAGACGCGCGTTGGGCGACGCGGGGGCGGGGGCGGCTCTCAGCGGGCAGCACACGCACAGCGCGCAGTTGGGCGAGCAGTCCTCACACTCGTCGGAGGCCTCTTCCGCGCATTCGTCGTGCACGTCCGACGCCAGGGCCAGCGTCTGGAAGACGCCGCCTGTCATCAGGACGAGGAGCACGGCGAGAAATCGCAGAAGGGACTGCATCCAGGACGGGCTTATTAAATGGGGCTTGGCGGTGTCAATCCAGCGGGCGAGGCGCTGAGGGTGGGGGCTCGCGTATCAGGCGCTCCAGCAGACGGCGCATCGCGCCGGCATCCCATTCCCGCGGGCCCGAGAAGCGGGCGACCTGACGGCCGTCGACGAGGAGGACGCTGACGGGGAGTTGGTCCACGCCGAACGCGTCACCGGCGCGCTTGTCCACGTCGAGGCGCAGGTGGAGCGGCGCGGGGGGAGGCCCCTTGAAGAAGGTCTCCACCGCCTGGGGCGTCTCGTCATGGCTGAAGACGACGACCTGGAGGTCCTCGGGGGGCGCTTGGGCCAGGGCGACGAGCTGGGGTGTCTCCTGCCGGCAGGGCGGACACCACGACGCCCAGAACACGATGAGCAATGCGCGGGAGGGCGGCACGTCCGCGACAGTGGGCGCGGTCCCCTGGAGCCGGACATAGGCCGGTGGGGGCTCGCTCTTGCATGCCCAGAGCAGCGGCGACAGTCCGAGCAGCAGCAGGCGCAAGGCGGTGTGGGTGCTCATCAGAGGGGCATACCTCGAAGCGTGCGAGCGTCCCCGAAGGTACCACGTCCCCGGGGCTTGCATATTCAAGCACTCTATTGAATGGTTGATTCGTGACGACGCCCCATCGACCCTTCAAGGACGCCATCTACGAACAGTTCGCCCGGATCGGTAAGGCCGTATCGGCGCCGAAGCGGCTGGAGCTTCTGGAGCTGCTCAGCCAGGGGCCGCGGACGGTGGAGTCGCTCGCTGGGCAGGCGAGCCTGTCGGTCGCCAACGCGTCCCAACATCTCCAGGTCCTTCGCGCCGCGCGGCTCGTCGATGCTGAGAAGCGCGGCCTCTATGTCGAGTATCGGCTCGCGGACGATGACGTCTGGCGGTTCTTCCTGTCGCTGCGCGGGCTCGCGGAGGCGCGTCTGGCTGAAGTCGAGCACGTCACCCGCGAGTACTTCACGCGGCGGGGCGCGATGGAGCCCGTCGAGGGGCCAGAGCTCCTCCGGCGGGTGAGGGCCGGAGACGTCACCGTGATCGACGTCCGCCCGGTGGAGGAGTATCGGGCGGGCCACATCCCCGGTGCGATTTCCATCCCCGTCAGCGAACTCAAGGCGCGGCTCGACGAGTTGCCGAAGGGCCGCGAGGTCGTCGCCTATTGCCGTGGCCCCTACTGCGTCATGGCGGTGGAGGCGGTCGAACTGCTTCGCAAGCGGGGCTTCGATGCACGGCGCATGGAGCAGGGCGTCATCGACTGGCGTGCCCGTGGCTGGCGCGTCGAAAGCGGGGCCGCACGGTCATGAGCTCCCAGCGTGACGTGGCGGGCCAGACCGCATCGCTCCGCGCGGCGCCGGACGTCCGCCTGGGGCTGCGGGAGAACTGGAAGCAGTTCTCCCTGCTCATGCTCACCAATGCCTTTGTCGGCGGCATGGTGGGCATCGAGCGCACCGTCGTCCCGTTGATGGGCTCCGAGGTGTTTCACATCGCGTCCACCACGCTCATCACCTCGTTCATCGTCAGCTTTGGTGTCGTCAAGGCGTTCGCGAACCTCGTGTCGGGGCAACTGGCGGATTCCTGGGGGCGCAAGCGGGTCCTCGTGGCGGGCTGGCTCGTGGGCCTGCCGGTGCCCTTCATGCTCATGGCCGCGCCGGACTGGGGGTGGGTGATTGCCGCCAACGTCTTGCTGGGGTTGAGCCAGGGGTTCACCTGGTCGATGGCGGTCATCATGAAGATCGACCTCGTCGGCCCGAAGGGACGCGGCCTGGCGGTGGGGCTCAACGAGTTCGCCGGGTACTTCGCGGTGGGGGCCACGGCTTTTCTCACCGGCGTGCTCGCGAGCCATCATGGCCTGCGCCCCGTCCCGCTCTACGTCGGCGTGGCCTACGCCGTCATCGGGACCGCCCTCTCCATCCTGCTGGTGCGGGACACGGGCGGGCACGTTCACGCGGAGGGCAGGGCCGCGAGCCCCGTGGAGGCGTCCTTGAGCTTCCGGGAAGTCTTCGCGCGCACGACGTTCCGGGACCGCAACCTGTTCGCCGCCTCGCAGGCGGGGTTGGTGAACAACCTCAATGACGGGATGAGCTGGGGGATCTTCCCTCTGTTCTTCACGTCGCTGGGGCTCGGCATCGAGCGGATTGGCATCCTCAAGGCCATCTATCCGGTGGTGTGGGGCGGGCTTCAAGTCGTGACGGGCCCCCTGAGCGACCGGTGGGGACGCAAGGGGCTGATTGTCGCCGGCATGTGGGTGCAGGCCGCGGGGCTCGCCCTGACGGCGTGGGGCGGGCGGTATGTCTGGTGGTTCGCCGGGAGCGTCCTGCTGGGGATTGGTACCGCCATGGTCTACCCGAGCTTGATCGCGGCGGTCTCCGACGCCTCCCAGCCCGCGTGGCGCGCGCGTTCGCTGAGCGTCTACCGCTTCTGGCGTGACCTGGGATACGCCCTGGGGGCGTTGCTGGCGGGCTTCATCGCGGACCGCTTCGGTTTCGAGTCGGCGATTCTCGCCGTCGCCGTCGCGACCTTCATGTCCGGCGCGACGGTGGCCGTGGTCATGCGTGAGGCGCCGCCGGCCGGCTGTGCGCTCGGGAGCGCCGGCGGTCGCGGCCTCGACGGGCACCGCGTGCCATGAAGGTCAGGTGCGCGCTTCGTCCGTCATCCTGGCCTTGAGCGTGGCACTCGGGGAGGCGCTGGGCAGCGTGCGACGGCCCCGGACCAGGCCGGAGCCCACGAGGGAGCTCCGGCCCGGAGGGGCTCAACGATTAGAGCTTGGCTGCCGTCGCGCTGAAGGCAGCGCAGGTGGCGGGCACCGCGAAGCCGTTGGTGGGCGTCGTGCTGCCGGAGCCGCCGGACACGGCGTTGGTGCCCAGGCCGAACGCGGCGAAGGCCGTCCACAGGCGGCAGACGTCCTCGCCACCGTGCAGGGTGGTGGCCGCGGTGATGATGCCGTCACGCACCTGGGTGAAGGTGGGGCTGCACGGCGTGTTCTTCAGGCCCTGGGTGAAGTACAGCATCATGCGCTGGTTACCCGCGGTGCCCGTGGCGTCGTACAGGTTGGGGCTGAAGCCGTGGTGGTTGACCAGGGCCCAGTAGGCCTCCCACATGCCCTGGGCGAACACGGCACCCACGCCGTGCGGAACCGCCATGCCGTTGATGCTGGCGTAGGTCCAGGTGTTGACGGAGCTGCTGGTGCTGTAGCGCTGGGGACGGATGCCCACGCCCGTCGTGGGCTGGTTCAGGGCGTAGGTGCCCACGCCGCGGCCCTGCGCGCCGGTGTCCGTCGCCTTCGCGGTGTAGAAGAGCGACAGGAAGTCGCTGATGCCTTCGCCCGGCTGCTGGCGGTTCGACAAGCAGGACACGTTGCTGGGACCGCCCACGAGGCGGTTGGAGATGCCGTGGCCGTACTCGTGGACGATGATGCCGGCGTCCAGGTCTCCGTCCTTGTTCGGCGTCACCGTGTTCCAGCGGTACATCTGCATGCGCGGCCGCTGGCCGTCCGGCGGGGTCATGAAGTTGGCGTTGTTCATGCCGCCGCCGTCCTGCGCCTCCGCGCGGACGTCGTCGTTGCCGACGCCGCCCCGGCCATAGTTGTTGACCTGGAAGTTACCGGACGCTTCGTCGAAGCCGTACTGGTACTGGACGTCGTGGATGATGTTGTTCCAGTAGAACAGGTTGGTGACGGCCGCGGGGATGTACGTGGACGGCGCGCTCGTGAGGGTGATGGGGAAGTCGCAGTGGATGAGCGCGGTGCAGTTGGGCTGCACGGCGGGCGGCAGGCCATCGTTGTTGGTGTCCTCGTAGGCGTGGACGTTGTTGCCGCGGAGGGTGGTGTACTCCGCGCCAGCCGCGCCGTTCGTATCGTGCCAGCCGTAGGGCGACGCCGTGGCGTTGGCGGGGTTGGAGACCAGCACGCGCCCATCCGCCGGGGGCAGCGGCGTGGTGTGGTTGGGGCTCTCTACCGGCATGGGATAGACGCGGTAGGTATCATCGGCCGCGACCCAGTCGAAGCGGGTCCAGACCTCGCCCGTGGACGCGTCCACCGTGACGTCGTAGGCGTGGTCGTTGTCCAGGGTGTGGACCTGGAAGCGCCACACGAGCCGGGCCTCGCCTCGGCGGACCGGCAGCACCGCCAGCTCCGCGTCGATGGGCTCGGTGGACAGGCCTTCCGCCGCCACGCGCGTGCGCTGGCGCGCGCCGGGCTCGGCCTTCAGGGACTGCGGCGCCGTGGAGAGGCGGACGCCCAGGTGCTTCGCCACGCCCACCACCGCGTCCGCGGCGCTCAGGCGCGGCGTGGTGCCGGCGAGCGAGGACTCCAGGGCCGGGAGGAAGTCGCTGTGCACGCTGAGCACGCGGCCGTCGCGGTCCACGTTGATTTGAAGCTGGCCGTTGTAGACGGGCAGGCCCCGGTACGTCTGGCGCAGGTACAGGTTGGTGGTGCCGCTCACCTTCGAATAGACGCGGTCCGTCACCTCGAGGTTCGCCAGGTCGTTGAGCCCCAGCCCAAGCGCGTCCCGGTGCTTCTGGACGAAGTCCAGGCCAATGGCCATCGGGTCGCCGCTGCGCGGACCGGAGAGCGCCCCCACCGGATTGGTGAGCGAGCGCACCAGGCCGTTGGACTCGTCGAACTCCACCATCAGTTCCGGCACGGCCTGCCGCAGCGCGGCCTGGCTGGAGGTCTGGGCCGACGAGATGCCAAATCGTGCCTGCGCGTTGTACGCATCACGCGCATCGTAATGACGAACGCCTTCCTCTGAATGGACTGCCATTGCAGCGGAACCCGAGAGGGTTCCCACGAGAAACACCGCATGAAAAAGGCGCCTTCGGTAAGGACCTGAGGACATGTCGTGCTCCTGCACTGCGGGTTGACCGCGCTCCTCTGGGAGCTACGGTGCTGGAGCGGCAGAAATCACACTTTGATTGAAAATAGCAAATCGCCAACTAATCTGGAATTCTGTGGTTTTGTGCAACGAATTTGCACAGTCCCGCAGTATGACAAGCAATGACGCTGTTGCGTCTTTTGCATGTCAATCATCCAACGCGGTGCGGTGAGCAGGAATTGGCCGCGGGAGCAGTCGCGACAGCAGCGCTCTCACGGAGCGCACGGGGTGGGCGCCGGGTTCGGGGATGCGCGCCGTCAACAGGGCCGCGCCCAGGCGGGCCACCGAGGACAGCACGAAGAGCACGTGCAGGTTCACCCAGGCGTGGCCGCCCAGGGTGAACTGGGTGGGCAGGGCAGCCGCGATGGCGCCTCCCAGCGCCGCGGCGGCGGTATAGGCCAGGCCGCCGGCGGTGGCGAAGGCCGCCAGGTAGAAGGGGCGGTTCTTCCGGGGCGCGACCGTCAAGGGCAGCTCGAAGATGGCCAGACCGTGGCCGCTCCACAGCGCCCCGGCGAGGAGGACATCGAAGAGCAGGGGCCACAGCATCCCCTCGGAGGGCAGCAGCCACAGGGCGGGAATGGCGGCGATGCCCAGTGAGCACGCCATCAACACGGGCTGGGCGCCGCAGCGGTCAATCGCGCGGCCCCAGAGTGGCGCCGCCAGGATGCGCACGCCCGCCACCGACGCGGCGTGCAGCGCCATGATGACGAAGGTCATCTTGAGGTTCTGGAGGCTGTGCAGCGCGAAGAAGGGCGCGGACACCCCCACCGCCGCGTTCCAGGCCACCTGGTAGGTGAGCACCCGGCGCGCGTTGCCATCCTTGAAAGGGACCAGTGCGCCGTTGAGCTCCAGGGGCGGGGCGGTGCCCGGGGGCGCCGGGTCGTGCTGCGAGGCCATGAACAGGGTGGTGACGATGCCCATGACGCATGCCCCCAACGCGAGCAGCGGCAGGGCCACGCCGACGCCATCCGTGGGGCGCAGCCGGTCCATCAGGAGGCCGGCGCCGAGGGAGGCCAGCGTGCCCGCCAGCGTGGTGAGCGCGGTGCGGCGTCCAAAGAAGCGGCCCCGGACGGCGCGAGGCACCAGTTCCCCCATCCATGCCACCCAGGCGTTGTTGCCCACCACGCTCAACGCGGCGGAGACGCCGGCCACCGTCAACAGCAGGCGCTGCTGGGATTCGAAGGGCAGACCCAGCCAGGGCAGCACCGCCAGGGGAAACATCACCACGCGGGACAGGCACACCGCGGTGAGGGCCACGCGCCGGTGGCCGAAGAGGCCCGTCAGCCAGGCCGCGGGGAACTGCACGAACTGCGCGAAGAAGGGCAGGGCCGTCATCACGCCGACGAGGAAGGGCCCCAGCTTCAGCGCGATGGCCCAGGCGGTGAGCACCGTCGCGCCCGCGCACGCGGTGAAGACCTCCGAGAACATGCCCTCCACCACGGAGACGCCCAGCGTTCGGCGCAACCGTCCCTGATGCGGGCGGACCATCGGTCCGGGCCCGTCCGCGGGCGGTGCCCCCAGGAGTGGCGCCGTCGAGCCGGGCAGGGAGGCGCCGGGGCGGAACAGCGGAACCGCGGAAGCAAGGGAGGCGAAGCTGAAGCTGCGGAGGAGCTGTCGACGGGAGGCTGCGCGGGTCACAGGTCCGCTCTCTGTCGCACGCTCCGCTGGGCCCTCTCAATCCACCCCCGGTGGGCCCCAGGGGGCTCGGTCGCTCTCCAGGCGGGAGCGGCGCGGCTGTCCCACATGCTCCGGCGCCTGTTCGCGCCTGGCTGCTGGGCAGCGCTGGAATCAGGTGCAGTTCAAGCGGTCTTGAACTATATGAACGGACGAGGAGACGGCGCACTATGGATCTGGCTCGGGAGCTGACGGATTTTCTGGGGGCGGTGGAGCAGCGGCTTGGCAGCACCCTGGTGGATGGCGATGCCGGTCCGGACGTGAAGGGCGACACGCTGATGGAGGCGGCCCGCCACCTGTGCCTGGGCAGCGGCAGCAAGCGAGCGCGCCCCATGCTGGCGCGGCTGTTCGGCGGCGCGGTGGGCGTTCCGGCGGAGCGACTGGTGGACGTAGCGGTGGCCGCGGAGCTCATCCATTCCGCCAGCCTGCTGCACGACGACGTGGTGGACGCGGGCATGTTCCGCCGGGGCCGGCCCACGGTGAACGCGCGCTGGGGCAACATCGTCGCGGTGATGAGCGGCGACCTCATCCTGTCCACGGGCCTGTTCCAGCTGTCTCAGTTGGACGCGCGGCTGACGCGCAGCGCGCTGTCGGTCGTCTCCGAGATGACCCGCGCCGCCATCGCCGAGGTGGAGGCTCGCGGCGACCTGGACCTGCCGCTCAACCGGCTGCGCTTCATCGCCGAGGGCAAGACGGGCTCGTTGTTCGGCTGGTGTGGCAACGCGGCGGCGACGCTGGCGGAGCACCCCGAGGCGGTGGAACGTTTCGACGGCTTCGGGCGTCACCTGGGCGTGGCGTTCCAGATTGCCGACGACATTCGCGACATCCTGGGCACGGACGTAGGCAAGCCGCGTTACGCAGACGTGCACTCGCGCACGCCGTCCATGCCCATCCTCCTGGCGGTGGCCAAGGATGAGTCGCTGCGGCGCAAGCTGAAGGACGCGTGGGCGTTCTCGGCGATCACGCCTGATCGCACGAAGGAGATTGGCGCGGCCATCGAGGCCACGGGGGCCGTGGATGCCTCCATGGCGCGGATGAACGTCGAAATCGAGGCGGCGCTCGACAAGCTGGGCCACTTCGCCAAGGAGCCCGCGGGCGCGGAGCTGGTGAGCTGGGCGCGGAAGCTGTCGGCAGGCATCGCCGAACAAGTCCAGGGGCGCGCTGCATGAAAGGCTACCTGTGGACGGGGGGACCCGGGAGCCCTGCCTCGGAGGCGCCGCCAGCGGATGGCCGGCTGGCGCCCTGGGAAGCCATCGCGGTGGACGCGGTGGGCAATGTCATTGAGTTCTGGGGGTTCAAGCGCAACCAGGGGCGGGTCTGGGCCCTGCTGTACCTGCGCGGTGAGCCCCTGACGGCGGGAGAAATCGAGCGCGAGCTGGACCTGTCCAAGGGCGGGGTCTCCATGCTGCTGCGTGACCTGGAGCGCTGGGGCGTCATCCAGCGCGTGCGCCTTCCCCAGGACACCGTCTGGCGTTACGGCGCGGAGAACGACCTGGTCCGGATGGTGACGCACGTCATCGAGGAGCGCGAGGCGGGCTTCGTCGCGCGCATCCGCGCCGACCTGGCGGAGGCCCGGCGGCTGGCGGAGACCCAGTCAGGGCTGCCCCCGGACCGGCTTCAGCGGCTGGAGAAGATGGCCACGCTGGCCGAGCACGTGGAGCGCGCGCTGCGGCTGTTCATCAAGACGTCCCGGCTGGACGTGTCCGGTGTGCTGTCCGTCTTCCGGGACGAGGCCACCGGGGCGCGCCGGGGCTCGAAGTAGTCTCAGTCAAAGGGGCGGACATGGATTCGCACTATGATCAGGTGATGAAGGCGCGTGCGGGCGCGGACCCGTCGGCCACGCGCCTGTACTTCGCGTACTCGACCATCCTGGACCGCGCCGCCTTCGAGGAGTGGCGGTCCCAGCACAGCTACGACTTCTTCGAACTGCCCGAGGGGCGGCTGGCCGAGGCCGTGGATGTGGATCTGGTCTATGACTTCCCGTCGCGCTGGTGGGGTGGGCGCGTCGCGGGGCTGACGGATTCCGCAGGCCAGAAGGTGTACGGCCGCCTGTTCGAGATTCGCGGCCAGGACTGGCCCATCATCCAGCACAAGGAGGGCTTCGTGACGAGCATGTGCGTGGAGCGGCCGGTGCGCGTGCGCGTGGATGGGCAGGAGCTGGAGGCCACGGCGTTCGTCACGAATCCGCGGCGTGCGTCGGCGGACGGCCCGGTCAGCACCCGTTTCGTGGACGCGCTGGTGCGCGGTGCCCAGGCCGCGGGCCTGCCAGCGGCCTACGTGGAGCGGCTGAAGCGCGGCGAGTAGCCCACGAGGGCGTTTCGTAAGACCTCGGACAAAGTCCAGCGTGGAGCCTTCCCGCCGCGCTGGGAGTGCACAGCTTGGGCGGAGCGTATGTTCTTCTTCTTCTCGAGCCGGCTCGGCTGTATCGGCAGCATCCTGGTGTCGATCGCCCTGAGCGCGGTGCTCTACTTCCTGTTCATGCGCTGAGGCCCGGCCCCTGGGCTCGGCTCACGGCTTGCCGTGCCACAGGTCGTCCGAGTCCTCGGAGTCCAGTGGATGGATGGTGATCTCGCGCCCGTCCTTGTCGGGCGTGCTGCGCACCGCCTCCGTCTCGTCCGGCGTTCGAGGCGCCCGCTCCGAGAAGTTGTCGTTTTGAAGGTGGCGCTGACGCTGCTCACTGGTCCCGCCGTACCCTTCAATGATCCTCTTCTTCGTCATCCCCGTCCTCCTGGTGAGTCGATCGCCCAGAAGTAGGCTGGGGTCGGATGGAGGAGGGAGCAAGCGGCGTCGTCTGCTCGCCTGGAGTGCGGGTGATGTGCCGGCGCTTGGCGGACGGATGCCTACATGCACAAGCCATCAGGTGTTTTCAGGGTGGCCTGAGACCTTCGTTCCTACATGAACATCAGAGCAGGAAACCCGACGTGGCTGATCGGGACAGGTTGCCTGTCTGGATGTTCAGTGGTTCGTGCGGTGGTCGGCCAGGCAATGCCTACATGAACGAACTATCAGGCACTTCCGGCCTCATCATCGCGGCGCCGCTGTGAGCGGACTTCAGTGGCACACCGGGTTCTGGTTGCCTCCACTGCTGATTGCATGTTCAGTGGGTGGGTGCCCTCGATTGCACCAATGCCCACATGGGCGCGTGTTCAGTGGTGTGCGGAGCGCTGATCGCGACCAGATTGCTGATGATATGTTCAGTGATTCGGGCGCCGCCTGAATTGCCAATGCCTACATTGCCGTGTGTTCAGTGTCACTGCAAGGCGGATCGCCGTCTTTTAACTGACTGGATGTTCAGTGAATTCTGGCACCCCATGTGTCGAGGTTACGGGCTTGCTCGGTCAGTGACTGGCTGGTTCCTGTTCGTTGATTGGATTTGATGTGTTTTGATGTGATGTCTGTGATTGTTTGTCTGTGATTGGTGGTTGTCTTTAGGGGCAGACAGGGGAGTCCGCGGTGATGCTGCGGCGGACGCCCCTGTATCGAGGCATTGACTCAGCCCGGCGTGAACCACAGCACGGACAACGGGGGCAGGGTGAGGGTGGCCGAAGCCGGCTGGCCATCCCAGCCCGTGGGCTCGGTGTGAATCTGGCCCATGTTGCCCAGGTTGGAGCCGCCGTACTGCTCGGCGTCCGTGTTGAGCAACTCCACGTAGCGGCCCTGGAACGGGAAGCCCACGCGGTAGTTCTCACGCACCGTTGGCGACAGGTTGGCGATACACACCACATGCCGTCCTGGCTGACGCGCGCGCCGCACGAACGCGAATACGTTGTACGCGGCCGAGTCCGGCTGGAGCCATTGGAAGCCCATGGGCTCGCCGTCCGCGTCGTGAAGCGCGGGCATGTCCCGGTAGATGCGGTTCAGGTCCGAGACCAGTTGAAGGATGCCGTGGTGCCCGGGGTCGTGCGTCAGGTGCCAGTCCAGGCTCTTGTCGTGGTTCCACTCGGTGGGCTGGCCGAACTCGCCGCCCATGAAGACGAGCTTCTTGCCCGGGTGCGCCCACATCCACGCGAACAGGGCGCGCAGGTTGGCGCGCTTCTGCCACGGGTCGCCGGGCATGCGCCCGTACAGGCTGCCCTTGCCGTGCACCACCTCGTCATGGCTCAGCGGCAGCATGAACTGCTCGCTGAACGCGTACAGCAGGCCGAAGGTGAGCTGGTTGTGGTGGTACTGCCGGTAGATGGGGTCCTTGGAGAAGTACGACAACGTGTCGTGCATCCACCCCATGTTCCATTTGTAGTCGAACCCCAGGCCGCCTTCGGACACCGGCGCGGACACCTTGGGCCAGGCCGTGGACTCCTCGGCGATGACGACGACGCCCGGGTGCTTGCGGTGGACCGTTTCGTTCAGCTCGCGCAGGAAATGGATGGCCTCTTCGTTCTCCCGGCCGCCCCAGCGGTTGGGGATCCACTCGCCCTGTTTGCGGCTGTAGTCGAGGTAGAGCATCGACGCCACCGCGTCTACGCGCAGTCCGTCGACGTGGTACTCCTCGATCCAGAACAACGCGTTGGCGATGAGGAAGTTGCGCACCTCATTGCGGCCGAAGTTGAAGACCAGCGTGCCCCAGTCCGGCTGCGCGCCCTTGCGCGGGTCGGCATGCTCATACAGGGCCGTGCCGTCGAACTGTCCCAGGGCGTGCAGGTCGCGCGGGAAGTGTCCGGGCACCCAGTCCACGAGCACCCCGATGCCTTCCTGGTGCATGTGGTCGATGAAGAAGCGCAGGTCATCCGGGTGGCCGAAGCGCGCCGTGGGAGCGTAGTAGCCACCTACCTGGTAGCCCCAAGAGCCACCGTAGGGGTGCTCGGCGACGGGGAGCAGCTCGATGTGGGTGAAGCCGGTGAACTTGATGTACTCGGCCAGCGCCGGGGCCAGCTCCCGGTACGTCATGGGCCGGTCGCCGTCCTCCACCACTCGGCGCCAACTGCCCAGGTGGACCTCGTACACGCTCCACGGCTGGTGATGGACGTCCCGCCGCTGCGCGCGTTGCTCCAGCCACGCCGCGTCGCCCCAGGTGTAGCGCGCCAGGTCGTGCACCACGGAGGCCGTGGCGGGGGGGACCTCGGTACGGAAGGCGAACGGGTCCGCCTTGAGGACGTTGTTGGGCCCGCCCTGGCCGGGGCGAATCTCGAACTTGTACCGGGTGCCTTCGCCCACCTCGGGGACGAACAGCTCCCAGATGCCGGAGGAGCCCATGCGGCGCATGGAGTGCAACCGGCCGTCCCAGCCGTTGAAGTCACCGACCACCGACACGCCCGCCGCCGTGGGGGCCCACACCGCGAACGAGGTGCCGCGCACGCCGTGGTGGTGCAGCAGGTGCGCGCCCATGCGCTCCCAGAGGCGCTCGTGGCGGCCTTCTCCGGCGTAATACAGGTCCATCTCCCCCAGGGTGGGGAGGAAGCTGTACGGGTCGCGAAGCGTGAAGACGCGCTTGCCGGGGTACTCCACTTCCAGCAGGTAGTTGAACGTCTGGTCCTTGCCGTTGATGCGGGCCTCGTAGACGCCGCCCAGCCGGTGCGTCATCGCGACGCGACCGCCGGATTCCGGCAGCACGTGGATGGCCACGGCGTCCGGGCGGAAGGTGCGAATCACCACGCCATCCCCATCCGGGTGGATGCCCAGGACAGCGTGCGGCTCCGGATGCCTCAGCTCCACGACGCGCTGAAGCTCCGCGTCGACCTGGGCCTTGTCGGCTGGCTTCCTCACTTGGATGCCTCCATACGCAAGAGGGCCTGGAGGGGGATGCGCACCCAGTCGGGCCGGTTCTGCATTTCGTATCGCACTTCGTAGAGGAGCTTCTCCAGCTCGAACGCACGCAGCATCACGTCGAAGGTGTCTTCGTCCGACGGCAGGAAGGGCGCGCCGCGCGTCGCCTGCCGGTAGCCTTCCACGAAGGCGTCGCGCATGGTGCTGATGCGCTCGTGGGGCGTGCCACCCTCCAGCGCCACCGTCGCCTCCGCGTAGTCGAACGAGCGGATCATCCCCGCCACGTCGCGCAGCGCGCTGTACTTCTCCCGGCGGGCGGTGAAGGAGCGCGCGGGCTCTCCTTCGAAGTCGAAGATGATCCACTGGTTGTTGGCGCGCAGCACCTGCCCCAGGTGGAGATCGCCGTGGATGCGAATCTTCTGGCCGGAGGGCGGCACCTGCGCCAGGCGCTTCGCGTGATCGATGAGGTCCTCGCGCCGGTTCTCCAGTTCCGGGTTCTGCCGGCTGGCGTCCGCCAGCGTCACGCCCAGCTCCCCGACGATGGAGGCGCTCCAGCGCTGGAGGTCCTCTTGCAACAGCGGCTCTGGCGTGAAGGCCGGGTCTTCTTCGGTCGCCGAGGCGAACGCCAGGTGGAGCTCGCCCAGGCGCGAACCCAGGTCGCGCATCTCCGATTGGAAGCGCGGACCCACGGCGCGCTCCTGGCGCAGCCGGTCCAGCGTGTACTTCCAGCCGTCCGTCGCGTCCGGCACGAAGCGGTGGGCCACCGCGAGCGTCGCGCCCGCCGCCCCTTCCAGATGCAGCGCGCCCAGCAGCGTGGGCGTGGCGCGGAACGACGTCTTGGTCGCGAGGAAACGGCCCACCTCATGCTCTGGATTCACGCCGGCTTCCAGCTTGCGGATGATCTTCAGGATGACCTTCTCACCCAGCACCACCGAGGTGTTGCTCTGCTCCACCTGCAGCCGCCGCACTTCCGGTGATGCGGGGAGCGCGAGCAAGCTGTCCTGGCCGCCAATCCACTCGCCTTGCACGCGGCCGGACGCGGACGCCACCTGGCCTCCGGTTCGGATGAGGTCGAAGAGGCCGCGCAGGCATTCATCGCTCTCCAGCGCGTCTCGCACGCCTTCGGTGGAGGGATGGACGGGCAGCAGGTACCGCTCCGGGCTGCCCAGTTCGTAGATGACCTCCACCACGGCGAGGCTGAACGAGCAGCCGCCCGATTCGACGGTGGCGTGGTCCATCACCGTGACGTGCTTGATGGGCCAGGCCTTGCCGCTGAACCAGCGCTGGTGCTTGAGGTAGTCAGGGAGCTTGGTCAAGTCGAGGGTCGTCATTCGAGGCTCCTCACCTGCTGGGACTTGTCCAGCCGGAACCACAGGAACATGAAGGGGCCCATGGAGAGCTGATACGGAATCTCACTCACCCGCGGGAAGGGGGTTTCTCCAATCAGCTCCACCGGCACAGTGCCCTCCCACTCACGCATGTCGAGCACCGCGGGCTGGGCGAAGCGCGACAGGTTGCACACCACCAGAACCGTCTGGCCCTCCCATTCCCGGATGAAGGCCAGCACCTTGCGATTGTCCGTCTGGAGGAAGCGCAGGTTCCCCAACGAGAAGACGGGGTAGCGCTGGCGGATGCGGATCATCCGCTTCACCCAGTGCAGGAGGCTGGACTTCACCCGCTCCTGCGCTTCCACGTTGATGGACTGATAACCGTACACCGGGTCGGCGATGACGGGCGCGTACAGGCGTGCGTAATCCGCGCGGCTGAAGCCCGCGTTGCGGTCCCCCGTCCATTGCATGGGCGTGCGCACGCCGTTGCGGTCGCCGAGGTAGATGTTGTCGCCCATGCCAATCTCGTCGCCGTAATAGAGGACGGGCGTGCCGGGCAGGGTGAAGAGCAGGCTGTGCATCAGCTCGATGCGCCGGCGGCCGTTGTCCATCAGCGGCGCCAGCCGGCGGCGGATGCCCAGGTTGATGCGCATGCGCGGGTCGGTGGCGTACTCCCGGTACATGTAGTCCCGGTCCTCGTCGGTCACCATCTCCAGCGTCAGCTCGTCATGGTTGCGCAGGAAGATGGCCCACTGGCAGTTGTCCGGGATGTCCGGCGTCTGCTGCATGATTTCGACGATGGGCGTGCGGTCCTCGCGGCGCACCGCCATGTAGAGGCGGGGCATCACCGGGAAGTGGAAGCCCATGTGGAACTCATCGCCGTCGCCGAAGTACACGCGCACGTCGGCGGGCCACTGGTTCGCCTCCGCCAGCAGCATCTTCCCCTTGTATTCGGAGTCGATGGTCTTCCGCAGGCGCTTGAGGAAGGCGTGCGTCTCCGGGAGGTTCTCGCAGTTGGTGCCTTCGCGCTCGAAGAGGTAGGGCACGGCGTCGCAACGGAACCCGTCCACGCCCATGTTGAGCCAGAAGCGCATGACGTCCAGCATGGCTTCCTGCACTTCGGGGTTGTCGTAGTTGAGGTCCGGCTGGTGGCTGAAGAAGCGGTGCCAGAAGTACTGCTTGGCCACCGGATCCCACGTCCAGTTGGAGCGCTCCGTGTCCAGGAAGATGATGCGCGCGCCCTTGTACTGCTCGTCGGTGTCGCTCCAGACGTACCAGTTGCGCTTGGGACTGTTGGGGTCGCTGCGCGCTTCCTGGAACCAGGGGTGCTGGTCACTGGTGTGGTTCACCACCAGCTCGGTGATGACGCGGATGTCGCGCTTGTGCGCCTCATCCACCAGCCGCTGGAAGTCCGCGAGCGTGCCGTAGTCCGGGTGGACGCCGTAGAAGTCCGCGATGTCGTAGCCGTCGTCGCGCAGCGGCGACGGGTAGTGGGGCAGCAACCAGAGGCAGTTGATGCCCAGGTCCTGGAGGTACGGAAGCTTCTCAATCAGACCGGGGATGTCCCCGTGGCCGTCGCCATTGGAGTCATGGAAGGCACGCAGGTGCAGCTCGTAGATAAGGGCTTTCTTGTACCAGAGGGGATCCAGGTCCATTACGCCTCTCGGGTTGTCACTCGTAGTAGTCGAACGCGTTCTCGGTGCGGCGGAACCGGTGAACGGCCCAGAGGGCCGCGGGCTGCTCAGGCGTCATGCGCACCTGCACGTCCGGACCCTGCCACAGCGAGCGCTGGTCCGACATCAGCTCGTGCACCTGATACGTCTCGTCAGGGCGCGCGCCCAGCCACTCGAGTGGCACGTGCAGCAGCGCCTCCTGGGCGGCATACGGGTCCAGGCTCACCGCCATCAGCACCATGCTGCCGCCGTCTGGCGTGCGCTTGCCGTAGAAGAGGACTCGGTCGTTGTTCGACGAGAAGAAGCGCAGCGTCCCGTACTGGTGCAGCGCGGGGTGCGTGCGGCGAGCGGCGTTGAGGCGCGCAATCCAATCCCGGATGTTGCCGGGCCGGTCCAGGTCCCACGCGACCAGCTGGTACTTCTCTGAATCGGTGTACTCCTCCTTGCCCGGGATGGGGCGGCCTTCGCACAGCTCGTAGCCGCAGTACATGCCCCACACGGAGGAGAGCGTACCGGCCAGCGCCGCGCGCAGACGGAAGGCACCGGGCCCCGCGTTCTGGAGGAACTCCGGGAGGATGTCCGGCGTATTGGGCCAGAGGTTTCCGCGGAAGTAGTCGGACACCGGCGGCTGGGTGATTTCCTCCAGGTACTCCTGGAGCTCTCCCTTGAAGTTGCGCCAGGTGAAGTAGGTGTACGACTGGGTGAAGCCCACCTTGCCCAGGGCCTTCATCACCTTGGGGCGGGTGAAGGCCTCGGACAGGAAGAGGACCTGGGGGTGGGCTTCCTGCACGCGTCGGATGAGCCAGGCCCAGAATTGCGTGGGTTTGGTGTGCGGGTTGTCCACGCGGAACGTGTTCACCCCTTGCTTCACCCAGTGGAGGACGACGGACTCCAACTCCGCCCAGAGCGACTCGCGGGCGGGGCCCATCCAGTCGAAGTTGACGATGTCCTCGTAGCGCTTGGGCGGGTTCTCCGCCGTCTTGATGGTGCCGTCCGGCCGGTGCTGGAACCACTCCGGATGCTCCTTCACGTACGGGTGGTCCGGCGAGCACTGGAAGGCCAGGTCCAGCGCCACCTCGATGCCGTGGGCCTGCGCCGTCTCCACGAAGTGCCGGAAGTCCTCCAGCGTCCCCAGCTTCGGGTGCACGGCCTTGTGGCCGCCTTCCGAGGCGCCAATGGCCCAGGGGCTGCCTACGTCGTCAGGCGCCGCGGTGAGGCTGTTGTTCTTGCCCTTGCGCGCCGTGCGGCCAATGGGGTGGATGGGCGGGAGGTAGACGGTGTCGAAGCCGAGCTGCTGGATGTACGGCAGCCAGCCTTCCGCGTCCCGGAAGGTGGCGTGGGTGACGCCGTCGCGCTTCGCCGAACGCGGGAAGAACTCGTACCACGCACTGAAGCGGGCCTTCTCCCGGTCCGCGAAGACCTCCAACACCTTGTCGTAGCGGCGGGCCAGTGAGCGGTCCGGATGGGTCGAAGCCACATCGGCCAGTTCGGGGGCCAGGGCCACGGCGAGGAGGTCCGGGGAGGGCGGCTGTCGCAGCCGGACGGCCGCTTCGTCCAGCACTCGCGCGTCGTCCAACTGCTTCGCCGCACGGGCACGGGCGGCGGCGCCTTCCAGCAGGGCGGCGCCTTCCAGCAACTCACTGCGCACGTCGCGGCCCGCGTCGACCTTGCGCTTGAGCTCGGACGTCCAGGTCCGGAAGAGGTCTGGCCAGGCCTCAATCGTGTACTCGTAGCGGCCGTTCCGCGTCAGGGGGAATTCACCTTCCCACCGGTCATTGCCGAGGAAGCGCATGGGCACTTCCTCCCAGTCGGTCTGCTGCGCCCTGGGCGTCACCTGGCGCCAGCGGACGACGGCGACGAGGACGTCATGGCCTTCCTTGAAGACATCGGCCTTGACGGTGCACCGCTCTCCCACGACGCGCTTCACGGCGTGACGTCCAGCGTCCAGCTCGGGGCTGACTCCCTCGATGAATACGCTTCCGAGTCGTTCAGTCATGGTGGCTGGCGGCCCTTATAGGTCTTGGGTTGTGATTGCCTCGCGGCGAATCGCGGCTGTTGTCGATGCTGGACGCCTTCCGTACCCGTCGCGTTGGCTCGTCAACGTTAAGGATGGGGGCAGGCACTGCCCACCCTGGAAGGCACGGCGCGCCCGGGTGCCCGCCTGCCGATACTTGAAGCTGGGAACTGCCCTGCCGTTTGAGCTATCCGGGACGAACATGGCGCCTCCTTCCTCCGCTGTGCCCCGAGCAAGCGACCCAGCGCTGGACCGGGCCCTCCTCCGGCAAATCGCCATGGGAAGCCCGCAGGCCATGCGCGACGTCTACGCGCGCTGCGGCGGACGGTGTTTCGCCATCGCGTTGCGGTTGCTGCCGAGCCGCGCTGACGCGGAAGAGGTGTTGCAGGAGTCCTTCCTGGAGGTCTGGCGGCGCGCCCGGGAGTTCAATCCAGAACGCGGCGGCCTGGAGGCCTGGGTGGCGACGATTGTACGCACGCGCGCCATTGACCGGCTGCGGGCGCAGGGAACGGCGGCCCGCGTGGTGGAGGGGGCCGCGCAGCAGGAGCCTCCGGTCAGCGCCGCGCCCGCCGCGCCGGACGATGCGGTCAGCCAGGAGGAGGCTCGCGCTCGCGTGGTGGCGGCGCTGGCCCAGCTTCCGCCGGAGCAACGGGCGGTGGTGGAGCTTGCCTACTTCGAAGGCCTCTCCCAGCGGGAGATTTCCGAGCGCACCGGAGACCCATTGGGCACGGTGAAGACCCGTGCGCGGATCGCGTTGGAGAAGCTGGGGGCGTTGTTGGAGATGCTACGCCCCCACGCCTAGCCCCAATGACGGTCCGTCAGGAACGACCCTTCTTGCGCTCCGTCTTCGCCTTCGGGCCCTCGCCGTAGCCGGACACCACGAGCCCGAGCGTCTGGACGAAGTTCACCGCGGCCTCCACGGGGATGCGCGTGGCCTTCACCCGGTTGCGCGCGGGGTCGATGAACACGCCCTGCGCGGTTCCGAAGTCCACCTTCGTGAGCGTGCAGCCGCGGAAGTTGCTGCCGGTGACGTCCGAATCGCTGAAGTCCGCCTCGGACAGGTCCGTGTCGATGAAGTTCATCTCCAACGCCGTGCAGCGAAGGAACGCCGTCTTCCGCAGGCTGAGCCCCGCGAAGGTGCAGTAGCGCAGGTTGGAGCCGTCGAAGGTGACTTCGGGGAAGGTGCCCACGTCCGTCCAGTCGATGCCCATCAGCTTGGAGCTTTCGAACCGCACGTCCCGCAGCGACGTCTCCGTGAATCGGGCTCGCGTGAGGTCGCAACCGGTGAAGACGCAGGACTCCATCCGAGCCCTCGTCCAGCGGCTCTCCTGCAGCGTGCAGTTGCGGAACGTGCAGCGGTAGAACTCCTTCCCGCCCAGGTCCGCCTCCTGGAGGTTCAGGTCAGCGAAGGTTTCGTTCTCGAAGCTGTCTTCTTCGTGGATGCGCTGGGAGGCCATGGTGGGCCGTCACTAACGCCAGTGGGCGCTCGCTGGCCAAGCCATTTCGCTCCGGACTCGCTATCCATGACGGACGGTGAAGGCCGCCAGCATGGGCCCCGCGAGGCGGGTGTTCGCGGGAGACGTCGGCCCTCCTTCGGGAAGCTGCGTGAGGAGCGCCTCCAAGGCGGGCTTCATCTCCTCGAAGGCGGCGGTGGCCGCGGCCGCGTTGTCGAAGAAGCGGTGGTAGAGGAGCCAGCCGGTGACGGAGCAGGCGATGGCGTGGAAGGAGCGGGTGTCATCCAACTCGTAGGTGAGCCGCGCCAGGCCGCCGAAGTCCTCATCCCGCGCGATGGTGCCGCCCTGGGTGCCCATCCACCCGATGGAGCCCCCGTCTTCATATGGCCGCCACGCCGCGTCGTCCGCACGTCCCACCATTCCACCCCTTGAAAGGAAACCGGCGCCATCATGCGTGCCCTGGGGCGGACGCTCCAGGGCTCCGAGGCCTCCGCTTCGTCCGGAGGTGGACGTCGGTTCGGCGCGGAGGAGGTAGGGAAGGGGAGCACGCCGCGGTGCGAGGAGCCGTTGCGGCGGGCCGGTTTGTGCCCGGCGAGGCGCCGTCCTAACCTGTCATGTCCATGAAGGCGATCCTCGTCTCCCTCTTCCTGTTGGGCTCGGCGCCGGACTCCAGCGCGCCAGCGATTCCGCCCGAAGCGCTCGCGGCGCCCCCTGTCGCGGATGAGTCCCCCACCGCGTGGTCCTGCACCGTGGACACCCTGCGAGCTGGGAAGGAATGCGTGTTCGAGGCGGACCTGTCCGCGGGCGCGCCCAGCGATTCGCAGGACGCGTCCAACAAGAAGCTCCTCCAGGACGTGGCCCGCGCGCTGTGCACGGAGGCGGTGGGCAACATCCGCGAGGGCCGCCCGGACGCGACGCTCACCGCGCTTTGTGAGCGGCGCTACATCACCGCCGTGGACCAGTGTGGACTGGAAGGCACGTCGTTCGTGGTGGACGCCAAGGGCCGCTTCGCTCCCGGCGCTCGGTCCTGCTACCGCGCGCTGGCCAACGTCCTTCAGGAGGTGCAGTTCATGGCCACGGTGGCCTCGCCATGCTGCGAGTGCGCCGCCCGCGCCAACTGTCCGGGCACCGCGGACCGCTGCTATGCCGAGGTCGCCCAGCAGGCCACCGCGCCTCAGACGCAGGCGTGCCTGAGTGATCGGTGCGCGGATGCGTGCGCCGTCGTGCTGCCGCGGCCTCGCTCCGGTGCGCACCCCGCGCCCACCGTCCAGCAGCGCAACCGTTCTTCCAGCCCTGGCTCCGCTTCCCTCTAGGAGTTCCGCCCATGCGCCGTCCTTCCTGGAAGCTGTCCTCCTGGGCCCTGATGGGCACGTTCGCCGCCGGCTGCGGCGCCTCGCATTCCCACGTGACGTGGTCGGAGGACGCGCCTCATCCGAAAGAGGAGGTGTTCGTCGCCAGGCCTCCGCCCGAGTCGCCCGCGCCCAGCCCCACCTCGGACCCCAAGGCGTTCGCCGCCCGGTATGCCAACCCGGCCGTATGTGAAGCCGCCGCGCGGCGCCTCCAGGGCGCTTCGCGGGATGAGGCGTGGGATGGCCTGAAGGCCTGCATCGAGCACACGCCCTTCACCCAGCTCAACGCGTTGCTGGGCCGCGCCTGGGCGCAGGACCTGATCGTGCGTCCCGAAGGCGCGAAGCTCATTGCCCGCGTGGTGGCCCAGCGCGGTGGCAGCGTGACGGGTGAGCTGCGCTACCTCCAGGAGAAGCAGATCCCCATCTTCTCGTTGGCCTCCGCCATGGACCGGCCGGACACGTACAAGGGCCGCTACGTGCTGCTGCGCGCGCAGGTCGCGGACCAGCGCTCGGAAGGTGAGCGCCCCACGGTGTGGCTGGTGGAGCAGGCCCTCAGCTCCGTCCAGACGGACGAGGTCGTGGGCTATGGCGAGCGCATCGACTCTGTCACCACGTACTCGGGTGACCTGGCCGGGCAGTCCGTGCTCACGGGGCCAGGGCGGGTCGGGGGCACGGTAAGCACGTCCGAGCGCTCCGGCCGCAACACCACGCGGCGCTTCGTGGAGAACGTCTCCGACGAGACTGGCCGCGAGGCACTCGGTCGTCTGGCGAGCGCCGACCCGTTCCTGGAGACCCGGCGCGACTACGTCATCCTCGCGCGCTTCGACGGTGTCCGCCTCACGTCGGGCGGCGCGGAGACGGATGATGAAGCGCCGCGCATCCCGGTGCTGACCATCGTCAGCTACCACGCGCCGCAGGCGCTCGTCGTCTACTGAGCGGCCTTCGACGCGGACTCGTCGCGGAAGGTCGGCGGCGTGCGCACTCAGTGCCTGGGTGACACAGAAAAAAACGAGGCGCCGGGAAACTTGCCCCGACGCCTCGCCCTGGGAACCGACCCCGCGCCAGTCCCCACGTAACCGTGTGCAGGTCGCGCCCGCGCTACTGCTGGGTCGCACCCGTAATCGTGAAGTGACTCGCCACGTCGCGGCCCGAACCCACTTCCACCGTCACCGGCTGGTTGGGCGTGGTGGTGACGCTGACGAAGGCGGGCGGCTCGAGGTGCACCGTGAAGGTGCCCGGAATGAGGAACTTGAAGGCCGCCTCGTAGGTGCCGTCGCCGTCCTCGTCGGTCAGCGCCAGCCGCTCACTGCTGCCCGCCTCGTTCGTCATCACCGCGTTGAAGTCGCCCAGCGTCACCTGGTGGCCGTCCACCACGGGCAGGGTCACCGTCGCGGCCGTGTCCGCCGTCACGCGGATGCTACCGGAGGCCGTCACCTCGGCGGCCTTGATGACCGGATGCATCACCCACTTGTCCGCGTTGCCGGCTTCCTTGCCAAAGCTCTGGCCGACGTCGAAGTCCACGAGCAGCACCTTCTGCTCGCCTTCGATGGTCAGCTTCTCGGAGAACTTCACCTTCAGCCCGGACGTGCCGAAGCTGGGCATGTGAAGTTGGCCGTCCACCTGCGTGCCCGCGGGCAGGCCGGAGTAGTCGGCTGACGACGCGAACACGGTCGACGCGCCGTCCTCGTTCGCCACCTCGATGTAGCCACCGGTGATGACGAAGCGAAGCTCGGAGTAGTCGCCATTGGGGACCACCGCGTCAGACACCAGTTCAGACGTGGAGTTGGCGAGCTCCAGCAAGCTCACGGTGGCGGGGGTATCGCGCAGCACCACGCGGCCACCCTTGCCGTCGCCGCCTTGCAGATAGATTTCGGAGATGGTGACGACAGCGGTGCGGATTTCGTCTCCCGGTGCGTCGGTCAGAAGCAGGGTGACCTTGCCCTCGTTGCCACCACACGCCATCAGCGGGAGCAGGGCGATGGGTAGCAGGGCCAACAGGGTCGAGCGTAGGCGCGAGCGAATAGTCATGGTCGGCACGTCCCAGAGTAGGGCCCGCTGGAATACCGGGCCGTTCGACACGTAATGACCCGGCCCGGGAACATCCGGCCACGCCCCCTGCGGATGTCGCCGCGAAAGCAGGGGGCCTGGAGGCCCACACCCACTTACGCCGGTGACGTGTCCAGGCCGTGCTTGCGCAGCAGCTTGCGCAGGTACACGCGGTCGATGCCTGCCTCGCGGGCCGCGCGGGACACGTTGCCCTCGCAGCGGTCGATGAGGGCGCGCAGGTAGTCGCGCTCGAAGCCTTCGATGATGCGGTCCTTGGCTTCCTTGAAGGGGAGGTCCAGGGAGATGGGGCGCGTGCTCTCCGGGTCGTCCGAAGGCGGCGGCAGGGTGGAGGGATCCTCGGGGGGCAAAGGCAGGTCCGGGATGTCCGGCAGGGCCTCGTCGCCCAGGTTCACCACCCGGTCCACCACGTTGCGCAGCTCGCGCACGTTGCCCGGCCACGGATACTGCGCGAGCAGGGCGCGCGTCTGGTCCGACAGCGCGCTGGGAGGACGCCCCATCCGCTGCAGCACCGTATCGACGAGCAGCGGCACGTCTTCCAGTCGCTCCCGCAGCGGTGGAAGGCCGACGCGGAGCACCGCGAGCCGGTGGAAGAGGTCACCACGGAAGCGCCCGGCCTGCACCGAGCCCTCCAGGTCCTGGTGCGTGGCCGCGACGACGCGCACGTCGAAGGTGCGGTAGTCGTTGGCGCCCACGCGCTTCACCTGCCGGCGCTCCAGCGCGCGCAGCAGGCGGGGTTGGACTTCCAGCGGTAGTTCGCCGACTTCGTCCAGGAAGAGCGTGCCGCCGTGGGCGCGCTCGAAGGCGCCCGCGCGGTCGGCGTGCGCGCCCGTGAAGGCGCCTTTCACGTGTCCGAAGAGCTCGCTCTCCAGCAACGAGGGGGCGATGCCCGCCAGGTCGGCGATGACGAAAGGCCCCCGAGCCCGAGGGCTGTGCGTGTGGATGGCCTCCGCGCACAGCTCCTTGCCCGTGCCCGTCTCACCCTGGATGAGCACGTCTGACTCACCCGCGGACAGCCGCTCCAGCAGCGTGAAGAGCTCCCGCATGCGGCGGCTGTTTCCCACCAGTGAGCCGAAGGCGCTGCGCGCGGACAGGGGCCGCGCCCGGGGCCGCTCGCTCTCCGGCATCAGCTTCAGCTCGGTGGTGCCCAGCTTGAGGACCGCGCCCGTGCGCACCTCCAGCTCCTGGAAGCGCATGCCTTCGCAATAGGAACCATTGCGCGAGCCCGGGTCCACCGCGCGCACGCCGCTCTCGTTCACCTCGAGGATGAGGTGCTGGCGCGACACCGCGCGGTCCGACAGGAGGATGTCCGCATCCCGGCCCGACCCCACGCGATAGCGTCCCGGCATCAGCGGCCAGTCGCGGCCAGCGTCCGGACCCGACAACACCACCAACCGGGTACGTACCCGTTGGACACGAATGGCCGGCAACGCATCGGTGCGGACCAGTTCGTCGTCCCCATCCTCATCTCCCAGACTCGCCACGGCGCGGACGATATCACAGCCGCTTTGCGTGGGTTCGCCTCCGCATTCCCGGGTTATGCGGTAAAGTTTGAAAGGGGGTATCACCCGCGATGGCAAGCGCGCCGCGAGAACGATTCGGCCGGTATGAACTTCAAGAGCGGATCGGCCAGGGTGGCATGGCGGAGACGTGGCGCGCCCGGCTCCGGGGCGCGGCGGGCGTCACCAAGTCCGTGCTCATCAAGAAGGTGCTCCCGGAGTACGCCAACGACGAAGCGTTCGTGTCCATGTTCATCAGCGAGGCGCGCATCTCCGCCACGCTGTCGCATGGGGCCATTGCGCAGGTCTTCGACTTCGGGAAGGTGGACGGGCAGTACTTCCTGGCCATGGAGCTGGTGGAAGGCCATCCGCTGAACCGCATCCTGAAGCGGGCGCTGCGTTCCGGCTACCACTCCCTGCCCGTGCCCATCGCTGTCTTCATCGCCATGGAGATGTGTCGCGGCCTGCACTACGCGCACACCCGCAGTGACGAGAAAGGCGAGCCGCTGGGCATCGTCCATCGCGACATCTCCCCCGACAACGTCCTCATCGGCTACGAGGGGCAGGTCAAGATCGTCGATTTCGGCATCGCGAAGGCGCGCTCCCTGCGCAGCTTCAATACCGAGCCCGGCGTGGTGAAGGGGAAGTACCTGTTCTTCTCGCCGGAGCAGGCGCGCGGGGAAGCGGTGGATGCCCGCACGGACGTCTGGGCCACCGGCGTGGTGCTGTTCCAGATGCTCTGCGGCCGACTGCCGCTGGAGGGCCAGGTCCACACGGTGTTGCGGCGATTGAACAGCGGCCAGCCGCTGCCCTCGCCGCGACAGGTGCGGTCCGACATCCCGGTGGCGCTGGACTCCATCATCCAGCAGGCGCTCGCGCTCCAGAAGGAGTCCCGTTTCGAGTCCGCCCATGCGCTCGGGGATGCCCTGGCCGGGTTCCTCTACTCGTCCACCCCGCGCTTTTCGCCCATGTCCGTGGGGTACCTGCTGCGGGAGCTGTACCGCGCGGACCTGGAGGCGCTCGGGATGGATGCCCGGGTGCCGGCCTCCTTCTCGGAGGAGATGTCCATCTGGCGCGAGGCGCCCCCGCTGCCCGCGCCCACGCAGCACGGTGTGCCAGCGCTGGGCCTGGAGCCGGACTGCCGCACCGAGGAGAGCGGGCCCGTCGAGGTGAACGACGCGGAGAAGGAGGCTCCCGCGCCGCGTGCGACGCGAGTGGGCCTGTTCGCCGAAGGCAGCAGCAGCTCCCAGTGGGTGGCCGGTGTCGGCCTGGTGGTGGCCGCGGTGCTCGCCGTGGTGGCGGTGACGCGGGTGGGCTCCGACTTGCTGGCCGCCGCCAGGGAAGAGGCGCGCGCGTCCGGGCCGCCCGTGGCGCAACGGATCATTCCGCCCGCGTTGCCTCCCGCCCCGCCCGTGGTCGCGCCCTCGAAGCCCCCGGCCCCGGAGGTGGCGCTTTCGCGGGCCTCCGAGGCCATGGTCGAGAACACGGATGACGAAGAGGTGTCGGGAAACGTCGACACGCCGGATGACGCAGTCGAGGTGGCGGGCGGGCGTTCTGGCGTGGCGCGTCCGGTCTCCGGGGCGCGGAGCGGCAAGGTCGTCCCCGCGGCGGGAACGGGCGCTCGAGGACAGACGCGGCAGGCCCAGGCGGTGCTGCTGGGCGAGGCCGCCAACGCCCTGGCGGTGTCGCCGGTGACGGCGGGGCCCGCGCACCGGGTGCTCACCACCGGGCGCGCCCTGCAACGTGAGGGGAAGTACACCGCCGCGCGGAACTCTGCCCGTGAGTGCGCCCGGCTCGAGCCCGGCAATGCCGAGTGCTACCTGCTGCTGGGGGCCGTGGAGGTGAAGCTGGGGCGAGTCGAGGAGGGGGCTCGCAACTACCACCGCTTCCTGGAGCTGGCCCCGTCGGACCATCCGCTCGCGAGCACCGTCCTGCGCATTCTGCAGGAATACGAAGCCCGCTAGGTCAGGCGTCCACGATTCGACGCATTGACTCACCCGGCTCCTCGCCGGGGGCTTGGAAAAGCGAGCGGGCCTCCCGTACAAGGGGGCTCGCATGAAGCGTTTCCGCCTTCCTCGACGCCTGACGCTCCCTGCGCTGCTGACGGCAGCTGCATGTGGTGAGTCTGACTCCATCCCAGTCCGAACCTGCGACGTGACGTTGACCTACGCACCGCAGCAGTCCGTGGCGGGCACTGTTCAGGTCATGGGGGAATGGAACAACTTCGCCTCCCCACCTCAGCCCATGACCGACCGGGGTGACGGCGTGTTCACGCTCCGCCTGGAAGGGCTGGAGCCGCGCGCCTACGGCTACCGTTTCGTGGTGGGCGACAAGCAGGAGCTGGATCCGGAGAACCCGTACTCGCGCTGGGTTCGCGCGGAGGAGTATTCGCGCGTCACCGTCCCAGACTGCCGCCAGCCCGTGCTGGAGTTGAACCGCTTCACGGTGACGCCCGAGGGCTCGCTGGACGTGGCCGTCTCCTACCTCGATGGGACGGACAAGGCGGGCCCGGCGGCTGATGGCTTGGTGCTGTCGCTGGACGGCACGCCCCGGCCGGACGCCTATGACGCCGCCTCCGGCCGCTTCCACCTGAACGTGCAGGGCCTGGAGCAGGGCAAGCACCACGTGAAGGTGGTGGCCAAGGACAGCCAGGGCCGCGAGGCGGAGTCGCTCTATCTGCCGTTCTGGGTGGAGCCGGAGCGATTCCGCTGGGACTCGGGGCTGATGTACTTCGCCTTCACGGACCGCTTCCACAATGGTCGGCTGGAGAACGACGCGCCGGTGGCGGACGTGGACCCCATCGCCAACTATCTTGGCGGGGACTTCGCGGGCATCACCCAGAAGCTGGAAGAGGGCTACTTCGACGCGCTGGGCGTCCGCACGCTGTGGATTTCCCCCGTGGATCAAAACCCCGAGGGGCGCTTCATCGGCACCGGCGGCAAGTACTACACCGGCTATCACGGCTACTGGCCGTCCAAGCCTCGCGAGACGCAGCACCGCTTCGGCTCGCTGGAGGAGCTGCGCGCGCTCACTGCGGCCGCGCACAAGCGGGGCATCCGCGTCATCGCCGACCTGGTGCTCAACCATGTCCACGAGGAGCACCCGTATTGGGCGAACCACGCGCGCGACGGCTGGTTCAACACCGCCGCCAGCTGCGTGTGTGGCACGCAGGACTGCGACTGGGAAGCCAAGCGCCTCACCTGCAAGTTCACGGACTACCTGCCGGATTTCAACTGGCGCTCGTCGGACTTCGTGGACCAGTTCGCCGCGGACACGCTCTGGTGGCTGGAGCAGGCGGACTTCGATGGCTTCCGCATGGACGCGGTGAAGCACATGGAGCAGGTGGCCGGGCGCACCATCCGCGGGAAGCTGAGGGACATCACCGCGATGACGGGCACCGAGTTCTACCTGGTGGGCGAGACGTACGTTTTCACGGATGGGCGCCCTCAGATTGCCCGTTACATCAGCCCGCGCGAGCTGGACGGCCAGTTCGACTTCCCCCTGTACTGGCCCGTGCGCGAGGCCTTCGCGGACGGCAAGGGCTTGCAGCGTGTGGATGACGCCGTGCGCGCCAACGAGGAGGCCTATGTACCGGGAACGCTGAACTCGCCCTTCCTGGGCAACCACGACGAGGCGCGCTTCATCTCCCAGGCCGCGGGGCAACTGCACGGGGGCGGGAGTGATCCCTTCGGTCCCAATCGCCCGTCCACGGTGGTGACGGATCCGGCCGCCTTCGAGAAGATGAAGTACGGCTTCGCCTTCGTGCTGACGCAGCCGGGCGTGCCGCTGGTGTACTACGGCGACGAGGTCGGCCTGCCGGGCGCGGATGATCCGGACAACCGTCGCCTCATGCGGTTCGGCAGCGCGCTTGCGCCGCTGGAGCGGGAGTTGCTCGACTTCGTGCGGAAGCTGGGGCAGGCGCGCCGGGCGCACGAAGCGCTGCAGATGGGCGCGCGGCGGACCCTGCGCGTGGAGGACGACCTCTACGTGTTCCAGCGCGATCTGCCGGACGGGAAGGGGGCCCTGGTGGCCATCAACCGTAGCGCCGTGGAGCGCTCACTGGTATTGGAGTTGATGGGAGGCTTGGCCGCGAGCAGCGGTACCTACGTGGACATCTTCTCCGGGCAGACGCTGCAGCTGGCCGGCACGGAGACGGTGCTTGTCGTCCCGCCGCGCGGCGTCGCTGTCTACGTGCCCCACCAGGAGTAACAGGGTGGGGATGTTCCGGTGGAGGGGTGGGCCGTCCCCCTTCCGCCGGCGCATCCACTCAGGACTGAGGTGCCGCCTGCTCGCTCTTACCGTGCTTGTAGAAAAGCACGAGCGTGTAGCAGTGGAATTCGTTGTCGGACGACTGACAAACGACCCGGTCCACAATCTCCAGGTCGGAGTTGCTCTTCAGCCAGCGGGTGACGTTCTCACCCAGCTCCTCGCGCTCCTTCGCCTTGGTGGCGGAGAAGACCTTCACGCCCGTGAACATCGCCTGCCACTCCTTGTGCGGTGCTGATTCAGGACAATAGGAAGTTATCGCACGCGTCGTTCCGGGGTGTCAAAAACCCGGCTTCCCTGTTGTGGGGATGTTGATCGTCCATGCCTGGGGGTTTGCAGTCTCCCGCCCGTGCCTATGTTGCTCGGGTCGCACCGGATTGCGTGGGGCGCTCGTGGCAGGGGGCCGCGAGTGGTGGCGGAGTGGGGAAGGGGGAAGGCCCGTGGACATGAAGACCAAGAAGGACCTGGCCGTAGACTTCATCAACACCATCCGGACGATGGAGCCCTCCGCGCTGAATGCGCTCATCGTCAAGGAGGCAGGTGAAGAGCTGGCCCAGTTCTTCCTCAATTACAGTGCGAACCTCATCTCCAAGGACCCGTCCCGGGTGCTGGAGAACACGTCCTCGCTGATGCTGATGGGCTACCTCATCCGCACCTACGAGGAGAAGAACACCCAGGCCACCCAGGGTACCTTCCAGTCCTACGCGTTCGCCTGAGCCGCGGGCAGGGCGTTGCAGGCTCGACAGGGCTCGGGGGAGCCTGTTAGGGAGCAGCGCCCATGCTCATCGACATGCACGCCCATTCCCACCTGTCCAAGGGTTGCGAACTGGACCCTCGCGCCGTGCTGGAGCGGGCCGCCTTGTTCGGCCTGGACGGTGTGGCCTTCACCGAGACGAACACCCAGGACGGCTGCGACGAGCTGTTCGAGATTGGCGCGAAGTCGAAGCTCAAGGTCTTCGTCGGGCTGGAGCTGGTGACGGATCGTGGGCAGTACCTGTGCTTCTTCCCGAAGCCGGAGCTGGCCCCGGAGCCGGTGCAGATGTGGGGCAGCAACCGCGAGAAGCCGTGGAGCGCCGCCGAGTGTCTTCCCAAGGTGAAGGCCCTGGGGGCCGCCATCGTCGCCGCGCGGCCCTATGACCGGGACTCGCAGAACCCGGCCATGGACTTCATCCGCTCCCTCGGCGTGCTGAGCGCGGTGGAGGGCTACAACGCCCGGGTGAAGCAGACGTCCAACGACCTCGCCGTGGAGGCCGCCGCGGCGCTGAAGCTCCCCTGTGTGGGTGGAAGCGACGCCCGGGGTTCGCTCGACGAGGTCGGCCGGGGCGCCACGCTCTTCAAGCGGCCGGTGCAGACGCAGGCCGAACTGGTGGCCGAGCTGCAGAAGGGTGATTTCTGGCCGGTGATGGCCGGCGACCTGCCCCGGCTGACGCGCCCGGGAGAGGCCCAGGCCGCGCGCAAGTCCGGTGGTGGCGGCCGGGGTGGTGGTGGCAAGCGCCGCCGTCGTTAGCCGGCGCTCGCCGAAGTCCGCTCAGGGGGCGACCGGGGTGCCGCCTTCCTCGGCGCGCGCGAGGCGTCCGTCCGTGAAGAAGGCGCGGCGGCGGCCACCGGGGTAGATCCACTCCTCGTGCCTGGCCGTGCCTTCCAGGGAGCGCCGCACCGTCTCCGGCGGGCCCCAGGCCATGCGGGCCGCGTCCATGGACATGTTGGCCACCAGTCGCTTCTCACGCACGGCTTCCTGTACCGCGGGCGGCAGCGCGTCCAGCGTGGGCTTCAAGTCCCTCGCGGACAGGTACTTCTCCAGCTCCGTGCGGAAGTCCTCCGGACGGTCCAGGTTGGGCGGCATCACCAGGATGAGCGGCGGCGCGTTGGCGGGTGCACCGGCTTCCGTGAGGTAGACCCAGGGCCAGGCGCGCGGGCTGTAGAGGACGCGCTCGGTGATGACCCAGGAGGTGGGGAACTCCACGCGGGTGATGCGCAGCTTCGTCCCGGCGGGGAGCACGCGCTCCACGGCGCCCGGGTTGATGGGAGCGCCCTTCGTGTCGTCGAGGAGCCGGACGTCCTCGGGGGCGTAGGGCGTCAGCAGGCGCTTGGAGGCGTCACCGAAGAGCGGCGTGACGTTGCTGGAGACGCGGAGGTACTGCTCCGCCTCCGGGCCGGAGAGCGTCTGGTTGAGGGAGGTCCGCGCCTCGGGCGGCATGCGCGTCTGGGACGCACAGCCCGCGCCAAGCACGGTCAGCAGGGACAGGGACAGGATTCGGAATGAGGCGAGCGGCATGGCACCTCCGCGGGGACAGGGCGCGGCAGGTGTCCTGATTAGCTCACCGGGCTGGCTGCGTCAGCGGAGATGGCTCCATCGCCTCGCGCTTGCCGCCGCGGCATCCACGCTGGGGCGGGCAGACGGGGCCGCGGCCATGAGGATCCGCGACGAGCAGGAAACGGCCGAGCCCGCGGGTGTCCGTCAGCTCTGGATGGCCACACAGCGCGCAGTGACGGGGAGGACGCTTGGAGGGGGGGA
>NZ_JABFNS010000010.1 GCF_013116825.1 Myxococcus xanthus
GTGGAGGGCGCGGGCGAAGGTGGGTGGAATGAGAGAGGACGTGGGGAGATGGCGCGGAAGCAGCGGACCCCGAGGTGGCTGGAAGCGGCACGGCGGCGGGGGCCGGAGGACGTGCAAGCGTCCGGAAGGTCGGACTGGTTGGCGAGGGCCCTGGGGAAGGCCGGAGTGATGCCTCGCGCCCAGGCGGAAGCGGCCATCCGTGAGGGACGGGTGACGCTCGATGGGCGGGTGGAGCACGAGCCCTTCGCGCCGGTGCGTCCCGGGATGGAAGTGCGGGTGGACGGGCTGGTCCGGCAACTGGCGGCGCCCGTGTTGGCGCTGATGTTCCACAAGCCAGCGGGGCTGGTGGTGCACGGCTCGGACGCGGAAGGCGTGGGCACCGTGTTCGAGTGTCTGCGTGAGCGGCTCACCCCTCCGCTGCGCGACTATGAGTGGCTCGCGGTGGGCCGCCTGGACCGGGACACCACGGGGTTGCTGCTCTTCACCAACGACGAGCGTCTGGTCCAACACGGGACGTCACCCGAGCGGCACCTGCCCAAGCGCTACGTGGCGGGCGTGGTGGGGCCGCCACCGGAGGATGCGCTCCGCCGGCTGCGTGAGGGACTGGTGCTGGAGGACGGCCCGACGCGGCCCGCGAGGGCCCGGCTGCGCGCGCCGGACGTGGTGGAGCTCACTCTGACGGAAGGGCGCAACCACCAGGTGAAGCGCATGCTGGCGGCGGTGGGACATCCGGTGAGGACCCTGCACCGCGAGGCCGTGGGCGGCGTGACGCTGGACGTGCCCGAGGGCGCGTGGCGGTTGCTGACGGACGAGGAAGTGTCCCAGGGGTTGTCCTTCTCCGTCTCCTGAGGGCGCGCCCGCCGCGTGTCGACTTCAGGGCCGTGGACGATTCCGCGGCCCGTGAGCGTGGCGGCTTCCCCGCCCGGGCCTTCTGGCTTGGTGTCTGCGGCGTCACGGCGGCCTTCAGCCTCTTCTGCCTGGGCGTCGAGTACACGCCGGACTCGCTGCACTACCTCTCCGTGGCGCGTGGGCTGCTGTCGGGCTCGGGGCTGTCGGGCACGCTGCTCGCGGTGGACACGGCGATGCCCCGGCCGCTGGACTTGTGGCCACCCCTGTTTCCCATGGCCTGGGCCGTCCTGTTGTGGCTTGGACCGGATGCGGCGGTCATCACCCTGCACCTGCTGTGCTTCGCCGTGCTCGCCGCGGCGCTCTTCTCCATGGCGCCGGCGGGACAGGGCGCGCGCTACATCTGGGCGTGCGCGGTGCTCATCGTCCTCTACCGTCCCTTCGGGCACGTGGCGGCGGCGGCGTGGTCCGAGCCCTTGTGCGTCGCATTGCTCGCGCTCGCCCTGGCGCGGGAGGTCCGGGGCGCGGACAGTGTCGGCCGTTCCTTCCTGGTGGGGGCGCTGCTGGGTCTGGCGGTGTTGACGCGCTACGCGGCGCTGTTCGTCCTGCCCGGGCTCCTGGTGTGGCGCTTCGTCCGGGCGCGTGAGGAAGGGGGGGCGCGGCGGCATGCCGTGCATGCACTGGCGCTGGGCGCGGGGTTGGAGACGGATGCCTACTGGTCCACCGTGTGGAGCACCGTCTGGGAAATCCGTCCCGTGGGCCGCGCGTCTCCCATAGACGGGCGCGAGGCGGTACCCGCGCCGTAGGTCTCAGCGCTCGCGCGCCGCGACGGCCTCGACGAGGCTCCGGATGTCCTGGGCCAGCGCCAGACTGGTGGGGAGCGGCCGGCCGAGGAGGCTGGGCACGCCGGTGGCCACCTGGGCGGAGTTGGTGAAGACGCAGGCGCTCACCTGCGCGAGCTGGGCGAACGAGACAGGCCGCTCCACGATGGGCAGCGTCCCCACATGTCCGGCCTCCAGGAGCACTTCGCGGATGATGCCGGGGAGACACGGCGCGGACAGCGGCGGCGTGACGAGGACCCCGCCGCACTGGAAGAAGACGTTGGCCGTGGGCAGCTCGCAGACCTCGCCGGCCTCATTGCCGAGCAGGGGCAGGCGCTCCACCAGGCTGTACTGCCGGAAGTAGGCGAGGCCCTTGTGATTCAGCGTGGGCTCGCCGCGGCGGTAGGCCGCCGGCTCCTGACTGTCCAGGGCCCGTCCCTCGCGGTGCATCCGCTCCAGGTCTGGGGCGTGCTCGCGGAAGGTGAGCAGCACCCGGCCATCACTTGCCGACAACTTGCCCACACCTCGGAACGCGGGGCCCATCGCGGCGTCGGCTCGCAGGCAGCGCTCAATCGTTTCGCGCACCGCCGCTTCAGCGAGGAGCTCCGACGGTGGCGCGCGGACGGCGCCGGGGAAGGTGGCCAGGCTCGCGCGCAGCCGCGCCAGGTGCCGGGCGAGGAACCAGGGCTCGCCGGCCTCGATGCGGAAGGTGGAGAAGAAGCCCGCGCCGAAGAAGAAGCCCTGCGCGAAGTCCCGCAGGTGCAGCTCTTCCCAGCGCCGAACCTCACCGTCCACCGCGACCGTGGAGAACATGGCGGCCTCCTGTGCGCTCAGTGCGCCGGCTCCAGGAAGTTGGCGAGCAACCGGGGCCCCTGGGGCGTGAGGAACGATTCGGGGTGGAACTGGACGCCTTCCAGACGCGGCAGCTCGCGGTGCTTGAGGCCCATGATGAGCCCATCCTGCCACGCCGTCACTTCCAGGCACGCTGGCAGGCTCTCCGCGTCCACGACCAGGGAGTGATAGCGGGCCGCCGTGAAGGGGGCGGGCAGTCCTCGGAAGACGCCCTGGCCCGAGTGCTGGATGGCCGCCGTCTTGCCATGCACGGGCACCGGTGCGCGCACCACCTTCGCGCCGAACACCTGGCCCAGGCACTGATGCCCCAGGCACACCCCGAGCATGGGGACCCGCCCGCCCAGGGCCCGGATGACGTCCATGGACACGCCCGCTTCGTGGGGCGTGCAGGGGCCGGGCGAGATGAGGATGTGGTCGGGCCGGAGCGCTTCGACCTGCGCGACCGTGATGGCGTCATTGCGCACCACCTTCAACTCGGCGCCCTGGGCGCCCAGCGCCTGCACGAGGTTGAAGGTGAAGGAGTCGAAGTTGTCGATGACGAGAATCATCCCGGCCTCCCCACCGATGCCAGGGCCAGGAGCTGCGAGCGCGCCTTGTTGAGCGTCTCCTTGTATTCCTGCCGGGGCTGCGAGTCGTGGACGATGCCGCCTCCCACCTGCGCGTAGGCCAGGCCGTCCTTCACCACCAGCGTGCGGATGACGATGTTCAAATCCAAATCACCCGTGAAGGACAGGTACCCCAGCGAGCCCGTGTAGAGCCCCCGCGCATGTGGCTCCAACTCGGTGATGATTTGCATCGTGCGTATCTTCGGCACGCCCGTAATCGTCCCTCCTGGGAAGAGCGCGCCCACCACGTCCAGCGGCTCCACGCCCGGCGCGAGCTGGCCGACGACCTCCGATTCAATGTGGAGGACGTGGGCGTACTCGACGATGTCCATCAGCTTCGTCACCTCGACCGAGCCATAGGTGCAGACCCGGCCCAGGTCGTTGCGCTCCAGGTCCACCAGCATGGCGTGCTCGGCGCGCTCCTTCTCGTTGGTGCGCAGCTCGTGGACGAAGCGCGCTTCCTCTTCGGGCGTGCCCCGCCGGCGCGTTCCGGCGATGGGCCGCGTGGTGGCTCGGCCGTTCTCCACGCGCACCAGCCGCTCCGGTGAGGCGCTGACGACGTGGAAACCGTCACCTTCGAGATAGCTGGCGAAGTGGACGGGGTTGATGGCGGACAGCGTCTCGTAGAGCGCGAGCGGCTCACCGGGAAAGTCCACCTCCAGCCGCTGTGAGAGATTGACCTGATACGTGTCACCGGCGCGGATGTACTCGCGCACGCGCTCGACCGCGTCCAGGTAGGCCTCGTGGGTGAAGTTGGAGCGGTATGCCGAGGTAGGCCCGTCCATCGCGGGTGGCACGTGTGGCGCCGTGGGCGTCGCGGCGCGGACGTGGGCCTCCAACGCATCCAACCTGCGCTCACAGTCCTCCCAATCCGAGCCCGTCGCCACCGCGAGCAATTGGCCCTCGTGGTGGTCCACCGTCAGGAAGGTGTCGATGAATGACAGGTCGATTTCGGGCAGGTGCAGGTCATCCCGTGGGTGGCGGGGCAGGGACTCGAAGCAGTGCGCGGCCTCGTAGCCGAAGAAGCCCACCGCGCCGCCGCAGAAGAGCGGCATCCCGGGATGCCGCACGCCACGCCACCGGCGCAGCAGCGAGCGCAGCACCTCCCGCGGCGTGCCCTGCTGGCGCGCGCCATCCATGAAGCACTGTCCCTCTTTCGCGGTGAAGCGCAGGAAGGGCTTCGCGCCGAGTAACGAATAGCGCCCCTCGGCACTGACCCGGGTGCTCTCCAGCAGGAACCGGCTCTCTGCTGGGAGGGCTCGCAGGAGGTCCACGGGACGCAGCGCCCCGAGCGGGAGCCGCCGCACCACGGGCACCTGGTTGTAGCCCTGGGCCACGAACGTCTCGAAGGACGTCCGGTCCGGGAAGCGCGTGGGGGCGGGCGGGCGGCTCATGTCGAGGCGCTTGATACCAGGAACGTTCCGTCCACGGCGCCTCGTTCTGGGGCGCCCTGCCGTAGGCAGTGCGCTCAGCGTGAGCCGCGTTCCAGCGTGCGGCGTGCCTCCTTGAGGATTTCGT
Organism: Myxococcus xanthus; assembly: GCF_013116825.1. Classification (GTDB taxonomy): domain Bacteria; phylum Myxococcota; class Myxococcia; order Myxococcales; family Myxococcaceae; genus Myxococcus; species Myxococcus xanthus_B. The sequence continues at coordinate 4,643 of NZ_JABFNS010000010.1, forward strand.
CCTCGGAGAGCTGGTCGGTGCGAATCGCGGAGCGGTCCGCCTTCAGTTGCTGGACCTTCCCCTCGCGCAGGACATGGAACTGGCCCGGCTTCTGGCCGGGGAGCCGGGTTTCGGCGTCGATGCGGGCCTCGGTGAACATGGGCTTGAGCTTCTTCAGGGCGTTGTCTTCCTTCACCCCGCCGACGAACCAGGTGCGCACGTTCTCCCGGCACTTGTAGTCCAGGTCTCCCGGGCTCTGCGTACCCAGCATGACGCCCACGCCCGCCGAGCGCGCGCGCTTGAGCAGGTTCTCCATCGGCTGCTTCGTCGCGGGCTTGCTCGTCGCGGGCAGATAGATGTCGGCTTCGTCGAAGAGCATGACGGCCTGGAGCTTGGAGGCGGGGTGCTGGCTGGTCCAGCGGTTCGCCTCCTGCAGCAGTTGAGACACCCAGAAGCGGACGCGGCTGAGGTCTCCCAGGTACTTGGTGCTGATGATGCTCAGTCGCGTCTTGCCCGGTGTGCTCGCGGCGCCGCGCCCCAGCAGTTCGCTGATATCCAGACGTTCCCCGCCCGTTGCCAGCAGGGGGCGGAGGTCGAGCCGGAGCACTTCGAGGTCCTGGGCGAGCTTGGCGAACGTCTTGGTTGGCAGGCCCCCCGTTTCCTGCCGGAGCGACTCGTCCTGCTCCGCGACGAACTTCTGGACCATCTCCAGGGTCAGTTCGGTGCCGGGGGGCCGCTGGACCAACAGGCGCAAGGCCTGCGTGAGCAGCGCCCGCGCTGCCTTGTCATTGGGGCTGGTCTTGTATTCGAGCATGCCCGCGATGGCATCCGCGGCCTGCTGCACACCTTGCTCACGCTCCTCCGGCGACAGGCTTTCGAGGCCGCGTGGAATCACAGGGATGGCCAGCGGCCGGCCGTCGGAGCGGCCCGGCGTGTAGAGCGCGACCTCGACGCGCTCGCGCAGCAGGCGGCGCCGCTCGATGAGGGCGGGGTCGTCCAGATGTTCCTCCCAGGAGCGGTCCCGCGCGTACGCGGCGAGGTCCCCCTTCCGGTCGACGAGGATGGCGGGCACGCCGCGGAGGAGCAGCTGCTCCAGGACGTTGAGCGCCAGCGTCGTCTTCCCGCTTCCCGTGGTGCCCAGGAAGGCGCTGTGGCGGGTCAGCTCGGAGGGGTCCACCGTCACCACCTGGCTGAACACACCTTCCGAGGCGCCAATCCGCAGCGGTCCTGTGAGTGTTTCCGAGAGAGGCGGGGCGGAGGGTCTCTCGTTGCCCCTGAAGCCGATGGGGGGCTTCATTCCCTGGGGCGGTGTCATGGTGCGGCCCGTCAGCATCGGCGATTCGATGGTGATGTCCTGCAACGGGTCATCCGAAAGGGATTGGGCCCGGCCTTGTCTGTCCCCCAGGGAGACGATGGGCTCGCGCGCGGAGCGCACGCCTCTCGCCTCCAGTGCGCGCGTTTCGGCATGGGCCGGAGGGGTGGACGTCGCTCTCGAGAGGACTTCGGCCGGGACAGGCGTTCCATAGGGCAACGTCGGTGGGCTGTTGAACAGCTCTGTCTGTGCCTTGGTTGCGGTGCTCCGGGCTCCGACATTGGCCGTCGGGACACCCGTGCTAGCCCTGGGGGCGGTCTTGGACGTCTTTGGCCCGGAGGACGGGGGCGTGGCGTCCGGCTTCTCCAGCCCCAGGATGTCGCTCACGGACTTGAGCCGGGTGATGGGGCGAGCCGTCCGGCTCCATTCCTGAAGGGCGGCTTCACCCGCGTGCCTCTCACGGAAGGTGCGCAGGGCCATGAGGTCCCGAAGCTCCGTGTCTCCGACGACGACCCGGCGCCCGCCCTTGCGGAGCAGCGCGCCCAGTTGCTCGGCGACGACACCGCCGGGGCGGGCCGGAGGGAAGTCGGTGGTCCGCACAACCACGGGTGTCTTTCCCGAGGACTTCTTGAGCGCTTCGGTCATCTGCCTGCCGAGGCCGCCGCCACGCGAGTCCCTCTCACACAGCGCGACGAGGAGCTTGCTTCCCTCCGGGTGGACCTGGACGTCCAGCATCTCCTTGTCCTTGGGCTTGACGTCGAAGCGCTTCGTGTCTCCGAACTCCTTGCCGCCGGCTTCAATGGCCCAGGCCAGCAGTTCCGCGACACGCGCGGGCTCTTCGGGCGGGTCAATTCGCAGGGTGGCGCGGAAGTCCGTCCACAGCTGGTCCATATCCAGCTTGGCGGCTTGCGACTGCTGAACCACAGGTGAATTCGCCACGCCCGGGCCCTGGGGACGTTGCAGTGGGAAGCTGGCGGGCAGCTTGCCGTCCTGGATGGCGCGGTCGCGGTAGCGGCGGCACTCATCCAGGACGTCACGGGCGCGGTGTCCGCCCAGCGCGTCGAAGCCGTTCGCAGGAATGGGCCAGGTCGGGTTCGACGGGGAGACCGTGAAGCCTCGCTGTTCGAACAGGTCTTGCAGTCGCCGCGCCGCGAGGTCCCTGGCCGTTTCGGCCGTCACGGTCCGCTCCAGCGTCACGGGCTCGGGGTCGTTCTCGATGCGATCCACCGTCCCCTGGTTGAGCAGGGGCTTCATCTTCGCCCAGTAGTCGGCGAGGCAGCAGAAGACCACGACCGCGCGAGGCACCTTGCTCGCGATGGCCGCCAGGCTGTTCATCGCGCGGCGGAAGGAGTTCTCCATCTGCGGGCGCTGTTCGAAGTCGCTGACGTCCTCGACCTGGTCGACGCAGAGCACGAGCGCCTGGCCCAGGCCGCCCATCAGCCGTCCCAGGTGTTCCACCATCCGCGCCGGCGCATCGTCGGCCGTCCGGGGGATGAGGTTGCCAATGACGCGCTGGTCCGCCTCGGACAGCTCCTCGCAGCGCAGCCAGTGGAAGATGCGGCGGTTGAGCCGAGGGTCTCTTCGATGCAGGTAGATGAGGGCGCGCAGCAGGTCGACTTCCACTTCCCGGAAGCGAGGGTCCAGCAGCAGCTCGTCCGCCACGGCCCGGATGGTGCCGTGCAGCTCCTCGTCCTCCAGAATCTTCTCGTCCTGCAGGTGCAGCACGAACGCGCTGGTGCACTGGGCCATGAGCGCGTCCGACAGGTGCATCAGCCCGCTGTCGTCATCGCCTCCCGCCCGAATGAACGGCTTGTCCAGGGAGTCGATGAGGTTGGACAGGATGTAGCGGTCGTACTGGGTCGCATCGACGGTCATCGGCATGTAGCCGACGAAGCCCTTCCGCTGACCATGCGCGAGGTTGCGGAAGGCGCGCACCAGGTGCGTCTTGCCGCTGCCTGATTCGCCGAGCAGGAGCAGCAGCTTGCCGGCGCTCGGGGGCGTGTCCGACGAAGCCTTGTCGAGCAGCCGCTTGAAGGCGCGGCGAGCCGGCGCGTTGAGGGCCTCCACGTCGAACGGGTCCGCCTGCCAGATGTGCTGGCCCTGTTCGACGCTGGTGAAGACCTCGCGAGAGTCATCAAGGAAGATATCGAGGCGGGGGTCGTTGGCCACGGGGCGCTCCTGGGGTCGGGCTAGACGACGACGAAGTGGAAGCTGGCGCCGAAGGACCGCACCTCGGACTCGGCGACGTCTTTCGGATCCATGGCGGACACGAGGTCCGCGCGCGTCAGGGACAACAGCTGGGTTCGGTTGGCCTCCAGGAGCGCCGCGTCGAAGGCCTCACGGGTGCTCCACTCCGGTTGGAGGGCCTTCCACACGTGGGAGATGAAGACCTTGTTCTCGCCGAAGCGGCCCGTGGGCAGGGCGCGGGCGACCGACAGCACGCGCTCGGCGAAGGCCGCCGGAGCGGGAGGGGCCCCCGGGCTCGTGGAGGCACGGTCCGCCGGCGCGTCCTCGGAGGCGCCGGCGTCCTGCGCGACAGCCCACCGTCGCATCAGTGACAGGCGCACGGCCTCCGCATCCACGCGGGGGGCGCCCGCCGCACGTGCCGCGAGCTGCTCCACGCCCTTGCGCGGGTCCGTCGTCTTCGCGTCCAGCATCTGCCCGAGCAGGTGCGCCTGCACCGCGCCCAGGGTGAAGGGCCGGTCCGTCTCGACGCCGAGCTGCCGCCACAACAACCGGTCCCGCGTCTGGGCCAGGGTGAGGCCTTCCTCGGCGTCCAGCCCATGTTGGCGCTGAAGCGCGGCGGCGCGCACGCCGTCGGCGCTCTTCATTCGCGCCGCCACCGCCTTCGATGGCGGCAGGTCCAGGCTGCGTGCCACCAGGTGCGTGGCCTTCAGCCTCTTCCACGTCAGCCCCCGCGGCGGCTGGTCCAACTGAAGGAAGCGCAGCACCTCTGTCCGGCCCTTGGGCGTCAGCTCCAAGCCGCTGCGCCCGCGCACCGCCACTGCTCCTCCGCCCAGCAGCGCCTCCATGAGCGCCTCGAAGCGGAGCTTCCATTCCGCACGGCTGAGCTGATGCTCCACGAAGGGCCGGAGCGCATCCTCCAATTCCTTGCGCGTACCTCGCCGCTCGCTGCGCGTCATGAGCCAGGACAAGGCAATGCCTGACAGCCGGTGGTCAGCGCTTCCCATTCGATGCTTCCTTCCCGGTGAGCTCACCCCTGCGGGTGGCAATCAACGTGTCGAGGGTTTCAAGAATCTCTTCCAGTCGCGTCACCACGTCGTCCGCGAGGAAGCGGACCACCCAGTAGCCCGAGCACTGGAGTGCAACGTCCTTGCGCCGGTCCCGGCGGAAGCCGTCGGGGCTGCGGAAGTGGAAGTAGCCGTCAATCTCCACGGCCAGGTTCAGCTCCGTGCAGAGCAGGTCCACTTCCAGCCTCCGGCCACCTCCGACCGGGTCCACGTGGCCATTGAGGACGAAGAGGCCTCGCGTGGAGGCATGGTCCTGGAGCCGGGCGTGCAGGAACTTCTCCGCCTCGCTCCGGGCGCGGCCATTGGCGTCCCGGTAGGCCGAGGCGATGGTGCGCACCGCCGAGTCATAGAGCGCGACGACCTGTTCGGACGAGCCTTCCTGCCGGAGCCGGACGCGCGTGGACGCCACCGCGGCCTCGGGGAGCTCGCGGGTGTCTTCGTCGAGCTCCGGCTCGGCCAGGTCCAGCCGGCCTTCCCGCAGCATGGCGAGGATGTGGGACTCCTCCCTCCGGAGGTGCTCGGCGAGTGCCTCGGCGGTCAGCACGCAGCCCGTCGTGAGCGCGGGGGCCGCGGTGCACAGGGCCGCGGCGGTGCGGAGCGCCCGGAAGTCAGAGGGGCCGGCCCGCACGCGCAGGGCCGGCGTGCTTCCAGCGGGGACCAATGCCATCAGCGTTTGGAGTGCCGGCAGCGGCGCGCGCGCGATGGCCTGGCTCACCGCGTCTGGGAGCACACCGGAGGGCGGCGGGGCCGGGCTCTCCAGCAGGGCCCGGCACAGCTCCCAGGTGGCGGACTGTCCCTGCGGCGGCGTCAGGCCTTCCAGCAACACGCGCCGCTGGTGCGCCGTCTTGCCTTGGAACTGGAGCGTCCGTGCCTGGTTCTGAGGCTGGGAGCGAACGATGAACACCTCCGCGTCACCCATCAGGTCCCGTTCCCTGGCGAGCGCCGCCGCCCACGCGGAGACGACGGCGCGCACGTCATCCCCGTCCACGACAACGACGCTCAGGCCCCGGCGCTGAATCCACTCCGTCCAGACGGACAGCGCCCGCTCCGGCGGCCCGACGAGCGTGCTCAGCGTTGCAATGCCTTGCGCGCGTCTCCGGGCATGCCGGTCCAGTGAGCCGAGAAGCGCTGCATCCAATGGTGGGTGCAAGCCATTTCCCCCGAGGTCGCGCGATGGTCTGCCTTCGCGGAGGGTTGGAAGCCTGCTCCTCTCATGGACTTCGATGCAACCCCCTGGGGAGGTGTGGACAGTTGAGAGTGATTGTGCTTGGGCGAGTAATGTCTGTCGTCTGTGCAACGGCTCAGGCCTCTTCCACGCCCAGCGCCGCGCGCAGCTCGGGCATCCGGGCCAGGGGCACCGCGCCGAAGACGAAGCGGTCCGGCCGCACCACGGCCACGTCCGCGCCGTGCTCCCGGAACCACTCGGACAGCCTGCCGGTGTGGTCCTCCACGCTGTCGTCGCCCAGTCCCGGGACGCCCGCGGAGCGCACGGTGACGGCGCGGGCCCCCAGGGATTCGGCCAGCTCACGGGCCACCTCCGTCCCCGGGCTGCCGCCCCGGCTCAGCACGGCGAAGCCGGAGCCCAGGCTGTCATCCAACAGGTGTTCCTCTCCGGACGCACGACGCACGCGAGGTTGGGGGAGGTAGCTGCCTTCGGCGGCCTTCCGACCGGAGCGGCGGCCGCCCAGCATCCAGCCCTCCTCGATGGCGGGCGCCGGCTTGAAGCGGAACCCCTCCACGAAGCGGCGCGCGGCCGGGACGGCCTGGAGGCCCCGGAGCACGGTGTCACGGACCCAGGCCATGGGCGTGCTGCGCGCGGTGAACACGGAGCCCAGCCGCGCGGTGGCTTCCAGCAAGGCGCGCACGTGCGGACGGCGCTCCACGGCGTAGGTGTCCAGCAGCGCCTCGGGGGCGCGGCCCTGGAGGACCCACGCCAGCTTCCACGCGAGGTTCGCCGCGTCGCGCAGCCCGGACACCAGGCCCTGCCCCATGAAGGGCGGCAACAGGTGGGCCGCGTCTCCCGCCAGGAAGGTGCGGCCCACGCGCCAGCGCTGCGCGACTACCGAATGAAAGCTGTAGAGCTGCGCTCGCTCCACCGTCACCCGGTCTGGATTCACATAAGGCCCAATCAGGCGGCGAATCGTGCCCGGCTGCGTCATCTCCTCGCCCGTCTCGCCCAGGCGCAGGCGGAACTCCCAGCGCAACCGCCCCACGGGGCCGCGCCCGACGAAGCCGGGGCGGACCGGGTCGCAGACGACATGACATTCGACGGGGGCGTCTTCTTCCGCCACGGTGCCGGAGATGGCAATCCACGGCTCCTGGCCGTCGCGGCCTTCCATGGGGATGCCCAGCAGCGCGCGCACCGTGCTCCGCCCACCGTCACAGGCCACCAGGTAGCGGGCGCGCACCCCGTGCCGGACTCCGGATGTCCGGTACCGCACGGTGACGCCCGCGCCGTCCTGTTCCAGTGACTCCACCTCGGTGCCCGTGCGCAGCTCGGCGGCGGGGAAGCGTGAGAGGCCCTCGCGCAGCGCCTTCTCCAGGAGCGGCTGGTGGAAGAACCAGATGGGCGCGTGGCCGTAGCCGAAGTCCACCTGGCCCAGTTGGACCTGGGCAATGGGTTGGCCGCCCACGCCGGTGAAGGTGACGTGGCGGCCCTGGCGCAGGTCGGGCTTCAGCGCGTCGAGCAGCCCCGCGGCCTGGTAGATGCGCAGGGCCTCGTCGTCACAGGAGAAGGCCCGGGGTTGGCCATGCGGCGCGGCCTCCCGTTCGAGGACGAGCACGCGCACGCCCTGGAGTCCCAGGAGGTTGGCGGTGAGCACACCCACCGGCCCGCCTCCCGCGATGACCACATCCACTTCCTCGATGTCGGCCGACATGGACTTCCCCCCGGAAGCAGGTCCGCTGCGGGGAGAAGTCTAACGTCCTTGGCCCCCCGCGGGGAGGACGGGCGAGGATTCGCGGAAGATGCGCAGCGAGTCCGCCACGCTGTGTCGGTATTCGAAGCCCGTGGCGTCCAGGAAGCGGCGGTTGTCCACGACAATGGGGAAGCGCAGGTGGTCCAGGGCGCCCATCGACAGGCGGGGGAGGCCGGCCCGGCCCAGCAGCATCGATAGCAGCGGCGCGGGCAAGGGCACCGCCTTGCGCCCTGTCTCCCGGACGATGACGGACAGCGGAATCGGCGGAGGGCCCGCCACGTTGAAGAGGCCCCGGACCTGCTTCTCCAGCGCCAGCGTCAACGCCGTCACCACGTCTTCCTCCTGGAGGACGTGGAACAGGGGGTCGTACCCGAGCACCAGCGGCACGCGACGGCCCTTGAGGAAGGAGGACAGCGTGCCGGTGCCGGGAGCCCCCAGGGTGTAGGGCAGCCGCAGCACCGCCGTCGTCATCTTCGGCAGGCGCCACAGCGCGGTGGCCGCGTACAGGTCGGCGGCCACCAGGTCCGCCAGCTCCGGAATGGCCTCCAGCGCGCGAGGCGGCTCGTCCTCGGAGTGGTACAGCGGCGAGTCCGGCGCCGCGCCGTAGAAGGTGTGCCGCCCCACGAAGAGCACCTGCTTCACGCCATGGGCCGCGCAGTGGTCGAACACCGCCTTGGTGCCGTCCAGGTTGATGCGCCCGCGCTCCTTGCCCGGCACCGTGAAGGCGGTGACGGTGGCCATGTGCACCACGGCTTCGGGACGCCAGCGGCGGAAGACGTCCTCCGCGGCGCGCTTGCGCACATCGCCCCGGTAGACCTGGATGCCGGCCTCCTTGGCCTCGGCCCAGGGGCGCGTGTCGATGCCCGCCACCTGATGCCCGCGCGCGTGCAGGTGCAGCGCGAGCTGGCGGGCAATGCCTCCGGAGATGCCTGGAATCAGCACCCTCATGGCAGCAGGTTCCTCCCAATCCGCCGGCTGTGCCGCTGCGCGCGGCCGCGCTCGATGAGCCCCGCGATGCGCTGCTTCACCTTCTCCACATAGCCCTCGATGACGTGGTCCTCCTCGTCTCCCGTGCCCTGGAAGACGAGCGGCTCGCCGTAATGGATTTCCAACTGCACCGGCAACGGCAGCGGCAACAGGTAGGGCGTCAACGGGACGTAGGGCACGCCGAGCAGCTTCCCCAGCGTGTACGCGTTGAACACCGTGGGGACGGCCGAGCCGCCGCCCAGGAACGCGAAGGGGATGATGGGCGAGCGCGTCTGCAACGCCAGGCGGACGAAGCCGGTGCCGAAGTCCACCAGCGAGTAGCGCTCGTTGTAGAGCTTGGCCGTGCCGCGCGCGCCCTCGGGGAAGATCATCAGCAGCCGGTCATCCTCCAGCAGCCGCTTGGCGTGCTCGGGCAGCCCGATGAACTGGCCGGTGCGGCTGGCCCACAGCGAGGACACTGGGAAGTTGTGGAGGAAGCGCTCCACCATGCCCTGCGCCAGCCGGGGCGGGTCCATCTCCAACATGGTGGACGTCAGCACCATGGCCCCGTCCACCGCCACGCCGCCGGAGTGGTTGCCCACCAGCATCCCGCGGCCCCGCGGGGGGATGTGCTCCACCCCGTAACAGCGCACGCGGAAGTAGTAGCGGTAGATGGCGCCAAAGACGCGCAGCGCATGTTTCACATGAGACTTGGAGATGCCGTACGGGTCGACGCCGTATTCGTTGAAAGGCAGTTCCAGCCGGTCCACCCGGGCTTCCAATGAGTCGGTCAGGGCCACGGGGGCACCGTACCACCCCGACGTGCCCGGCCCCGCCGCTTTCCACACCGGGTCGGTTGGGCACCCGCCGGGTGTTGAGCGATACTCGCCCGCGCGCCCCCAGCCCCCATCCATGACACACCAGGACGAGCTCGCCATCGAGGTGAAGGGATTGGTCAAACGTTTCGGCGACGTCACCGCCGTGGACGGAATCGACCTGGACATCCGCCGTGGCGAGTGCGTGGGCCTCCTGGGCCCCAACGGCGCGGGCAAGACGACGACCGTGGAAATCCTCGAGGGCCTCCAGACGGCCACCTCGGGGGAGGTGCGGCTCCTGGGGTTGCGCTGGGAGACGGACGCGCCGGTGCTGCGGGAGCGCATTGGCATGACGCTCCAGGAGACGCGGCTGGTGGACCAGCTCACGGTGGAGGAGATGGTGCGTTTGTTCACCTCCTTCTACCCACGCCCCCTGGAGGTGGAGGCGCTCATCGGGCTGGTGCAGCTGGGCGAGAAGCGCCATGCCCGGGTGGGCAAGCTGTCCGGCGGCCAGAAGCAGCGGCTGGCGTTGGCGCTGGGGCTGGCGGGCGACCCGGACGTGCTCTTCCTGGACGAGCCCACCACCGGGTTGGACCCCCAGTCGCGCCGCGCCTTGTGGGACGTGGTGGCGCAGCTCAAGGCGCGCGGGCGCACCGTGGTGTTGACCACGCATTACATGGATGAGGCCGAGGTGCTGTGCGACCGGCTGGTCATCATCGACCGGGGCCGGGTGATTGCGCGCGGGACGCCGCGGGACATCATCACCTCGCTGGGCGCGGAGCAGGTCATCGAGCTGGAGGCGGAGCCCTCGCCGGAATTGGAGCGGTTGCGCCCGCTGCCGTCGGTGGTGGCCGCCCAGCGGCACGCCGGCCGCATCACCTTGCGGGTGCGGGAGCTGCACCTGGCGCTGCCGGAGGTGCTGCGCGAGGTGGCGGCGGGGGGCGGCCAGTTGCTGCACCTGTCCACCCGGCGCCCCACGCTGGATGATGTCTTCATCGACATGACGGGCCGCTCCCTGCGCGAGTCCGCGGAAGAGAAGGCGGCCTGATGAACGCCCTGGGCCAGCTGGTGTTGATGCGGCTGCGCATGTTGATGCGGCAGCCGGAGGTGCTGTTCTGGACGTTCATCTTCCCCGTCGTCACCTCGCTGTTCCTGGGGCTGGCGTTCCGGAATGACTCCCTGGGCCCGGTGCGTGTGGCCGTGGCGGAGGGGCCGGGCGCACCGGCGCTGATGGCGAAGCTGGAGGGCGTGCCGGAGCTGTCGGCCGAGGTCGCGGACGAAGCGTCCGCCCGGCGGCGGCTGGCGCGCGGGCAGCTCTCCCTGGTGCTGTTGCCGGGGGCGGTGCCCGAGGCGCTGGTGGACCCCAGCCAGGCGGCGGGCCGCACCGCGCGGCTCCTGGTGGAGCAGGCGCTCGCCGCGCCGGAAGTCACCGCGCGTCCCGCCGTGGTGAAGGCCACGCCGGTGTCGGAGCCGGGAAACCGCTACGTCGACTTCCTCATCCCCGGCCTGCTGGGCCTTTCGTTGATGTCCAGCAGTCTGTGGGTGGTGGCGGGCTCGCTGGTGGCGATGCGCGGAGGCAAGCTGCTGAAGCGGCTGGCCGCGACGCCCATGCGGCGCTCCCAGTTCTTCCTGTCCTACATGCTGGCGCGCGCGGGGTTCGCGCTGGCGGAGGTCTTCTTCTTCTGTGCCTTCGCGCGCTGGCTCTTCGGCGTGCCGATGTTCGGCAGCTACTTCACGTTGACGCTGGTGGGGCTCGCGGGGGCGCTGTGCTTCGCCGCGCTCGGCGTGCTGGTGGCCATCCGGGCGCGGACGGAGGAGGCGGTGGGCGGGCTCGTCAACCTCGTCTCGCTGCCGATGATGTTCGTCTCCGGCGTCTTCTTCGCGTCCGGGAACTTCCCCTCTTGGTTGCAACCGGTCATCCGCGCCTTGCCGCTCACGGCCATCAATGACTCGCTGCGGGCCGTCATGCTGGAGGGCGCGGGCCTGGCTTCACTGGGTGCGCCCATGTTGGTGCTGGCCGCGTGGACCGTGGTGCCGCTGCTGCTGGCCCTTCGTTGGTTCCGCTGGACGTAAAGGAGCGTTGCTTCGTGTCTCAGCCCGTTTCCGCGCCGTCCCCCGCCTTCGTTCAACAGCTCAACTTCTACGCGCGAGACGCCAGCAACGAAGCGGCGGCGCTCCAGGCCGCCTTCGCGCTCGGCCTCTTCGGCCACCTCCCGGAGACGGGCTCGGGCGCGCCGGTGTCCTTGGCGGTGCTCGCGAAGCGGGTGGGCGGCACCTGGCGAGGGACGCGCTCCGTCGTCGAGCCGCTGGTCGCGTTGGGCTTCGTCCACCTGGAGGAGGGGCGGGGGTATTCGCTGCCCGCGTCGACCGCGGCCTTTCTCCGGGATGAGGCGTTCATTGACGGGCTGCGGGAGGCGCGGCGGTGGTGGCATCCGCTGGCGCTGCTGCCCCAGGCCGTGCGCGCTGGAGGCCCCGTGGCGTGGGGCGGGGCGTCGTGGGACGTGCTCGGGTGGTACCGCGCGCTGTTCCTGTCGCCCGCGCCATCCACCCCGAGCGCCGAGGCCCGGGACTTCCATGACCGCTTCGCCCGCAACCCCGCGCGCACGCTGGCGCTGGTGACGGCCGCGGAGCTGGACGTGCTGGTGAAGCTGGTGCGTGGGCCTGTGACGCTGGACGCGCTGGCGCGGGAAGTGGGCGCGTCGGCGGAGGCGCTGGAGGTGCTCCTGGGCGCGCTGGCGGCGATGGGCATCGTCCAGGCACGGGAGACAGGCTGGGGCTTCACGGAGGCGGCGAGCCGCGCGCTGGACGCCCAGAGCCTCCCGTACTTCCAGCGGGCGCTGCCGGCGACCATGGCCTACTGGGAGGCGCTGGGGCACCTGGACGAAGCGGTGCGCGAGCAGCGCTTCCGGTTGGACTTGCGTGACCCGGAGACGGCGCGGCGTATCTACCAGGAGAACGCTTCACGCATCTCCAGCATCTTCGCCTCGCACCTGCGGCTGAGCCGGCAGGCCGCGACGCTGGTGAAGGCGATGCGGCCATTGGCACAGGCGCGCGTGTTGGACGTGGGCACGGGCTCGGGCGTGTGGGGCGCGGCCTTCGGGTTGGCGGACCCCACCACGCACGTCACGTACCTGGATTCGCCGCACGTGCTGGACGCGGTGCGGCCCCACCTGACGAAGCTGAAGCTGGAGGCCCGCTCCGAGCTGTGGGCGGGGGACTGCCTGTCGGTGGACTACGGCGAGTCCCGCTACGACGTCATCCTGCTGCCGCAAATCATCCCCGCGCTGCCGCCCTCGGAGCTCCCGAGCTTCTTCGCCCGGCTGGCTCGGGCGCTGCGTCCCGGCGGGCTGCTGCTCATCTCCGGCTACCTGCTGACGGACCGGCGCGACGGCCCGCTGGACGCGCTCTACTTCGCGCTGCGCCGCTACGTGACGAACGAGGGGGACGTGCTGTCCCTGCCGGAGTTCCGGGCGCTGTTGGGGCCGGTGGGCCTCACGGACGCCCGCGGCTTCGACATGCCCATTCAGCAGGTCGTCATCGCTCATCGGGGAGACGTCGCGTGGCCGGACGTCGCCCTCTCCGCCTGATTCCTTTTCGGGAGCATCATGGAACCGCTGCGCACCTTCTTCATGGAGGACTATCTGGAGGGCTCGCGCTTCACCGCGCGCTTCAACCTGGGGGAGTCCGGTGGACGCCCCGTCACCGTGGGCGAGCTGCTCCTCGGCTCGGGCGTCAGCGCCGAGCGCGCCGCCGAGGTGTTCCTCTCCACGCCCTTGAATGACAGCCCCAACTGGGGCCGCGCGGACCTGCGCGACGCGGTGGCGGCCATGCACCCGGGCGCCTCGCGGGACAACGTCCTCATCACCACCGGCACCAGCGAGGCTTTGCTGCTGCTGTTCCGCCAGCTCCGCCCGCGCAAGGTGGCCCTGGCGTGGCCGGCGTTCCAGCTCCTCTACGAGCTGCCCCAGCGGCAGGGCGCGGAGGTGGTGCGGCTGCCCGTGACATGGGACGTGAACGGCGTGCCGTCCGTGGACGCGGACCTGTGGCTGGAGCGGCTGGAGCGCGAGCAGCCCGACACCGTCATCATCAACAACCCGCACAATCCCAGCGGCCTGGTGCTGACGGCGGAGCTGCTGTCGGCGGTGGAGCGCTGGGCGGAGCGGACGGGCGCCACCGTGGTGGGGGACGAGCACTACCGCTTCCTGTCCTCGGAGACGTCCGTGCTGGGCGCGTCCGTGTACCGGCCGGGTTCGCGGCACTTCGTCACCGGCTCCTTCATCAAGTGCCTGGGCTGCCCGGGGCTGCGCATCGGCTGGACGGTGGGTGACACGGCCATGCTGTCGCGGATGCAGAACGAGAAGAACTACACGACGCACACCGTGAATCCGGTGACGGAGTGGGTGGCGCGCGAGGTGTTGCGGGACCTGGACAGCCCCGCGTTGCGCCGCGCTCGGGAGGACTGGCTGCGCAATCGCGCCACGCTCTCTGCCTTCCTGGCGCGCTCGCGCGGTGTCTACGGCGTCGCGCCCCAGGGTGGGCTCGTCACCTGCATCGGCCTGCGGGAGGCCCGGGACGACGCCAGCGCGGAGACGCTGCTCAAGGCCCTGTCGGACGCGGGCGTGTTCGTCCTGCCGCTGAGCGCCATGGAGGCGGGCTCTCCGGACGGAGCGCATCCGCTGGAGCGCGGGCACGGTTTCCGATTGGGACTGGGCATCGCGCCGGAGCGCTTCTCCGAGGCGCTGGACGCCATCGAGCGCGCCACCGCGCGCTGAGCGCCCGCGCTACCGCGTCAGGGATGAGAAGGCATGCTCGCGCGCGGCATAGTCCGCGTCGCGCAGCAGCAGTTGGTGCACGCGCCCCTGGAAGGGCGTGGGCACCGCGGGGAAGAGGTGGTGCGTGAGGTGGTACTCGTCGTTGCGCGGGAAGACGAGCCGGTTGAGCCAGCCCCACGCGAAGACGTGATTGCGGGAGCGGTGGAACTCGTCCGCGGAGGAGATGATGCCCGCGTGGTCCACCGCGTCCGACCAGTAGCGGATGACCTGGTAGGCGACGAAGTAGGGGATGACGTAGGCGCGCAGGAACACGTCCCAACCCACGACGAAGTGCGCCACGGCGAGCAGGCCGCCGATGAAGCTCCAGCGCAGCAGCGTCACCCAGACCGGGTCCTCGCGGTGGAACAACACCGGGCGGATGAAGGCGGGCAGGTGGATGAGCAGCAGGGGCCGCAGCAGGTGTGACTTCACGAAGGGCCGGTCCGGGTCCGCGAAGCCGAAGCGGCGGCGCGGCTGGAAGTCCAGGTCCTTCTCCGCGTCGCCCAGGTGGAGATGGTGGCTGAAGTGGTCCCTGCGATACGGGTCCAGGGCCGTCAGGTCGAGCACCGCCAGCAGGTGCCCCAGGTTCCGGTTGTGGCGCTTGCCGCGCACGAGCATGCCGTGACACGCCTCATGGAGCATGTTGCCCACCGCGCGAAAGCGCGTCGCGATGAGGAAGGCCAGCAGGGGGTACACGAGCCAGGCGGCGCGCGGCGCGTGTGGCAGCAGCAGCTCGAACGCCGCCGCCATGGCCACGGCCAGGCCCAGGTGCAGCGCCAGGTGGGCCAACGCGCCGGGCACGGAGTGCGCGTGGTAGCCGAGCGCGGCGACCTCTCGTGCGTATTCGGCGCGCAGTCTCGCGGCGACGGAGGTCGGGCGCACGCCACGCACGGGCCGGGCGGCTGGGGACGGCAGGGCGTCGCTGTCCTCCTGCGGCGCGGCGCTCACGGGAGACCTTTCGGGGCGAGGGGGGCGGACAGAGGGAACGCTAACCGGGCACCCTTCTCCGGGCAAGGCGAGGGGCGGGAGATGTATCGCGCTGTGTCAGATGTATCGCGCTGTGTCAGGCAGAAGGCGGCCGGGGCGGCGGGGCCAGCGCGGTGGGCAGGGACACGCCGTCTCGCGCGGCGAACACCAGTTCCTGGGTGGGCAGGGGGATGCAGACGGACGCGGTGAGGCCCACGTCCGCGAGCAGCTTCGCGTACTCGGAGGCGGACAGCAGGTCGCCCTCGTTCGTCATGAAGCGACGGAAGCCGAAGTAGAGGTGGTCCAGGGGGCCGTCGCGGCGCTCGTTGAGCACGTACTCGGCGATGACGAGGATGCCGTCCGGACGCAGTGCCCGGGCCACGCGCGCGAAGATGTCTGGGACGTCCTTCGGGCTCAGCACGTTGAGCACCTGGGGGAGGATGATGACGTCGAAGTCCGCGGCGCCGAAGTCCTGGGTGAAGAGGTTCCCCGGCCAGAAGCGCGCCCGGTCCGCGACCTCCAGCTTCGCGACGTTGCGGCGCACCTGCTCCAGCACGATGGCCTGGTCGAAGTACGTGACGTGTGTGGAGGACGACGCGCGCGCGAAGGCCGCGCCCCACACGCCCGAGCCGGTGCCGATGTCCAGCACCGCGGCGCCCTCCAGCGGACGCACGCCCGCGAGCGTGGCCGCGGCGCGGCGGCTGAGCTGGAAGTGGGTGGCGAACACGGCGGTGATTTGCTGGGAGTTGTCCGCGTAGAAGCGCCCGCTCACCTCGGGGTCCTTCAGGTCGAGCACGTAGCGCTCGTGGCGCACCGTCTCGTCCAGGCGCCCGAGGGCCTCCCAGTACCGCGCGGACACGGACAGCGAGCGCACCAGGTAGGCCAGGGCCTTTCCTTCCAGCAGCGTCTTCGCCTCAGGTGTCAGCGCCCACCCATCCTCCTGACGCCGCGTCATTCCCAGCACGGCCAGCGCTTCCAGCAGCACCCCCGGGGCCCGCGTGGACGTGGACTCGCCCAGCGCCTGCTCCGTGCGGACGTCCTCGGCGAGCGCCGCCAACAACCCGCTCTGTCCCGCGGCCAGGAGGACCTGGGTGCGCAGGCCGCTGCGGGTGAAGCGGTCGAAGAAGTCCTCGTGCGCGGGAGTGGCGAACGGCGTGGGCGCCACCAGTCGCTCGCGCAGGTGGCTGAGTACGTCCCAGCGCTGACCCTCGAAGTCCACCGGCTCGCCGGACTTCACGGCGTCGGCCAGCAGCCCCATGGGGCCCCACCAGGGGAGCTCGGCTTGGAGCTGCTGGCGGAAGGCGGCGTCGCCCAGGAGGGTGGCGGTGTGGGGCGCGAGGCTGAAGCGGCGCGCGTCGTCCATGCGGACGAAGTCCAGGCACACCAGCAACTCCAGCAGTGAGCGGAGTCCTCGCGCGGAACAGCCGAGCCGCTCCGCCAGCGTCTCCACTGGCAGTGGTTCACCACGGCCCTCCACGGTGAGTGCGTCGAAGAGCCCCACCCGGAGCGCTGTCTGGAAGAGGGCGGACTCGTTGGAGGCGTTGCGCGCCCAGAAGTGGAGTGACTGTGCGAGGGAGACGGGCTCGTGGGGGGCGGCCATGAACCCACAGCTTGTTCCCACCCGTCCTCCGGGTGCAACCCGGTGCCCTCGCGGCAGGGCCGGGAGCGGCTCTGATACGCTTGAGACATGGAATCACGCGCGTCGATGGTGCAACTCGTCGAGGAGTTCCTGCGTGCGGAAGCGCGCGTCCGTGACGTCTGGGTGTCGCCCGAAGTGGCCTGGGTGGTGCCTCGGCGCGCGGTGCGAGCGGCTGAACTGGACGCACTGCTTCACGAGCGCCTGGGGCCGGATGTGCCCGCAGTGGCGCTGGTGGACGCGCTGCCCCGGCTCGACTCCGGTGACGTGGACGCGGCGGCGCTGCGCCGGGGCACGCCGCCCGTGCCCGCGAGGCTTCAGTCCCTGGAGGGCGCGCTCCGGCAACAGGGCATCGAGGCGGTGGCGCTCGTGGGGGCCCGGCGGGACGATGAGGTCCACACGCCGCTGGACGCCTTGCTTCCCGCCGCGCTGCGACTGAAGGCGGGTGGCGCGGCGCCTGTGTCTTCGTCCCGGACTCCGGCGCGGAATGACGCGGGCAGCCGGCCTTCCCTCATCGATTCGGGACCGCGCAGCATGCCCGCGGGCGCGCCGCGGACGCTCGTCGAGTTGCTCCAGCAGGCCGTGGCGCACGCTCCCGGTCATGTCATCACCTTCATCGATGTACAGGGGCAGCGGGAGACGCTGACGTTCGCCGCGCTCTGGGACGAGGCGCTCCGGCTGTGGGGCGGTCTGCGGGCGCGGGGCGCGAAGTCGGGTGACAGGGTGATGCTCGCGATGGAGCGCCCGGGCGACTTCGTGCGTGGCTTCTGGGCCTGCACGCTCGGCGGCGTGGTGCCGGTGCCGCTGGCGCTGCCGGCGTCGCTGGAGCGCTCGCAGCCTGGCGTCGCGCGGCTCGTCTCGGTGTCGGAGCGGCTGGAGACACCGTGGCTGCTCACGGAGGCGAGGGCCACGGCGCCGCTGTCGGAGGCGGGGCTGCGCGCCCTGGCGCTGCAATCCCTGTCGGGCGCGGAGCCGGGGCCCCTCGCGGCCGTGGAGCCGGAGGCGCCCGCCATCCTCTCCTTCACATCTGGGAGCACCGGGCGGCCCAAGGGCGTGGTGCTGAAGCACGCCAACCTGATGGCGATGGGCGAGGGGATGGTGGCCGGCGGTTGGTATCTGCCTGGGGACTTGGGCGTGAGCTGGATGCCCTTGGACCACGTGGCGGGGACGAGCTACCCCCACCTGCTCGCGCTGCGCACCCGCACGCCCCATGTGCTGGTGGCGCGCGACTACGTCCTGGCGGACGTGCTGCGCTGGCTGGATTTGCTCACGGAGTTCGGCGGGACGATGAGCTGGGCCCCCAACTTCGCCTACGGCCTGGTGGCGGACCGGCTGGAGCGCGAGGAGCGCCGCGCGTGGCGGCTGGAGCAGGTGCGCGTGCTGGCCTCTGGTGGAGAGTCCGTGTTGCCCGCGACGCTCCGGCGCTTCTCCGAGTCCCTTCGCGACAGCGGACTGCGCGAGGACGCGGTGTGTCCGGCCTGGGGCATGGCGGAGACGTCGTCCTTCTTCTCGATGACGCGGGGCGTGCGGACCCATCCCGTGGAAGCGGCGACGGAGCTGGGCCCGCCTCCGGTGGGCGCGGCCCTGCGTGTGGTGGACGACGCCGACGCGGTGGTTCCCGAAGGTCAGGTCGGCCATCTGCAGGCCCGGGGGGCGCAGGTGCTGTCCGGCTACCTGGATGACGCGGAGCTCAACGCGCGCTCCTTCACCGCCGATGGCTGGTTTCGCACCGGGGACATGGCCGTGATTCAGGACGGGCAGATGTCCATCGCGGGCCGCCAGAAGGAGGTCCTCATCCTCCACGGCAACAACGTCTACCCGCAGGACATCGAGGAGGTGGTGGAGTCGGTGCCTGGCGTGCTGCCGTCGTACACCGTGGCCTGCCCGACGCGGAGCGGCACGGCCCAGACGGATGAACTGGCTGTCTGCTTCGTGCCCACGCCGGATGCGCCGCCGCTGGCGGAGTTGCTGCGGAGCATCCGGGAGAAGGTGGGCCGGGTGCTCGGCTTCCATGTCGCGCACCTGTTGCCCCTGGCGCGCGAGCAGGTGCCGCGCACGGAGTTGGGGAAGCGGGGCCGCACCGAATTGCGTCGCCGTTTCGAGGCGGGCGAGCTGGGGGCCGAGTACCACCGCGCGCTGCGCGTCCTGGGCGGACCCGCCACGATGCCGCCGTGCCTGGCGGTGTCCCGGTGGGTGCCTCGGCCGCTGGCGTCCAGGGCGGGAACACGCGGTGCCGTGGTCGTCGTCGCGGACGAAGCCTTCACTGAGGCATTGCGCAAACAGGCTGACGGCCGCGAGGTGGTGCGGGTGGCGCCGGAGGCGAGCGGTGAGCTCGTTCGTGCCATTGAGGCCCTTGCGGAGCGCCGTGTGCCTTGTGGCGACGTGGTGGTGCTGCTGCCGGAGGCGCCCGCGGTTCGTGAGTCTTTGCTTCGCGGGGAGATGACGGCTCCGGATGCGCGCTTCCAGGACGCTGCCTCCAGCGCGCCTGGCGGAGGCGTCTCCGGGGGCGTTGCCGCAGCTGCCCAGGGGGCGGTCTCGGATGTCGCGCCGCAAGCGGCGGTGGTCGCTCGCATGGCGCCGCTGCTTCATGCGCTCCAGTCCCTGGCCAGGCGAGACGAGGGCGCTCCAGTCGTGCGCGTGCTCGCGGTGCTTCCGGAGTCGGGAGGGGACGACGCGGCTTCGCTGGCCGCCTTGCTGACGCCGGGCCTGCTCTGGAGCGCCGTGGCGGAGGTTCCGGGGCTGGACGCGCGGGTGGCGTGGACGCCTCCGGACGTGTCCGCCACCGCCCATGTTGTCGCCCGCGAACTCGCCTCCCAGGATGCCGCGCGCGAGGTGGCGTGGCGGGAAGGCACGCGGTGGGAGCGCGTCTTCACCCCGTGGACGCCGCCAGCGCTCGCGGCACCCCAGCGCTTGACGCGGGGAGGGCTCTACCTGGTCACAGGCGCGCTCGGTGGCCTGGGACGTGAGTGGGCGCGTCAGCTGCGGCAGGGGCTGGACGCCCGGCTGCTGCTCGTGGGGCGGCGCCCTCATGGTTCCGAGGCAATGGCGCTGGAGTCCGAGCTGGGCACCGCGAAGTATGTCTCCGTGGACGTCACGAACGAGGTCGCGCTTCGGAAGGCCGTGCAGGACGCGGAGGCGCACTTCGGTCAGTCGCTCGACGGCGCCTTCCACTTCGCGGGCACGCTGACGCCCGTCGCGTTGGAGCACGAGACGCCGGAGACGCTGGTGCGAGGCGCCGCCGCACATGCGCTGGGCGCGAGGGCCCTCGCGGCAGTCTTGAGGGACAGGCCCCAGGCCGTCTGCGTCTTCGCGGCGTCGTTGATGGGCACGCTGGGCGCGGGTCGCCACGCGGCCTACTGCGCCGGTACGGCCTTCCTCGAACGGTTCGCCGAGCGGTTGACCGCACAGGGCCGCCACGCGGTGGCGGTATCACTGAGCCAGGTGCGGGAGACGGGGCTCGCGCGCTCACTGGGGGCCGCGCCGCCGGGCTACCGGGTGCTGGAGCCATCCCAGGCCCTGGCCTCCGTGGCCTTGGCGGTGGAGCACGCGCCCGCGCACCTGCTGTCGGGCGTGGTGGGGGCGGCCTGGCCCTGGCGTCAGGCGGGATTGGGCGAGGGGCAGCGCCTGGAGACGGCCCATGTCTTCCTGGTGCAGCGGCCGGGAGACGTCCCGCCCGTGGGGCTCTCCGACGCGGTGCTTCACCCTCTGCCGGAGTGGCCCCGCCGAGCGGACGGCGCGGTGGACCGTGAGGCGCTGGCCGCCGACCTCTCCGGGGCGGGGGACGGAGCCGCCGCCGGGCCATTCGAGAGGGTGGTGATGGACGCCTTCCATGAGGTCCTCGGCGCCCAGGGCGTGGGCATTGGTTCTGACTTCTTCACGCTGGGCGGCAGCTCGCTCCAGGCCACCCGGGTGGTGGCGCGCATCAACGAGCGCACCGGCCTGCAATTGCGCGAGGTGGCCCTGTTCGAGCACCCCACGGCCACGGCGCTGGCGGAGCACGTGCGGCGCGTGGTGGACCTGACGCAGTTGGACGTCTCGGTGCTCAGCGACGCGCAGGTGGACCTGCTCCTGCGCGTGCTGGAGCCCACGTGAGCGAGCCGGTAGTCCCTCCGTCCCGTCCGTTGTAGCGTCCACCCACCCGGGCATACGCCTTGTCCGGGCCTGGCACCGGACCGAGGAGTCTGCGTGACGCTGTGGTCGCTCACTGTTCAAGGTGTGCTGGCCCGCCCCCGAAGCTGGGTGGTGGGGCTGCTGGCGGCAGGCGCGGCGGCGCTGCTGACGCCGGGCGTGTCGTTGATGGGCACCATCCATGACGGCACGCGGCGAAGTCTCATCGAGAGCGGCGCGGGGGACCTCCAGGTCTACGCCGCCGCCTCCACGGGAACGCCCCAGGTGGTGGTGGGGCCAGGGGGCGTCCCGGACCTGCAACCCATTCCGGACTACGGCGCCCTGGAGCCCCGGCTGCGCGACCTCCCCGGCGTCCAGGCGGTGGTGCCGCTGGAGCTGGGCATGGGCGCTGTGTTCCGAGGCAACGCCCTGGATGAAAAGCTGGCGGTGTTGCGCGAGGCGGCGCGGGCGCCGGCCTCCGAGGAACGGGACGCACGGCTGCGCCGTCTGGGGGAGGACCTGCGGCTGACGTTGGCGCGCGTGGCGCGCAACGCGGATCGCCGGAGCGAAGCCTTCGCGGAGGAGCCCGCCTTCGCGGATGACCTGCGCGTGCTGCGGGACGCGGCCGAGCCCCCTTTCTGGGAGCGGCTCACCGAGGATCCACAGGGCCTGCTGGAGGTGCTGGAGAACCGCGTGGCGCGGCAAGCGGGCGAGGGGGAAGAGCTTCCGGTGGACTACCTGGGCACGGACGTGGCGCGCTTCGCCCGGGCCTTCCCGCGCTTCGAGCTCGTCTCCGGGCAGCTTCCTCCGCCAGGGACGCGGGGCCTCGTCATGGGGCACGCGACGTACGAGCAGCACTTCAAGCACCCCATCGCCGTGCGCATGGACACGCTGCGCCGCGAGCGCGAGCGGGGCCTCACGTTGGCGGAGGACGAGCAGCTGCGCACGCTGGTGGAGCGCAACGTCGCGGAGGTGCCGGACCTGGTGGCTCGCCTGGACATCGAGCGCGCCACGGCGCTCCAGGCAGGACTGGCCCGCGTGCTGGGCGAGCCGGGCGAACTGGAGGCCCTGCTGGCGCGCTTCCTCTCGGTGGACGACGCCAACTTCGACACCCGCTTCGGACAGTTCTACGGGGAGCTGGCGCCCTCGCTGCCGCTGTACCGGCTCAAGCCCGGGGACGTGCTGTCACTGAAGACGCCGCTGGAGAGCGGCACCGCCGTGCCGGTGCGAGTCTTCGGCACCTTCCGCTTCCGGGGCCTGGGCGGCGACGACGGCCGGGTCAACACCATGAGCGTGGTGGACCTCGTCACGGCGCGGCACCTGTCTGGCCGCTTCACCCAGGCACAGCAGGACGAGGCGCGGGCGCTGTTCGAGACCTTTGGGATGGAAGGGGAGGCCATGGCGCCCCCCGAGTCCCTGGACGCCTTCCATCCGCCCGACATCGTGGAGGCGGAGGCGCAGACGGCGCACACCGAACAGGCCCCTGTCTTCGAGCGTGCTCGGGCCCTGCCGGAGACCTTCTCCGAGGACGAACTCTCACGCGGCACGGTGTTGCAGGCCGCGGTGGTGCTGGCGCCCGGCGCCTCCGCCGAGGACGTCGCGGCCCGCATCCGCGCGCTGCCCGGTGGTGAAGCCCTGGCCACGGTGGGTTGGCAGGATGCGGGTGGGCTGCTGGGCGGTCTGGTGGTGATGCTCCAGGCGGTGCTGCTGCTCTTCGCGCTGCTGATGTCCTCCTTCGTCGCGCTGGTCGCCGCTGGAACGCTGTTGCTGCTGGCGCGGGAACGCGTGGCGGAGGTCGGCACGCTGCGCGCGGTGGGAATGCAACGTCGCGAGGTCTTCACCTCGCTGCTGCTGGAAGGGTCGCTGCTGGGCGGTATCGGCAGCGTCCTGGGCGCGGTGCTGGGCGCGGCGCTGCTGTGGCTCGCGACCGGAGACGGCGTGGCGGTGGAGGATGGCTCCCTGCAGTTCTTCCTGGGCGGGCCGGTGCTGCGCCCGGCGCTGGCGCTGGGCGGAACCGTGGCCGTGGTGGTGGCGGTGACGGCCGTGGTGCTGCTGGCGACGCTGGTGCCGGCCTGGCGAGGCAGCGCGGTGGCGCCCATCGAAGCCATGCGGAAGGGCGAGGGCTGAACCGATGCGCGCGCTTCTCCAAATTGCCTTCCGAAACCTCCTGGCCCACCGCGAGCGGGGACTGTTGCTGCTCATCGTGCTCGCGGGCGCCAGCGCCGTGCTGGTGGGCGTGATGTCCGTGAGCGCGGGCGTCGCCCGGGCGCAGCGCGAGGCCGTGCGGACCTTCCTCGCGGGCGACCTCAACATCGGGGGCTACTTCAAGGAGCATCCCGACTCCATCTTCCCCGTGGTGGGGGACACCTCGCGGGTTCGCTCCGTCCTCCAACCGCACGTGCCCGCGGAGTGCCAGGTGCGCGAGCGGGGCCGGGGCTCGGCCACCGCGGGCGCGGGACGGCACCGCGTGCGCTCGTACCTGATGAGCCTGGACATCGCGGCCGAGGGCACCGCGGGCTTCCGGGTGCGCGCCGGCTCGTTGGAAGCCCTCGCGCAGCCGCGCACGGTGGCGCTGTCCACGTCGCTGGCGGAGCGGCTCCAGGTGGAGGTGGGCGAGCTGGCCACGCTCTTCGTGCAGATGCCGGGCGGCAAGCGCAACGCGGTGGACGTGGAGGTGGTGGCCCTGCTGGAGCGCGCGGGTGTCCTGGGCGAGTCCGCGGGGTTGCTGGTGTCCAACGCGATGCTGCGCGAGCTGTATGGCTTCCGTCCGGACTCGGCCAGCGTGATTCAGCTCCTCTGCGGCGACGGCACGGAGTTGGAGCCGCTGGCGGGGACGCTGCGTGGCGCGCTCCAGAAGGCCGGCTACGAGGTGCTGCCGCCCGCGCACGAGGCCTACGGCGACAAGCTGGGGCCCCTGCTGCGCGAGGGCTGGGCGGGCCAGAAGCTGGACGTGAGCACCTGGGAGGACGAGGCGGCCTTCCTCGACTTCGTGGGCCAGGGACTGGGGCTGCTGCTGGTGTTGGTGGGCGCGGTGGTGTTCGGCGTCGTGGTGGTGGGCCTCTTCGTCTCGCTCAATGTGTCGGTCCGCGAGCGCACGCGGGAGATTGGAACGCTGCGGGCCATGGGCATGCAGCGCCGCTCGCTGGTGGCCGCCTTCATGCTGGAGGGGCTGCTGGTGGGGTGGGCGGCCTCGCTCGTGGGCGCTGGCATGGCGGCGGGGCTGGGGCTGCTCCTGCGCGACGTGCTGCCAGTGCCGGACGCGCTCTCCACCCTGTTCTTCAGCGGCACGTTGCCGCTGGCGCCCACCCTGGGGCACGTGGTGGCCGCGGTGCTCCTGGTGACGCTGGGCGCGGGCCTGGCTTCCATCGTCCCGGCTTTCCGGGCCGCTTCGCTTCCTCCTCGTTCCGCCATGGAGTCCTTGTGATGAACGCACGACGCCCGCTGTCCGTCCTGTTGCTCGGCTGGACCCTGCTGCTTCCGGCGGTGGCGCTCGCGGAGGCCGAGCCCAGGCTGGCGCCCGATGCGCTGCTGCGCCACATCGACGAGAAGATGTCCTTCACCAGCGACTATAAGGGCGTCATCCGCCTCTATGAGACGCGCAAGGACGGCGCCAAGCGGGCCATGGAGGTCCATGTCTACCGGCGCGAGGCCGACAACGACTTGCTCTTCCTTTCCACCAAGCCGCGGCACCTCGCGGGCATGGGGACGCTGCGCATCGGCCGCAACCTGTGGGACTACGAGGCGACGACGGGCTCGTGGCGGCGCAACACCCAGCGCACCAACCTGCTCAACACCTTCACCTGCGAGGCGGACTTCGACCGCTCGCGGCTGGCCGAGGACTACGCCGGCAAGGACGAGGGCGACGACACCGTCAACGGCGTGGCGTACCGCAAGCTGCTGCTGACGGCGAAGAACGACCAGGTGACGTTCCCGCTGATGCGCATCTGGGTGGACCCGCAGAACAACATCGTCAAGAAGGTGGGCTACACCGCGTCCGGCCGCACGCTGCGCACCGACATCGTGCGCAGCTACCAGCGCATCAAGGATCCGCTCTCCGGCAAGCATGTCCTCCACTACAAGGAAGTGCTGGAGACGGAGGAGCAGGAAGGCACGCAGATGGTGGTCCGCTACGACGAGGTGGTGTTGGCGCCGCTGGACGCCAACATCTTCACCAAGGCGTGGCTGGAGAGCCGCCTGCGCTGATTAGCCTCCCTGCCGCTTCAGCACCGCCAGGAGGTGGTTCGCCAACTCCTGGACGCAGGGCTGCTGGAGCGTGCCGAAGTGGGAGCTGGCCAGCGGCACCACGTCGAGCTGCTCGCGCGTCAGGTGCCGCTCCCATCCCAGCGTGTCTCCGTGCAGGGCCCGTGACGGCGCGCTCGTGAAGAGCTGCACCCGGGCGCGTACGGACGGCACCTTCCAGCCCACCACCTGCGGCACCAGCACCTCGCCCAGCACGTGCCAGATGCGGCGCAGGTCGGCGGCGCGAGAGTGGGGGGCCAGCATGCCCAGCTCACGGCCCAGCGCCGTCACCCGCTCCCAGCGCGCGGCGTCGTCCAGCGGGGCCAGCTCCGCCTCCAGCGTGGCGTCCAGGACGCCGAACTCCTCCGCCATGGAGCGCACCGGGTCCTCCGCCGACCCCTGGGGCCCTTCCACCGCGGGCAGGGCATCCACCAGGGCCAGCAGCTCCACGGTTTCGCCCTGCGCCTCCAGCGCCGCCGCGACGCCCAGCGCCGGGTACCCGCCGAACGAGTAGCCCGCGAAGCGGTAGGGGCCGTGTGGCTGCACTTCCTGGATGTCCCGCACGTACGCGGCGATGCGCGCGTCGAAGGTGGCGTGGCCGTGCTTCGACTGCGTCTCGGGGGCCTGGACGCCGTAGCACCGCAGGCCGGGCTCCAGCAGCGGGGTGAGGTTCCGGTAGTAGTGCAGCTCGCCGTCGGCGGGGTGGAACACGAAGAAGGGCGGCGCTGACTTCGGCGTCTGCTTGCCGGAGAGGGACACCACGCTGGAGCGCGGGGGCCCTTCGGCCAGCAGCTCATGCACGGCATCGGCCGTCTCACGGAACACCGGGTACTGGAAGAGCGTGGCCAGGGGGACGGGCACGCCCAGCTCCTCCTCCAGCCGGCTCAGCAGCCGCATCGCGAGGATGGAGTCGCCGCCCACCTGGAAGAAGTCATCACCCGCGCCGATGTCCGTGCGCCCCAGCACCTCGCGCCACAGCCGCTCCATGGCCATCTCCAGCGTGGTGCGGAAGGGCGTCTCCAGGTGCTCGCCCGGAGTCTCCTGCGCGGGCGGCACGGCAGGCTGCGCGGACAGGTCTGGCAGTGCCTGCCGGTCCACCTTGCCGTTGGCGTTGATGGGCAGCGCCTCCAGGACGACGAGGGCCGCGGGCACCATGTACGAGGGCAGCCGCGCCGCGACGTGCTCACGCAGCGCGTCCGCGCGCACATGCTGGGGCGGTGCCTGGAGGAACGCCTGGAGCTGCGTCTGTCCGGAGCCGCCGGCACGCGCCAGCACCACGGCTTCCTCGACGCCTGGGAACTGACGCAAGCAGGCCTCGATTTCGGCCAGCTCGACGCGGAAGCCTCGAATCTTGATTTGATGGTCCGCGCGGCCGAGGAAGCGCAGCCGCCCGTCCGGCAGCATCCGGGCCAGGTCACCCGTGTGGTACATGCGCGCGCCGGGCTCGGTGGCGAAGGGGTCGGGGATGAAGCGCTCGGCGGTCAGGTCCGGAGCGCCCAGGTAGCCCCGAGCCGGTGCCGCGCCGCCGATGTACACGCGCCCGGGCAGCCCTGGCAGCACCGGCTCCAGGTGCTCGTCGAGCAGGTGGATGCGCACGCGCGAGATGGGCCGGCCGATGGGGAAGGTGGCGTCGGTGCCCAGTCCCTCGGCGCCCGGGATGTCACAGGTGGCGGAGGTAATCGTGCACTCGGTGGGGCCGTAGACGTTGAGCCACGGTGCATGGCCACCGCCCACGCGCACCCAGGCTTCATACGTCTCGCGCTTGAGCACGTCGCCACCGGGTGCCAGCAGGCGCAGCCGCGCGGGCACTCGCTGGCCGTGGGACTCCATCTGGCGAATCCACTCCTCGATGTACGTGGGGGGCAGGCTGATGAGGGTGATGTCCGTCTCCTCCAGGTACGGCGTCATGACGTGCGCGGGCACCAGTCCGCTGCGCATCACCACCGTGGCGCCCACCACGAGCGGCGGGTAGAGGTCCTCCGCCGCCGCGTCGAAGCTGAGCGGCGCGAACTGGAGCATCCGGTCGCCCGGGCGCAAGCCGAAGCGCGCGGCCAGAGCGACGTTGTGGTTCACCACGCTGCGGTGCTCCACCATGACGCCCTTGGGCTCGCCGGTGGAGCCCGACGTGAAGACGATGTACGCCACTTGCGAGGCCGCGACGTGCCGGGGGCCGGGCTCCAGGTCCTCGGCGATGTGCGCGGGCTGGGGCGGCACCTCCACGTCGTGCACCAGGCCCGCGTGTGCCTCCAGCGCCTCGGCATCCACCCACAGCCGCTGCACGCCTGAGCGCGTCAGCACCGAGCGCTTGCGAGGCTCCGGCCACCCGGCGTCCAGCGGGACGTAGGCGCCACCCGCCTTGAGGATACCCAGCAGCGCGGCCATGCCCTGGTTGGAGGGCTCCATCACCACGCCCACGCGCTCTTCGGGCTGCATGCCCCGGGAGAGCAGGCGCGCGGCCAGCGCGTTGGCGCGGGCGTTGAGCTCCGCGTAGCTCCACGTCGAATCACCATGGGCCACGGCGGGGGCGTGTGGCGAGCGGCGCACCTGCGCCTCGAAGAGCGTGTGGATGCAGGCGCCCTCTGGAATGACCTGCGGGCCACCATTCAACGTGGCCAGCACCTGCGCGCGCTGCTGCGAGGACAGCAGCGACAGCCGGGTCAGAGGCGCGTCCGGGGTGCGCACGGCCTCGGTGAGCAGTTGCTCGAAGGCGCGGGCCATGCGCTGCGCCGTGGCGGAGGTGAAGAGGGCGCTGTCGGTGGCGAGGAAGCCCAGCGTCCCGCCCTCGGGCCGTTCGATGAGGTGCAGCACCACGTCGTAGGCGGGGAAGATGCTCTCGCCGTCCAGGTACGTGGTCCCCAGTCCGTTGAAGGACAGGGATGCGGGGCTGTCCAGCAGCAGCAGGGCCTGGGCCAGCGGCGGGGCGGTGCGAGGCGCATCCGGCTGCACCGCGTCCGCGATGCGCTTGAAGGGGACTTCCTGGCTCGCCGTGGCGTGCCCCACCACGTCCCAGGCGCGGCGCAGGAGCGCGCGGAAGGACGGCGTGCCCGCCACCTCGGTGCACAGCGGCAGCACGTTGGCGAAGTAGCCCACCTGCCGCTCGGCGCCCGGCAGCACGCGGCCCGAGAAGGGTGACGCGACGACGACGTGCGGCTGTGAGCTGAGGCGGTGCAGCCACAGCTGCATCAGCGCGAGCACCGCGGTGAAGGGAGACACGCCCTCGCGGCGGGCCAGCGCGTGGAGCGCCGACATCGCCTCGGAGTCGAGGGACAGGGGCTCCGGCCGCATGTTCGCGTTCAGCGCGGGCGCGCGGCGAGGGAAGTCCAGCGGCAGGTCGAGGACGGACGGCGCGTGTGCCAGCGCGGCCTTCCATGAGGCCACGGCGGCATCCACTTCGAGCAGGTGCTTGGGGCTCCGCTGCCAGAGCGCGAAGTCCGCATACGTCCGCGCCGCCGGAGGCAGCAGCGGCGTGGTGCGCGCGTGGGCTGTGGTTCCGGCCCAGGCCTGAGCGAGTTCCTCCAGGAAGGCCCCCATCCCGATGCCGTCGTTGACCAGATGGCTCATGGACGCGACGAGCACATGGCGCGTGCCATGGGCGTCCAGCCGTGCCAGTTCGAAGCGGTACAGCGGGCCCTGGTCCACGGCGAAGGGCTCGCGGTCATGCCGGGTGGCGATGGCGCGCGCGGCGTCCAGGGCCTCAGCGGCGGACAGGTGGGACAGGTCCGTCTGCACGAGCACCGGCCGGATGACGGGATGCTCCTGGGTGAAGACGGCTCCGTGCTCCAGTCGGAAGGTGGTGCGCAGCGTGGCGTTGCGCTCCAGCACGGCTTCCAGGGCGGCCTCCAGACACGCGACGTCCAGCGTGCCGTCGAGCACCAGCGCGGCGACGACGACGAAGGGCGGCGCCTCCGGGAGCTGCATCGCGTACCAGAGGCGCTCCTGCACCAGCGACGCGGGGATGCGCTCCGGCCGCGCCTGGGGCATGGACTCCACACGCTCCGAGACCTTGGGGGACGCATCGATACGGGCCGCGAGCGCCGCCAGTGTGGGCGTGGCGAACAGCGTGGCCACGGGCAGCTCGACGCCCAACCGCTCCCGGACACGCGAGGCGAGCTGGACGGACAACAGCGAGTGGCCTCCCAACTCAAAAAAGTCGTCCCGGGCACCCACTCGCTGCACGCCCAGCAGCTCCTCCCAGAGCTGAGCCAGGGCGTGCTCGGTGGGTGTGGACGGCGAAACGAAGTCCTCGTCCGACGCCGCGGGGGCTTCCGGCGCGGGCAGTGCCTCCCGGTCCACCTTGCCATTGGCCGTCAGCGGAAGCCGAGCCAGCGCGACGAGCGCGGAGGGCACCATGTGTGCGGGAAGCCGCTGTGCCAGTGATGCGCGCAGGGGCTCCGTCTCTGGCACCTCGTCGTGGCCGGTGACGTAGCCCACCAGCCGGGGGCCCGTGGTGCCGTCCTCACGGAGGACCACCACCGCGGCAGCGACACCCGGCAGCTCGATGAGCGCGGCCTCCACCTCGCCCGGCTCCACGCGGTGGCCACGCACCTTCACCTGGAAGTCCACGCGGCCCAGGTACTCCAGCACGTTCGACGGACGCAGACGCACCCGGTCGCCGGTGCGGTACATCCGCGCGCCCGGAACGGAGGAGAACGGGTCTGGCACGAAGCGCTCGGCGGTGAGCTCGGGCCTGCGCCAATACCCACGCGCGACGCCTTCGCCTCCGATGTAGAGCTCGCCAGGGACACCCGCGGGCACCGGCCTGAGGGCGGCGTCCAGGACATAGAGGCGCGTGTTGGCGATGGGGCGGCCAATGGGCACCGCGCCTTCCACCGGCGTGTCTGCCTCCACGGTGTAGACGCAGCAGCCCACCACCGTCTCCGTGGGGCCGTACTCGTTGATGAGCCGCGTGCCCGGCGCGTGCTGCCGCCAGGGCTCCACGGTGGCGGAGGTGAGCGCCTCGCCACCGATGACGAAGGCGCGGGTATGGCCCGCGCGCGCCTCGGGCGGAAGCTGTGCGGCCAGCATCTGCAGGTGCGCAGGCGTCAGCTTCACCAGGCTGAAGTCCGCGCTCGTGCGGAGCGCGGTGGCCAGGCCGTCCACGCCGTCCTCTTCCGGAACGAGCGTCACGGGCCTGCCCGCGGTGAGCGGCAGCAGCAGGCTGGTGATGGTGAGGTCGAAGGCCAGTGAGGAATGAACGGGGGCGCCCGCGCCGTCATCGACGGCATACGCCTTCCGGGCCCAGTGCAGGTAGTTCACCACGCCCCGGTGCTCCACCATGACGCCCTTGGGCCGCCCGGTGCTGCCGGAGGTGTAGATGAGGTAGGCGAGGTCCTCCGCCGAAGCGGCGGATTCGAGCGTCGCGTCCGACTCACGCCCGGCGGTGCGCTCCCATTCGGAGTCCAGGCACAGCACGAGCGCCTGCGAGACGGGCAGCGTGTCCGCCACCGCGTCCTCGGTGACGAGCACGGGCGCGCCGGTGTCCTCCAGCAGGAAGCTCAGCCGGGCAGGTGGCTGGGACGCATCCATCGGAACATAGGCGCCTCCCGCCTTCAGCACGCCGAGCACCGCCACGACCATGTCCACGGAACGGCGGAGGCACAGGCCCACCAGCGTCTGGCTCCGGACGCCCATCCGCCGCAGGTACCGCGCGAGCTGGTTGGCACGTGCATCCAGTTGGCCGTAGGTCATCACGTCCCCGTCGTGCAGGACGGCGGGGGCATCCGGCGCGCGCGCGGCCTGGGCCTCGAACAGCGCATGGACGGTGTGCTCGCGCGGGAAGTCCGCGCCCGTGTCGTTCCACGTCCGGAGCAGGTGCACTCGCTCATTCGCGGGCAGCAGCTCCAGCGCGGCCACCGCGGTGTCCGGCGCTTCCAGCGCGTGCTCGAGCAACCGGACGTAATGTCCCATGAGTCGCTGTGCGGTGGTGGGCTCGAACAGCTCGGTGCCGTAGCGCAGCGCCAGGGTGTAGCCGGTGGAGGATTCAGCGACCCACAGCGACAGGTCGAACGGACTGGTGAGCAGCTCCGGCTGGAGCGGCCGGGCGCGCAGGTCCGGGAAGGCGTCCGCCAGCGTGCGGTCCGCGCGCACCAGGTCGAACATCACCTGGAACAGCGGCGAGTGCCCGGCGGAGCGCTCCACGCCCAAGGCCTGGACGACCCGGTCCAGCGGAACGTCCTGGTGCGCCAGCGCTTCCAGCGTGGTGGCGCGCACGCCGGCCACCAGCGAGGCGAAGGACGCATCCGGCGCCACGGGCGTGCGCAGCGCCACGGTGTTGAGCATCAGCCCGACCACACCCTCCAGCGCTGGATGCGTGCGCCCGGAGACAGGCGTGCCGACGCAGAAGTCCTCCTGGCCGGAGTAGCGATGGAGCAGCGCCGAGAACGCGGACAGCAGCACCATGTACGGCGTCGCCTGGTGCTCGCGGCAGAAGGCCTGGAGCGCGCGCACCGTGTCGGCGGACAGGGCGTGGCCCTGGGTGATGGCGCCCGTCAGCAGTGGCGATGCGGGCCGAGGCTTGTCCGGGGTGAGCCGCAGAAGGCCGGGCACGCCTTCGAGCTTCTGCTTCCAGTAGGCGAGCTGAGCCTCGTCCCGTTCCCGAGCAGGAGGGGTGCGCAGCCACGCGGCGATGTCCGCATGCTCCAGCCGGGGCGTCGGCAGCGTGGGCGTGCGGCGTTGATGGAACGCCGCGTAGGCTTCGCCCAGCTCGCGCACCAGGACGTCCAGCGACAGCCCGTCCACCACGAGGTGATGGAAGGCGAGCAGCAGGACGTGCTGCTCCGGCGCCGTGCGCAGCAGCCGGAATCGATAGAGCGGGCCGCGCGCCAGGTCGAAGGACGCGTGAACCGCGTCCCGGGCCCACTGCGCCGCGGACGGCGCTTCTTCCACTTCCAGGACGCGAGGAGGCGCGGGGCACAGCACGGGCGCCGGAAGGCCGTCGCGCGCCGGCACGGCGAGCCGCAGCACCGGATGCCTCGTCACCAGCCAGCGCAAGGCGTCTTCCATCGCCGCCACGTCCAGAGGACCGTCCAGCTCCACCGCCTCCGCGAGGTGATAGGCGCTGGTGCCCGGATGGAGCTGCTGCACGAACCACAGTCGCTCCTGCGTGGGAGACAGGACCAACGCGGCGTCCGCTGGACGTGGCACGGGCGCGGGGAGCGGGGCCGCGCCGTCACGTCGCGTCTCCAACTCGCGCGCGAGGCCCGCGACGGTGGGCTCGGTGAAGAACGCCTGGAGCGGGAACTCCACGTCGAACGCCTGTCGCACTCGCGCCACCAGCCGCGTGGCGGCCAGCGAGTGACCTCCGATGTGGAAGAAGTCGTCCTCGCGCCGCACCTGCGGCAGGCCCAGCACCTGGCAGAACAGCAGGGCGAGCAGCTCCTCGACGGCGCCACGGGGACGCGCTTCGGGCGCGGCCTCCGGCTCGATGTCCGGGATGGGCAGGGCCGCCAGTGCCTTGCGGTCCACCTTGCCACTGGTCGTCATCGGCAGGGCGGTCAGCACCGTGAAGCGCGAGGGCACCAGGGCCTCTGGCAGCGCGCGCGACAGCCCTTCGCGGAGCCGGGACTCGACGCCGGCAGCCGTGTCTTCCAGAACGAGGAACGCCTCCAGGCGTGCATCTCGCTGAGCGCCGCGCACCACCACCGATGCCTGCCTCACACCGGGCTGGCGCAGGAGGGCGGCCTCCACTTCCTCCAGCTCCACGCGGACGCCGCGCACCTTCACCTGGAAGTCGGTGCGCCCCAGGAAGCCGAGCGAGCCATCCCCGTTCCACCGCACCCGGTCACCCGTGCGGTACAGGCGGTCACCCTCCCTGCCGGAGAAGGCGTCTGGGATGAAGCGCTCGGCGGTGAGGTCCGGCCGGTCGCGGTAGCCACGGCCCAGGCAGGTGCCGCCGATGTAGAGCTCGCCGGGGACTCCCGGCGGCACCGGAGCGCCGTTCGCATCCAGGACGTACAGCCGGCACCGGTCCAGCGGACGGCCCAGGCGCACGGGACGGTCGGGCAGCGTGATTTCCGCCGCGACGTTGATGCTCGTCTCCGTGGGGCCATAGGTGTTGACCAGCCGCGTGTGGGTGAGCGCGAGCTGCCGCACCAACGGGTCTGGCAGCACCTCGCCGCCCGTCACGAGCACCTTGAGCGAGCGGAACGCCTCCACCGCGCCGGGCTCCTCCAGCGCGGTGGCCAGCGAGGACGGCGTGATGACGACGTGGGTGATGCCGTGGCCGAGGATGTCGCGGCCCAGGCCCAGGGGGCCCACTTCGCGCAACACGGTGCGCGCGCCACGGGTGATGCTGAAG
The DNA here is from genome assembly GCF_013116825.1 of Myxococcus xanthus. Lineage (GTDB taxonomy): Bacteria > Myxococcota > Myxococcia > Myxococcales > Myxococcaceae > Myxococcus > Myxococcus xanthus_B. The sequence goes on from NZ_JABFNS010000010.1 coordinate 37,939, forward strand.
AGCAGCTCCTCCAGGTGGATGTCGAAGGACAGGCTTCCCGACGACGCCCAGCAGTCTCCCGGCAGTGTGGCGTAGTACGTGTCGAACGCCGCGAAGCAGTGGACGACGTTGCGGTGGGTGAGCTCCACGCCCTTGGGCTCGCCAGTGGAGCCGGACGTGTAGAGCAGATAGGCGAGGTGCTCGGCGCGCGGGGGGCGGGGGACGGCCACCACGTCTCCACGCACGTCGGGCGACACGAGGGGAACCCCAGGCTCCACGCCCGCGAAGAGTCCCGGGCGGCTGACAACGAGCCGTGCACGGGCCTGGCGCAGCAGCGCCGCGCGGCGAGCGGGTGGATGCGACGCCTCCAGGGGGAGGCAGCCCGCGCCACTGATGAAGATGGCGACCAGGGACACCACCGCGTCCAGTGAGCGCTCCAGGCACAGGCCCACCACGGCTTCGGGCCCCGCGCCCGAGGCGGTCAGGTGTGCCGCGAGCCTCGACGCCCGGGTGTACAGCTCCCGGAACGTGAGCGTGCCTTCCGGCGCCACCACCGCTGGCGCGTCCGGCGTGCGGGCCACCTGGGCCTCGATGAGGGACACGATGGTCCCCTCCGAGTCGAAGGGGCGCTCGGTGGCGTTGAAGCCTTGGAGCACCTGCTCGTGTTCGGTGGCGGAGAGCAGGGACAATTCACCCACGGACGTGCGAGGCGCGGCCACCGCGTGGGCCAGGAGCTGCACGTAGTGGTTGCGCAGCCGCTCCACGGTGCCGGGCTCGAACAGGTCGGTGCTGTACTGGAAGTAGACCTCGAAGCCCTCGCCCACCTCGATGGCGGTGAGGAAGAGGTCGACCTCGCACGTCCACGTCTCGATGGGGACGCGCCGTGCACCCAGGGCATGGAAGCCACTGGCGGCGGACAGCTCGGTGCGATGCAGGTCGAACATCACCTGCACGAGCGGCGCGTGCCCCGGGCTGCGCTCCACGCCCACGGCGCGCACCAGTTGCTCGAAGGGCACGTCCTGATGAGAGAGCGCATCCAGCGTGGTGGCGCGGACCTGGGCAAGGAGCGAGGCGAAGGAGGTGGACGCGTCCACCTGCGTGCGCAGAGGCACGGTGTTGGCGAGCAGTCCCACGACGCCTTCGAGTGAAGGGTGGGTGCGGCCGGAGACGGGCGTGCCGACGCAGAAGTCGTCCTGCTGGGAGTAGCGGTACAGCAGCGCGGCGAACGCGGCGTACAGCACCATGAACGGCGTGACCTGCTGTTGCCGGCACAACGCTCGCAGGCTCTCGGAGAGAGACGGCGGCAGCGGATGGTAGCCGGTGTTGTCGCCCCGGTGCGTGAGGACGGGGGGGCGCGGCTTGTCGGTGGGGAGTTGGAGCAGCTCCGGCGCATCGGAGAGCCGCTGCTTCCAGTAGTCGAGCTGGGCCGTGTCGCGAGCGCGGACAGGCTCGGAGCGCTGCCAACTGGCCACGTCCGCGTAGTGCAGGGCCACCGGAGCCAGCGTGGGCGCATGGCCCTGCTGGAAGGCGGCATACGCCTCGCCCAGTTCGCGCATGAGCAGGCCCGCGGACAGCGCGTCGCTCACCAGGTGGTGGAAAACGACGACCAGCACATGCCGCGCTTGCTCGGCTTCGAGCAGCAGGAATCGATACAGCGGACCGTGCTCCACATCGAACGGCCGATTGCCTTCTTCCGTCAGGCGCCGAGCCTGACGGGCCTGGGCGTCCGCACCCGGCGCCAGGGGCTCCACCTGGAGCACGCTGGCGGGGACCGGGGACACGCTCGCCTGCGGCTGACCCTGTCGTGAGGACACGGTGGTGCGCAGCACCGGATGGCGCTCCAGCAACCACCGCGCCGCCGCATCCAGCGCGGCCACGTCCACTGAGCCCGTCCACTCCGCGGCCTGTCCGACGACATGAGCTCCGGAGTCCGGCTGGAGCTGATGGATGAACCAGAGCCGCTCCTGAGCCTGGGAGAGCGAAGGCGCCGAGTCAGAAGGGGACGGAAGCGGAAGCGAGGAGGTATCTCGCTGAAGCGAAGCGACTTCCCGCGCGAGGCCGGCGACGGAAGGGGAGGTGAAGAGGGAGGAGAGGGGAAGCTGGACGCCCAGGGAGTGGCGGACGCGGGCTACCAGCCGGGTGGCGGAGAGCGAATGGCCACCGAGGTGGAAGAAGCTGGCCTCCCGCTCGATGCGCTCGATGCCGAGGACCTGGCAGAAGAGCTGAGCGAGGAGCTCCTCGAGGGGGCCGCGAGGAGGCCCACCGTCGGAGAGGGAAGGTGCCTCGTCGAGAGGAAGCGTGGCGAGGGCCTTGCGGTCGAGCTTGCCGGTGGAGGTGAGAGGAAGCTGGGCCCGAAGGACCCAGCGAGAGGGAAGCATGAAGGCCGGGAGGAGACGAGCGAGGGCGGCCTGAAGGGAGTGGACGTCGGTGTCGGGAGAAGCGGGGACGACCCAGGCGGCGAGCCAGGAGTCGGAGGGCCCTCGTCGCTGGACGGTGACGGCGGCGGAGCGGACGCCAGGGAGCGAGGCGAGGGCGGCTTCGACCTCGCCCAGCTCGATGCGCATGCCGCGCACCTTCACCTGGAAGTCGACGCGGCCCAGGAAGCCCAGTGTTCCGTCGGCATTCCAGCGGCCCCGGTCTCCCGTCCGGTAGAGGCGGGCGCCCGGCGTGGTGCTGAAGGGATGCGGGATGAAGCGCTCGGCGGTGAGGTCCGCGCGTCCCACGTAGCCGCGACCGACGCCCGTGCCGCCGATGTAGAGCTCACCCGGGACACCCGGAGGCAGCGGCTGGAGCGCGTCGTCCAGGACGTACACCTCCATGTTGGCCTTGGGTGTGCCGATGGGCGTGCTGGCGCTCGCGGGCGATGCCTGCATGCGCCAGAGGGTGGCGGTGTCCGCGCACTCGGCGGGGCCGTAGGCGTTGACCAATGGCAGGCCGGGGTGGCGCTCGAACCACGCACGGCAGGTCGAAGGCGGCAGGGCCTCGCCAATGGTGAGCATCTGGCGAAGGGCGGGCAGTGGCGCCTCTCCAGGCTCTTCGAGCAGGGCCTGGAGCAGCGAAGGCACCAGCTCCACGGTGGTGGCCCCCGCTTGCTGCAAGGCCGCGATGAGCCGGGCGGGCTCACGCACCACGTCGTCATCCACGACGGAGGTCGTCCCTCCGGCGGCCAGCGCTCCCAGCATCTGCCAGATGGAGATGTCAAAGGAGAGCGGCGCCGTCTGAGCGAGGACGTCGGACGCGCCAAGTTGCAGCGAGTGCTGCATGCCCAGCAGGTGGTTGAGCATGCCGCGGTGGTCCACCATGACGCCCTTGGGCGTGCCAGTGGAGCCGGAGGTGAAGAGGACGTAGGCCAGCGAGTCCGGCGTCGTGAAGGAAGGCAACGGCGCGTCAGACTCGGCGTCCAGGTTCTGGAGCGTCAGCACGCGCGGCCGATGCTCGAGCGGTATCTCCGCGAGCACCTCGGTGAGCAGCGCCTCGACGGGGCCCAGGGGAAGGACGAAGGGCGCGCGGCTCTCCATCAGCAGCCGTACGAGGCGCGCCGCGGGCAGTTGCGCGTCCAGCGGGAGGTAGGCGGCGCCGGCCTTGTGCAGCGACAGCAGCGCGCGAACAGTGGCCTCGGAGCGGCGGCCGAGGACGGCCACCACGGACTCGTGCCCAACGCCCTGGGCGCGCAGCGTGCGCGCGGCGCGAAGACTCAGGGCCTCCAGTTGGGCATAGGTCCACTGCGCGTCGGCGGAGGCAAGCGCCAGCCGTTCGGGCGTGTTTCGCGCATGGGCGCTGATGCGCTCGGGCAGGCAGGTATCCAGGTCGAAAGCCAGCGGCGCGGGACGGGCATGGCGAAGCACCAGCGCCTGCTCGTCGGACGACAGCAAGGACAGCCGCGCCAGCGGCAGATGCGGTTCGGCCAGCGCCTGGGTGAGCAGGCGCTGATAGTGCTCAATCATCCGTTGAGCGGTCTCCGGCTCGAACAGCTCGCCGCTGTAGCGGAGGAAGAGCTCGAAGCTCCCTGCCTGCTCGATGACGCTCAACGCGAGGTCGAACGGGCTGGCGCGAATGTCGACGGGGACCGGACGCGCATCCAGCCCCGCGAATGCGCCTGCGAGCGAACCCTGCACCCGGTGCAGGTCGAACATCACCTGGTACAGGGGCGCATGACTGAGGCTGCGCTCCACTCCGAGCGCATGGACCAACTGCTCGAAGGGCACGTCCTGATGAGAGAGCGCATCCAGCGTGGTGGCGCGGACCTGGGCAAGGAGCGAAGCGAAGGAGGTGGACGCATCCACCTGCGTGCGCAGAGGCACGGTGTTGGCGAGCAGTCCCACGACACCTTCGAGTGAAGGGTGGGTGCGGCCGGAGACGGGCGTGCCGACGCAGAAGTCGTCCTGTTGAGAGTACCGGTACAGCAGCGCGGCGAATGCGGCGTACAGCACCATGAACGGCGTGGCTTCGTGTTCACGGCAAGCGCGCTGCACGGTGTCCGTCAGCGCGGCAGGCAGTGCGTGGGTCCCCGTGGAGGCGCCCTGGTGCGTGAGGACTGCGGGGCGCGGCTTGTCGGTGGGCAGTTGGAGCAGCTCCGGCGTGCCGGAGAGCCGCTGCTTCCAGTAGTCGAGCTGGGCCGTGTCGCGCGCATGGACAGGCGCGGAGCGCTGCCAACTGGCCACGTCCGCGTAGTGCAGCGCCACCGGGGCCAGCGTGGGCGCATGCCCTTGCTGGAACGCGGCATAGGCCTCACCCAGCTCGCGCAGCAGGATGTCCAGCGAGAGGCCGTCCACCACCAGGTGATGGAACACGGCCAGCAGCACGTGCCGGTCCTCCCCTACGTCGAGCAGCAGAAAGCGGTACAGCGGTCCCTGCTCCAGCGAGAAGGGTCGCCACGACTCCTGCTGAAGCCGAAGCGCCAGTGCCTCGGGGGCCGCGCGCAGCGCTTCCATTTGAAGCACACGCGCGGGAATGGAGGACACCTCGACGCGCGCCTGTCCCTGCTGTGAAACCACGGTGGTGCGCAGCACGGGATGGCGCTCCAGCAGCCATCGCACCGCCGCATCCAGCGCGTCGGCGCTCACCGTGCCGCGAAGCTCGACGGCTTGAGGGATGTGGTAGGCGCCCGAACCCGGCTGGAGCTGATGGATGAACCAGAGCCGCTCCTGGGCCTGGGAGAGCGAAGGCGCCGAGTCAGAAGGGGACGGAGGCGGAAGCGAGGAGGTGTCTCGCTGAAGCGACGCGACTTCCCGCGCGAGGCCCGCGACAGAAGGTGAGGCGAAGAGGGAGGAGAGGGGAAGCTGGACGCCCAGGGAGTGGCGGACGCGGGCCACCAGTCGGGTGGCGGAGAGCGAATGGCCACCGAGGTGGAAGAAGCTGGCCTCCCGCTCGATGCGCTCGATGCCGAGGACCTGGCAGAAGAGCTGAGCGAGGAGCTCCTCGAGGGGGCCGCGAGGAGGCCCACCGTCGGAGAGGGAAGGTGCCTCGTCGAGAGGAAGCGCGGCGAGGGCCTTGCGGTCGAGCTTGCCGGTGGAGGTGAGAGGAAGCTGGGCCCGAAGGACCCAGCGAGAGGGAAGCATGAAGGCGGGGAGGAGACGAGCGAGGGCGGCCTGAAGGGAGTGGACGTCGGCGTCGGGAGAAGCGGGGACGACCCATGCGGCGAGCCAGGAGTCGGAGGGCCCGCGTCGCTGGACGGTGACGGCGGCGGAGCGGACGCCAGGGAGCGAGGCGAGGGCGGCTTCGACTTCGCCTAGCTCGATGCGCATGCCGCGCACCTTCACCTGCAGGTCGGCGCGAGAGACGAACTGGAGCACGCCGTCCGGCAGCCAGCGCCCCAGGTCTCCCGAGCGGTAGAGGCGGGCGCCCGGCGTGGCGCTGAAAGGGTGTGGAACGAAGCGCTCGGCGGTGAGGTCCGCGCGTCCCACGTACCCACGGGCCACGCCCAGGCCGCCCAGGTACAACTCGCCCACGACGCCGACCGGAACAGGCTGGAGGGCGTCGTCCAGCACGTACACCTCCATGTTGGCCTTGGGCGTGCCGATGGGGGTGAAGCTGCCTTCAGGGGCCTCGTTGATGAAGTGGAGGCTGGCGACGTCCGAGCTCTCCGTCGGGCCGTAGGCGTCCGCCATCCGGCAGCCGGGGCAGCGCTCCAGCCAGGCACGACACAGCGCGGGTGGCACGGGCTCGCCGCCGAGCACCACCCAGCGCATGTCCGGGAAGTCCTGCTCCGGACGCGCGCCCTCCAGGATGGCCTGGAGGACGGAGGGCACCATCTCCATGACGGTGGCGCGGCCTTGCTCCAGCGCGTCGGCGAGCCGGGGCGGGTCCCTCATCACGTCGTCTTCGATGAGGTACGTGGTGCCGCCACCGGGCAGCGCGCCCAACATCTGCCAGATGGAGATGTCGAAGCTGAGCGCGGCAATCTGGGCCACGACGTCATACCCGTCCAGGCCCAGTGCCTCGCGCATGCCCAGCAGGTGGTTGAGCATGCCGCGGTGGTCCACCATGACGCCCTTGGGCGTGCCGGTGGAGCCGGAGGTGAAGAGGACGTAGGCCAGCGAGTCCGGCGTGGCACGCGGCAACAGCCGCTCCGCGCTCTGCGACTCGAGCCCCTCCAGCGAAAGCACCCGAGGCCGCCGGGCTTCGGGCACGCCCGCGAGCACCTCCGATAGCAGGGCCTCGTCCATGCCCAGTGGGAGCACGAACGGCGCGCGGCTCTCCTCCAGGAGGCGGGCCAGCCGAGCCGCGGGGAGCTGCGCGTCCAGCGGAAGGTACGCGCCCCCCGCCTTGTGAATCGACAGCAGCGCGCGCACGGTGGCTTCGCTGCGGCGCCCGAGCACGGCGACCACGGACTCCAGGCCGACACCCTGAGCCACCAATTGTCGCGCGGCGCGGTTGGTGTGGGCTTCCAGCTCCGCGTAGGTCCACCGTGCGCTGGAGGACGCCAGGGCCACCTGGTCCGGCGTGCGCGCGGCTTGAGCGGAGAAGTGCTCGGGGAAGGCGGCTTCCAGCGGGAAGGGCCGGCGCGGCGGGTTCGAATCCGCCAGCACGCGGGCGCACTCCGCATCAGGCAGCAGCGACAGCGCATCCACGCGCGTGTCCGGCGCGCGCAGCGCATGCGCGAGGAACTGGAGGTAGTGGCCCAGCATCCGCCGCACCGTGGCGGCCTCGAAGAGGTCGGTGCTGTAGCGGGCGAACAGCTCGAAGCCGGACGCGCTCTCGAAGAGCGTGACGTGCAGGTCGAACTCGCACGCGCCCGTGTCCATGGGGAGGTCGCGGGCCTCCGGGAAGGCGCCCGCCAGGGAATGCTCCACGCGGTACAGGTCGAACATCACCTGGAACAGCGGGGAGTGGCTGAGGCTCCGCTCCACGCCCAGGGCCTGCACCAACCGCTCGAAGGGGAGGGCCTGGTGGCCCAGCGCATCCAGCGTGGTGGCGCGGACCTGGTCGAGCAGCGCGGTGAAGGCATCCGCCGCGGTGACGCGCGTGCGCAGCACCACCGTGTTGACGAACAGACCGACCAGCCCCTCCAGGGACGGGTGCGTGCGCCCGGAGACCGGCGTGCCGACGCAGAAGTCGTCCTGCCGCGAGTACCGGTACAGCAGCGCCGCGAAGGTCGCGTACAGCGTCATGAACGGCGACACCTGCCGTTCCCGGCTAAATGCGCGCAGCGCGCCCACGAGCGAGGAGGGGAGGGCGATGCGCTCCGTCAGCGCCCCCCGGTCCGACCGCCGCACGGGCCGAAGCTTGTCGGTGGGCAGCTCCAGCCCCTGCACGGCGCCTTCGAGCTGCCGCTTCCAGAAGGCCATCAGCTCCGGTTCATTCGCGGCGGCGTCGGGCGTGTGCTGCCAGGCGGCGGCATCCGCGTACTCCAGCGGGAGCGCCGTCAGCGCGGGGACTTCACCTCGGGCGTGCGCGGCATGAAGCACACCCAGCTCGCGCATCAACACGTTGATGGACGCGCCGTCGGTGACCAGGTGGTGGAACACCAGGACCAGCACCTGCCGCTGGCTGGAGAGGTTCAGCAGCCGGAAGCGGTACAGCGGCCCCTGCTCCAGGTCGAACGGCCGGGAGGCTTCTTCGCGCAGCCTGCGAGACAGCTGGGCCTCGCTCGCGCCCGTCGCATCCTCCACGTCGAGGACGCGCTCGGGCAGGTCCAGGTAGCGCACCTGGGGACGGCCGCCCTCGGCGGGGAAGCGGGCTCGCAGCAGGGGGTGGCGCGACAGCAGGGCTCGCAGCGCCGCGTCGAGCGCGCCCGCGTCCACGGGGGACTCCAGCATCGCGGCCCATGGCACCACGTAGGTCGCGGTGTCCGGGCGGAGCTGGTGCAGGAACCACATGCGCTCCTGCGCGGGCGACAGCACGTCGGCCGTCCCCGCCGGGCGGCGCGAGGGGCCCACCACGTTCCGCTGTGGCGAGGAGGGCGCGGCGCTCCCCGCGCTGGGGTTCTTGCGCTGCTCCAGCAACTTGCGCAATTGCTCGCGCTTCGCGGCGGCGAGGGAGTCGGAGTCGGATCGCGAGGTCATGAAGTCGGATTCCGGAAGGCCCGGTGGGCTAGATGCGAACGTAGAGGCTCACGCCCGCGCGGAAGACGCCCAGCCCCGAACCGGAAACGGTGGGGTCCGCGGGGATGCTCTCGAAGCGGAACTCGCTGCCACGTTCGCCGTAGGGCACCTCGACGAAGGTCTGGACGAAGATGTCCCGGATGTCGAAGGGCGAGGAGTTGAAGGCCAGCCGTGACAGGTACGACGCATCCTGCACGTTGGCGATGGTGGTGAAGATGAGCGACAGCTGGGACACGCCGCGCCGGCCGATGTTGACCTGCCCCAGTGCGTAGTAGCGGCCATGGAAGAGCGGCCGGAAGTCCCCCTGCGAACTCAGCCAGGGCAGGAAGGCGCGGTCGTCGTAGCCCAGCGGGTTGTGGAAGCCCTCCACCCGGATGACGGCGCGGTAGAGCTCGGCGAAGTTGAACGTGGCCGATACGCCCGCGCTGACCAGCAGCTTGCGCCCCTCCAGCGTGCGCTCCACGAAGCTGTCGCCATCGCGGGCCCAGAGCCGCGTGTTGCCGTCGCCCACCCAGGCCACCTCGGCGTTGAAGTCCAGCAGGCCCAGGGCCATCGTCGCGTCCAGGCCGTACCGGGGCCGGCGCGACTGGTCGAACACCGCCGTCGCGGCGATTTCGCCCGTGCCCACCGCCATCTCCGCGCGCACGCCACCGCCGTAGCGCACCCGCCGGAGGTCCTCACTGACGTCCTCCACGTTGGCCGTGCCCAGGAGCGACAGGTTGGCGGCCATGGCCTCCCACGGCACCGTGAGGCGGACCATGTCGACGCCCGTGCGCAGGTCGAAGATGTTGAGTGGATCCGGGTTGGGCGCCTGCAGGAAGTCGGTCGGGTTCCAGATTTGCGAGCTGCCCCAGCGAATCTCCTGGCGCCCGGCGGTGACGAACAGCCGCTGGGCGACGTCGAACTTCAGCCACATCTGGCCCAGCACGGCGGCGGGTCCGTTCGCCTCCGTGGACAGCGGGTCATACGCCAGCCGACCCATCATGAAGCCGCGCACGTGCTTCGACGGCGTCGCGTCCAGGTAGATGTCCGCGAGCGCGGGCAGGACGGGCTGGTACGACGTCTTCCCCTGGGAGCGCAGCCCCGTCAGCTCCGCGCGCTGGAAGTAGATGCCGCCCACCGCGAGCACGTCCTGCTGACGCTCCTGCGCCGTCTCATGCCAGGGGTCCGCGGCCTCGCCTTCCGGGCCCTGCCAGCCCTCCACGATGGCGCCCGATGGAGGCGCGGGAGCGGGAGCGTCCAGCAGGTCCTCGAAACCGTCGGGCGCACCGGCCCCGCTCGGGTCCACGGCGGCGGTGGCGAGCCCGGAGGCGGAGTCCGTGTCGGGCGGCAGCGTCCCCGTGGCGGGCGCCGCCCTCGGGACATCGAGCGCCGCCGCCGCAGCCGGCATGGTGGCGCCTTCACTCCCGGCCGAAGCCATGGAGCCCCGTGCCGGGGTCGGGCTCGCGGAGGCCAGGGGCTCGGTGTAGCGCATCGACTTCACGCGCCGCTGCTTGTCGAGGAGCACGCTCAGCCCGCGCGCGCGGTAGTGCCACCAGCGCTGGCGCGCGGGCGCGGCTTCCTCCTCGTGACAATCCGGACCACCCTCCGAGGACTTCGCCGCGCCACACGCGGGGCCGTACAGCGCGACGAGCCCGGCCTGCGTCGGCGGCTTCGTGGGCACCACCTCGACGCGGCGCAGCACGCCCTGCCGGGCGTCGAAGTGGAAGCGCGTGCTCCGGGTGCCTCCCGGCGCGGCCTTGCGCTGGTACGTCAGCACCACCGCGCCGTCCTCGTGGACCTGCCGGGTGGGCGGGCCAAAGGAGAGCAGGACCTGCTGGAGCGTCGTCGTGCCCGGCTCCGTGCCGTTCCAGGGCTCGGCGGATGCGGCAAGACTCCAGAACAGGATGGCCGCGGCCAGGGCGCGAACGGGCAAGGGGGGCATCATCGCAGGGGCCCCCTGAGCGTATACGAGTCTCAACCAGCGATACATGTGTCGAAAAATTCTTAAGAAAGGGGACTCCGGATTGACAGGCCCCCCAGACAGCCGGACACAATCGCGCCCCCACCCCCGACTCAGGAGGCCTCATGGCTTCGGAAGAGACCCTGTCCGCAGCGCCCGCCCACTCCGAGCCCGCCACTTCCGAGGCGGCGCACAACGAGGTCTCCACCGCGCCCGAGAAGCTGGATGAGATCGAGGAGATCGACTTCCTGCTCGAGGAGATCGAGAGCAAGATTGCTCCGCTCGCGCTGGCTTAAGGGTCGTGCGTTCCTACGTTGACGCCTTCTCTCCGTACTGGCACCCGGTCGCCTTCTCCAGCGAGCTGACGGCCGTTCCGCTCCCCGTGCAGTTGCTGGGGACGGAGCTGGTGCTGTGGCGGACGGGCTCGGGCGTGGCCGCGACGCACCGGCGATGTGCACACCGGGGCGCCGACCTCAGCCTGGGCGTCGTCACCCCAGAGGGGTTGCGCTGCGGCTTCCATGGCTGGACCTACGGCACGGACGGACGTTGTGTGCGGGTGCCGTCACAGCCCGCCGCGCCCATTCCCGCCCGGGCACGCGTCTCCTCCTTCCAGGCCACGGAGCGGTATGGCCTCGTCTGGGTCTGCCTGTCCCCGGAGCCCGCCGCGCCGCTGCCGGAGTGGCCGGAGCTGGAGGACGGCGCCCTGGCCACCGTGCCCCTGCCGGTGCTGGAGTGGGACGTCGCCGCGGGCCGGATGATTGAGGTCGTCCTGGACGTGGCGCACCTGTCCTTCGTGCACGAAGGCACCTTCGGCAACCCGGAGCAGCCGGAGGTGCCTCCCTATGAAGTGGAGCGGCGCGCCACCGGCGTCGGCGCGCGCATCGTCTATCCGGCGTTGGCTCCGGCGACGGATGGCATGCCGCCCAGGGTGGATCGCACCACGCTCACCTACGACGTGACGCTGCCCTTCGCCGCGAAGCTGGTCTTCAAGCCCACGCTCTTCTACGTCCACACCGTCTACGCCATCGCCTCTCCGCTCTCTGAGGAGAAGATGCGGTGCTTCTACTTCGCCTCGTACCACCCCCGGCTGCGCAACCACTTCCCGGACATGTTCGTGAAGAGTGAGCTGGCCATCCTGGAGCAGGACCGGCGCACGCTGGAGGGCGTGCGTCCCCGGGCCCAGCCCCTGGACTTCGCCAGCGAGGTCCACACGCCCGCAGACCGCCTGCCCATCGAATACCGCCGGCGCGTCATCGCCCTGCGGCTGGGCAAGCCCGTGGACGGACCCGCCCCGGAATGAGGACCCACACCCCCATGCGCTCCCATCTCCTGTTCCTGCTGCTGGCGTTGAGCGCCTGCCAGCGCAACGAATCGCCGCCGCCACCCGCGAAGGCTCCGGCCGCCTCCGCGCCGGCACCTCGTGCTGCCGCCGTCCCGCCCGTCACCGCGTCCGCGGACGCGGCGAAGCTGGAGCGGGGCCGGTACCTCGTGGAGAACGTGCTCGCCTGTGGCTCCTGCCACACGCCGCGCGACTGGGCTCGGTATGGAGGCCCCGCCTCCGGGCCCGCGCTCTCCGGCGCCTGCTGGGACGACCCGGCCTGGGAGCTGCCCGGTCGCGTCTGCGCGCCCAACATCACCTCCGATCCCGAGCACGGCATCGGCCGCTGGACGGATGAGGAGCTGATGCGCGCGCTGCGCGACGGCACCGGGCGCGATGGGAAGACGCTCTTCCCACTCATGCCGTTCCTCCTCTACCGCGAGCTGTCGGACGCGGACGCCCATGCCGTGATTGCCTGGCTGCGTCAGGCCCCGGCCACCCCGCGCGCTTCGGCCCGCTCGGTCATCCCGGACGAGGTGTACGCGCAGTACAAGGACATGGCGGCGCCCATGAAGACAGCCGTGCCGGAGCCCGCCGCGGATGACGTCTCTCGCGGTCGCTACCTGGCCACCATGGCGCAGTGCGCCGCGTGTCACGCGGGCATGGACGAGGCGGGCACGCCCTTCGTGGGAGGACGTCCGCTGCCCACGCCGCACGGCCCGGAAGTCGTCTCCAATCTCACGCCGCATGCACGTGGACTGGGCGCCGTGGACGAAGCGGCCTTCGTCGCCCGCTTCACCGCCTTCAAGGACCTGGCACCCGCGCCCGCGCGGGCGGGCCAGGTGAACAAGCTCACCATGCCCTGGGGTTTCTTCGCCGGACTGGCGGAGGCGGACCTCAAGGCCCTCTACCGTTACCTGCGCACGGTGCCCGCCGTGGCCCCCGCCGCGCCGTCCGCGTCTGGCAAATGACCCATTCTGGCGCCACCTGGGAGCGTCCGGTAGACTCCCAGCGCGTCCCCTGAAAGCCCATCGTTGCGCGCCCTTCCCCCAGGGTCGCGCGTGACGCGTGCCCCCATGAAATCTCTTTTCAAGCGACTGCTCCTGTCCGTGCTGGTGTGCTCCGCCGGCTGCGACGTCTTCAACATCGGCGACGCCGAAGGGACCCGTGGCCGCGGCGCGAGGGCGTTCGACCCGTATTCGAGCTCGGCCTCCGGCGCCATCTCCCTGTCCCTGCTGTACTTCAATGGCTGCGCCATCCTGCCCAGCGGTGAGCCGGTGTCGGCCGGCTCGCTGGACCTGCCGGACTATCCGGCCACCTGCGAGGCCATGAACAGGATGGGCCAGCAGGTGCCGCCCTCCGCGCGGTTCGAGGTGACGCCGGGCGTCAGCTACTTCATCCGCGAGTTCACCGCGGTGGACGCCGTCACCGACGTCCACACCGACTTCAAGAACCAGCACGCCCCGTCCTTCTGGATGCGCAAGGAGTCGCGCTTCAAGGACCTGGACTGGTCGGGCGTGACGGTGGGCCGGGACGAGTGGACGAACGACTTCGACTCCACCTTCCAGCGCGAGACCTACTACGAGAACGCCGCGTGGATGCGCTCGCTGGACGACACCTTCCTCATCGAGGTGCTCGACGCGGACGGCGCCGTGCGCACCTCCATGACCTACAGCCGCCGTGACTTCATGGGTGAGAGCGCCACCACGGGCCGCACGCGCGCCAGCTGGCTGGTGGCGGACCTGGCGCGGCCTCGCTTCCCGGGAGACCCGGAGGTGAGCCTGCTGCCGGACGGCACCGAGCCCACCTACAAGACGATGGTGAAGGCGTCCTTCTCCGGCGCCACCAACCCGTTCAAGACGCTGACCATGCCGCAGCTCTCCGGCGAGGGACTCATCCGCGTCACCTGGAGCCTGCTGCCCCTCAAGCCCTTCCTCTTCCCCATCGTCTTCACCCCCGAGGCGGAGCGTCCGGCCACCTGCTACCGGCTGGATGAGAGCGGGCTGGCCACCGACGAACAGGTGCCTTGTGGCTTCGGCCTGACGCAGGCGGTGCGCGTCAACCGCCCGGCCAACGGCAGCTACTTCATGCCCGGTGACTCGGTGGACTTCATGGTGTCGCTGCGCGACGGGGACGGCAACGGCCTGCATCCGCGCAACCGGATGCCCAGCTACAACGAGTACATGGGCGAGTCCTCCAACGGCCTCGCGTACTTCAACGAGGAGATGCTGCTGACCTACCGCGAGGCCAGCTCCTCGGAGTCCGGCTTCAAGGTGGTGGGCCCGCTGCAGGACCTGCAGGTGTCGCGCGGCTCCTACACGCTGCCGTACTTCTCCTTCCCGCTCTTCAGCGAGCCGCACTTCTACCTGCCGCCCGGCTCCCACCAACTCGCGGGCGGCGGTGATGCCCAGCCGCCCACGCACTACACGGTGACGCTGCCGCCGAACGCGAAGGCGGGCACCTACGCCATCATCCTCAAGGGGCACCGCACCTTCATGGGCGAGCGCCTCAACCGGCTGGACCCCTTCTTCTTCCAGGTGGGCCAGGCCCAGCCCACCACGTACCCGGGCCGCGTCGGCAACTGCCAGGTGTGCCACAACGGGGTGAACTCGCTCTCCAACGTGCACCACGGCATGTCCGTGGACCACGTGGAGGCGTGCAAGACGTGCCACATCGAGGAGGGCTACGGCTACCTGCCGGACGTCATCCACCGCATCCACAACAGCTCGCGCAAGTACAACCAGAACAAGGGTGACTGCACCATGTGTCACCTGACGCGGGAGAGCACGCTGTGGCCCAGCCTGATGAACTGCAATGGCTGCCACGTGGCGTCGCACGGCACGGAGTACTTCGACCTTCGCTTCGAGCCCATGCAGAACACGCCCAACGGTTACGGCAACTGCGCCGAATCGTGCCACGTCGCCACGCCGCCGGCCGAGCACATCCTCCCGCCCCGCTGAGCCCTCAGAGGAACGCCATGAAGGTTCGCTCTCTCATTGCCTCGACCCTGTCCGCCGCCGTGCTGAGCGCGTGCGCTGATAGCAGCGCACCGCCTCCGCCCAAGCTGGACGCCGAGGCGCCCTACACCGACCTGCCCGCCCGGCGGGTACCCGTCTCCGGCGTCGTCTTCGATCCGGAGGCGATGTTCTATACCTTCGTCATGTGGCCGCCCGACCCGGAGGACCCGGATGCCGGACCGCCGCTGCCGGCGCTGCTGTATGGCATGCCCACGGTGATGCGCGCGTCCGTGTGGGGCGCGCAGGTCAGCATGGTGGGGCCCACCGGCGAGGTGGTCGACACCAGCGGCCCCGCGATGCCGCCCTGGGGCAACTTCCAGACGGAGGGCATTCCCTCCGACCCGACGGTGCCGTACCTCATGCGCGCCGAGCCCGCGCCCGGGCTCTCCGTGGGGGCCGCCGACATGTTCCCGGAGGAGGAGGGCCACGCGCCCATCCCCGCGGGGCCGTACTACGCCACCACCAGCCTGCGGCCCATCGCGGCCACCGGGACGCAGTGCCTCATCCAGTCGCCGGCCATCGTGGGCGAGGCAGGCGCGCTCGGCGCGCTGGCGCAGGTGATTTCCGAGGAGACGGGGACGTCCGTCTCCCCGGCCAGCCTGGCGGATGCCTCGTCGGGCCGCTCGGTGGCGCTGCTGTGGGTCTACTCGCCCAGCCCGGTGCTGGACGCGTTCCTGTTCCCCAGCGGTGACATCGCGGCGGAGACGACGGCGGGCACGCTGTACGCCATTGACTGGGCGCCGCCGGGCTCGTTCCCGGGCCAGACGGAGATGGGCTACTTCGCCATCCCCGCCGGCATGAGCAGCCTGGGCTACTACGCCCTGGTGGTGCAACCGGGCGCCCCGAGCGCGCTGACGGTGAGCTTCGTGGACACCCTGGAGGACGAGGAGGAGGGCCGGCCCTGGGAGGTGCCTCCCTTCTTCGTCGAGGGCCTGCCGCCGGGCGTGTCCTTCACGCGCCTGTTCGCCATGGAGGCCTCGCCGCCCGAGGAGGAGAACCCCTACGAGGAGCCCGCGCCGCCGCCGGACTTCGGCTTCCTCTGCTACCCGGAGGGGTGACGCACCCTGGCGCCCACGGCGCTCACCGCGAGGGCTCCACCGCGAGCCCGCGGAAGCGCACCGTGGGCTGCCCGAAGGACACCGGAAGCGGGCCGTGGTCCAGCTTCCGGCAGCCGCGCGTGGCGAAGAGGTTCTTCGTGTCAGCGCCCACCGCGTCGATGGCGGCCAGCGCCTCCAGCCCGTTGCCCCGGAGGATGCCGGGGCCCACGCGGCGCCCAGGCCGTCCGTTTCGAATCTCCCGCGCCTCCACGATGTAGAAGCTGAAGTCGCCCGACAGCAGGTCCATCTGCCGGGGCGTGAGGTGCTGCACCAGCAGCCCGTGCGGAATGTCCGCCATCAGCGCCTCCAGGTGCCCCTGGTGCGCGTCCACGCGCGTGTGGGCCATGCGAGGCAGGGGCGGGTGCCGGTAGCTGACGCGCCGCCCGTGTCCGTTGGGCACGCGGCCCAGCGCGGCGGCGCTGCGAGCATCCAGCAGGGGCGCGTCCACCCGGCCCTCGCGGATGAGTGTCACCGGGCGCGCGGCGTGGCCTTCATCGTCCCAGGCGAAGCCGAGCGCGCCGTGGCCATCCGTCGGGTCGTCCGAGACGCTGAGGTGCGCACCAGCCACCTGCTGCCCCAGCCTCCGCGCCAGGTATGAGCCGCCGCGCGCGACGACGTCTCCCTCCAGGGGATGTCCGCACACCTCGTGGAAGAAGCAGCCGGAGGCGGCGCCCGGTGGAAAGACGATGGGCAGCACGTCGCGGGGGCAGGGCACCATGGGCGTCGTGTCCCGCAGCTCCCGCGCCATGCCCTCCACGAGCGCCTCCAACGAGGGCAGCGCGGTGCGTGCCCCGGTGACGTCCGGCCAGGCGGCGCAGCGCCACAGCTCCGCCATGCCCGCGCCGGTGTCGTGGAAGGCCTTCACTTCGAGCAGGGCATGGCGCTGGTGGTCTTCTCTCTGGTGCGCGTCGCTGGTGGACAGCGTGCGCCGCTCCACTTCGCGCAGCAGCACGTCCAGGTGCTGGGCGCCCGCCGCCCGCGCTGTCGCCTCCAGTTGGCGGACGAGCGACACCCTGGCCTCCGCGTCGCTCGCGAGCTGGGGCTCGGCGTCGAACAGGGGGCGGGCCTGGTGTGCCAGCGCCTCCGGCATGAGGCCGTGCTTCCATCGGGGGCTGGCCACCTGGGCCCATTGCCAGGTCATCTTGTCCGGGGTGGCCTGTCCCATGGACCAGCCCTGGTCGAGCACGGGGGGGATGACGCGGAGCCCGGAACGCTGGAGGAGGACCTCGGTGACTTCGCGCCGCTCCACGAACCAATCCAAGCGAGTGTCCTCCGGCCGGGCACCACGCGGGCTGGCCGTGGCGTCGGTGACGCCCACCGTGAAACGGCGGGCACAGGTTCAGGAGCATACGCCAGACGGCGGGGCGGACCCATGCACGCGCCTGGATTGCGTGCACGCACGGACGGACGGTTGAACCACCGATGCGGACTCCGCGCGACGACGCGGAGCGCCCCCACGCGAGGATGGAGACCGGTATCCTCGCGAGCAGTCCCAGCGTGTGTCGGCGGAGGCAGTGGATGCGGGGCGGTTCCGGTTCCGAGGAGGACAGCGGGGTGGCGGCATTTGCGGGCCTTCAGCCTCGCGAATGGCTGACGTCCGCTGGCGAAGCGCTGGAGTCCTTCACGCGGCACCACGCACCCTCGCAGGCCGAGCTGTTCCTCGCCGCGGAGCGCAGGCTGTCGTTCGAATACGACGCGGGGACGGGGCGCTCCATCGTCAACCAGGGGGCGGCCCTGGATGCCATGGCGCGCGTGAGCTGGGACGCGCGGCAGGGGATGCAGACCGCGCCGGTGGGTGAGGCAGGCGCGCTGCCGCTGCTCCTGGAGCGCACCGCGAGGCAGGCCACTTCAGGACGTGCGAGTCCGCTGCCAGCGCTGCCACCTCAGAGCGGTTCCCCGAGTGTCTCGAGCCCTCCTCCGCTCCAGCCGGAGCGCGCGGCGCGCCGGATGAGACACTTCATCGAGACCGCCGTGCCTCCTGGCAGCGTCGTGCAGGCCGCGCTGCTCACCCAGGTGTCCACGTGGCGCGCGCTGGTGCGCGCGAGTGGCGCGCGCCGTGCTCGAACGGAATGGCGCGAGGAACTGTTCGTGCGCTGTGAGACGCCACGAGGCGCCGTGGTGGACGCGGTGGCGTTTCCCGAAACAGCGGAGGACGACACGGTCATCGCTCCGCTGCGCCATCGACTCGCGGAGGCGGTGGAAGCCCTCACGGGCCCCGCGGAGTCGCTGGACCGCGACCTCCCCCTGGTGCTGCGGCCGGCGGTGGCCGCGCCGCTCGCGGCGGGGCTCATCTGGTTGCTGCGGGGCGACGTGGCCGCGGCCACACCCGCGCTGGCCCGGGCCGTGGGGCGCAAGTTGTTCCCCTCGGTCCTGAGCGTGGTGGACGACCCGAACCACCCCACGGGCACGCGGCGCGTATCCATGGATGACGAAGGACTCTCCACGGACACGCTGTCGCTGGTCGACGCGGGCGTGCTGCGAGGCTTCCTTCACGCCTCCGACACCGCATCGCGGCTCGGCGCGCCGCTCAACGGGCGCGGCTTCCGCACCACCATGTCACCACCCACGCCCGAAGCCGTGAATCCCTTCCTCGTGCCTGGGGGGCTTGCCGTGCTCCCCGCGCACTACACGGAACTCGTCGCGCGCGTGGAGACCTTCACCACCATGCCGCGCCCCGGAACCGTTACGTTGGTGGCGGGCGGCTGGGAGGTGCGCGACGGCCGTCGCGTGCGCCGCATTGCTCCGGTGGAACTGGAACTCCCCGTGCTGGAGACCTTCCGCGCGCTGCGCGGTGTGGGGACGGACCTGACCTTCTTCCCCACCGCCGAGGGCTGTGGCACGCCGACGCTCGTCTTTCCGCCCCTGCTGGCGGGTGCCCAGGGAGGGCAGGCGGCCAGGTGAAGTCCACGTCCCCGGGGAGGCGGCGCGGGGCCAGCCAGGCGGCGCCAGCCCGCCTGCCCTGCGAGCAGGACGCGCGCGGTCTCCGAATCCGGTGCATGCTGCGCGCACGACGCTGGGCCGCCGGTACGAGGCCCCCGGGCCCAGGGAGGCGGCGTCACGGGAGGACACGGATGTCGGGTCAGTCGCTGGCGGCGAAGATGCTGGAAGGGGCGCGGGAGTGGGCGAAGCGATTGCCGAATGCGCTCGCCAACGACATGGCGGTGGACGTGAGCCGCAAGCGGGTGCGCCTGTCGCATGCGCGCGTGGAGACCGTGGTGCGCCAGCTGCTGGCCCGGCTGAAGAACTTCGAGTTGCGGGAGTGGTCCGCGCGGGAGAACGTCTATGACGTCCGCTTCTCCGTGCACGGCTGGAAGCTGCGCGTGGAGACGGCGCTGGAGCGCGTGGAGCTGGCCTCCGGGCGCTACCGGCTGTGGTTGAAGACGCCGGGCGTGGTGGAACTGGAGGAGTCCCGCACGGCTTCGTCGCTGATGATGGGCGTACTTCGCGCGGGGGCGGGCCGGGCCGCGATGCGGGTGTTGGCGGAGCGGCTGCTGCCCCCCGGCATTCGTTGGGACGGTCAGGTGTTACAAGTGGAAGGGCCGTTGCCCGAAGAGGGCGTACTGCCCGCCCGGCTGTTCGACTCGGCCTCCCTGGCCATGACCGCCGAGCACCAATCCGAGGGCTTGTGGCTGGCCGCCGAGGCCTGGCCCGGGCTCATGGACCTGCTCCAGGTGGTGTTTGGCACGGAACTTCCGCGCACGCCCCCCGGCGCCTAGCGGGCCAGGCCAGGAAATCAGCGCCTGGCTGCTCCTCGTTCCGGGAGGGCGGGGGGCCAGTGGTGTCCAGGAATGTGCCCTCCAGGGCGCTCCCCAGGGGCCGCGGGCGCCCCCACATTGAAGGAACGTCCGGCGATGAAGGGGCGTCAGACGATTTTCGGGGCGTGGTGCCACGAGTCAAGGGGCTGGAATTCTTCGGTTCTACGCCACGTTTCCTTCACGCGGCGAACAGCCGGTGGAGATTCGGGGCCTTCCACATTCGACATTGGCCCCTCGACAGGCTAGAGGCTGCCTGTCCCGCTCTATGGGACGGGCCGCGATCTCGCGCCGCACGCAGAAAGAAGAAGAAACATGGCAACTGGCACCGTGAAATGGTTCAACGACGCGAAGGGCTTTGGCTTCATCGCCCAGGACGACGGTGGGGCCGACGTGTTCTGCCACCACACCGCCATCCAGACGGATGGCTTCCGTACCCTGGCCGAAGGCCAGAAGGTGGAGTTCGAGACCCGGAAGGGCCCCAAGGGCCTCCAGGCCGAGAACGTCCGCGTCGTTGGCTGAGAGCTCAGGCTCAGCACCATCAGCCCGGTCTCCTCACTGCGAGGCCGGGCTTTTGTTTTCAGCGAGGGAGGCTCAATGCAAGGCAGATCCACGAAGCGCCAGAAAGAGCAGGCGCGCAAGCAGCACCAGCAGGAGAAGAACGCGAAGCGCGAGGAGCGCAAGAAGGTCAAGTCGGAGCGCGGGCCGCGTCAGCCGGGTGAGGTCGACCCCGATATCGCGGACATCATCCCCGGTCCCCAGCCGCCGCTGGAGATTTGAGCCCAGTATCGTGCCGCCTGGGCTTGCCACGTCGTCAGTGGTGCCCAGGGCAACCTTCCGGGATGGCGCCCCCGCCCCCGGGAGGACGCAGTTTCCACTTCCCCTCACGTCAACGCAGCCAGCGCTCCTGGGCCGCCTTCACGGTCCGGCGGCGCGCAGCACCTCGGCGCGGGTGATGTGGTCCAGGCGGAAGTGGCGGCGCTCCCCGGTGGTGAGGTCCTCCCCGTCGACGCGTGTCTCATGCCGGTTCATGATGACGGACATCACCCGCACGTCGCGGACCGTCTCCAGGAAGTTGCTGTCGACGTAGGTGATGCGCAACGGCTGCTGCTCGAACCACGCCCGCTCCAATGCTTCCCGGACGGGCTTCTTGCTCGGCAGTGACGGCACGCCGATGAACGCCAACTCCCTCAGCCGGGTGAGCAGCTCGCGCTGGGCGGAGGTGGAGAGCGCCGCGCGCACCTTGTCCAGCGCCGACTCCAGCGTGCCCACGAAGGGCATCAGCCGCATGTCGATGGCGAAGCGCCCCAGCGCGACGATGAGCGCCGCCTCGCGCGCGGTGAAGTTCACCGGCGGCAGGCTGTAGCTGCGATCCAACGCGTAGCCACCGCCACGGCCGCGCTCGGCGGACACCGGCATCGACGAGGCACGCAGCGAATCCAGGTCCCGGTAGATGGTCCGCACCGTGACGCCGAACCGCTCGGCGAGCACTTCCGCGGTGACACCGGTACGGCGGCCCCGGAGATATTCGGCGAGGGCGAAGAGACGCTCGGTGCGCTGCATGGAGAGGAAACCTGACATACCACTGTCACTCTCCTCCCTCAAGCTGACGTGATGTCCCTGGAGCAACGTGCCTTGCATCCCACGCCGCGAGCGGCTTGCATCGCGCGCGTTCGCGGCACTTCCGCCCGGAGGGACTCCATGGAGGACGAGTGGCTCTGGGGCTGGGACCCCACGCCGGGCATCGTCTCCGTGTGGGCGGAGCCCGACGGCCGCGCCTTCGTCTGGCGCCGCGTCCCGAAGACGGGGGAGCTGCTCCGCGAGGACGTGCGCTTCCGCCCATGGCTGCTGCTCGCGTCCCTGGAGGACCTTGCGCACCTGGGGCCTCGGCTGCGTCCAGAGTCGGATGGCCCCGCGCGCTACCGGGTGACGTGGCAGGAGCTCGAAGGGCCCGGGGCGTTGCGCTACCTGGTCCGCGGCGAGGACGGCCGCGCGCTCACCAGCGCGGTGCTGGAAGGCGCGTCACGCCGCCTGGGCCAGCCGGTGAGTCACCTGAAGGCGCTGGGCGCGAACGCGGTGCTCGCGCTGCCTCCGGAGGAGCAGTACCTCACGATGTCGGGCCGCACGTATTTCCGCGACCTCGCCTTCGATTCGCTGCGCCGCATGCAGTTCGATCTGGAGACCACCGGGTTGGACCCGGCGCACCACCGCGTCTTCCTGGTGGCGCTGCGAGGCCCGGACGGCGCGACGGAGACACTCGAGGCCCAGGGGGATGACGACTCGGCGGAGGCGGACCTGCTCTACCACCTGGCGGAGCGCGTGCGCGCCTGGGACCCCGACGTCATCGAGAACCACAACCTGCACGGCTTCGACCTGCCGTTCCTCGCGCGGCGAGCCAGGCACCTGGGGGTGTCATTGGCGCTGGGGCGCGCGGGGGCACCGGGCTTGCGGCACCGCCCGTCCGCCAGGGGGGCCGCGCTGGGGCGGCCCGTGCCCGGCGCGCCTCCGGATGCGATGCGCCGCGCGCGCTACACGGTGCCCGGCCGTGAGTTCATCGACACGCTGGACGCGGTGCTGCGGCATGACTTCTCCACGAGGGATTTGCCGGGCCATGGCCTCAAGGCCGTCGCGAAGCACCTGGGCCTGGCGGGGCCCGAGCGCGAGCACATCCCCGGTGCCCGCGTGTACGACGTCTTCCGGACGGACCCGGCGCGCGTGCGGCGCTATGCGCGTGATGACGTGACGGAGGCGGGCGGCCTCGCGAGGATGCTGGGGGGCGCGGCCTTCGCGCTCGCGCGCATGGCGCCCCGCCGCTACGAGCGGCTGGCGGACGCGGGGCCGGCCACCGGCGTGTTGGACCCGCTGCTCGTCCGGGCCTATCTCCGGGAGGGCGCGGCGCTGCCCGCGCACCAGGAGGGGGATGGCACGTCGCACAGCGGCGCGGCGCTCCACCTGTTCGCCACGGGCGTGGCCCGGCGCATCGTGAAGGCGGACGTCGCCAGCCTTTATCCCTCCCTGATGCGCCAGTACCGGATTGGCCCCAAGCGGGACAGGCTGGGCGTGTTGCTGGCGTTGGTGGACCGCCTGGTGGACCAGCGGCTGGCGGCGAAGGGAAGGGCGCGCGCCGCGGCGCCTGGCTCGCAGGAGCGCTTCACGAACGAGGCGCTGTCGGCGGCGATGAAAATCGTCGTCAACTCCGCCTATGGCTATCTGGGCGCGGTGGGGCTCACGCGCTTCTCGGACGTGCACGCGGCCAACGAGGTGACGCGCCAGGGCCGCGAGGTGCTGGGCCTCCTCTGCCGGGAGCTGGCTCGCCGGGGCGTCACGCTGCTGGAGGCGGACACGGACGGCGTGTACTTCGCCGTCCCGGAGGACTGGCGGGAGGCCGACGAGCGCCGGGTCGTCTCGGAGGTCGCCGCGCTGCTGCCGCCCCGCGTGCAACTGGAGTTCGACGGGCGCTACGCCGCCATGTTGTCGCACGAGCCGAAGAACTACGCGCTCCAGCCGTATGACGGACCGCTGGTGCTCCGGGGCGTGGCCTTCCGCTCCAGCCGCGCGGAGCCCTTCGGCGAGGCCTTCCTGCGCCGCGCGCTGCGCTGCCTCCTGGAGGGAGACATCCCGGGCGTGCGTGAGGTGTACGTCGCGACGGTGATGGCCCTGCGCCGCCGGGAGCTGCCCACGCCGGAGGTCTGCGCGCACGTCCGCCTGACGAAGTCGGGCGCCCAGTACCTCGCCCTCCGGCCCCGCCGGCGCGAGCTCCCCTACGAGGCCATGCTGGCCAGCGGCCGGAAGGAATGGCCCTTGGGTGAGCAGGTCCGCGTCTACCGCGCCGTGGGAGGCCGGGCGGGCCTGCTCCCCATTCCGGAGGCGGATGACCCGGGCACGGCGCGGCCCCTGTCGCGCGAGGAGGACCCGCGCGACTACGACGTGGAGTACTACGTGCGGCTCCTGCGCGAGACGTTCTCCGCGCGGCTGGTGCGCGCGCTGACGCCGGAGGACTTCCGGGCGGTGTTCGACGACCCTGGCCAGCCCTCCCTCTTCGCGCCCTCGCTGGAGGACGCGAAGCCCATCCTCACGGTGCTGGCGGAGCCGCCGGCCACGCCGGAGGGGGCGTAGCCGCGGGCGGACGGCTCAGGACACCCCGGCGTGCGTCTGGGCGGGGGACCCGGCCGCGGGGGACTGCTGCGGCGCCAGGGCGGTGCGCTGCAGCCAGCCCGCGAGTCCCAGGAGCACCAGGCCCGACGTGCGCAGCGTACGGAGCAGCTCCGCGTTCTGCGCCGCGTCTCCGGGCAGCAGGGCCCCCAGCCACGCGCGGGCGTCGTAGAAGAGCCACATGGCGCCGGAGACGCCCATGGCCCACCACACCCAGGCCAGCCGTCCGCCGCGCAGCATGTACGCGACGCCCAGGATGGGGGCCACCAGCAGGATGGTCGTCATGTCGGCCAGCGTCGACGCCAGGCTGATGACGGCGGACATGGTGCTGATGGCGTCCGTGCCCAGGTGGCGGACCTCGGTGGCCAGCACGGGCAGACCCACGGCCAGCGCGGCCACGGCCGTGCCCACCCACAGCGCGTTGGAGCGGAAGCTGGACGGCGGCTGGAGCCCGGACTGCCGGTACGTCATCGCCAGCAGGATGAGCGCGTACGTCGTACTGACGTTCGCGAGCACGACGACGAGCATGCGGACGGGCAGCAGCGGTGACTGGGTGAAGGGCACGTCTGGCACCGCGTGGAGCCAGTAGCTGCGCAGCGCGGTGCTGACCAGCGACAGGAGCGCGCCCGCTGCCAGGCCGCCCCACACCTTGCGCAGGTAGTCACCCTGCGCGAACGAACGGGCCGCCGCCAGCGTCCCGAGCACGGCCAGCACGCCGCTGCCCCAACCGGCGATGTCATGCACGAGCGAGAGCGAGCGCGGCGCGTCCAGCGCGGAGGCCGCCGCGAAGGCGTGCGCCAGTTGGAGCACGAGCACCGCGCCGAACCAGGGCACGATGCTTCCGGCCGCGCGGCCCGTCGACTGAGTACTCATCGCAGCTTCTCCAAGGAGGCGGAAATCTCCGCCAGGATGACCTTCGCGTGCAGGGCGCCGATGAAGGTGTTCAGCATGGGCTTGAGGCCTTCGAGCAGCTGCGGGAGGTCTTCTCGCTTGAGCTGCTCGGGGGGCCGCTTGAGGGTCCGCAGGGCGGCGGTCTGGATGGCCATCTTCGCGGTGAACCCGCCGAGGAGCGGTTCCAGGTGTCGCACGAGCGTGTCGTGCCAGCCGGCGGGGGAGGTCTGGGAGGTCGAAGGGAGAATCGCGCCACCTCCTGGTGGAAACCTGGAGCGTAGGCAGATTCCAGCCCGCACACGAGGGGCACACCCTGTCTGTCCATGCGGAATCCCTCTCGTTATGCAGGTTTTTCTTTGAGAACATGGACTTGAGCCGGGCCCGGCGGCCGGGCGCTGCCAATCCAGCCTCCCCGACACGTGTGCCCGCATCCGCCGCGGAGCTTTGGAGCGGGGGCGGATACCGCGCCGCGCCATACCTCTTGACGTAGGAAAACAGGTTCTTCCAGGGAGTGCGTTCGGGTTGCCGGGACCCTGAATCTTTGGCAATCGGATGGCGCACAGCGCCGTAGTGGCTCCGTCATTCGACGAGATGCCAGGTCATCCAGGGGAGGTCCGATGAGGAGAGTATTCGGAGCGGTAGCACTGGCCGCGTTCACCGGCTGCGCGACCACGCAGGAAGCCCAGAAGCCGGAGACTCCGCCCGCCGTCGAAACGGCGAAGGTGGAAGCGCCCGCCGAACAGCCGAAGCTTCAGGTCCCCGTGGACTACTACAAGCTCGACAACGGCTTGAAGGTGGTCCTGTCGCGCGACAGCTCGGCGCCCAAGGCCGTCGTCGCCGTCTATTACAACATCGGTTTCCGCATCGAGCCGAAGGACCGCACCGGGTTCGCGCACCTGTTCGAGCACATGATGTTCCAGGGCTCGACGAACCTCGGAAAGATGGAGTTCATCCGCCTCATCCAGAAGAACGGCGGCGTGCTCAACGGCTCCACCCGCTTCGACTTCACCAACTACTTTGAAGTCATCCCCTCCAACGCGCTGGAGCCCATCCTCTGGGCCGAGGCCGACCGCATGCGCGGGCTCGACGTGACGGAGGAGAACCTGAAGAACCAGCAGGGCGTGGTGACGAACGAGGTGAAGGTCAACGTCCTCAACCAGCCTTATGGCGGCTTCCCGTGGCTGGACATGCCGCAGGTGGCGAACACCAACTGGTACAACGCCCACAACTTCTACGGCGACTTGAAGGACCTGGAGGCCGCCTCGCTGGAGGACGTGCGCGCCTTCTTCAAGACGTACTACGCGCCCAGCAACGCGGCGCTGGTCATCGTCGGTGACTTCGAGCCGGACCAGGTGAAGGGCTGGATTCAAAAGTACTTCGGGCCGCTGCCCACCGTGGCGCAGCCGTCGAAGCCGGACATCTCCGAGCCTCGCCAGACGAAGGAGAAGCGCCACGACAAGCAGGACAAGCTGGCGCAGCGTCCGGCGCTCGCGGTGGGCTACCACATGCCCGACGTGGGGACGCCCGAGTACTTCGCCATGGCCCTGGTCGACGAGGTCCTCCTGCGCGGCAACGACAGCGCGCTCTACCAGCAGCTCGTGCAGAAGAAGGGCCTGACGGGCGAGGTCTCCGGCGGGGTGAACCAGCTGGGCAACCACTGGAACTACAACGGCCCCATGCAGTGGACCGCGTACCTGTTCCATGACGCGGACACGACGACGGAGACCATCCTCGCGGAGTTCGACGGCGTGGTGGCGCAGCTGCAGAACCAGCCCATCGACGCGGCGACGCTGGAGCGGGCGCGGGTGAAGGCGCGCTCGCGGCTGTATGGCCAACTGGAGGGCTTGTTCGGCTTCGGCCGCGCGGACCTGCTGGCGTCCTTCGCGCTCTTCTTCGACGACCCGGCGCGCATCAACCGGCTGGAGTCGGAGCTGATGAAGGTGACGCCGGAGCTCATCCAGAAGACGGCGAAGGAGTATCTGCGCCGTGAGAACCGCACCGTGCTGACGGTGACGCCCGCCGCGGCGACCGCCACCCAGACGAAGGCCCCCTGAGGACACGCACCCATGACCACGCACTCAATTCGCACCCGCCTTGTCGCGCCCGCGCTGATGGTGCTCGGGATGCTGTCCGCGCCTGCCTTCGCGGCCGCTCCCTCCCCGGCGCCCACCAAGGAAGCGCCTCCGGCCGCCGCCGCGCCCAAGCCCTTCAAGGTCCCCGTCCGCACGCAGTTCAAGCTCGACAACGGGCTGGAAGTCTCGCTGCTGCCCTATGGCGACATGCCGAAGGTCGCCATCAAGTTGGCCATCGACACCGGCAACATCCACGAGAAGGCCACGGAGACGTGGCTGGCGGACCTGACCGGCAAGCTGCTGTCGGAGGGCACCACGACCCGCTCCGCGGAGCAGATTGCCCAGGCGGCCGCGCAGCTCGGTGGTTCGCTCAACATCGGCACGACGATGGACCAGACCTATGTCGGTCTGGAGGTCCTCTCCGAGTCGGCGCCGGACGCCGTGGCCCTCATCGCGGACGTCATCCAGAACCCGGCCTTCCCGCCGGCGGAGGTCGAGCGCGTCAAGGGCGACCTCGTGCGGGAGATGGCCATCTACAAGAGCCGGCCGGGCACGCTCGCCGACGAGCGGCTGCTCCAGTCGCTCTACGGTGACCACCCGTATGGCCGCTACTTCCCGCCGGAGGCCCAGCTCAAGGGCTACACGCCGGAGGCCGTCCGCGCGCACTACGACGCCAACATCGGCGCGGCCCGGGCGCGGCTGTACGTCGTCGGCCGGTTCGAGCCGGCGCCGGTGGAGCAGGCCATCCGGGACGCGTTCACCGGCTGGAAGGCCGGCGCGGCGCGGCTCCAGAACGTGCCCAAGCAGAAGGTGGCGAAGGCGGTCCAGTTCATCGACCGCCCCGGCTCGGTGCAGTCCACGGTGCGAGTGGCGGTGAAGGGCCTGCCGCCCTCCAGCCCGGACTACGTCAAGCAGACGGTGATGAACACGCTGCTCGGTGGCTACTTCAGCTCGCGCATCACCGCGAACATCCGCGAGGCGAAGGGCTACACGTATTCGCCCTACAGCGAGGTGTCCACGCACCTGGAGGACGCCTACTGGGTGCAGAACGCGGACGTGACGACGGCCGTCACCGGCGAGTCGCTGAAGGAGATTCTCAAGGAGGTGGCCACCCTGCGCAAGACGCCGCCGCCCGCGGACGAGCTGAGCGCTGTCCAGAGCTACCTGGCGGGCTCCTTCCTGCTCCAGAACGCTTCGCGCAACGGCATCATCTACCAGCTCCGCTTCGTGGACCTGCACGGCCTGCCGGATTCGTACTCGCAGAACTACGTGCAGGCGGTGATGGCCGTCACGCCGGAGCAGGTGCAGCAGCTGGCCGCGAAGATGCTGACGCGTGAGGCGATGACCTTCATCGTCGTGGGCGACCAGAAGGTGGTGGCGCCGCAGCTGAAGGTCGTGTCCCCCGCGCTGAAGTAGGTCCCGGGAGGGCGGGGGCCATCGTGGGCCTCCGCCTTCCAGGTTTGAGCATTGAGCGTCCAGGTTCACCGTGCCTTGATGCGTGGCCATGTCCCTGCTCGATGACTTGCTCAAGAGCGCCTCGCTCCACACGCGCTGCTCTTCACGGGCGGCGCGCTCTCCGCGAAGAACCTGCTCTTCCACGGCGAGCTGGTGTCGCTGGGCCCCATCACCGTGCGGGAGGTGGCGTGGACCTACTACAACGACTATTCGACCCACGCGGATTCTCTGAAAGCGAGAATCGTCGTGGCGGATGACCGCTTCGATGCCGTGGATGACGTGCGGGCGGACCACCGCCTGGTCGGACACGGCAGCGTCATCGGTCCGGACCTGGCGAAGCTGCTGAGCGCGGACGTGGTGAGCCAGGACGGAAGCTGGTCCTACGAAGATGTCGCCAAGCGGCTTCTTCGCAAGCGGCCGCTGCTGCGTTGAGCGCCATGGACTGCGCACGGCAACGCGCTACCGTACGTGGACCAGGGCTCGTCCTGGTTCGTGGTTGGAGTTCGCATGGCGAAGACGTCGAGTGAGAGCGCGGTGGCGGAAGCGGTGGAGCGGCTCAAGTCCTTCGTGGAAGAGAAGGAGGACATGTCCGTGGAGTTCTCCGAGCCCGTGACCGCCGAGGAGGTGGCGAATCTGGAGAAGAAGTACAAGCTGCAGTTGCCTCCCAGCTACGTGCATTTCATCCGCACGCACGGCACCTTCAAGGTGCTGTACGGCGGGCAGGAGCTCATCGGCATGGAGGAGCCAGGCTTCCTGCGCGCGGCCGCGCCGGACCCGTCGGACGCGGTGGATGGCGACGACTCCGATGTGGCGGACGCCATCAAGGAGGCGCTGTTCTTCCAGCGCAAGGATGACGACGCGGTGGAGAACTTCTGGTGCTTCAATCCGCGTGACCGCACGCCGGAAGGCGAGCTGGGTGTCGTCGCCTACAATCACGACGAGACCTTCGGGCTCTCTCCGTTGCTGGGCACGGAGCACGCCCATCACTTCCGGGACTTCTCGACGCACATCGTCACCGTCATCGACGATTTCATCGAGACCTACGCGAACGAGTAATCCCGCGCCGGGGGACGCGCCTGTCAGCGTGGGATGACTGACAGGCTGACCGTCCACAAGCGCTGTGTCTTGACCGATGCACCGGCGAGCGCCCCCTCTGTGCTGGGGCGCCCTCGGACTCCGCGCAGCCGTGACTCAGAGGCAGTTGCCCAGACCTTCGTAGAGGGTGGTCTGCGTGTGCGGCAGCGTGGCGTAGAGCGGAGACGGACCCGCGAGCGCCGTCAGGAACTCCTGAATCGTGGTGCGCGGGGCGACAGGCGCCTGGCAGGCCCAGGTCCGCGCATCCACCGTCACCGCGCCCGTCGCCGGGTCGACGTCCTCGTTGCTGGCGGCGAAGACCCAGACGCACTGGCCCATCCGGCCCGTCAGGGCATTCACGGAGCAGCGGAAGCGCAGCGACTCGATGTTGCTGTATTCGCCCTCGCAGAACGTGTCGCCACAGATGTCATCGAAGTTCTGCTTCAGGGAGGCCCGGAGCTGGTACCACGCCTCGAAGTCCGCCTTCGACGTCAGGTAGGCGGAGACGTCCACATACGAGTTGGCGATGGTGTCCCCGGACGCCAGGGCAGACATCGGCGCAAGAAAAGACAGACTCAGGGCGGCAATGGAAAACGGGGAGGAGAGGGTCATGCGGCCTATTTAGTCCTTCCTCCACGTTTGCGAATCCATCTCCCATGGGCTGACACGGAGTTTTGACTGCACTCCGATAGGAATTCTCCAGTCCTGGCACCCCCGGCCGAAGCCCAGACCTTGTGGGCCAGGGCCTCGGCCGGGGGAGGGCCGCCTCAGTCCTTCTTCAGCTGGAGGAGCTCCCAGCCGCCGTCCGGATGGAGATTCATCGGGTTCGCGGTGCCGACGAGAGCGCCTTCTTGTCGCTCATCCACGTGCGAACGCCGTAATTCGTGTCGTTGCCCAATCCCGCGGTGACTCCGCCACCGCGCTCTTTCTGCCCCCATGTGCTGCCCTGGCGCTCGCGATGCCCGCTGTCGGCAGTCACGCATCCATCGTGGGCAGCCATGAGCAAGCGGGGTGCCGTTCCAAAGGTGTCAATGGGGAGATTCGTGTCCCCGTCGCGGGGGCAGGCGAGCACGGCGCTCGTGCCCCCGGGAACAGGTGTCATGGTGTCTCGTCAATGCCCGCGCGGGTCGGCAGTGGCCGGCGCTTCACACGGGGGCGCTTTGACACCCCTGGTAGGGCATTTCTTGTGGAGTCATGGGCCGCGCTGCGTGCACAGCGCGGTCCCTGGCCTTCTCCGGCTCATGGCAGGAAGGCGTTCTTCACCGCGTCGAGCAGCGGGTTGGCGCCAGTCTGTGGGTCGGTGCAGCCCTGGTTGATGGTCCAGATGATGGTGCCTCCGTACCCGTTGTCATGGGCGAAGGCGCCCTTGGCGGCAATGGCCTGCGGTGAGTCATACGAAATCCACCGCACCGTGCCGTCCTCCACGGGGACGTCGAAGGTGACGTAGCTGGCCTTCGCCGCCGTGTCCCAGTGGTAGACGCCCGTCGCCGACAGCTGGAGAATCTTGCTGTATGTGAAGGAATTGTCGCTGCCCACGTAGTCGGACCAGTCCGTGTATGGCTGATACGGTCCGGTGATGTTCCGCCACGCCATGCCATAGAACGGGATGCCCATGCCCAGCTTGCTCTTGGGGATGCCGGCGTTGTTCCAGGCGCTGAGGCTGGCGGATATGGACGTGGGGTGGTTGCCCGACTCTCCCGTGAGCGCGGAGGTGTACCAGGACAACCAGCCGCCCCAGGGGCCCGTCATCTCGTAGGTCATCACGTTCATCTGGTCCAGGTAGGGGACCAGGTTGGTGAACCACGGGTCCGCATCCTCCGGGAAGTTGCTGTTGACCCAGCCGATGGGCATGGTGAGCAGCATCTGCGGCCGGGCCGCGCGCAGCGCCTGTATCAGCGCGAGCAACGCCGGCTTGTCCACCTGTTCCACCGGCTCCCAGTTGAGATCCAGGCCGTCATAGCCAAAGGTATCCACCGCGTTGAGCAGGTTCTGGACGAACCGGGCGCGGTTCGCGTTGGACGCCGCGCCCACCCAGCCGTCGTGCTCACCCGCACCGCCCACCATGATGATGGCCTTGCGTCCGGCCGCGTGCGCCCGCGTGGACAGCGTCCGCGCGATGGCCGGGCCATTCGAGTTGTCGAACTGGGTGTTCACCGTCCCATCCGGATTGGGCGTGACGCGGCCAACGAGGATGTGCGTGAGCGCGGAGAAGTCCACCTTCTCCGGCGGGTACAGGTCCGAGTTCCAGCCGGTGTAATAGCCGGACACCCACTTTCCGCTCGGCGGGGGCGCGCTCTGGACGGTGACGGTGGCCACCGCCGACTTCGTGGGGTCGGCCTGGCTCGTCGCCACCACGCGGTACGTCCCCGCCATGGACGGGGCGGTGTACAGGCCCGCCTGGGTGATGGTGCCTCCCGCCGCCCCCCCCTGCACGGACCACGTCACCGCCGTGTTGGTGCTGCCCGTCACCGTGGCCGTGAAGGCCTGCGTCCCCCCGGCCGGAACCGTGGCGGAGGCGGGGGTGATGGCCACTTCCACCGGCGGAGGCGGCTCGGCTATGTAACGCACGCCCAGCTCGTCGAAGTAGAGCGTGGGCAGGCTCAGTCCCCGCCCTTCCTGGAGGACCAGGCCCGTCAGCCGGGCCCCCTGCGGCGCCAGGACGGAGATGGGAACGGTACAGGTCGTCCAGGTATTGGCGCGGATTCGGCCTCCGGTGCAGTACGGCCCCAGCTCGGTGCCGGGCGTGATGCCGCCGTTCACCACGGCCCGAGCCAGCACCATCGCGTTGTTGCCGGACGTCCCGCCATGCACGCTCAAGGTGAGCGTCATCCCCGGGTTCGAGGTGAGCGGTGATGTATTGAAATACAGCGCCTCTCTGGACCGCATCGTCACGGAGATGGAGTAGCGCCCCGCCGCGACGGGGGAGGTGTTGGTGAGGGAGTGGGTGGCCCAGGAGTAGTCCTGCCACGGTGCTTCCATGGCATCGCGGTAGATCCAACTCGTCGTGACGGGGACCTGTTCAGTGGGAGCGCCTTCGGCCCAGGCCGCGCTGCCGCCAGAAGCCAGGACCATGGCCATCCATGAAACCAACCATACGACCAACCGGTTCATTCGCTTCTCCTGTCGAGGCCCGTCGGAACTCCTCGCTCACTCGCGGTGAGCCGTGCTACACGGTCTCGGTGCCTGACTGAGATTGACGGGCCTCGGGCAACCTGGGGGAGGAGCCCTTCATGGCAAAGCCCTCCCGAAGGTCGCCTCAATGACTTTCAATGCGACAGTTGAAATGAATTTATCTGTGGGATGTCGCGGATTCCGCATCCGAGCGCCCAGGGGGCGCCTTCCGGGACCAGGGAGGCGGTGACATTCCCTCAGTCGGCCCAGCGCGGCCACTGCTTTTGAACAGGGCCAGGCGCGGTCGCCTCGTTCCGGGATGTCTTGATGGCGAGTTGTATTTGTATGTCTATTGCTGTTGGCGGCCCGGGTGGCCAGCGCGTGAGCGAGCCGTCTGGCCACCCGGGCATCACGTCAGTGTTGCGGCTCCAGCCGTAGGGCGCCAGCGGGCGGTGGCGCCGAATCCAGGGGGACGAAGACCTGCTGCGTCTGGCCTTGTGTCCAGTCCGAATTCCAGACGAAGACGGTGACGCTGCCCGGCGTGGGGGCTCGGAAGTAGAAGCGGCCCTGGGCCTGGGGGTTCCCCAGGTCGAGCGTCGTCACCGCGGGGCCCGCGCAGGCGGGGTCGGCGTAGAACTGGATGCCGGGGGAGGCAGGGCCCGCTGCGGTGATGTTGAAGCCCGTCATCGCTGGCACGACCAGGTTCCCGCTCGCGTCCTGGGTCTGGACGATGAGCGGGCCGGAGCAGAGGCCCACGGGGACCTGCCGAGGCGGATTGAGGAAGGCGAGGCTTGCTGCCGGACCTGCGAGCACGTCCACCGCGAAGGTGGAGCCGGGGAGGGTGGCCGGGTCATACCCCGCGCCGGTGATGACGTTGGAGTGAATGACGTTGCCCGTTCCCAGGTCGGAGATTCCGGCCTGATAGACGTAGCCATTCGTCACGTCGTCGAAGTGGATTTCGTTCTCCACGACCTGGATGTTCGTCAGCACCGCCGGAGGGGTTTGATCCGCGTTGCCCTGGGACAGGTAGACGCCGATGTCGTTGTTGAAGAGGTGGTTGCCATGGATGAGGACGTCCGTGGACAGCGGGCCCCCATACATCGGCCCTCCGTAGACGAGGATGCCGCTGGCGACACCCTCACCGGTGTAGGAGTGCCCGGAGATGAGGTTGTTGACGATGTGTCCGGTGGCCCCAAGCCCGAGCTGGATTCCAGACTGGGCGACGTTGCCGATGGGACCCGCGCCCACCATCCGGTTGTTGGTGATGTCCACCACGACGTTGCCAACCGCCGCGACACCGGCCTTCTGGTATCCCAGCAGGAGACTGTTCTGGACACCGACGTGTTGCGTCGGGCTCAACGGGGCCTGGTTGCGAATCAGGACGCCGGTGCCCTCCTGGCAGCCTCCGGTTCCGTCTCCCTGGCGGATGTTGAAGATCTGGGTGTTGATGACGGAGCCCGTCGCATTGTCGAACCGGATGCCCGCGAGCGCGTCCTCCCCCGTGTCGCAGATGTCCGAGAGCCCTTTCAACATGAGCCTGAGGTTCATGTAGAACGCGCTGCCGCCGCAGTTGCGCGCGATGGGGCCCTTGAAGTGGTCTCCTGGAGGGTCCAGCGCCATGATGAAGTGCCCTGCCCCATCCAGGACGTACCCATCCGGAATGAGCAGGGTGGAGTAGGTGGCACAATTGCCCGCCAGCGTCAGAACGTTTCCGTCCTGGATGACAGGGCAGGGAACGTACCCGCATGTGGGGTCCTGGAAGCCCTCTTGAGGGGACGCCGTGCTCAGCGCTGCCGTGTGGAGGTCCTCATGGGGGCTTTCGTGGAATCCTTCGTGACCGGGCTCCTCGCCCGAGCACCCCACGACTGGCAGTGCAAGGGTTCCAACCAGAAGGCTTCCGAAACATCGCCATCGATTTCGACGCATAAGCGCTCCTCTCTCTGAGCAGGTGCTCAGTGAGAGGGACTCGATAATGTGAAGTCGTGCAGCGTCATATGGACTCCACGGATGGCGATGGCGCTGGATGAGGACAGTCGTCCCTGCTCGGGTCCAGGTGAGATGTCCAGCAGGGGGTGGATGTGATTGGCGCGCGACGGAACGCGGGGGAGGCAAAGGTAGGATGGCGCCCCGGGAACCGCGCGCCTGGCCAGGATGTGGCGCTGGAAGCGGGGCCTTCGGACGGGCCGCTCGAGCATGGGGGGACAGGCTCTGGCAACGCTCGATGCGGTGATACCGGTGCCGACGTCGCCCAGTTGACGGGAGGGTGCCCCGCCGGGGGGCTCCCCGGAA
Organism: Myxococcus xanthus; assembly: GCF_013116825.1. Classification (GTDB taxonomy): domain Bacteria; phylum Myxococcota; class Myxococcia; order Myxococcales; family Myxococcaceae; genus Myxococcus; species Myxococcus xanthus_B. The sequence continues at coordinate 72,631 of NZ_JABFNS010000010.1, forward strand.
GGTCGGCTGACGCGTTGCATGGAAGGCGGGGGCCTCGCGCCGCCGGGAGGCTCCCGGTAACGTTTCGAGTTCCTTTCCCGCCGGAGGATGCCGTCATGACGTTCTTGGACACGAAGAGCCCCTGGCGCCTCGCGGGCGTGTTGTTGCTGCTCGTCTCCGCGGCGTGTCGTCTGGAGGACCCGCTGCCCATCCAACTGGAGCCCTCCGCGTCGGCGCGGGTGATGGTGGTGCTGCCGCGCACGCTGACGCCCGGGCCCGTCACGGAGGTCCGTGCCACCCTCACGCCCGCGGAAGGAGAAGAAGCGGGCGCGGTGCTCTCTGGCGGCGACGGCCTGTGGCAGGGGCTGGTGCGGCGGATTGCCTCCGGACGAGCGGCTGAGGCGAGTGCGACCGTCCGAGGCGATGGCGGTGAGGTCCTGGCGCACATCGACGTCCCGAACGTGGTGATAGGCGCGCACCGGACGGCGCTGGTCGTCCTGGTCCCGCGCGCCCCCCGTTCCGGCGTGCCCGGAGCGCCTTTCATCGACGCGGTGGTGGGCTCGTTGGCGGAGGTCCGGCCCGAAGGGCAGGTGGCGCTGCGCGCGGTGGCGGAGTCCGCGTCCGGGGATGGGGCGCTCACGTATGCCTGGCGGGCCTCGGCTGGCAGCTTCAGCGACGCCAGCGCCATGGCGCCCGTCTGGACGGCGCCAGAGGCGTCCGGCTTCGTGACCATGACGCTCCAGGTGACGAACGCGGCGGGCCAGGGGGCCACGCTGGACTTCCCCGTGCGAGTGGCCCGGGACCATGGCTTCGGAGCGGACAGCGTGGCCGCCTTCAATCGCTGGCCGTTGATGGTGGAGCTGGGCTCCCTTCCTTCTGGCGAGGTCCAGTATGGCGACGCCCTGCGACTCCAGGCGGAAGGCTGGGACGAGGACGGCGACACGCTCACCTATGCATGGACGGCCAGTTGCGAAGGCACCTTCGATGACGCGAGCGCGCGGTCGCCTCGCTTCACGCCGTCCACGCCGCCCTCGGGGGCCTGTGGCGCATGCCAGTTCCACGTCACGATGCGGGATGGCCGTGGCGGTGAGCACGTCGGCCTGGTGGACGTATGCGTGGTGCAGCGGCTGCCGCCCATCATCGTCTCCACGGCCCAGTCGCGGACGGAGGCCGTGAGCGCGGAGCCCGTCCTGCTCCAGGCGGTGGCGGAGGATCCGCGCGGCGAAGCCCTCACCTTCCAGTGGTCCGCGAACACCGGCCTCCTGGGAGCCGCCACCCAGGACGGGACGCGGAGCGAGGTGCCCTGGTCCGCGTTGTCCTGTATCCCGGCGGGCGTGGAGCCCTCCGTGCGGCTCACCGTCACGAATGTCTCGGGGATGAGCGCGACGCACGTGTTCCGGATTCGTTGGGACGACCGGCGTTGTGGGGCGTTTCCTCCCTGCTCCGCCCGGTGGGAGAGCGGCCGCGTGACGTTGACGGCGGACTGCACGACGGAGGGCACGCTGTACATCCCGGACGGAGTCACCTTCGACGGCGCCGGGCACGTGGTGACTGCGGTGGACCCCGAAGGCGGCCGCTTCCAGGGCGCTGTGCTCCGCAACCGGGGAGGCACGGCCCACGTCCACGACGTGACGGTGGCGGCACGCGGCTTGTCGGACTTGCCATGTGATGATGGCGAGGCCGGCTTGAGTGGCATCCGCTTCACCGGGGCGAGCGGTTCCATCACCGATAGCGAGGTGCGCGCGCTGCATCAGGACGCGGGCGAGGGCCGCTGCCAGGAGGGCGTGGCCATCGAGGTACGAAACGCCCAGGACGCGTCCCGCGTGGTCCAGGTGGAGGTCCTGCGCAACCACGCGGTGGGCTACCAGAAGGGGGGCATCGTGGCCTCGGGCCGGGTGGACGTGGCCGTGGAGGACAACGTGGTGGAGGGCGGCGGTCCGTCGGCCGTCATCGCCAGGAATGGCATCCAGTTGAGCTTCGGCGCCACGGGACAGGTGCTGGGCAACCGCGTCACCGGCAACGTCTATACGGGGACAGGCTATGTGGCGGCGGGCATCCTCGTCGCGGGTGGGGCCTACTACGGCGGCCCGGTGTGCGAGGACATCCTCATCCAGGGCAACACGCTGGAGGCGAACGACATTGGCATCGACCTGTCGCAGGCGGAGGCGGATGGTGGGCCGCTGGCGCAGTCCTCACGGTTGCTCGTGGTGGAGAACATGTTGAGCCACGACGTGGTGGCGAACGGCGTGCCGTATCAGGCGGCCATCTCGGACCTGGGCGGGGCCAACGTCATCAGCCGTAACCGCATCAGCGGTGAGGGCTATGCCAGGGAGACCCTGCCGGGCTCCACCTTCGACGTGGACGTGGTGGCGGACGCGGCGGCGCAGGTGGCCTTCCTGACGCCTCAGCAAGACGTGTCGGCGGGCGCGTGCTCCGAGGCGTTGGTGGTGCAGAGCCAGGACGCCATGGGCAATCTGTCCGCCCTGGCTTCGTCCCTGCTGGTGGTGGAGGCGCAGGGGAACGCGGGTGGGGTGACCTTCTTCCGGGACGCGGTGTGCACGCAGCGCCTGGTGCCTTTGAATGGCAGCGGCGCCATGGCCCTGGAGGGACCGCAGCAGGAAGCGGTATTCTATTTCCGCGCGGAACAGCCAGGGGCTCTGGAGGTTCGGGTGCGAGGCGACGGGGTGAGTGCCTCCCAGATGCACGTGGTGCGTTAGGGGAGGGACGGGGTGCGCCGAGGTCTACTTCCACTGGTTCGTCATGACTCCGACTGCCTTCGGGCCTGCGTACACCCTCCAGACAGCACGAACCCTGCTCCGCTGCTGGTCACCCGCTGATGCCGCGCGTGCGCTCCGCGCCATCGACGCCAGCCTGGACCACCTGCGCCCCTGGTTGGACTGGGCGCGGCACTACCCCATCAGCGTGGAGCAGCAGGCCGCCGTCCTGCGGCGGTTTCGCGGGAGCTTCGACCTGGGACAGGACTTCACCTATGCCGTGTTCGACCGGGGTGGGACGGAGGTCCTGGGCGGCTGCGGGCTGCATCCTCGTGTGGGCGAGGGGGGCCGGGAGATAGGGTATTGGATTGCGGCCCAGCACGCCGGTCAGGGGCTCGCGACCGAAGTGGCGGCGGCGCTCGTCCGGGTCGCGTTCGAGCTGGATGGCCTGCGCCGGGTGGAGATTCACTGCGACTCGCTCAACGTGCCGAGCGTCGCGGTGGCCCGCAAGCTGGGCTTCACCCACGAAGGCACCTTGCGACAGCGTCTCCAGGCCGCTGATGGCTCGTGGCGCGACGTCATGCTCTGGACCCTCCTGGCGGAGGACTACCGGGCCAGCCCCGCCGCCGCGAGCGACCTGGAGGCGTTCGACGTGCTGGGGCAGAAGCTGCTGTAGTCCCGCTGCTCAGGGGGCCTGGTCCTCGCGCTCCTTCCAGCGGTTCATTCGCGGCATGAAGAACCGCGTCCGAGGCGTCTCTTCCGGCCCGACGGCTCGCGCAGGTACCAGGGCGTGTTGATGACGACGATGCGGGGCCCTCCGCGGACCAGGAGCATCATCTTCAACAGCGTGGCGGTGTGGCTGGGGATGATGAAGTGGTGCCAGCGGCGCTCGACGAGCTCTGGCACCAGCACGGCGATGAACCGGCCCGGATGCTCCGCGGCGAGCTTGTGGACGTAGCCCAGCAACGGGTCCACGACCTGGCGGTAGGTCGGCACGAGCACGTCCAGCCGTGGCACGGGCCGCCCCGCCTTCCGAAGGGGCGCGGCCACCTGCCACTCCCAGCGCTGCGCCAATTGCTCCGGGGCGTCCGGTTGTCCTCGGACCTGCACGGCGTACACATCCGGGGACATGGACAGGGCCAGCCGCAGGCCCTTCTGCGCCACCCGGTCCAGGCGCCGGAGGGGGACCACCACCACGGGCGCGGCGAGCGGCTGCACGGGGATGGGGTGGGGCGTCTCGGTGGCGGCGTGGATGCGCTCGGCGTGGCGCCGAAAGGTCCGGAGCAGGGCGTAGGTCAGGGGAATGAAGACGACGGTCATCCAGGCGCCCTCTTCGAACTTGGCCGTCGCCACCACGGCCAGCGCCAGGGCGGTGCAGGCCGCGCCCACGCCATTCACCCATTGGAACCGCCGCGTGCCGCGTCCGCTCATGCGCCGCCAGTGGATGACCATTCCGAGCTGGGACAGGGTGAAGGCGGACAGCGCGCCCACCGCGAACAGCGGGATGAGGTGGTCCGTCACGCCGTTGAACACCACCAACAGCACGGCGGCCAGCAGGGACAGGGTGATGATGCCCGTGGAATACACGAGGCGCTGGCCCACGTGGGCGAAGGCCGGAGGCAGGTTGCTGTCGAGCGCCAGCGCGCGGCACAGGCGGGGGAAGTCCGCGAAGCTCGTGTTGGCGGACAGGCAGAGCACGCAGACGATGGCCGCCAGCGTCACGTAGTAGAAGACGCCGCGCCCGGTGACGGCGGCCACGACCTGGGAAAGCACGCTCTGGTAGCCGGCCTGGCCCGGCGCGGTCGCGCCAATGTCATAGGCGTGGCTCATCCACGCCACGCCGCAGAGCAGCATCACCAGGATGCTCACGATGCCCAGCAACGTCCGGCGCGCGTTGCGCACGCGGGGTTCGCGGAAGATGGGCACGCCGTTGCTGACGGCCTCGATGCCTGTCATCGCCGTGCAGCCGTTCGCGAAGGCATGCATCAACAGCCAGAGGCTCGCCACGGCCGTGCTCTCCGGGAGCCGGGGCGGGGCGACGACGGGCACGGGGCTGCCAGCGGACGTGAGCACCTTCCAGACGCCGATGAGCAGGGTGATGCCCAGGCAGCCGACGAACAGGTAGGTGGGCAGCAGGAAGGCCGAGCCGGCGGTCCGGATGCCTCGCAGGTTCACCACCGTGATGAAGCCGAGCAGCACCAGGCACAGGAGCAGGGAGTGGGGGAACAGGCTGGGGATGGCGGAGACGAGCGCGCCCACGCCAGCGGAAATGGCCACCGCGACGTTGAGCACGTAGTCCAACGCCAGCGCGGAGGCCGCGAGCAGCGCGGGCTTCACGCCCAGGTTGGCGCGGGCCACGGAGAACGAGCCGCCGCCGTCGGGATACGCGGCGATGGTCTGCCGGTAGGAGAACTGCACCACGAGCAGCAGCGCGACGATGATGCCGGTGAGCAGGCCGATGTACCGCGGCCCGGCGCTGCCCAGCACGAGCATGGCGGTGAGCGCGGCCTCGGGCCCGTAGGCCGCGGAGGCCAGCGCGTCCAGCCCGAGCACGGGGATGCCTGTCAGCGGGCCAATCCTCTCCCCTTCCGCTCGCTCGTTCGGAATGGGCCTGCCGAACAGGACCCGCCACAAGGACATGCCTGAAAGGTAGTGCCGCGTCTCCGGGGGCTTCGACAGGCGACGGGCCTTGCGCCCGGCCTTACTTGGAAAGTTCCTGCGTGCTGCGCACCCTCGTCATGGATTCCCCCTGCATGACGGAGGCGTCATGACCCCGTCCGAGTTGACGGCCGAGCAGCTTCAACACCAGGTGCATTCGTTGGGTGACTGGTTCCACAACCTGGACCTGCATGGCGTGCAGACGGCACCCCGGCATCCCCTGGGAGACTTCCCCGCCGTGTTCTGGCGGACCTTCCAGCGAGCCTTCCCCAGGGATTTGACGGGCAAGTCCGTGCTCGACATCGGCTGCAACGGGGGCTTCTACAGCATCGAGATGAAGCGGCGGGGCGCGGCCCGCGTGGTGGGCATCGACACAGACGCGCGCTACCTGGCCCAGGCCCGTTTCGCCACCCGGGTGCTGGGGGTGGACGTGGAGCTGCATCAGCTCGACGTGTACGAAGCGGGCGCGCTGGGCGAGAAGTTCGATGTCGTGCTCTTCATGGGCGTGCTCTACCACCTGCGCCATCCCTTGCTCGCGCTGGACCTGCTCCATGAGCAGGTCGTGAGGGACCTGCTCATCTTCCAGACGATGGAGCGGGGCAGCACCCAGGTGGGGCCGGTGGCGGCGGACTACCCCATCTCCGCGCACGCCGTCTTCGACCGGCCGGACTTCCCGAAGCTGCACTTCATAGAACGCCGTTATGCCGGAGACCCCACCAACTGGTGGGTGCCCAATGCGGCGTGCACGGAGGCCATGCTCCGCTCCGCCGGCTTCGAATTGCTCGAGCGGCCCGCCCGGGAAATCTACCTGTGCCGACGCGGCACGCGCCCGGAGGTGCTCCAATGATTGAGGCGGTGAAGCTGTGGAATGAACCCAACAACATGTCGCACTGGGACTTCGGGCTGGATGCCGACTGGGCCATCTTCTCCCGGATGGTGCGGCTGGCGGGCGCCGCGGTGCGCGCGGAGAACTCCCGGCTGCCGCGCGTGCTGGGGGGGATGGCGCCCATCGACGCGTCCTTCCTGTGCCGCATGGAAGCGCAGGGCGCCCTGGACGAGGTGGACGTCGTCGCGGTGCATGGCTTCCCGCTCGACTGGAACCACTGGCAACTCGACGAATGGCCCGAACGCCTGGCGGAGATTCGCGCCGTGTCGCGTCACCCTGTCTGGGTGACGGAGGTGGGCGTGTCCACCTTCGGCGCGGAGGAGGTGCAGGAGTTCGGCCTGCGTCGCACCGCCGAGCTCCTTCTGGGGCAGGTGGACCGCGTGCACTGGTACAGCCTCTTCGACCTGCCCAGGGCCTGGCCCGCGACGACACGCCACCGCGAGGCGGAGGGCTCGTCGTACTACCGGCACTTCTACATGGGGTTGCTGCGCGAGGACGGCACGCCCAAGCGGGCCATGCGCCACTTCGCGGACTACACGCCCCGGCTGGGCATCTGCCAGTGGTTCCACTTCGAGGACCACCGGCTGGATGACGCCGTGGCCTGGCTGCGGAAGATGGGCGTGCGCAAGCTGCGCACGGGCCTGAGCTGGGCGGACAGCCACCGGCCCGGCGCCGAGGCGTGGTTCGACCGGCAGATGCGCGCGCTCGACGGCTTCGACGTGACGCTGACGTACTGCTTCACCCCCGGCTCCCGCGGCCTCAAGGACCACCACACGAGTCCGCCCCAGCAGGTGGAGGAGTTCGCGGACTTCTGCGCGCGGATGACGCGCCGGTATGCGCAGTGACGCTCGTCAGGCGCGCAGCAGGGCGGCGTAGCGCTCCGCCGCGCGCCGCAAGCGGCTGGCTTCTTCGGGGGCCGTCTCCGCCAGCGCGGTGGCGGCCAGCAGGTGGTGGCCCACCTGGAAGGCCAGATAGCAGGGCCTGTAGAATGCCCGCAGCCCTTCGCTGACGGGACGGCCGCTGGCCCTCGCCACGTGCTCGGCGAGCCGCGCCTCCGCCTGGACGTCGAACCCCAGCTCCACCGCGGCGCCCACCACGTCCCAGGCCACGTCCTGGCAGCCAATCAAGTCATGACCGGCGTGGTGGTCCACCGCGTCCGCCTTGAGCAGCCGCCCGCCCGCCAGCACCAGCCACTCCCACGGCTGGAGCTTGTTGTCCGTCTCCACGCGGCGGACCTCACGCGCGAGCGTGCCCAGGTGCCGGCTCCATCCATCGAGCTCGCGGACACAGGACGCCTCGCCCAGGACCCGCGCCGTGTTGTAGCGGGCCATGTCGAGCAGCGCGGCCACGGACGCGCCTCGCTCCAGCGAATCCACGGGAAAGTGCCGGGCCCGGAAGCCGAGGTAGCCGCCCACCTGGGCCACCATCGCCTGGCGCTCGTACTCCGGCACCCGGGACAGCGGCCGTGCGCCCTCCATCCACCGCTGCACCAGGAAGCCGTGCCGCAGTCCCTCCACCGGTGGCGTGAAGCCCGCCTGGGAGAGCTGCCGGGCACGCCGCAGCCGGTGCTCACCGAAACCTCCGAGGCCCGCGAACTTGAGGAGGAACACGCCGCGCGGCGTGGTGACCCGGTATTTGCGCCGCTCCTGCTGGACGTGCACCGGAGGCCACTCACGGGCGTCTGGAAACAGCAGGCGCCGCCATGTACCCGCGCCCAGGTCCTCCAGGCGGCGGTGCGCCCGGCCCGTGAGGTCCTCGCACCAACGGGCCAGGAGGCACCGGGCGTCGCCCGGCTGGAGGAACAGCGCATCGAACTCCGTCAGGTGCCGCCGCGCCTGGGCCCAGCGGGTCCGGTGCCGCTCGCTGGCCATGGGGCCGGGGGCGCCCGCGTGGCTGGGGAAGAAGCACAGCCTCCGCGCTGAAACGCCGTGGTCCTCCAGGAAGTCCGCCACCGCGCCAAAGGAGCTCCCTGACAGGCCGGGCCCTTCGTCCACGATGGCCACGTCCGTGTTCGCGGCGCGCGCCAGCAGCTCCTGCGCCAGGCCGGGCCCCAGGCTGCAGACGCGCTGGTACGGGTGCCCCGTGGGCCGGACGGTGAGGGGCGGCGGCGCCTTCATCGCGGCGGCCACCGCGCACGCCAGACTCGCGCCGATGCCTCGGATGCCCACCACCAGGGGCGGCGCTGGGGGATGCAGCGCCTTCGCGGCCTCCAGGTACTGCTCTGGATAGAGCGCGTGGTAGGCGTAGCCTTCGGGCACAGAGAGGCCCACGCGCTCCGGCAGCGGCAACCGGCCCAGCGCTTGGAATGGGGCCGTGGGGACCGGAGGCACGGACGCGAAGCCTGTCTCCCAGGAGCGCTGGAGCGCCTGCGCGAGCACGAAGGGCAGCGCGACGCACGCCGCGCCGAGCGGCCCGGGGTCGTCGCGCCGCCGCTCCGCGAAGTCGCGGTCCAGCACGCCCTGCGCCAGCGAGCCCGAGTCGATGAACAGGGCGACCAGCGCGGCATGTCGGTCCAGCCCCGGCGCCATCACCGCCCACTGCCGCAGGCGCGCATGGAGCGCCGACAGGAGCTCCCGGGGTGACGCGTCCTTCACGGCGCTCCCGTAGACGAGCATCCTTCAGCCCTGGCGCAGGTGGCGGTAGGCGATGGCCGCGAGCGCATCGAACTCGGGCACCTCCCAGGGCACCTCGCGTGACGCGCGCAGCGCTTGTGTGTACGCGATGAAGGCCGTGAGCTGCTCGGGGCTCGGTGACACGAGGTTCCGGCGGTCCTTGGCGAGCGACAGCGCCTCCATGGGGGCCAGGCCCCCCTCCACGAGGACGCACAGCGCCAGCAGCGCGCTGCGCCCGATGCCGTGCTCACAGTGGATGAGCACCTTCTCCCGCCGCGCCAGCCGCGCGCGGACCCAGGCCACGCCGTCGTGAATCATGGGCAACCGGATGGCCTGCATGTCCTGCGTGGGCAGGTGGAGGAGGGTGATGCCGTGCTGGCGAAGCACCCGCTCGTCGTCGCAGTCCTCGACCCGCACGTCCACCACGGAGCGGATGCCAAGCTGTCCCGCGAGGTAGGCCGCGGCCTCCATGGGATAGCGCCCGCCCACGGCGAGCGACGGTGTCACGGCGTCCAGGTTGAGCTCCCACTCCGGTGTCCTTCCCAGCACGGCTGCCTCCTCTTCGCCTGCGCCTTCGAGAAGGAAGATAGGTGTCCGCGCTCCCACGACGACGTCCGGCGCGGCCGGGCAAGCGGCCCTTCCGCGCGCCGGGCCCCCGACACATGGTGTCCAGGCTGGCGGCGCAGAACGCGGAGTGGGACAGGGACGGGAGGACGCGATGTCGGACGGAATGATGAGGGCCGCGGTGGTCACGGGGCCTGGGGGGACACGGGTGGACCGCATCGCCCGGCCCGAGCCCGGCCCTGGCGCCATACGCGTGCGGCTGGAGGGCTGTGGCGTGTGCGGCTCCAACCTTCCCACCTGGGAGGGCCGTGACTGGTTCCGCTATCCGATGAAGCCCGGGGCGCCCGGACACGAAGGCTGGGGCGTGGTGGATGCCGTGGGGAGCGGGGTGGCGGACCTTCGCGTGGGAGACCGGGTGGCCACGCTCTCCTCGGCGGCCTTCGCGGAGTACGACGTGGTGGAGGCGTCGTCGGCCGTGGTGCTTCCGTCCTCGCTCGCGGGCAAGCCCTTTCCGGGAGAGCCGCTGGGCTGCGCCATGAACATCTTCCGCCGCGGCGACATCCAGGCGGGGCAGACGGTGGCCATCCTCGGCATCGGCTTCCTGGGCGCGGTGGTGACACGGCTCGCGGCGAACGCGGGCGCGCGGGTCCTCGCCATCTCCCGGCGTCCCTTCTCGCTGGAGTTGGCGCGGGCCTACGGCGCCGCCGAGTGCATCCCCATGGATGACCATGGCCGAATCATCGGCCGCGTGAAGGCCCTCACCGGCGGCGCCTTCTGCGACCGCGTCATCGAGGCCGTGGGCTCGCAGTGGCCGCTCGACCTCGCGGGCGAACTCACGCGGGAGCGGGGCCGGCTCGTCATCGCTGGCTATCACCAGGACGGGCCCCGGCAGGTGAACATGCAGTTGTGGAACTGGCGCGGCCTGGATGTCATCAACGCGCACGAACGCGACCCACGCGTCTACGTGGAGGGCATCCGGCTCGCCGTGGACGCCGTCGCCTCCGGCGCGCTGGACCCCTTTCCCCTCTTCACCCACCAGTTCCGCTTGGAGGAGCTCGACCGCGCCTTCGACGCCCTGCGCTCCCGGCCGGATGGCTTCCTCAAGGCCCTGGTCACGCCATGAGCGCTCCCGTGACGCGGCGCCCCCGGCTGGGCTTTCTCGGCGTGGGCTGGATTGGACGCCACCGGATGCAGGCCCTGGTGAACGAGGCCCGGGTGGACGTCATCGGCGTGGCGGACCCCTCGGAGGCCGCCGCGGAAGCCGCGCGGGCGCTCGCGCCGGGGTGTGAGCGGGTGGACTCCCTGGACGCGCTGCTCGCGCTCTCACCCGACGGCGTGGTCATCGCCACGCCCAGCGCCGTTCACGCGGAGCAGTCCATCCAGGCGCTGGAGCGCGGCGTGGCCGTGTTCTGCCAGAAGCCGCTGGGCCGCACGGCCCACGAGGTCCGGCGCGTGGTGGAGGCGGCGCGGAGGTCGGACGTGCTGCTCGGCGTGGACTTCAGCTACCGCTACGCGGAAGGGCTGCGCAGGCTCCGCGCGCACCACCAGTCGGGCGCGCTGGGGCACGTGCACGCGGTGAACCTCGTCTTCCACAATGCCTACGGCCCGGACAAACCGTGGTTCTACGACGCGTCGCTCGCCGGGGGCGGCTGCGTCATGGACCTGGGCATCCACCTGGTGGACCTGGCGCTGTGGGTGCTCGACTTCCCCGCCGTCCGCCGGGTGAGCAGCCAACGCTTCGCCCAGGGACGGCCGCTGCGGGGCCGGGGGGAGGGCGTGGAAGACTACGCCGCCGCCCTGCTGGAGTTGGAGGGAGGCACCGCCGTCCAGCTCGCCTGCTCCTGGAAGCTGTCGGCGGGCTGCGACGCGGTGATTGAAGCGTCGTTCTACGGGACGGAAGGGGGCGTGTCGTTCCGCAACGTGAATGGCTCGTTCTACGACTTCACGGCGGACGCCTTCCGGGGCACCGGGCGTGAGCGGCTCGCCGACCCGCCAGATGGCTGGGGCGGGCGGGCCGCCGTGGACTGGGCCACCCGCCTGGCTCAAGGCCAGCGCTTCACGCCGGAGAACGAGCAGCTCATCCAGGTCGCGGAGACGCTCGACAGGCTCTACGCCTGAGAGCGTTCGCATGCCCGTCTCCCGAGACGCGGAGGTGTCGGGCTCTGTCTGCACACCGGAAGGTGTGGGACTGAAACACCGTTCCTCGCCTGACCATGCAGACCCCTCCCGTCTCACGCGGCGCGATGTGGCGAGCGCTGGGCTACTTGCGGCCCTACCGTCGCACCATCGTCTTCATCCTGCTCCTCGTCCTGACCTCCGCGAGCCTGAGCGCCCTGGAGCCCCTGGTCCTCAAGAGCATCTTCGACCAGCTGGGCAGCGAGGACGCCACGAAGCCGGTGCTGATGGGCGTGGGCCTGCTGGTGCTCATGGGGCTCGCGCGGGAAGGGCTGGGCGCCGCGTCCAACTGGCTCACCTGGCGCACCCGCATCCAGGTGCACTTCGCCCTCAACGAGGCCACCGTGTCGCGGCTGCACCGGCTGCCGCTGAGCTTTCACCGGCAGGAGGGCGTGGGCGCGCTGATGACGCGGATGGACCGCGGGCTCCAGGGCTTCGTGGGCGCCATCACCGAGCTCACCTTCAACGTCATCCCCGCGGCGGTGTACCTGTGCATCGCGGTGGGCGTCATGCTCCAGCTCGACTGGCGCCTGGCATTGCTGGCCCTGGCCTTCGCGCCGCTCCCGGTGCTCATCGCCCGGCGCGCCGCGCCCGTGCAGGCCCGGCGCGAGGAGTCGCTGCTGGAGCGGTGGACGCAAATCTACGCCCGCTTCAACGAGGTGCTCTCCGGCATCATCACCGTGAAGAGCTTCGCCATGGAGGAGCGGGAGAAGCAGCGCTTCCTGCATGGCGTGCGTGACGCCAATACCGTCGTCACCCGGGGTGTGGCGTTCGACTCGGCGGTGACGGCGGGGCAGAACACCACCGTGCTCGTCGCGCGAGTGGCGTCCATCTGCATGGGCGGCCTCCTGGTGATGAAGGGGCAGCTCACCGTCGGTACCCTGGTGGCCTTCCTGGGCTACATCGGCGGGCTCTTCGGCCCCGTGCAGGGGCTCAGCGGCGTGTACAAGACGCTGCGGACGGCCTCGGTGTCCATCCGGCAGGTGTTCTCCATCCTCGACGCGCAGGACTCGCTGGGCGACGCGCCGGACGCGCACGAAATCACGCACATGCGTGGTGACGTGACGTTCGAGGATGTCCACTTCGCCTATCCCTCCGGCGCGGGCCGGCCGCTCATCAACGGCATCTCCCTGGACGTCCGGCGTGGGGAGACGGTGGCCCTGGTGGGGCCCAGCGGCGCGGGCAAGACGACGCTGATGAGCCTGCTGTGCCGCTTCTATGACCCGGACCAGGGCGTCGTGCGCGTTGACGGAAGCGACATCCGGACGCTCAAGCAGTTGTCGCTGCGGCGCAACATCGGCGTGGTGCTCCAGGACGCGCTGCTCTTCAACGAGAGCGTGCGGGGGAACATCGCCTATGGGCGTCCCCAGGCCACGGACGCGGAAATCGAGGCCGCCGCGCGCGCGGCCCACGCGCATGAGTTCATCCTGGGACTTCCTCAGGGCTACGACACGCTGGTGGGGGAGCGCGGCAACCGGTTGTCCGCGGGCGAGCGGCAGCGCATCGCCATTGCCCGCTCGCTCCTGACAGACCCGCCCATCCTCATCCTCGACGAACCCACCAGCGCGCTCGACGCGGAGAGCGAGGCCCTGGTGCAGGACGCACTGGGCGAGCTGATGAAGGGCCGCACCACCTTCGCCATCGCGCACCGGCTCTCCACGGTGGTGAACGCGGACCGCATCCTGGTGCTCAAGGACGGCCGCATCATCGAGGAGGGCTCGCACGCGGAGTTGATGCGCCGTGACGGCTACTACGCGTCGCTGGTGCGCAAGCAGACGCGCGGCCTGCTCCCGGAGTTGCCCCCTTCGCCCCTAACGCCCGTGGCCGCGTAGGGCTCGTCGCCTCGGCGGCCCTCGTGCGGCCGTGAGGGGGCCGCTCCCCTGGGCGCCAGCTCGGATGATGCTGGGGCGCGTGCAGGCGCCTGACCGGGATGAACGTCGGTAGCAGATGGCTAGCACCAACAGGTGCGGTGGCTACCTTCATCAATGCATGGCGGTGGTGATGAACATCGACTGCCTGCGTGCGCCGGGGGGCGACATGAGGCAAAGACAGATTCTCATCACGGGCGGCGCGGGCTTCATTGGCTCGCATCTGGCGGACGCGCTCCTGGCGCGCGGCCACCGCGTGAGGGTCCTGGATGCGCTGGTGCCCCAGGTCCACGGTGATGCGCGGCGACGCCCGGAGTACCTGTCCACCGACGTGGAGCTGGTGGTGGGCGACGTGCGTGACGGGGACGTGGTCCGCCAGTCCCTGGCGGGCGTTGACGCCGTCTACCACTTCGCCGCGGCGGTGGGCGTGGGCCAGAGCATGTACGAGGTGGCCCACTACACGGCGGTGAACAACCTGGGCACCTCCGTGTTGATGGAGGCGCTCATCGAACGCCCGATTGAGCGGCTGGTCGTGGCCTCCAGCATGAGTGTCTACGGGGAGGGACTGTCGCGCGCGCCAGATGGCCGGCGCGTCCCCGGCGGGCAAAGGCCCCTGGAGCAGCTGGCGGATGGGAAGTGGGAGCTGGAAGGCCCCGGAGGCGAAGCCCTCACGCCCGTGCCGACGCCGGAGTCCAAGCCGCCGGAGCTCTCCTCCGTATATGCGCTGTCGAAGTTCGACCAGGAGCGGCTGTGTCTCATCCTGGGCCGCGCCTACGGCATCCCCACCGTGGCGCTGCGCTTCTTCAACGTCTACGGGCCCCGGCAGGCGCTCTCCAATCCCTATACCGGCGTGCTCGCCATCTTCGGCGCGCGTTTGCTCAATGGAAGTCCGCCGCTCGTCTTCGAGGATGGCCTGCAGCAGCGGGACTTCGTCAACGTGCGTGACGTAGCGAACGCCTGCGCGCTGGCGCTCGACGCGGGGGGGGCGGACTCGCACGTCATCAACGTGGGAAGTGGACAGTCCATCACCGTGAAGGACGTGGCCCTGGCGCTCGCGGAGGTGATGGGCCGCCCCGGCCTCCGCCCCGCGGTGACGGGTCGCTATCGCATGGGCGACATCCGTCACTGCTTCGCGGACATCTCCCTGGCGCGTGACCTGCTGGGTTACGTCCCCCAGGTCTCCTTCCACGACGGGCTCACGGAACTGTCGTCGTGGTTCGAAGACCAGGTGGCGACGGACCGCGTGGCGGAGGCGCGCGCGGAACTCGATGCGCGAGGGCTGACCGTATGAGCGCGGCGGAACCTTGGGAGGTGGAAGGGGGCAGGACGGTCATCTTCGGCGGGGCCGGCTTCATCGGCTCCAACCTGGCGGACCACTACCTGTCCACGGGGCGGACCGTGCGCGTCGTCGACAACCTGACGCGCCCCGGCGTGGTGCACAACCTGCGTTGGCTCCAGGCCCGGCATGGCGCCCGGCTGGAGGTGATGACGGCGGATGTACGGGACGCCTTTGCGGTGAAGCAGGCCGTCATCGGCGCCAGCCATGTCTTCCACTTCGCGGCCCAGGTGGCGGTCACCACGAGCCTGGAGGTGCCCGTCACCGACTTCGAGGTCAACGCGGGCGGCACCCTGAACGTGCTGGAGGCGCTGCGTGCCATGGAGCGGCCCGCCTCGCTCGTCTTCACCTCCACCAACAAGGTCTACGGCGGCATGCCGGGCGTGGAGCTCGTCCAGAAGCCCAGCCGCTACGAGCCTCGGGACGCGGGCCTGCGCGGTCACGGCGTGGGGGAGTCCTGCCCGCTGGACTTCGAGAGCCCCTATGGCTGCTCCAAGGGCGCGGCGGACCAGTACGTGCTCGACTACGCGCGAGCCTACGGGTTGAGGACGGTGGTGTTCCGGATGAGTTGTATCTACGGCCCCCGGCAGTTCGGCACCGAGGACCAGGGCTGGGTGGCGCACTTCCTCTTGCGCATGCTCGAAGGCCGGCCCCTCACGCTCTACGGGGATGGCAAGCAGGTGCGGGACATCCTCGACGTGGGCGACCTGGTGCGCGCGCTCAGCCTGGCGCAGCAGTACATCGGACGGCTCAAGGGGCAGGCCTTCAACATCGGCGGCGGCCCGTCGCGGACGGTGAGCCTGCTGGAGTTGCTGGGCCTCATCTCGCAGCGCACCGGCCTGAGTCCCGCGCTCCAGTTCGAGGATTGGCGGACGGGGGACCAGCGCTACTACGTCTCCGACACCCGCAAGTTCCAGGCCGCCACGGGGTGGGCGCCCCAGGTGGGAATCGCCGAGGGCGTGGACCGGCTCCACGACTGGCTGCGGACCCTGATGCTCGAGCGGCCGGTGGCGTCCCGGCAGGGAGGGGCGCGTGAAGTCTACGCAGGCTAGAGGGCGCACGGTCCGCCGCGTGTTGATGACCACCGACACGGTGGGGGGCGTGTGGACCTACGCGCTGGAGCTCTGCCGGGCCTTCGCCGACGCGGGCGTCCAGGTGGAGCTGGCGACCCTGGGCGAGCCCGTGACGGTGCCGCAGGCGGATGAAGCCGCGGCCGTCCCGGGGCTGCGCCTCCATGAGAGCACCTATCGCCTGGAGTGGATGGACGCGCCCTGGGAGGACGTGCGCGCGTCCGGGGAATGGCTGCTGGCGCTGGAGGCTGCGTTGGCGCCCGACGTCATCCACCTCAATGGCTATGCCCATGGCGCGCTGCCCTGGCGGGCGCCTTCGGTGGTGGTGGCCCACTCGTGTGTCCTGTCCTGGTGGGAGGCGGTCCTTCGGGAGCCCGCGCCAGCGCGATATGCGCGCTACCGGCGGGAGGTCCAGCGCGGCCTGCGCGCCGTGGACCGCGTGGTGGCGCCCAGCGCGGCGATGCTCGGCGCGCTCGAACGGCACTATGGACCGCTGTTGCCGCCCACCTGCGTCATCCCGAACGCGCGCCGGGCCGACTCCTTCACCGCGGCGCCCAAGGAGCTGTTCGTCCTCGCGGCGGGCCGCTTGTGGGACGAGGCCAAGAACCTGTCGGCGCTGGAGGCGGTGGCGCCCCGGCTGGCCTGCCCCGTGCGCGTGGCGGGCGAGCTGCGACATCCGGGGAGCGGGAAGGTGGCACGGGCACGGAGCACCGAGCCGCTGGGCCCCCTCTCGCCGGAAGCACTCGCGGCCTGGATGGCTCGCGCCGCCATCTACGCCATGCCGGTGCGCTACGAGCCCTTTGGCCTGTCCGCGCTGGAAGCCGCGCTCTCTGGCTGTGCCCTGGTGCTGGGCGACATCCCCAGCCTCCGAGAGGTGTGGGCGGACGCGGCGGTGTTCGTTCACCCGGAGGACCTGGATGGGCTGACCCGCGCGCTGCGAGGACTCCTCGAGGACGGGGCCCATCGGGAGCGCATGGCCGCGAAAGCGCGTGCCCGCGCGCTGACCTGGACCCCACGCCGCATGGCGGAGGACTACCTGCGGCTCTACGCGACGCTCCGGGCGTGGCGGGGCCATCACCCCGCCGGGCTCGCGCTGGGCGCGCCTTGAGGATGGAAGGGCCACCGCGCATGCGCATCGTCTTCTTCTGTCACTCGCTCCTGTCGGACTGGAACCACGGCAACGCGCACTTCCTCCGCGGCGTGGTGACGGAGCTGGCCCTGCGCGGCCACGACGTCCGCGTCTTCGAGCCCGAGGAGGCCTGGAGCCTGCGCAACCTCCTGCAGGAGCCAGAGGGCCCGGCGATGCTGGAGGAGGTGCGACGCGTCTACCCGCATGTGCGGCCCGAGCGATACGACCTGGCGGCGCTGGACCTGGACCGGGCCCTGGAAGGGGCACAGCTCGTCCTCGTCCACGAGTGGAACCCGCCAGCGCTGGTGCGTCGCCTGGGCGAGCGTCGCCAGGTGAGCGACGCCTTCCGCCTGCTCTTCCATGACACGCACCACCGGGGCGTGAGCGCCCGGGAGGAGATGGCCCGCTACGAGCTGGCCCACTACGACGGCGTGCTCGCCTTTGGCGGCGCCCTCCGGCGGCTCTACCAGGAGCAGGGCTGGGCTCGGCGCGCGTGGACGTGGCACGAGGCCGCGGACACGCGTGTATTCCACCCACGGCCCGAGGTGTCCCCGGAAGACGACGTCGTCTGGATTGGCAACTGGGGTGACGAGGAGCGCACCGCGGAGCTGCATGAGTTCCTGCTCGGCCCGGCACAAACGCTGGGCTTGAAGGCGCGGGTGCACGGGGTGCGTTACCCGGACGCGGCGCGAGCGGCGCTGGCGCGCGCGGGCATCACCTACGCGGGGTGGCTGACCAACCACCGGGTGCCCGAGGCCTTCGCCAGGGCGCGCGTGACGGTCCACGTTCCCCGGCGGCCCTACGCCACGTCCCTGCCGGGCATCCCCACCATCCGCCCGTTCGAGGCGCTCGCCTGTGGCATTCCGCTGGTGAGCGCGCCGTGGCGCGACGTGGAAGGTCTCTTCACGCCGGGGAGGGACTACCTGGTCGCGGACACCGGCGCGCGGATGTGTGGCCACCTGCGAGCGCTGCTGGCGGACGCGGACCTGCGCCGGGCGCTCGCCGAGCAGGGGCGCCGCACGGTGCTGGCCCGCCACACGTGCGCGCACCGGGTGGACGAATTGCTGCGCATCCACGCGTCTCTGGTGCCCCAGGCCACGCAGGCGTGGGCGTTGTCACGGGGGAGGGTCACCGCATGAGCAGGGGTCTTCGCATCGCATTCTTCGGTTCCAGCCTCGTCTCGGCCTACTGGAACGGCGCGGCCACCTACTACCGCGGCCTCATCCGCGCGCTGCATGCGCGAGGGCACCGGGTGACCTTCTACGAACCGGACGCCTTCGGGCGGCAGCAGCACCGCGACATGGCGGACCCGGACTGGGCGCGCGTGGTCGTCTACACCGAGCAGGGAACGGCCGACGTGGAGCGGTGCCTGGAGGAGGCGCGCCACGCGGACGTGGTGGTGAAGGCCAGCGGCGTGGGCGTGTTCGATGCGCTGCTGGAGGCCCGGGTGCTCGACCTGACGCGCCCCGGCACCCAGGTCGTGTTCTGGGACGTGGACGCGCCCGCCACGCTGGAGCGGCTGGCGCATCATCCGGATGACCCGTTCCGCGCGCTCGTGCCCCGGTATGACCACGTCTTCACCTACGGCGGGGGCGAGCCGGTGGTGTCCGCCTACCGGGCGCTGGGCGCGCGCCAGTGCGTCCCCATCTACAACGCGCTGGACCCCTCCACGCATCACCCTGCGCCGGTGGAGGCCCGCTTCACGGGGGACCTGGCCTTCCTGGGCAACCGGCTGCCGGACCGTGAAGCCCGCGTGGAGGACTTCTTCCTGAAGGCCGCGGAGCACGTGCCCGGCGCGCGCTTCCTGCTGGGGGGCAGCGGCTGGGAGGCGCGCCCCTTGCCCTCCAACGTGACGCGCCTGGGGCACGTCTACACGCACGAACACAATGCGCTGAACTGTTCGGCGCGCGCGGTGCTCAACATCCACCGCGACAGCATGGCGCGCTTCGGCTTCTCCCCCGCCACGCGTGTCTTCGAGGCGGCCGGCGCGGGGGCATGCCTCATCACCGATGCCTTCCTGGGCGTGGAGCTCTTCCTGGAGCCAGGACGCGAGGTGCTCGTGGCCCGCTCCGGGGAGGAGGTGGCCGAGCACGTCCGCCGGCTGACGGACGCGGAGGCCCGGCGCATCGGCCAGGCCGCGCTCCGGCGCGTGCTGGCCGGACACACGTACACGCACCGCGTCTCCCAGGTGGAGGCGGCCCTGGGGCTTCGGAATGGGTCCGCCACCACGACGCGGGAGTGCGTCGCATGAGGAAGGGGAGGGCGCGCGAATGAAGGTCGTCATCCTCGGGCTGTCCATCACCTCCAGTTGGGGCAACGGCCATGCGACCACCTATCGCGGGCTGGTGCGTGGGCTGGTGCGGCGCGGGCACGACGTGTGGTTCCTCGAACGGGACGTCCCCTGGTACGCCGCCAACCGGGACCTGCCAAACCCGCCGCACGGTCGCACCGAGCTGTACGCCAGCCTGGACGACCTGGCCGAGCGCTTCACGACACACGTGCGTGAGGCGGACCTGGTCATGGTGGGCTCCTACGTCCCGCAGGGCGTGGAGGCAGGCGCGTGGGTGCAGCGGACCGCGCGGGGCGTGACCGCCTTCTATGACATCGACACGCCGGTGACACTCGCGCGGCTGGCGCGAGGAGCCTGCGAGTACCTGCGGCCGGAGCTGGTGCCGGGCTACCAGCTCTACCTGTCCTTCACGGGCGGCCCCACGCTGGAGCGCATCGAACGGGAGCTGGGTTCCCCCGCCGCGCGGCCGCTCTACTGCAGTTGTGACCCGGAGCTGCACGTCCCCGCGCCATGCGAGCCGCGCTGGGAGCTGGGCTACCTGGGGACCTACAGCGAGGACCGGCAGCCGGTGCTGGAGCGGCTGATGCTGGACGCCGCGCGGACGTGGCCCGAGGGGCGCTTCGCCGTGGCGGGCCCCCAGTATCCCGAAGGACTCCGCTGGCCGGCGAACGTCACGCGCGTGGAGCACCTGGCGCCCCCGGAGCACCCGGCCTTCTACAACGCCCAGCGCTACACCCTGAACGTCACCCGCGCGGACATGGTGCGGGCGGGCCATTCGCCCAGCGTGCGCCTCTTCGAGGCCGCCGCTTGCGGCGTGCCCATCATCAGTGACGCCTGGGCGGGGCTGGAGACCTTCTTCGAGCCGGGGAGGGAGCTCTTCGTCACGCGCTCCGGCGCGGAGACCTTGCGCTACCTCCGGGAAGTCCCCGAGCGGGAACGTCAGGCCCTGGGGCTGCGCGCGCGGCGGCGCGTGCTGGCGGAGCACACCGCGGAGCACCGGGCGCGGACGTTGGAGGACTACGTCCTGGAGGCGGAGCGAGGGGGCTAGCGAAGTCTGGGAGAGACAGCACCATGCGGATCGCCATCATCGGAACGGGGTATGTGGGGCTCGTTGCGGGGACTTGCTTCGCGGAGTCAGGGCATGACGTCACCTGCGTGGACCTGGACGCGCGGAAGATGGAGGCGCTGCGGCGCGGGGAGCTTCCGCTCTACGAGCCAGGGCTGGAGGAACTGGTCCGGCGCAACGTCGCCGCACAGCGCCTCCGCTTCACCGAACACCTGCCGGAGGCGGTGTCGCCGGCGCAGGTGGTGTTCATCGCCGTGGGCACGCCCCAGTCGGAGCGGGGAGACGCCGACCTCCAGCATGTGCTCGTCGCCGCGGAACAGATTGGCCGGTCCCTGCGCCACTACACCGTCATCGTGAACAAGAGCACCGTCCCCGTCGGGACGTCGGACCGGGTGCGGTCCGCGGTGGCGCGCACCACCGACGTGGCCTTCGACGTCGTGTCCAACCCGGAGTTCCTCAAGGAAGGCGCCGCGCTGGACGACTTCCTCAAACCGGACCGGGTCGTCATCGGCACCACGTCCGAGCGGGCCCGGAAGCTGATGGGCGACCTCTATGCCCCCTTCGTGCGGACGGAGAACCCCGTCCTCTTCATGGACCCCCACTCCGCGGAGCTCACCAAGTACGCGGCCAACGCCATGCTGGCCACGCGCATCTCGTTCATGAATGACATGGCCCTGCTGTGCGAGCGCGTGGGCGCCAACGTGGACCTGGTGCGCAAGGGCATGGGCGCGGACCGCCGCATCGGCTATGCGTTCCTCTACCCGGGCATCGGCTATGGCGGCAGCTGCTTTCCCAAGGACGTGCGGGCGTTGATGTCCACCGCGCGTGAAGTGGGCCTGGAGCTGGACCTGTTGCGGGCCGTGGAGTCCACCAACACACGGCAGAAGCGCTGTCTGCTCGGCAAGGCGTTGAAGCTCTACGGCAGCCTCGCTGACCACACCTTCGCCGTGTGGGGCCTGGCCTTCAAGCCGAAGACGGATGACATGCGGGAGGCGCCCTCCGTGGAGCTCATCGAAGGGTTGCTCGGCAAGGGCGCGCGCGTGCAATGCCATGACCCGGTGGCCAGCCCCGTGGCCCGGCAGTACTTCGGTGACCGGGTGGCGTACGCGCCCACCTGCTACGAGGCCGCCGAGGGCGCGGATGGCATCTTCCTCGTCACGGAATGGAACGAGTTTCGCCGCCCGGACCTCAAGCGGCTCCGGGCATTGATGCGCCGCCCCATCATCTTCGACGGGCGCAACGTGCTCGACCCTCGGCTCGCCCGGAGCGAGGGCTTCACCTACATCGGCATCGGGCGCGACTGACGCACGGCTCCAAGTGGCTATGGCGGGCCTGGGGTGCTATCCCCACGCATCGCCCCGATGAGCACCGACGCCCCGATTGTCGCCGCGCCCCTTGATGCCTTTCAAAAGCGTCTCGATGGACTGCTCATCGTGGCGCTCGTCGTCTGGGGATTGGCCCAACTGGCGCCTCACCTGGCGCATCCGGCCATCTACATCTGGGACGAGGCGATGCACCAGGCCGCCGCGCGCGGCACGCACGACACCTTCTTCACGCCGCACATCTACAAGGACCCTATCTTCCCCGAGGACCCGCGCCACTGGTGGGCCGCGCACGTGTGGATGCACAAGCCCACGGGCCCCTTCTGGTTCGGCGCGTTGATGATGCACGTGGTGGGCGTGACGCCGCTGGCGTTGCGGCTGGCCTCGCTCCTGGGGCACCTGGCCGCGGCGGTGTCCATCTACCTCATCGCGCGCAGGCCCACCGGGCGCTTCTGGGCCGTGCTGGGGGCGGCGGGCTTCCTCGCCATGCCCTTTGGCTGGCAGCTCGTCCAGGGGCGCATCTTCGGCGATGTGACGGATTGCACCCTGACGGGCTGCAACGCCGTGGCGGTGGCGCTCCTGTTCCACGCCACGCGTCAGGACTCCTGGCGATGGGGGCTGGCGGCGGGGG
>NZ_JABFNS010000110.1 GCF_013116825.1 Myxococcus xanthus
CGCCGGGGCCGGGCTCGCGGGGGGAGCGCTCGGCGGACGCGCGGCTCCCGCCACGGTCGGCGGTGGCACCGCTCCGGGAGGACGGGGCTGCTGGGCGGGCGCGACGGGACGCCGCGAGGGGTCCACAGTGGCTCGCGCACCGGGACCCGCCATGGGGGCCGCGCCAGGGCCCGCCACGGGCCGGACTCCGGGCCCCGCGATGGGCGCCGCGCCAGGGCCCGCCACGGGCCGGACACCGGGGCCCGCCATGGGCGCCGCGCCTGGGCCCGCCACGGTCTGGACACCGGGGCCCACGATGGGCGCCGCGCCAGGGCGGACACCGGGGCCCGCGATGGGCGCGCCGGGGCCTGCCGCGGGCCGTACACCTGGCCCCGCCATGACGGGTGCTCCGGGGGGCATGCCCATGGGAGCGCCCGGTGCGGCCTGTTCCGCCGCGGAGACGGGCGGTGCGCCCGGGCCCCACAGCTCGCGGGGAACGACCTCGCGCGCTTCCGGGAAGCGCCAGGGAAAGGCGAAGTTGAGCCCGTCCTCGGACATCTGGAGCCGGCCTTGGATGGAGCCGCTTTCGATGAGCAGTTCAATGGTCGGCAGGGTGAGGGGCCCCCACATGGTGCCCCTGTCGTTGCGGACCCAGTACTGCCGGACCTCACCCTCCGCCATGCGCGGCCTTGCTCCTTCGTCCTGCGAGAAAAGCGAACCCTACCGCTGTCCTCCGTCGCATCAAAGCAGAGCGCCGGGGCGCGAGCCCCTTACTTCGACTCAGGGCGCAGCGCCATCCAGTGCCGCCAGCCCGAGCGCCGCCAGACACGCCGCGTCCGCACTCTGTTCAGCGGGCGGGTCGAAGCAGTGCACCTCGCTGTCGAAGACCTTGCACAGCCCGTTCGGGGTGGACGCACAGGCCGACTTCGAGAAGGCGGTGGTGCAGTTGTACCCACACACCGGGCCCGCCTCGGTGTTCTTGCACTGCGGCGCGGGCAGTTCGCGCTTCCAGGCGCACAGGGCGGCGGGGGAGGGGTCGAAGCAGGTGATGCGGCCACTGGCCAGCTTGCACACGCCCGCGGGCGTCCGAGCGCAGCGCACTCCCTCCGAGGCGTTGATGCAGCCATAGCCACACGTCAGCTCCATGGCGTTGCTGTGGCACTGGGCGGTGGGCGTGTCCTTGCCGTACACGGCGAACACCACGGCGGGCGGGTCGAAGCACTCCACCTCGCCGCCCCGGCCCCGGCAGACGCCCGCGGGGGACTTCGCGCACTTCACCCGGCCGGGCTGCGTCGCGCAGTTGTAGCCACACGCCACCACCCCGTCGATGCTCTGACACGTCGGCTTTGGCAGCGCCGCGCCATAGGCCTTCTGTACGTAGGCCGGCGGGTCGAAGCAGACCGCCTGCCCGTCAATCACCTGGCAGTGGCCCTGCGGTGTCTGCGCGCAGCGCACCCGCTGTCCGTCCGACTTGCACCCATAGCCGCAGGACACCTTGCCGTCGATGGCGCGGCACGTGGGCGCGGAAGGGTCCTGCGGACTCGGAACCGAGCCCAGGGTGAGCGCCAGCACGGTGAGGAAGGAAGCGAGCACGGGGACCTCGGCGGGGGGAGCGGAGTCGTCCCGGCATTGACGCCCAAGGAGGGTGATGACGCAAGAAGCGGGCGGTCATGGGCGGCGGGCCGGGCCCGTGGTACCCAGGCGCCGCCCGCGAGGAGGTTCACCCCGGTGGACGTGGACGTCAGTGCGCTGCACCTCATCTTGCTGTGCGTGGCCGCGCTGATTGCCGGCATGGTGGATGCCATCGCGGGAGGTGGCGGGCTCATCTCCGTCCCCGCGCTGCTGGCCGCGGGTCTTCCGCCCCACGTGGCGCTGGGCACCAACAAGGGACAGTCCGTCTTCGGCTCGTTCGCCGCGCTGGTGCGCTTCTCCCGCGCGGGGCTGGTGGATGGGAACCTGGCGCGAGTGACGTTCCCCTTCGGCCTGGGTGGGGCCCTCGGGGGCGCGGCGCTGGTGCTGCTGGTGAAGCCCGAAGTCCTCAAGCCCCTGGTGCTGGTGCTGCTCATCGCGGTGGCGGTGTTCCTCGCCTTCCGCAAGTCGCCGCGTCCGGGGGACATGCCGGAGCCCGGGCCGCCCGCGCGCGCCCGGGCCATTGGCGCGCTCATCGCGCTGGCCATCGGCACCTACGACGGCTTCTTCGGACCGGGGACGGGGACGTTCCTCATCGTGGCCTTCTCGTCCCTGCTGGGACACGGCCTGGCGCGCGCGTCCGCGGACGCGAAGGTGGTGAACTTCGCCTCCAACCTCGCCTCCGTCGCGTTGTTCGCTTTCAAGGGCGTGGTGCTCTGGAAGGTGGCGCTGCCCATGGCCGGCGCCCAGTTCGCGGGCGCCTGGTTGGGCGCGCACCTGGCCGTGAAGGGCGGCGACAAGCTGGTGCGCAAGGTGGTGCTGGGCGTGGTGCTGGCCCTGGTGCTCAAGCTGGGGCACGACGTGGTGACGGCCTGAGGAGCCGTCACCCCGCCCGCCATCAGCCGATGTGCACCAGCAGCGCCTCCCGGCGCTTGGCCACGGCGGCCATGAACTTCTGGAGCTCCTCGAAGTAGGAGAGCAGCTCCTCCAGCAAATCCACCTCGGACTCGGGCTCGTCCCAGGTCCCGGGGTAGATGTCCTGGGCCTGCATGGCGGACGCGTCATAGCGCGCGCGCAGCGTCTTCTGAGTCACCTGCTGCAGCGCCGTGGCCAGGGCCTGCACCTGGGCCGGCGTGAAGACGCGCGCGGTGCCTTCCTCGGAAGGGATGTCGCCCACGTCCTCGCCGCCACGCACCAGGAAGTCCAGCGGCGCGCTGCCTTCCCACGGCGTTCCGGTCAGCAGGTACTGGAGGCCATGCCACGCCTCGCCGATGTCCAGCTCCAGGAACGCCGAGCCCTTCGGGTCACCGAAGTCCTCGTCATCGTCGACGAAGTCCTCCAGCCGTTCGGGGGCCTGGAGCAGGGCGACGCGCTGGGCCTCGGTGGCGCTGCGCAGGGTGCAGAGCATCTCCATGGAGTTATTCCACCACCACCAGCTTGGCGTTGTTCTCCACGGCGGTGCCTTCCTTGGCGAACAGCTCCGTCACCTTGCCCGCCTTGGGGCTCTTGAGCTCGTTCTCCATCTTCATGGCTTCCACCACCACGAGGCCCTGGCCCTCCTTCACCTCGTCGCCCACCTTCACCACCTTGCCCGGCATGGGCGCGGTGACCAGCTGCTTGCCTTCGACGGAGAAGGCCGCGTTGGCCGCGCGCAGCCGGAGCCGGCGCTCATCCGCCACGTCGATGCGGTTCACCTGGCCGCGCAGGAGCACGCCAAGCTCGTCGCCGTTCTCCTCGAACTCGACGTTGTACGACTGGCCGTCCACCAGCATGGACAGCGTGCCGTGCTCCAGCGCCAGCGCGTCCACCTGGTACGTGGTGGCGCCCACGGTGATCTTGAACTGGTCGTTCCCCAGGGGCTCCAGGTCCACCGGAACCGCTTCCTTCTGGCCCTGCTGCTTCGTGAAGTAACGCATGGAAGTCCTTCCGAGCTCTGAGGGTTAGCGGCGCGTGCGCAGCGCCAGCTTCCACGGGGAGACGCCGCCGTTGCCACCGCCCTGGCCGCCACCGGCGGCGGGCAGCGTCTTCGCGCGCTTCTGGTCCTTCTGGTACGTGTGCACCACGCTGGCCAGCAGCGCCATCTCGCTCAGCTTCGGGTCCTCCGCGCCCAGCAGTGCATCGTGCTGGCGGGTGAGGAAGCTGGTGTCGTAGTCGCCCTCGATGAACTCGGGGTGCGCCAGGATCGCCTTCAGGTAGCGGATGTTGGTGGTGATGCCCTTCACCACGTACTCGGACAGCGCGCGCTGCGTGCGCGCGATGGCCTCGCGCCGCGTGGGGGCCCACACGGACAGCTTGGAAATCATCGGGTCGTAGACGTTGGGCACCGTGTACCCGGGGAACACGCCCGAATCGTCACGCACGTTCGGGCCACCCGGCACGCGCAGGTACGTAATCTTGCCCGGGCTGGGCATGAAGTTGCGGCTCGGGTCCTCCGCGTACACGCGGACTTCAATCGAGTGACCGCGCGGCGTGGGGGCTTCGGTGAGGCCGAGCTTCTCGCCCTCGGCGGCCTTGATCTGCATGGCCACCAGGTCCAGGCCCGTCACCCACTCCGTCACCGGGTGCTCCACCTGGAGGCGGGTGTTCATCTCCAGGAAGTAGAAGTTGCGGTGCACGTCCACCAGGAACTCCACCGTCCCGGCGCCCACGTAGTTGACGGCCTTGGCCGCCTTCACCGCGACCTCGCCCATCTTCGCGCGCAGCTCCGGCGAGAGGATGGGGCTGGGCGTCTCCTCCACCACCTTCTGGTGCCGGCGCTGCGCCGAGCACTCGCGCTCATTCAGGTGGATGGTGTTGCCGTACTGGTCCGCGAAGACCTGGATCTCCACGTGGTGTGGCTTCTCCAGGTACTTCTCGATGTAGACGGCGTCGTTGCCGAAGGCGTTGAGGGCCTCGCTCTTGGCGGCGCGCCACGAGGACTCGAAGTCCTCCATGCGCTCCACCTTGCGCATGCCCTTGCCACCGCCGCCGCCCGCGGCCTTGAGCATGACGGGGAAGCCAATCTTCTCCACGTAGGCGCGCGCCTCCTCCACGGAGGGGATGGGCTCGGTGGTGCCGGGCACCACGGGCACGCCCGCCTTGATCATGTTCGCGCGGGCACGCGTCTTCTCGCCCATGGAGTCCATGGCGGAGGCGGGCGGCCCGATGAACGTCAGGCCTTCGGCCTCACAGGCGCGGACGAAGGCGGCGTTTTCGGAGAGGAAGCCGTAGCCGGGGTGGATGGCATCCGCGCCAGCCTGCTTCGCGGCGTCGAGGATGCGCTGCTGCACCAGGTAGCTCTCACGCGAAGGCGGGGGCCCCACGAAGATGGCCTGGTCGGCCGTGCGCACATGCAGGGCGGAGCGGTCCGCCTCCGAGTACACCGCCACCGTGGCGATGCCGAGTTCCTTGCACGTGCGCATCACCCGGATGGCGATCTCGCCGCGATTGGCGACGAGCACTTTGCGGATCTTGGGCATGGGGCCCGTCTAGCACGGGGCGACCCTGTTTGCCGCCTCTACTTCCGGGTGTTGAGGTACTGCTCCATGTAAGCGCGAGCCTGTGTCAGCTTGGCCTCCACGAAGCGGTCGTCCTCGTCCGGCTCCGGCGGAGCGGGCGGACCCGACCGTCCAGGTTCGTTGCCGAAGTCGACCGCCGCAGCCAACAGGTTGCGTGCCGCGTTTCCGCCGCCGAAGAGGCGGGCCAGCATGCCCGTCTCCACGTCCAGCCAGCGCGCCGCCTGCCGGATGACGTCCAGAACCTCACCTTCCACGGCCTTGGACGGGCGGCCCGGGCCGCTGATGCAGGAGCGCGCGTAGCTGTGCTCGCGGTCCACGAAGAGGCCCAGCGCCCGGTCCCGGAAGTCCTGCGCCAGGGCCTGACTCATGGCGTCGAGCTGCTCTTCCAGGAAGGGCTGCTCGGACTTGCGCGCCTTGCGGCCCGGGGCGGGCGGGAGCTCCAACTCGACGGCGTGCCAGCCCGCATCGGCCAGCCCCTCTGGCGGAGGCTCCACCCACTTCACCTCGGGCGTGGCCAGGTCCACCGCTTCGCAGACGCGCTTGAGCGTCTGGCGCAGGGCGGTGAGGTTTCCTTCGACGTCGGAGAGAAAGAGGATGAGGCGACGGTGGGGCAAAATGAGATTCCTTTCCTGGCCCCTGTAAGCCCGTTCGTCACCCCCAAATTTCCCCCTTCGCGCGCGCCTGCCTGCCCTGCTGGCGACAGAGGGCGGGCAGGCGAGGGCTGGAAGAAACCTAGAGCGGGATGTTGCCGTGCTTGCGGGGGAGGTTCTCCTGGCGCTTGTCCTTCAGCAGCTCCAGGGCGCGGATGAGCTTCGCGCGCGTCTCCTCCGGACGGATGATCTCGTCGATGTAGCCCAGCTCGGCCGCCTTGAACGGGGTGGCGAACTTGTCGCGGTAGTCCGCGGTCAGCCGGGCCCGCTCGGCGGCGGCGTCCGGGGCCTTGGCCAGCTCGTTGCGGAAGATGATGTTGACCGCGCCCTCGGGGCCCATGACGGCGATTTCGGCGGTGGGCCAGGCGAAGTTCATGTCCGCGCGGATGTGCTTGGACGCCATGACGTCATAGGCGCCGCCGTAGGCCTTGCGGGTGATGACGGTGACCTTGGGGACGGTGGCCTCGGCGTAGGCGTACAGCAGCTTGGCGCCGTGGGTGATGATGCCGCCCCACTCCTGGTCGGTGCCGGGGAGGAAGCCGGGCACGTCCACCAGCGTGACGAGCGGGATGTTGAAGCAGTCGCAGAAGCGCACGAAGCGCGCGGCCTTGATGCTGGCGTCGATGTCCAGCACGCCGGCGAGCACCGCGGGCTGGTTGGCGACGACGCCCACGCTGCGCCCGTTCATGCGCGCGAAGCCGATGACGATGTTCTTCGCGAAGTGCTCCTGCACCTCGAAGAAGTGCTTGTCGTCGACGATGGCCTTGATGACTTCCTTGATGTCGTAGGGCTTGTTGGGGTTGCTCGGGACAATCGTCTTGAGCGACTCCTCGGCCCGGAACGCGTCGTCCTCGCACGGCTGGACGGGCGCCTCTTCCTGGTTGTTGGAGGGCAGGAAGGAGAGCAGCTCGCGCGTCATCACGATGGCGGCCTGCTCGTTCTCCGCCGCGAAGTGGGCCACGCCGGACTTCTGGTTGTGCGTGACGGCGCCGCCCAGCGCCTCCTTCGACACCTCCTCGTGCGTCACCGTCTTGATGACGTCCGGGCCGGTGATGAACATGTACGAGGTGTCCTTCACCATCATGATGAAGTCGGTGATGGCGGGCGAGTACACCGCGCCGCCCGCGCACGGGCCCATGATGAGCGAAATCTGGGGCACCACGCCGGAGGCCAGCGTGTTGCGCACGAAGATGTCCGCGTAGCCGGCCAGGCTCTCCACGCCTTCCTGGATGCGCGCGCCGCCCGAGTCATTCAGGCCGATGACGGGCGCACCCACGCGGGTGGCCAGGTCCATGATCTTGCAGATCTTCTGCGCGTAGGCGCCCGACAGCGAGCCGCCGAAGACGGTGAAGTCCTGGGCGAAGACGAAGACCTTGCGGCCTTCCACGGTGCCGTAGCCGGTGACGACGCCGTCGCCTGGAATCTTCTTGTCGCCCATGCCGAACTCGTTCGAGCGGTGGGTGACGAACTTGTCCAGCTCACAGAAGGAGCCGGGGTCAAGGAGCAGGTCGATGCGCTCGCGGGCGGTGAGCTTGCCGGCTTCGTGCTGCTTGGCGATGCGGTCGGCGCCGCCACCCAGCTCGGCCTGCTTCTCCATCTTCTCGAGACGTGCGCGGAGGGGGTCCTTCTCGGGAGTCTGGTCCATGGGGCGCGTCTAGCATGATTGGGGCGGGGACGCGCTGCCTGGATTCCTGACTTCCATGGCCGGACGCATGGGGTCGTCAAGCACTGCATCCACCGCCGCCAGGTCCAGGCCGTAGCGCTGGCGGACCTCCTCCAGGGGCGACTCCCACATCTGACACCACGGTGCCCCGAAGAGCAGCCGGGCCCGTTGTCCCAGCAGCCAGCCCCGGACGATGGCGCGCATGCGCTCCTCGCGCTGGGGAAACGCGTAGAGGAGGGTGTTCGTCAGGCCGCCCGCGAGGATGCCCAGCGCGAAGGGGCTGCCCACCTGGGAAAGGCTGAAGGCCTGGAGGCCCAGCTCGCCCGCCACGCTCGTCGGAAAGCCGGTGAGGACGTGCCAGACGTCATGGGATTCGAGCAGGTGCGCTCGCACGTACTCCTCGTCGGTCCGCGCCTCCAGGGAGGGCAGTGCGTCAGGGTTCACCTGGTTGGCCTCCAGGTGGTCGACGAAGGCACGTCCCAGGGTGTGTTCGGGCAGGGCGCGCAGCGCGGCCAGGTGGAGCAGGCCCACGCGAGGGCGGTCGATGAAGGCCTGGGCCGCGGAGGCGTGGCGCATCAGCCGCTCCACCAGCCGCCGCATCGCCATGGGGGGCGCGAGCACGGGGGCCAGACCCAGGACGTCCTGGAGTTTCTCCGGGTCGCGGAGGGCCCGTGCCATCCGCCATGCCGTCCACGCATACGCGACAGGATTCCTCATGGTGCCTCCAAGGTGGGGGGACGCTGGGGCCGCCCCGTCTAGCGTATGTGGGAGGCGCAAGGGCGGGGCAGGGGGGCCGCGGCCGTGCTCGCGGGCGGACATCCCGAAGGACGAGGAGCGGACACTCAGGGGCGGGCAGCCGGCCGGGCCGCCTCCAGGTCCGTGCGCGCCGGGTGGAGGGGACGGAGGTTGAAGCCATAGGAGGGCCGCCATGCGCGCCGCGCGAGGTTCCTTTCAAATCGGCTCGTTTCGCGGCATTCCCGTCCGCGTCCACTTCTCGCTGTTGCTGGTCCTTCCGCTGTTCGCGTTCCTGTTCGGCGGCGCCTTCCGGCGTGCGGCGGAGGTGGCGGAGGTCCCCCCGGAGCGACTCGGCGGCTCGCCCGTGCTGTGGGGGTTGGTGGTGGCGTTGGGCTTGTTCGCGTCCGTGTTCATCCACGAACTGGCGCACACCGTGTACGCGCTGCGCCGTGGCGGGACGGTGCGCTCGATTACGTTGATGATGGTGGGCGGTGTGTCGGAGTTGACGGAGGCGCCGCCGCGTCCCCGGGACGAAGCGCTGATGGCCGCGGTGGGGCCGCTGACGAGCATCTTGCTGGCGGTGCTGCTTGGCGGCGCGACGTGGCTGCTCCAGGAGGCGCGCTCGTTCAACCTCCAGTTCGCGTTCTTCTACATGGCCAGCCTGAACCTGTTCCTGGGTGTGTTCAACCTGCTGCCCGCGTTCCCCATGGATGGGGGGCGCATCGTCCGCGCGTCGCTGGCGGGACGGATGGGGATGGTGCGCGCGACGCAGGTGGCGTCCTGGCTGGGACGTGGGTTCGCGGTGTTGTTCGCTGTGTGGGCGGTGCTGTCGCTCAACCCGTTCCTGGTGGTCATCGCGTTCTTCATCTTCATGGGCGCGCAGGCGGAGGCGCAGCAGGTGCGGATGAAGATGACGTTGGAGCGTGTGCCGGTGGCTGACTTGATGACGCCGCGCCGGGTGGGCGTGGACGCGGGGGCGTCGCTGGAGCAGGCGCTGTGGGACTTGCGGCGTGCGCGGTTGCTGCTGCTGCCGGTGACGGAGGACGAAAGGCCGGTGGGGCAGGTGTCGCTGGAGACGGTGCGGGCCGTGCCGGATTCGGAGCGGATGACGCGCACCGCGCGCGAGGTGATGGTGCCCGCCGTGGTGGTGCGGCTGGATGAGGATGGGTGGACGGCGCTGCGGCGCATGGCCGAGGAGGAGATGCCCCAGCTCGTCGTGGTGGAGCCGGACGGGGTGCTGGCAGGGACGCTCGACGTGAACGACGTGCAGCGCGGGATGGAGCTGTACCAGGCGCGCGAGGAGCGCAGGGGTCAGCAGGAGCGGCGGTGGCGGCAGGAGCGGCCGGCGTGACGGGACTCATGTGGGGTTGAGGTGCTGGCTCAGTGGCCTCCTCCTCCGCGGCGAGCGCGTCGGACGTCTCCCGCGGAGGCGCGGTACGCGGTGTCGTTTGGCCGACAGCGGCTCCGGTGGTGTCCGCGAGCGCACCTCGATGCCAGGCGCGCGTCCCAGCCGTGGCGATTGAATCTGGAGGAGGCCCAGCACCGCCGGAACAGTCCACTCCGGCGATGTGTTACATGGACCTTCGGCACCAGGCAGGCGATGGCCGCGGCGGGATCCTCCCAGCGCGACTCCAGGTTCTTCCGGCGGTGACCCTGGCGGCGTGAGAGCGGGTGGACGTTGTCGCAAGCAACGAAGGCGAAGTTTCTTGAGTCGGGGCCCTTCCTCCAGGACCTCCGGGCGCGGGTGGAGGTTTATCTGGGAGCGAGCGGGCGCTCGCCTCGTGACCTCCCGCGCATGTACGCGAAGACGGTGGTCATCCTGGGCTGGTTCGCGGCCTCTTATCTCTGGCTTCTCTTGGGAGCCTCAGGCCCGTGGGGGGCGGTCGCCGGGTGCGTGTCCCTGGGGCTGGCCATCGCGGGCGTGGGGTTCAGCGTCCAGCACGACGCCAACCACGGAAGCTACTCGGTGCATCGGGGCATCAACCGGATTCTCGGGTGGACGCTCGATGTCATCGGTGGTTCGTCCTATGTGTGGAGCTGGAAGCACAACATCTTCCATCACAGTCACACGAACGTGGTCGGTCTCGATGAGGACATCGACATCCAGCCGCTGTGCCGGCTGGCTCCTGGCCAGCGGCTGCACACGGCGCATCGCTTCCAGCATGCCTATATCTGGGGGCTCTACGCGCTGCTTCCCATGAAGTGGCACTTCGTCGATGACTTCAAGGACCTGGTCACCGGACGGGTGGGACGGCAGAAGATGCCGCGCCCCGGCGGGCTGAAGCTGGCCGGGGCCCTGGGCGGGAAGCTGCTGTTCTTTGGCTGGACCATCGCCCTGCCGTTGTTCTTCCACCCGCTCTGGCAGGTCGCGCTGTGTTACGCGCTCGCCTCGTTCGTGCTCGGGCTGACGCTGGCCACCGTGTTCCAACTGGCGCACTGCGTGGAGGAGGCGGACTTCTCCCTGCCGCCGGAAGCCAACCGTCCCTTCCCCCGTGACTGGGCCATGCATCAGGTCGCGTCGACAGTGGACTTCGCACGCGGCAATTCGCTGGTGAGCTGGTACCTGGGAGGGCTGAACTTCCAGGTGGAGCACCATCTCTTCCCTCGGGTGTGTCACCTGCACTACCCGGCGCTTTCGCGCATTGTCGAGGAGACCTGCCGGAGGCACGGCATTCGCTACCGGGCGAACGAGAGCGTCGGTGCGGCGTTGAAGAGCCACGTGCGTTGGCTCAAGCGGATGGGACAGCCAGCCATCGAGGGGGCGGTATGAGTGACGAGAAGGTTCGGTACGGGCGGGCGCAGAAGTTCCGGCTCTCGGCCAAGGGCACGGAGGCCGTGGCTTCCTATTCCGCCGTGATTGAGGCGGCCAGATCCGGCAGCGGCCGCGCCCAATTCGACGCGGCTCGGGCCAAGTGGGGCGCAGCGCTCGGGCTTGCCGCGGAGGACGGGCTCTACCTGGTGGAGTTCGAAGCGGGCGGGCGCACCGTCGCCGAGGCGGCACGCAACCTCGAGGACTGCGCCACCTCCGCGAAGTCGGTCAAGGACGCCGTCGAGCGGTTGTTGAAGTGCGGCATGCTTGAGCCCCTGCCCGCGCCTCCTCTGCCCGCCGCGCCTCCCCGCCGCTACTGGTAGGCCCGCGACGCCGAAGAAGAAGGCGGGTCACTCCCGCTCGAAAGCAACGACTCGTCGACGATGCGCTGGCTGTGGCGGATGCCGCCGTCGGCGGCGTTGTCATCGAACGTCTGGCTGAACCGCGCGCGTGTGCACGTCCACTCCTGCGTGGGGCGCCACGCGATCGTCGGCCGGTGCAGTGCAGGTCGCGTACGTCTCGGCGAAGCCTCAGCGGGTCTGGCTCTCATCTCGAGCTTGAGCACGCAGCCCGGAGGGAATGTGCGCGCAGGGTGGGCGAGCGTGAGGTCCATGGCGGCATCCCAACACTCGGGATGCGCCAGGGAACAGTCACCCGCCATGATGAGTCTCTGCTTGCGGTGCCTACCTGGCGCGTTGCATATGGGGCGCGGAGGGCGGCATCCATGACCCTTTCAGACGAGGCCGCCGCCCGGTGCCCTCATGGGCTCGGGCCACGGTGATGTGCCCTCGTAGCGGTGGGTTCGGATGATTGCCGTGAGCGAGCCCGGAGGCTGGCGGCGTGAAAGGAGGCTTGTCCATGCATGAAGCGCGTGTAGGCTGTTATTCATGGAAAACGAGCCATCCTTGCATTGCTGTGCGATGTGGGGCCCGCTGGCAGCCATTGTTCTCTCGGCGCTGGGGTGTGGCGGGAGCGCTCATTCCACCGCGGCCCGTCAGCCCGTGTACCTGGCCCAGGCGCAGTGCGGCCCCATGGATTCGACGGTGAGTTGCTGCGTGAAGACGCACCCGGCCACGCCTGAGCGCTGCGGGCTGACGGCCTCGGAGGCGAGCAAGTACCTGGTGCCGATGAAGGCCGTCGAGTCCGCGTCCGAGGCCAGCGAAGAAGCCATCCCCGGGTGGAAGCAGGTGTGCATCGACGCCTACGCCCAGTGCCAGGAGCAGGCCTGGTCAGGCTCTTGCTACGACTGCTTCCGGTATTGCGAAGGGCAACACGAATGGCCCGTGGATAAGTGCCGCCGTCGCAAGGGAGGCGAGTGAGTCCATGGCCGAGTCGATTGATTGGGACCCGGTGCGTGAACTGGCGCGTCGCGTGGAGGCCGGTGAGGCGCTGTCGCTGACGGCCGAGGTGCGCGCCTTGCTCCTCCGCTCGGCGCGAGAGGTGGGCATTTCCGACGCGGAGGCACATGCCGCCGTCGCGGGGGTTGCCACGGCGACTGCGCTTCTTCACGAGACTCGCCGCCGCATTCGTGATGGCTCGCAACGTCTCATGCGCGCGCTGACGGGGGCCCGTCGGCTTCGGGACGCGGGCGATGCCGCTGGCGCGCGCGCGTTGCTGGAAGACGTGCTCGCGGTGGAGCAGGTGCCCCTCTATCGCGAGCAGGCCGAGTTGGCCCTGGAAGACCTGGCGTGAGTTGCCTGTCACCTTCGGACAGGCGCTCAGTCGCGCTGAAGGAGCGGGTCCTTCACGGGCGCCATGTCTGGCTTCGAGGCCAGTCAACGAGGCGTCGTGGGTGGGGCCCCTCCGCCGCGCTCAGGCCGCTGCCGCGCTCCCCCCGTAGTAGTGCAGGCTCAGCTCCGCCTCGCTGTTGAAGCGCGGGTACTGCCCCTGCTTCAGGGACGAGGCATCCGGAAGCGCGTTGGCGTTGGTGCGCTCCAGCATGTCCGCCAGGAATCGCGCATAGGCCTCACGCGGCGCCACACCCGGATAGAAGTGGTTCAGCGCGAGCCCCGCGACATTCACCCGCAGCACCCGTGGTCCCTCGTTGGCGCTCCCCCAGGAGAGCACCAGGTCGGTGAGCACGGTTTGTCGCGGCGGCGTCCCCGGCGGCCCGGCGACGGGCAGCATGCCCACGGCAATCGCCAGCACCTCTGTCATGGCCATCGTCCGGCGCTGGCCATTGGCGGACTCCACGGTGAGGGCCATGTCCGTCATTCCCACGATGCGGCAGGGGAAAACGCGCGGCGGCGCGGGTGGTGTGTCCACGGCGGGCGTTGGCGCGGCGTCCCGCTTCTTCCAGGCGTTCTCTTCCAGCACCCGCGTGATTTCGGCGTCCAGCTCCCGGACCCGGTCTCCCGCCGACGCGGCGTCTCCCGTCAGCAGCGGCTTGGCGCGCGCGAGGTAGCCTGCTGCCCGCTCGAGGTCCTTGTAGTGCGCCATCCGCAGCTCCGTGGCGCGGATGAGCGCGCGCACCGCGATGATGCCCGCGCCCCCGCCCGCCACGCTGTACAGGGCCTCCGTCGTCTCCAACGAGGCCGGCGGCGCGTCTTCCGTGTCCAGCGCCTGCGCCAGCTTCCACGCGGAGGCGGGCCGCAGCGCGTTGATGGGCAGCAGTGAGACCAATGGCTCCATCGCGAACCACAGTGCGTCCGTGGAGGCGCGACCCGCGAGCGTATGGAGCGCCCGCTCCACCCGCGCCGTGCCGGCCTGCGTCTTTCCGTCCTCCAAATCCATGCGGCCCAGCGACAGCAACGCGTCGGTGTGGTCCGGCTGGGTCTTCAGCAAGCGCTGGAAGCCCGCGCGTGCGGCCGTGCGGTCTCCCTGGTCGAGCGCCGACTGGGCCTCCGCCAGCCGCGGGTCGGCCACCCAGCCGCCTTGCTTCGCGGCGAGCGCGGGCGCCACCACCCGTTCCTCCAACTGCGTGACGCGCAGCAGCGACGCGCCCGCGAAGCCGAAGACGAAACCGCCGATGTGGGCCATCACCGCGACGCCCGTGTTGTTGCCCAGGAGGTAGTAGTTCAGCACCTCGTTGCCGAACCACAGGCCGCCCCAGACCCAACCGGGAACGGGGAAGGTGCCGCGGAAGATTTTCAGCAGCCAGACGAAGTAGCCGATGCGAACCCGCCGCTGGGCGAAGCGCAGACAGAAGGCGCCCATGCACGCGGCCACGGCGCCGGAGGCGCCCACCATCACCGATTCCGACGAGGGGTCGATGGCATAGTGGGCCACGCCCGCCACCAGCCCGCCCACGACATAGAAGCCCGCGAACAGTGGCCGGCCCCAGGCATCCTCGAGCAGCAGGCTGGTCACGTAGAAGAACAGCAGGTTCCCCAGCAGGTGCATCCACCCCAAGTGGAGGAACATGTACGTGAGCCAGCCGGGCTGGGCGAGTCCCCGCGCGGGCACCAGGGAGAAGCGCGAGAGCAGGCTCGAGTCGTGCTGGGCGATGAGCTCCTCGCAGCGCTCATTCAGTCCCTGCTGCCGGTTCGTCACGCTCTCCGCTCCGTCGGATTCCGCGGCCTGTTGGTGCATGTTGCGCACCAGCCTCCGGCCCGAATCGGACAGCAGCCGCTCCGCACACGCGGGAGGGAACTCCAGGTCCGGGTGCTCGAGCGACTGCTCCAGCAGGGAGCGCAGCTCGATTTCACCCACGCCCAGGGGGTTGGACGGAATGACCCAGGAGATGAAGAAGGCCACGATACAGATGGCCGCGATGGTGATGGATACCCGAGGCAGACGCTCCAGCTCGGTGTTGTCCACCCCCAGGGGCAGGAACAGCATCATGGCGTGGTTTCCCCCTCGTGCCGCGCGTCGGCTCCGTCACGCAATGACGCCCTGACATACCACAGGATGGGTGGCTAGAGGATTGGCGCGGTCCTCCCATGACAGGTGAGGAGGCGCAGCCAGCTTCCTGCGCTCCGGAGGGCGCCCAGGAAGACGGTAGCAAATCAAGGGGGGCAATGACTGCCCAGTCCCCAGTCGCGATATGAAGGGTCGCGCGACTCCAAACGGAGGCCAATGCCAATGAGAGCCGATATCGCCCGGAAGCTCACGCGAGGCATCGTCGCCTCGTTCCTCATTGGGTTCTCGGCGCATCTTCTGTTGCTGGATGGCCTTGACGGCTTTCTTTGGTCGCTCATCTTCAGACCGAGCACCCACTTTGCTCCGGGCTATTCGTGGCTGGCCTTCAGGCGCGTTCAGCCCGGCATGAGCCGGGATGAAGTCGTGAAGCTCCTCGGTGAGCCGATGGAGGTGCACGACAGGCCAACTCAAGGGGCGTTGTGGCGCTATTCGAAGAGCCCCACCGACTCCCACTACAGCCTGCGCGTGGTGTTCTTCTCGGATGGCGGCGTGGTTACTCGCGTCGCGCACGAGTACTACGTCGATTGACGGTCTGGAGACCGCTCCGGCTGCTGGCGGCTCCTAAGGCAGCGGCCAGGTCAGGGACACGCGGTGGGCGCCACCGGGAGCGGCGTCCATCCACCCGGTGATGCGCTCGCTGCGCGCCAGCAGCGGCCCCAGCTCCGAGCTGGCCGCGAAGAGGGCGGCAAGCACCTCATCCGCCAGGATGTCCGTCAGGGAGATTTGCGCCAGGCCTCGCGCCACCCGCTTGGGGTCCAATGCGAAGTCCACCGGGTGTTCCGTCTTCGTGCCCGTCTCCGTCAGCGCCGCCAGTGTGGCCTGGGTCACCGACTCTTCGTTGCCCAGGACGAGCTGCTTGCCCTTGATGCGCACGAACACGTTGCCGCCCTTGAGCGGGAGCTTCCAGCCGTCCTCCAGCACCAGCACGTCCGGGAGCTTGCCCAGCGGGGCCAGCGCGGCCTTCACCGCCGCTACGTCCTTCACCTCGGCGGCCACGGCCTGGCGCACCGCGAAGAAGCGCGTCGACATCGCGCGCAGGGAGCCGCGCACCTGGACGTGGTCCATGTTCACCAGCATGTGGCCCGTGAGCTGCTTCGTCACGGCCTTCGCCATGGACACCATCTGCTCCTTCGGACACGTAGGGCACAGGACCTGGAGCGTGGAGCGCAGCGTGTCCA
The DNA here is from genome assembly GCF_013116825.1 of Myxococcus xanthus. Taxonomy (GTDB): domain Bacteria; phylum Myxococcota; class Myxococcia; order Myxococcales; family Myxococcaceae; genus Myxococcus; species Myxococcus xanthus_B. The sequence goes on from NZ_JABFNS010000110.1 coordinate 16,002, forward strand.
CCGTCTGGAACACGCCCATGGGAGAGATGGACGCCCGCGAGGAGAGCAGCCCCTCCGAATTCATCGCCGCGTAGGGGCTGGTGCCTCGCGCCTGGAAGACCGGCAACTGCAACTTCGTCGTCACGCCTTCCACCTGCAGCGCGTTGGCCGTGCCGTCCAGGCCCACCACCGTGTTGCCCGACACGACGAATGCCACGCCCGGAACCTTGCCCAGGCGGGCATCTCGCGCGGGCGCCTTGCCCACCAGCCGGACGGACTCCTTGAGCAGGTCCGCGCCGCCGCGCTCGATGGCGCCGAAGGCGCAGACCTCCTTGCCCTTCATCGCGTAGCCCATGCTACCGCCCATGTCGCGGTCGACATGCACCGTCGTCACCCCTCCTCGCGTGGTGGGCTTCGCTTCGGCGCCGCCCGCGGCGGTGATGGCTTCGGCGGCCTTCGCCTGGAACACCTTGGCGTCAGCCACCCGCATGCAGGACACGCGGCCATCGTTGCGCATGGACACGGTGGCCGGACCGGCTGGATCCAGGCCCAGCTCGGACAGGGACTGGGGCCGCGTGGGGTCGACCGCGAGGAAGGGATGCAGCTCCGTCCGCCACGCCGAGGGACGCAGCAGCGCGGCGTGTTGGCCCGCGCGCTCCAGGAACGCGGCCAGGCCCGTCAGCGCATCCACCTTCGGCACATGGACGAGCGTCTGCGCCGAAGCGGCGGCACGGGGAGCAGGGGCCGTTGCAAGGGTGGCGGCCAGGACGAGCGAGGAGAGCATGGCTCCGTGAGAACAGCCGGGCTCCCACGCTGTCAAGGAGGGACTCGCAGGGGCTCAGGCCCTCACCGTGGCCCAGGCGCCGCGCCGCACGCCGCCCCAGCGTGCGACCTCCGGCGAGTCACGCCACGACACCGGGCCGATGTCCGCGCCTGCTGTGCCGCATCCGGCCTACAGGCGGCCGGCGTTGGCCCACTCAATCATCCGCTCCGCCAGGTCCTCGGCGTCGCGGCGCAGATGCACCAGTTGGAGCACGTGGTCATCCGTGCACGCCAGCGCCATGCGCAGCACGAGCGAGTCGGCGAAGCGCAGCACCTGCGCGATGCTGATGCAGTCGCGGTCTTCGCTGGTTCCCGCGAAGCGCGCCGCGTCCGCGTCCATCGTCAGGCCTTCCGCCAGCAGCGCCTGCACCAGCGCGGCACGCGCCACCGGGTGCTCGTACTCCGCCGCGTCGCGTAACTGGCGGCGCCACGGCTGCGACTCCCACCGCACCAGCGACGCGTCCTTGGCGCGCTGCGCCGGCTGCGTGCGCTTCTTCTTCCAGAAACCCCCAGCAAGCACCGGCCTCGAGACGTTCATCTCCATCACTGCCCCCTCTCCACTACGGGGTCCATCCACAGGCATGAGCGACATGGATGCTGCTCCGTCGGTACCGCGCGTGCTGCTTCCGAGCCCGCCCGGCGCGGCGGCGGCGGGCCTCGTTGCTGCTGCCCTTTATTACGGCGAGTCAGCATTTCCTTGACTCACCCCCAGGCGCCAAAGGGTTTCATCCGGGCGCCATCGCGGCGTTGACAGGGGGCGGGGGGCTCGGGACAGTCCTCGCGCCATGCCGACCTACCCCTCCACACCCCGTGAGGCGTTTCACCTGCTGCGCGCACTGTCCGAGGACCTGTCCCATGCGGACAGGCGACCGCGCGCGCTGGCCGAGCTCCGCGAGCTGGCGGAGCTGTCTCGCCACCAACCCGAATCGGCGCCACTGCGGCTGGTGACGGTGACGGTGACGGTGGGCGCTTCGCAGGAGCGGTTGGAGTTGTTCCTGCTGCCGTCCATCTTCGCTCCGGAGGCGTGGGCCTACACCTTCCTGGAGGGACTGTTGAGCGTCCCGCTGGATGAGTATGCGGGAAAGCGGCTGGTGGAAGTCGGCGCGGGCTCCGGATGGATTTGCGTCGCGCTGGCGAAGTTCACCCGGCTGGCGCACGTGCATGGCGCGGACCTCAATCCGCATTCGCCCGTGGTGGCGCGCTGCAACGCGTGGCTCAACGGAGACGAGGCGCTGGCGTCGCGTCTGTCCTTCGGGGAGAGCGACCTGTTACGCGGCATTCCTTCGGATGCCCCATGGGACTTCGTGGTGGGCTGCATTCCGCAGGTCCTCCGGGGCGAGGAGGATTTGCCCTCCGAGCTGTCCCAGGCCGATGAGCAGGCGCTCTACGACTTGTCCAACTACTGCACGCTGCAGAACGTCTACGAGGACCACTTCGGGCTCGGGCTCATCGCGCGATTGCTGGACGAAGCGCCGGAGCGGCTGTCGCCGACCGGACGGCTGCTGCTCAACCTCGCGGGCAGGCCTGGGCGCGTCATCATCGAGCGGATGTTCACCCGCCGCGGCTTCGACACGCACGTGCGGGTGGCCCGCCGGGTGATGCAGGCGGCGGACACGGACATCCGTCCGTTGGTGGCGCTGGAGCAGCGAACCGGCCGCGAGTTCGAGTTCTTCATGGAAGCGCGCAGCCCGGAGCCGCTGCGGGCGGCCACCGCGCTGGGCTGGCTCCAGGCCGGGAATCCGGTGTGGCACGAGGTGGCGGTGTGGGAGGCGCGGCTGGCTTTGCCTCGCGAGACGCTGGCGCTGCGGGCCGCGCTGCGCGCGCTGGGCGCTTCTGCGTTGCAGGAGGAACTGGACCTGGGCGCCGCGTCGGCGGAGCAGCTGGGCTTCGTCGCCGACCTGGCGGCGCGGCTGGCGCGGGGCCCGCTGATGCCCTACGCGCACGAAGCGGGTGACGCGTCCTTCCGCCAGCAGGTGGTGCGCTACCTGGACCGGTACTTCGGGCTGCGGCTGGCGGAAGAGGAGGTCTTCGTCGCGCCCGAGCGCGAGCAGGCGGTGTACTCGCTGCTGATGGCCACCTGCGACGCGGGTGATGAGGTGCTGGTGTCGCGCAACCTCCATCCGCTCTACGCCCGCGCGCTGGAGAAGGCGGGGGTGCGCGCCACGGTGACACACACGTCGCTGGCGGAGATTCGCCGCCTGTTGTCCGCGTTCGACGTGAAGATGGTGCTGCTCACGGTGGAGAAGGGGGAGCGCACCAACCTGTCCGTGCTGCGTGACATCGTCGCGGAGGCTGCGCGCCGGGGCATCTGGGTGGTGCTGGACGAAAGCGCCTTCTTCAACATCACCGGCGGCGTGGAGCCGCACACGCTCTTCGAGTTCCTGGCCCGTGAGGCCCACGCCCCCAACCTGGTGGTGCTCTATGGCCTCATCAAGAACGCGGTGTGGCCGGACCTGGAGCTGACGCTGCTCATGCCGGTGCCGCAGCCGCTGCGGGGAGACCTGGAGGCCGCGGCGGAGGTCACGTACTCGCGCATCAGCACCCTGGCGCAAGCGTTCTACGAGCGCACCTTCGCTGACTTGCTGTCGTTCCGCATCTCCTTCGCGGAGCCGGAAGCGCCCGCGCCGCGCGGGCCTCCGGTGGTGACGCTGCCCCGCTCGCGACGGATGGCGCGGCTGATGACCTTCCCCGCATTCGCGCCCAGGGTGTTCCGCGAGGATGACGCGGAGCTGGTGCGGCTGGATTACGGAGAGAACGAAGGGCCGCTGCCGCCTCCCTTGGTGGAGGGCCTCATCGCCGCAGGTGTCGCGCCGCGCGAGCCCGCACCGCAGACAGGACTGGCGGAGGCGGTGTCGGCCTTCCTGCTGGAGTCGCGCGCGGTGCGCTACGCGCCGGACGAGCTGGCGGTGGCGCCGGGCGTGTGGCCGCTCATCCACCACCTGGGCGTGGCGCTGCGCCAGCGGCTGGGACGCACGCCGCGCGTCTATGTGTCGACGCCGTGCTACGGCGTGTTGCCGCCCACCTTCGTCTCCGCGGGGTGTGACGTGGAGCAGGGGCCACTGTCGGGGCTGTTGGCCCGGCGAGGGCAGGGCGGTGGCGTGCCGGATGCCATCGTCGTGTCGCAGCCGTCGAACCCCTCCGGCGTCTACCTGGCCCGCGAGGAGCTGGTGGCCCTGGCCACCTATGTGGTGGAGCAGCGCTGTCTGCTGATTTCGGACGAAATCTTCGGGCTGGTGAACCTCACCAGCCCCACCGCGGAGACGGTCCCCAGCCCCGTGACGCTGGAAGGCGCGGTGCCCGGCATCGGCGCCCGCACGGTGCTGCTGGGAGGGTTGTCCAAGGAGTTCGCGGCCGGTGGGCTCCGCGTGGGGTGGCTCGCGACGAAGGACCGGGCGCTGGCCTCGGCGGTGCGTGACAGCGGCCCTGGGGTGCTCCACCTGATGACGGCGCGCGCCGCGGCGTACCTGTATGCGGCCTATGCCCGCAGTCCGGATGGCCAGCTGCTGTACCCCGCGCGGCACCGCACCCTGCGGTCCTTCCTGGTGAAGATGCGGCGGGAGCTGGCGGAGAAGCGTGAGCTGCTGGCCGGAGCGCTGCCTGGGGATGGGCGCTCGGACGCGGGGGACGCGGGCGGACTCTTCTTGTCGCCTCGGATGACGGCATGGCTGGGGCAGGAGGTCGACGGGGTGCGGCTGACGCCGGAGAACCTTCCTCGCGTGGTGTACGAGCACACGCACGTCGTCCTGAATGGCGGCCCGTGGTGTGGGGATCCGGAGCGGGCGCGGGCCGTGTTCTCGATTCCACGGGACGCGCTGCTCCGGGCGCGTGAGCAGCTCTTGCGCTTCGGCGCGAAGCTGCGCGGCGGGCCGCCCGAGTCCTGAAGCGCGGGCCCCGCACGGACACTGTCCGGGGCCCATCGCTTGCCTCCGACTGAAAGGCGGGTCGCGAGCAGATGGGGGTGGCCGTCACAATTCCGCCTCCGGACAGCGGCGCCGGTACCTGGGGGGCGTGGGATGGCCGAGCCGGCGCAGCGCAATGCCATCGAGATGATGAACGTCCACAAGTCCTTCGGCGCCCAGCACGTGCTGCGGGGCGTGGACCTGGTGGTGCCCACGGGCACCACCTGCGTGCTGCTGGGCGTGTCGGGCTCCGGGAAGACGGTGCTGATGAAGCACCTGGACGGCCTGCTGCGTCCGGACCGCGGCACGGTGCGCGTGGACGGCGAGGACCTGGCCTGGCTGGATGCCGCGGGGCTCGAGCGCGTGCGCCGCAAGATGGGCATCCTCTTCCAGGGCGGCGCGCTCTTCGACTCGCTCACCGTCGAGGACAACGTCGCCTTCCCGCTGCGCGAGCGGCTCCATCTGGTGGAGAGCGAGGTGCGTGAGCGCGTGCAGCGCGTGCTGGCGCTGGTGGGCCTGGAGGACGCGGCGAAGCAGCGCCCGGGCGAGCTCTCCGGCGGCATGCTCAAGCGCGCCGCCTTTGCTCGCGCCGTGGTGCTGGAGCCGAAAATCCTTCTCTATGACGACCCCACCGCGGGGTTGGACCCGCTGAGGACCCAGTCCGTGGTGGACGTCATCCTCACCGGCAAGCACCGGCTCCATGCCTCGGCGCTCGTCATCACCCCGGACGTGGCCTCCGCCTTCCAGGTGGGGGACAGCCTGGCGCTGCTCCATGAAGGACGCATCATCGAACACGCCCCGCCCGAGGCCTTCCGCCAGTCCCAACACCCCGCGGTCCAGGCCTTCCTCCATGACTGGCTGTCGCGCCGTGCGCGCGCTTCCGGGCACACGCCACCGCCGCTGCATTGAGCGCGAGGCTGTTCACAGGGGGACACTCATCCCGTCCCCTCGCTGGATGGCGCTGAACCTGTAAGTCAAGCATGTTCAGAAATCCCGGTGCGCTGTCGCGCCGGGAGGCCCGTCCGAAGGACCCACGCATCCGGGGGGATGCCACATGCCCAATCTGCTCGACATGCCTCGCCAGGCATTGATGGACCTGCGTTCACGGCTCAGCCATTCGACGCTCGTGTCCCAGCTACCGCGCAACGTCGTGCCGGACAGTCTGTCCCTGTCCAGTCCGGCGCCTCAGGATTTCGCGCTCGCGGACCCGGAGCGGGTGGAGGCATGGCGGAGGGCCTGCGAACGGTATGTGCGGCCTGGGCAGGTCGTCATGGATGCATGCACCGGAACGGGCCTGCGGACCTTCCTGGCGGCCAGCCGTCAGCCGAAGAAGCTGTACGCGGTGGATGGCTCGCGGCTGCTGGACACGGCGCAGTGGGTGGCGCGCCGCAACGGGCTGGAGCGCATCGACTTCGTGCGCGCGCAGCCCTGGCAGTACCAGATGCCGGAGAAGGTGGACGTCCTGCTGCATGAGTTGCTGGGCGACGCCCTCTTCGACGCGGGGCTGGTCCCTCGCATCCTGGACCTGCGCAACCGGGTGCTGAAGCCGGGAGGCCGCATCCTGCCCAACCGCTTCGAGGTCTTCGTGGAGCCGGTGCAGCTGCGGGACGAGGCGTGCATCCCCTTCATCTGGAGCCAGCGCTTCCCCAGCGTGGATTACAGCTGCCTGCAGACGCTGCGCGAGGCGATGAACCCGTCCTACTTCACGCGCGTCATCCGCTCCTACGAGGTGGACCACCTGTTGTGCGACCCGGAGCCCGCCTTCGCCTTCGACCTGGAGACGATGGTGGCCGACGGCCTGCCGCACCGCGTGCGCTTCTCGCGGCCCGTGGTGGACGAGGGGCGCGTGGACGGCTTCTGCCTCTTCTACAAGGTGGCCTTCGACGCGGAGCTGTCCTTCAACGTGTCGCCGCTGCGGGGGCAGAACTACGCGGGGATGATGCTCTTGCGCGTGGACTCGCGGGAGTTCGAGCGCTTCGACACGCTGTCCTTCGAACTGGACATGGTGGAGCACGCCGACGTGCGCACCTGGCGCTGGCAGTTCACCTGAGAGCAGAGTCCCCACCCGCAGTGCTGGCGGGTGGACAGCTCCCGCGGCGGGGAGGGTCCGCGGGAGCAGCGGGCGTGGCTAGCTTGCGCTGAGGCATGCCCTCTTCCCGACTCCTCCCCGTCCTGCTCCTGGCGCTGGGCGCCGCGCTTCCAGCCGCGGCCCAGACGTCCTCGCCGCAGCGTCCGCGCACGGTGGCCGGCGTGTGCGGCGCCACCAACTGGGCCTGCGTGGCCGAGTGCATCGACGCCGAGTGCGTCGACACCTGCATGCGTCAGGACTGTGAGCAGGCGCTGGAGCGGCTCAAGACGTGTACGCAGAAGGCGGGCTGCGCGCCGGACGATACCGAGTGTGGGCCCAAGGCCTGCCTGCCCATCTGCCAGCGCTCCTTCGAGCCCGCCCCGCCCAGCCCCGAGAAGGAGGTCTCGGCGCCGTGCGAGGGCGTGACGGCGCCAGGGGCGGCGCCTCCCAAGGCGTTGGTGGGGACCTGGACGCTGGTGGCCGCCAGCCTGCCGGAAGACGAAACCGTGCGGGAGGAGCGCATCGAGGCCCAGCCTCGTTCGGACTACGCGCGCTCGTTGCAGGTGACGCCGTCGGGCTGCTTCGTGCTGCGCACCTCGCTGGAGGCCGCGACGCTGGGGCAGGGCAACTCGCTGGTGGTCCGCGCCTGGGGCACGCTGGATGTGTCGGGCAAGGACCGGGTGCGGCTGCGCACGCGGGACGGTCAGGCGGTGGGCCCGGTGTGTGGCGACAAGCGCGTGATTCCCCTGACGGGACCGAAGCTCAAGTTTCGGGGGAGCGCCTATGTCTGGGACCTGGAGGAAGGCGTCCTCACGTTGATGGTGGATGACGAGACGAAGCAGACCTTCCAGTTCGAACGTGCGGCCCCGGAGAGCGGAAAGAAGTAGAACGGCCTCCACCGGGAGGTCGTGAGACATGGCGGCGCAGGAGCGGATGTCGAGTGTGGACGCGCTGTGGTTCCACATGGAGGAGCCCGCCAACCTGATGATGATTACCGCCGTGCTCTGGTTCGAGGGCCGGCTGGACTTCGAGCGGCTGCAGACGGTGGTGCGGGAGCGGCTGGTGGAGCGCTACCCCCGCTTTCGCCAGCGCGCGGTGGCGGGACTCATGGGCCTGCCGCAGTGGGAGGAGGTCCCCGCGCTCGACCTGGACTGGCACCTGTCGAGGCTCGACGTGCCCCCGCCGGGGGACCGCGCCGCCCTGGAGTCGCTGGTGGGGGAGTGGATGAGCACGCCCCTGGAGCGCTCCCGGCCGTTGTGGCAGTTCCATGTCATGTCGGCCGCGGACGGGCGCGACGTGCTGCTGGCGCGGCTGCATCACTGCCTCGCGGATGGCATGGCCCTGGCGCGGGTGCTGCTGACGCTCACGGATGGGGCGGAGGCGGAGATGGGCGCCGAGGCGCCCGAGCCCGCTCCGAGGTCTTCAACCGGTGGGCTCGCGAGCTGGGTGCGCGGGGCTCGGGCGGTGGCGGGGACCGCGCGCGCGGTGTGGCGCAAGGGCGCGGAGCTGGCCGCGGAGCCGATTCTCGTGGGCGACCTGCTGGTGCAGGGCGCTCGGGGCGCCGCGGCCATGGGCAAGTTGTTGGTGATTCCGCCGGACCCGCGCACGTCGCTGCGGGGGCCGCTGGGGACGCAGAAGCGCGCCGCCTGGTCGGACCCGGTGCCGCTGGAGCGAGTGAAGGCCGTGGGCCGCGCGCTGGGCGGCACGGTGAATGACGTGCTGCTGGCGGCGGTGGCGGGCGCGCTGCGGCGCTACCTGGAGTCGCTGGGGGAGCCACCCGAGGACCTGCACGCGCTGGTGCCCGTGAATCTGCGGCCGCTCGACGTGCCCGTGCCTCGTGAACTGGGCAACCACTTCGGCGTCGTCTTCCTTCGGCTGCCCGTGCAACTGGGTACACCTCAACGCCGGTTGCAGGAGCTGGTGCGGCGGATGGAGCGGCTGAAGCGCTCGCCGGAGGCGGTGCTGACCTTCGGCGCGCTGGAGTTGCTGGGGTACACGCCAGCGGCGCTGGAGCGATGGGTGGTGGAGACCTTCGGCTCCAAGGCCTCGTTGATTGCCACCAACGTGCCCGGCCCGCGCGCGGCGGTGTCCCTGGCGGGCAGCCGGCTGGAGGGCCTGACGTTCTGGGTTCCCCAGACGGGCCATCTGGGGCTGGGCGTGAGCCTCTTCAGCTACGCGGGGCAGGTGACGGTGGGCGTGGCGGCGGACGCGGGCCGGGTGACCGACCCGCATGCGCTCATCCAGGCCTTCCACGAGGAGCTGGATGCGCTCGCGACCGAGCGTGACTGAAGGGCCGACTACAGCAGCCCGTACTCCTCCAGCTTGTTGTAGAGCGTGCGCCGGCTGATGCCGAGCAGCCGCGCCGCCAGCGTCCGGTTGTCGCCCGCGCGCTTGAGCGCATCCACCATCGCCTGGCGCTCCATCTCCTTGCGCTGGGACTCCAGGGTGCGGGCGGAGTCCGTGACAGGCGCCGTCGGCGTCTCCAGGGCGCTGACGGAAGGTGCCGCGGCAAAGGGGGCGGGGGCCAGGCCTGGCTGGCGCGCCAGCTCTTGAAGGACTTCCTTCCCGCCAAGCACCTGCGTGTCGGAGAGCACCACCAACCGCTCCAGGAAGTTCTGGAGCTGCCGCACGTTTCCGGGCCACGGCTGGGCCCGCAGCGCCGCGAGCCCGTCGGCCATGAGGGTGAAGGGCGGGCGCCCGTTGGTCTTCGCGTGGACCTCCAGGAAGTGCAGGGCCAACGGCTCGATGTCGTCCGGGCGTTCGCGCAGGGCCGGTATCCACACGGGCACCACGTTGAGGCGGTAGAAGAGGTCCTCGCGGAAGCGGCCTTCCTTCACGCGCTCTTCCAGGGGCTGATGCGTGGCCGCGACGAAGCGGACGTCCACCTTCACCGTCTGCGTGCCGCCCAGCCGCTCCAGCTCGCGCTCCTGGATGACTCGCAGCAGCTTCACCTGGACAGCGGGGGAGATGTCGCCCACCTCGTCGAGGAACAGCGTGCCGCCATGGGCCAGCTCCACGCGCCCGGGCTTGCGCGTGGCGGCGCCCGTGAAGGCGCCCTTCTCGTAGCCGAACAGCTCGCTCTCCAGCAGGGTGTCCGGCAGCGCCGCGCAGTGCAGCTTCACGAAGGGGCCATCCCGCCGGGGACTGGCGTCGTGAACGGCCTTGGCCGCCAGCTCCTTGCCCGTGCCGGACTCGCCGCGCAGCAGCACCGTGGCTGTACCGGCGGCCGCCTTCACCAGCACGGCCTGCACGTCCGCCATGGCCCGGCTCCGGCCGATGAAGCCACCCGAGGGCCGCACCTGCTGGCGCGCCTCCTCGCCCTGCGCGCGCAGCAGCGCCTTGCGGACGGTGAAGAGAATCTCCTCCCGGTCGAAGGGCTTGAGCACGAAGTCCGCGGCGCCCGCCTTCATCGCCTCCACCGCCAGCGGCACCGTGCCGTGCGCGGTGAGGAGGATGACGGGCACGTCCGGCCAGCCGCGCGCCACCTCCGCGAGCACCTGCAGGCCATCCATGCCCGGCATGCGCACGTCGCTCACCACCACGTCCACCGGCTTGCTCGCCAGCAGCGCCAGGGCTTCCCGCCCGTCGCGCGCCGCATGCGTCGTCAGGCCCGCCTGCGTCAGCAGGGCGCCCAGCACCTTGGCCACGGCGGGGTCGTCGTCGACCAGCAGCACCGTGCCCCTCAATGATTCGTTCAAGCGGCTTCTCCCACGCCTGCGCCGCCCAGGCTCGCGTCCGTGACGGGCAGCCGCATCCGGACCACCGTACCGCGCCCCTCCCGGCTTGTCAGGAGCACCTCGCCGCCGTGTGCTTCCACCACGCGCCGGACGAAGGCCAGCCCCAGGCCGCTGCCCGAGGCCTTGGTGGTGAAGAAGTCGTCGAAGGCACGCTCGCGCGTCCGAGCGTCCATGCCCTCGCCGGTGTCCTCCACCTCCAGGGCCACGTCGGCGCCGTCACGCAGCGCGCGCACGGTGAGGGTGCCACCTCCGGGCATCGCCTCGCAGGCGTTGCGCACCAGGTTCTCCAGGGCGTTGGCCAGCAGGTCCAGGTCTCCCGCGCAGGGTGGCAGGCCGGCGGCCAGCTCCCGGATGATGACGACCTTGCCCGGGCTGGCGAAGGACTGGAGCGACAGCACGCCCTCCACCAGCCGGCGCAGGTCCACCGGCTTGGGCAGGGGCTCCACGCGCGCCAGCCGCTGATACGTGTCCACCACCCGGTCCAGGCGCTCCACCTGCTCCAACAGCAGGTCCAGGAACTCGCCGTGCCCGTCCCACGGACGCCCGCGCGCGTGCTCCTCCTTGAGGTACTGCGCGGCGCCCTTCATCGCGGCGATGGGGTTCTTGAGGTCATGCGCCATCTGCGCGGAGAAGCGGCCCAGCGTGGCCAGTTGCTCCAGTCGCTCGCTCCGGCTGACGTAGGCGGTGACGCCCCGGCGGGTCGCCGCCACCAGGGCGAACGTCACCGCCGTGGTGCAGATGATGAGCGTGCCCGCCTGCGCGACGAAGAGCCGCACCACGGCGAGATAGGCCAGCACCCCCAGCCCCGCGATACCCGCCGCGTGCAGCGCGAGCCGGGGCGCACCCGGGTCGTCTCCGAAGAGGCCGAAGCGCAGCGCCGCGGTGGCCATCACCGGCAAGCCCAGGAGCGTGCCCACGTGGCCGAGCCGCACCACCTCCAGGCCCAGCTCCGCCGCCAGCTCCGTCATCAGCAGGGCCACCACCAGCGTGAGCCCCAACAGCACCAGGCCCGCGCGGGCGCGCTCGTCGGGGTGTCGCGAGCGCAGCACGTGCAAGCCCAGGAGCGCGAAGCCTCCACCGAGGATGGGGATGGCCAGCGCGGAGACCAGCAGCCCGAAGCGCAGCGTGAGCAGGTGCGCCTCCAGCACGGGGGCGCCCAACGCCACCAGCATGGCGAGCGCCAACACGCCGAAGAGGGCATAGGCGCTGTACATGGCCCAGGCGAGGCTTCGTCGCCGTCCCACGAAGGACAGGATGAAGTGCAGCGCGCACGGCACCGTCATCAGGCCCGCGGTGAAGCCCACCAGCCGCCAGCCATCCTCGTCCGCGCGCACCAGCGCGAAGCCGGAGAAGTTCCACGTCGACAGGGCGATGGACAGCAGCGACAGCGGCAGCGCCAACGGGCTCTTGCCCACGCGCACCAGGGCCAGGCCCGCCAAGGCGAGCTGGCCCGCGCAGGCCAGGAGGCTGATCCACATCCCACCCGTCATGGGGCGCTCCGATGCAGGGGACTAGAGCATGCCCAGCCGGCGCGCGTTGGCCGGCTCCACCGCCGCGGCCTCCCAGCGGCGCACCGCCTGCTCGCGCTCGGCTTCGGGGGCATCCGCGTAGTAGCCCAGCGTGTCGTGCAGCGCGCGGCTCAGCTCCTCGATGGCCGCCAGCCTCACGTCCAACTCCCGGTGGCGCAGCGCGGAGACGAGCCAGTCCGCGCGGCGGCGGCTGCGATTCTCCGTCCACCACGCCGACCACTGACGCGGGTCCAGTCCCAGCGTGGCGCGCGTCACTTCCCGCAGCGCCTCCGCCGCGGCCTGGGCGCACATCTCGTCGTCGCCGCCCGTGAGGAGGATGAGGCCCTCAATCGCGTCGCGGTCATGCAGCGTGCCCAGGGCGCGCGCGGCCAGCGAGCGGCGCAGCGGGTCGCGGCTGCTCAGCTCGTGGCGCAGGTCGCGCAGGGAGGCGTCCAGCCGGGGCAGCTGCTTGAGCGCGGCGGCGGCCACGCGCGCGGCGCTGGAGATGTCCGGCTCCAGGTCGAACAGACCGCGCAGCACGCCGTCCACCAACTCCACATAGGGGAGGTTGCCGGCGGTGAGCAGCGCGAAGTAGCGCGTGTCCGCGTCCTGGGAGTCCAGCAGCGGCGACACGGCCTGCGCGGCGGGGCGGCCCAGTCGGGACAGGGCGCCGGGGATGGGCCCCAGCTCGTCCGCCTCGGGCAGCTCCACCACGGGCAGCCGGCTCCAGGCCGTGGGGCCGGGGAAGTGCTGGGCCAGCACCCGGGCGCTGGCCTCGGGCGAGCGCGCCAGCTCCGCCATGGCGTTGGCGCGCTGCGCGGCGTCCGGACCGGTGAGGCGGCGCAGCAGCGGCGCGAAGTCCGGCGGCGGGCGCTCCTCTTGTGACTGCGCGCGCGGCGGCAGCGCGGCGGCACGGCCCATGTTGCCGGTGGCACCGCGGCCGAAGAAGGGGCTCCAGCCGAGGCCGGCGACCACCGCGGGGGCTGGCGCGGGCGCGGGGGCCACGGGCAGGTCCACGTCGATGGTGAGCTCCATCTCGTCCGGCGCGCGCAGCTCCGACACGCGCTGCTTGCGGAAGAGGATGAGCTCCTGGAAGGCCGCCGGCAGGTCCTGGCAGAACAGGATGTAGTCGGACAGGCGGCGCTGGCTGATGGGCCGCTGGCCACAGTCACCGTAGAGGATGGCCACCAGCCGGCCCTTCACCTCGACCGGGTACAGGAAGACGGTGCGCGGCGTCTGGCGCCCGAACAGCTCCAGGTAGTGCCGCGTGAGCGCGTCCGGGGGCAGCGGACCCGCGTAGCTGCCGCGGGTGACGGCCACCGTGCGGAAGACGCTGCTGGCATCCAGCGGGATGGACACCTGCGTGAGCTGCTCTCCCGCCATGCCCTCGCCGCGAGCCTCCAGGCCCGTGGCGCCGCCCCGCAGCACGGCGAAGGAGGCGACGTAGTCGAAGGTCCTGCGGCCGAAGCGCAGCGCGACGTCGATGAGGCGGTCGCGGTCCTTGGTGGCTTCCTTCAGCGCGGCGCGCGCCTGGGCCAACGTCCAGTCCGGCACGTCCTGGCTCGGGGGCGAGGCAGGGGGACGGCTCTCCAGCGCGGCGGGCTTGGGACGGGGCTGCGGCGCGTTCTGCGCGGCGCCGGGGTTCGGGAAGACGAGGAACGCGGGCTCGCTGCGCGGAGCCGCCGCGGGCTTCGGCGGCGGCGCCACCGGCGTGGCGAAATGGAGCGTGGGCGGCGCGGCCGGCTGCGCGGGCGCGGGGGGCCACACCTGCGGCGTGCCGCTGGCGCCGGCCTGGGCCGGAGGCCACACCTGGGGCTGTCCCGAAGCGGGGGCTGCCGTGCCGGGCTGCGCCGGTGCGCGTGCTCCCGTCGAGGCCGGAGGGGAGGAGGGAGCAGCCGGCCTGGCGGCGGGCGCCGTCGCGGGGGCGCTGGGAGGGAGCGTCGCCGCAGGGGGGCTCGCCGGCGTGGGAGCATTCGCGTTGGACGGCGCGGTACCCGGGGCTGGCGTGAAGGGCAGCACCGGAATCTGCGCGGCCTGCGGGTTGGGACGCTGCGCCGGACGCGCGGGCGCTTCAGCCTGCGGCATGTTCAGCCGCAGCGGTGCCCGGACGAAGGC
>NZ_JABFNS010000111.1 GCF_013116825.1 Myxococcus xanthus
CGGGGGGACCGTGCTGGGGCCGTCATCGTCCGCGAGCAGGTCCTCGGAGACCTCGACCTTGGCCTCGGTGGGGATGGCGGTGCGCGTCTCCTCGGGGGCCTCCGCGAAGGGGTTGCGCGTGGGCGGCGGCGTCGCGTCGTCGTCCATGGCGGGCGGCGGGCGCGGCGGCGCGGCGGCGCGGCGGCGGCCTTGCCGGCCTTCGCGTCGCGGGCGTCCTGCTTGAGGCGCTGCTCGAAGGCGGCCCACTCCTGCTTGAAGTGGGCGGGGTCCGGACGTCCCTCCTCGCGGTGCTTGAGCGACGGGGCCCAGCGCACGGTGTACGACTCACCCGCGTGGAAGGTGGGCGGCGGCGGCAGGCCGTAGGTGGCCGGGTCGAAGAAGGACTCGTCCAGGTCGTGGAAGCCGTACGCGCGCGCCTTGCTGACGAAGTTGGGGATGATGCCGGTGGGCGCGTGGTAGCCCAGGATGTGGTCGTCCTCGTCCTTGGTGACGGGCGTGAAGACGAAGATGTCCTGGGTCCGGTAGTCGCCCTTCTCGTTGAGGGGCAGCACCTCCGACAGGGCAATCGTCTTGCGGCTGCCGTCGTGGAGGCGCTCGCAGCAGATGATGAAGTTGATGGCGCTGGCCACCTGGGCGCGCACTGCCACCATGGGCAGGTCCACGCCGGACATGAGGCACAGCGACTCGATGCGGCGCAGCGTGTCCGTGGGCGTGTTGGCGTGCGTGGTGGCCAGCGAGCCGCCGTGGCCGGTGTTCATGGCCTGCATGAGGTGGAAGGCCTCGCCGCCGCGCACCTCACCGACGACGATGCGGTCGGGGCGCAGACGCAGCGCGGAGTGGAGCAAATCCCCCATGTCCACCGCGCCCTTGCCGAACTTGTCGGGCGGCCGGCTCTCGAAGGGCACGACGTGGGACTGGTTGAGCTGGAGCTCGGCCGAGTCCTCGATGGTGAGGATGCGCTCCTCATCCGGGATGAGCGACGACACGATGTTGAGCAGCGTCGTCTTGCCGGAGCCCGTGCCGCCGGCCACCAGCATGTTGAGCTTGGTGGCGATGCCCGCCTCGATGAGGCGCGCCATCTGCGGCGTGAGCGACCCGAACTTCATCAAGGATTGGACCGTCAGCTTCTCCTTGAAGAACTTGCGGATGGAGATGGTGGTGCCCTTGCGCGCGATGGGCGGAATCACCACGTGGATGCGGCTGCCATCCGGAAGGCGCGCGTCCAGGCGGGGGCGCTCTTCGTTGAGCATGCGGCCGACGAACTGGGCCATGTTGCGCGCGGCGCCGAGCAGGCCTTCGTCGGTGAACGATGCATCCACTTTCGTGAGCCGGCCCTTGCGCTCAATCCAGATGTCGGTCGGGCCGTTGATCATGATTTCCGACACGGCCTCGTCATCCATGTAGGGCAGGACGGGCTTGAGGAACGCGCGGAGTGACTCGGTGTACATCGTCATGGCGCCACCCAGGCTAGCGCGCTCTGGCCCCAGGGCCCAAGAACCCGCCCCGCCTGCCCGGCTGCTTTTTGGGGCAGGGGCCGCCCACCGCCGGTTTCCCGCGCGGTCGGGCGGAAAAGCAGTGGGCGCTCCCGAAGGCTGGTGTTTCAATGCCGCCGCCGCTGGAAACGGGAGGCGTGAGTGCTCGCGGAAGGGCTGCCGGAAGACTGGAAGCAGGAACTGCGCGCGGCGCTGGCGTCGCCGTCGTTTCAGGAGCTGGAGCGCTTCGTCGAAGCGGAGCGGCGGGAGGCCACCGTCTTCCCGTCGGAGGAGGACCTCTTCTCCGCCTTCCGGCTCACGCCCTATGAAGACGTGCGGGTGTTGCTGCTGGGCCAGGACCCCTACCACGGGCCGGGACAGGCGCATGGGCTGGCCTTCTCGGTGAAGCCGGGGGTGCCGCCGCCGCCCTCGCTGGTGAACATGTTCAAGGAGCTGGAGAGCGACGTGGGCGTGCCCCGCCCGAAGGACGGCTCGCTGATTCCGTGGGCCCGGCAGGGTGTGCTGCTGCTCAACGCGGTGCTGACGGTGCGGCAGGCGAAGCCCAACAGCCACGCGGGGCACGGCTGGGAGGACTTCACGGACGCCGTCATCCGCGCGGTGAGCGCCAAGGACGACCCGGTGGTGTTCCTGCTGTGGGGCCGCTACGCGCAGAAGAAGAAGAAGCTCATCGACTCGAAGCGGCACGTCGTCATCGAGGGCACACACCCCTCGCCGCTGTCGGCCAGCAATGGCTTCTTCGGCAGCCGTCCCTTCAGCGCCGTGAATGAGGCGCTGGAGTCCCACGGACGTCCGCCCATCGACTGGCGCCTGCCCGCCTGAAGAGGCGGCGAGCCCCGTGAGACTCGGGCCGGACACACCGGGTCCGCGTTGATACGCTGCGGCGCGACATGACCGCTGCCTTCCTCGCCGCCACCACCCCCGAGCCGCTCTCTCCCAACCGCTACGGCATCCGGTTCACCGCGCCCTGGTACCAGGGCAAGGGCGCCTATGGCGGCATCGTCGCGGGGGCGACGCTGCGCGCGTTGGAGCACACCCTGGCGCAGGCCCAGCAGCCGGGCCGTCCCGTGCGCACGCTCACCGTGCACTTCTGCGCGCCCGCGGTGGAGGGAGAGGCGGAAATCCAGACGCGCATCGAAAGGACGGGGCGGCTCGTCACGCACGCGACGGCGCGCATCGAGAGCGCCGCGGGTGTGCTGTGTGTGGCCACCGCCACGTTCGGCACCTCGCGCGGCGGCGCGACGGAGTACTTCGACGTGAAGCGCCCGGTGGTGCCGCCGCCGGAAGACGTCCCCGTGGTGCCGGACGACGTGCCCATGCCTACTTTCTGCAGCTTCTTCGAGTACCGCTTCTGCGTGGGCTCGGCGCCGTACTCCGGTGCGGACGTGGCGGAGACGGGCGGTTGGCTTCGCCCACGTGAGCCCATGGTGCTGGACGCGCCGCTGTGCGTGGGGTTGATGGACGCCTATCCGCCGTCGGTGCTCTCGCGCGTGGATGGTTTCCATGCGGCGGCCAGCGTGGACTTCACCGTGCACTTCTTCCACGACCTGCCGCGCCCGGGCCTGCGCGAGGACGCCCACTTCCTGCGCACGGGGCGCTCACGGCAGGCGGCGGAGGGGTACTCGGAGGACTTCCAGCAGCTGTGGACCCAGGAAGGCGAGCTGCTGGCGCAATGCCGCCAGTTGGTGGCGGTGTTGGGCTGAGCGCGGGCGCGTTCCAGACGCCCGCTACGTCTGCCCGCCGCAGTCCTCGGTGGACTCCCGGCCATTGGCATAGACCTTGGTTCCCACCTCAATCCCCCTCGGTGCTGACAGCGCCGCCCAAGGACAGGAGTCGTACCCCTCGGAGCCCTGCCGTCTCCACCGCCTGTTTCACCTTCTCCGAGACGAGGATCCACATCGTTGACTCCGCCAGCCGGAACATGGGCACGCCCATCGTCTTCGTCTCGTCGAGTACGAGCTTGTCGAACTTCATCAGCGGAGGCTCGGGGCCTGGCAGGTATTGGGACTGCGTCAGGTCCGCGCAGGCAATCCGGCCGATGATGTTGACGGCCCGGTAGTCGGTGTACGTTTTGCCCAGCCCCGGGTGCTTCAACGCCACCTGGTACAGGTCCATGTTCTTCACTCCCACGCTCTTGAGTACCTCGATGAGGCGGGTGGAGAAGATGGGGAGGGTGAGGATGAGGTCCGGCGGCGGGTCTGCGCTCTCTGGATGCAGTTCGCACTGAATCGGCTCCTCCACGTGTGCCTTGCTGCGCACCCCCATGGTCCAAGGCACTCCCGTCCTCGGCGTTGACGAAAGTCCGGCGAAGTTCGAGGAGTACAGGTCATTGCTCAGCCGGTAATACACTTCGGGCTCCTCCGTGAGCAATTCATGCGCCATTGGTGCTTTCGAGTGATGCTGCCCTTGCTGGTGGGTACAGATGGTCTTGCATTCATTGTCATTTCAATGAATGCATTGCCGAGGCAGTCGTCGATTTTCTTTGGGTGTGATGGTTTTGAGAGGCGATTCTCTTGCTGAAAGGGAATTGGGGTGGCCGACATGTGGGGCCTGAGCTTGTTCGGGCTCAGGGTGGCGTTCTGCTGTTGCTGCCGCCGATGTGTGGAGTCGGCTGCCCCGCATGGTAGTGTGTGTGCCAGGGCGCTTGTCATTGAGCGGCATCTTTGCTCCAATAGGCCACATTCGGGGGATTCCACCAGTTGTCGGTGGCAGGAATCTGCAGTGGGCTTCGTTGGAGTTTGGGACAAGGACGCCGTCATGAGCGTGACGATGGGAAAGCCCCCTGAAGGAGAGTCTGGAGAGGCTCCGCGCGAGCGTGTTTGGGGGACCCGATTGGGGTGGCTCACTGGGATGGATGCTGCGGGTCGCTTGCTGGTTGATTTCGGCGGCAACACAGAGGGGCCGCTGCCGGCTAGGCGGACGCTCGAGCTGACCCCAGAGATGGTGCATGCCGCTGTGGCTGCTCGGCAGTGTGCCGTCCTCCTCTTCGAGGACGGAAATCCCCGCTTCCCATTGGTCGTTGGCTTGGAGCGAGCACCCAGTTCTACGCCCTTGCTTGACGCCGTGCTGGAGAGAACGGGCGCCGAGCGCGAATCGGCTCCGGAATCCACCGAGGCTTTCGTGGACGGACAACGAGTCTCCATCGAAGGGGAGGACGAAATCGTGTTGCGTTGCGGTGAAGCCAGCATCACGCTTCGCCGTAATGGCAAGGTTATCATTCGAGGCGTTTACGTAGAGACGAACTCCTCGGGGGTCAATCGCATCAAGGGTGGTTCGGTCCAGGTAAACTGAGATTTCCACGATGATGCTCGACGTATTGGAGGAACACCTCTCCGAGGCGGCTTTTTTATGGGCCCAGTGGGAGCGTGCGAACGTCGCGGCCAACTATACGCTCGATGAGGCTGCTGAGTTGGAAGCGCGACTGCTCGCGCACCTGGATGGGCTCGTGACAGCAGGCACCTCCGCCACCGCGTTTCTAGCGCCCAAAGTGCAAGAGAGCGAAGACCCCGGTGAGACGTTCTCGGCGGCGTGGGCGCTCCTTGCGTTGGCGCCTTCCCTCGTCCTGGAGGCGATGAAGGCGCGGGCCTCTGATGCACCGTTCGCGGTCCAGTTCGCGATGACGCGTGCCCTGGAGTTGGGGGAGGCCGCGGTGGTGGTGCCGGCCCTGGCTCCCTGGCTCAACACGGCAGAGTCGATCCCGCTGTCGTTGGCTCTGAACGCCCTGGGCTTCCACGGGCGCATCTCTGTCGATCGGGCATCACAACTCTTGGGGCATCCGGACGGCGTGGTGGTCGCAGCGGCTCTACGCGCGCTCAGGCCCTCTCCGAAGCATCATGCTCCCAAGGAGTTGGGAAGACTGTTGGTCGACTCGCGTCCAACGGTCCGGTGGGCTGCCATCATGGCCGGACTGCTTTTCGGTCTACGAGACGCATGGGCTGCTTGCGAGCAGGATGCCATCTCCGCACAGGGCGCGCCGCGGCGAACCGCGTGGGGCCTCCTCGCCGCTGCGGGCGATACACGCTTCCTTGCGCGACTCCTTGCGTCGGCTGAGTCGGAATCGTCTCGTGAGGATGCACTCTGGGCCTTGGGCTTCAGTGGGCGGATTCCAGCTGCGGAGTCGTGCCTGCGATGGATGGAGGGGACGCCGCGCGTGGCACGACTCGCGGGAGAAGCATTCAGTGCCATCACGGGACTCCGATTGGAGGGGGCCTATGCTCTCGCGGAGCCGGAACCCGAAGATGCCCTGCCCCCCCTGGAAGAGGAGTCCCTCGACGCGGACCTGAGCCTCCGTGCGGAAGATGGGCTGCCACTCCCTGCTGCAGAGGAAATTGGTCGTTGGTGGGCGACGGGGCAGACGGCCTTCCATGCAGACGCGCGGTACTTGGATGGGAGGGAGTTCATCGGCTCGGCGCTGTTGGATGCGCTGGAGCACGGGCCCATGCGACGGCGACAGATGCATGCATTGGAGTTGGTGCTGCGTACGAGAGGGGCATGCACGGTCCAGGTTCAAGCATTCAGTTGGCGGCAGCGGGAAGAGCTGCTTCTGGCCGCCGCTGTACGAGAGCGCCTGCCTGCGTGGGGCGCCGGCCGCTGAGAGGGAGAAATGCTCCAGCTTCGCAATGAGACGCCGTTCTCACCAGGCATGTTCCTGTTCCCTGATGCACGAGGGGTGGACACGCTCTATGTGGTGGTTAAGGCAACGTTCACCCTTCGGGGGGGACGGCTGTTCATTGCGGAGAGCCAACAGCCCGTGGCTGTCGCGGATACGTACCGGGGCGAGCCTGGACAGTCGAGCCTCCGGACTGCGAGCGAAGCCCACCTGTTGAAGCCAGGGACAGACGTACTGGTAGAAGCGGAGGCGCACGCGCCTGGAGGCAAGCCGGTGGATTCCTGCCCGGTCCTCGTGCGAGTGGGGCCGGTGAAGCGGGTGCTCAAGGTCTTCGGCGACAGAAAGTGGAGGGGCGGGGTGTTGTCTCCAGGCATTTCCTCTCCCGCGCCGTTCATCAAGATGCCGCTTGTTTGGGAGCGGGCCTACGGTGGTGTTCATGAGATGGAAAAGGGACGGGTGGTAGGGTTGACTACCAACCCGGTGGGGCAGGGTTTCCGGGGCAAGCGCGGAGGGAGAGAGATGGTGGGACTCGCGTTGCCCAATGTGGAAGACCCATGGCATCCCATTGGTTCCATTTCGGACACGCCAGTGCCGGTTGGGGTGGGGCCCATAGCACCATCTTGGGAGCCTCGGAAATCATATGCTGGCACCTATGATGACGCGTGGCGGAGCCGGCGCGCGCCCTACCTGCCCTACGACTTCCGGGCTGAGTTTTTTCAAGTGGCGCCGCCAGGACTGTGTGCTCCGGAGGGGTTGAAGGGGGGCGAACTGGTCGAACTCATCAACGTGTCGCCGGAGGGCGCGCAGCGCTTTGCGTTGCCCCGCTGTGAGCTGGGCGTGACGGTGAAGATCGCTGGAGTCCCTGAGCGCCCGCATCTCCGGCTGGAGACAGTTCTCTTGGAGCCGAGCGTCGGACGCGTGTGCATGACGTGGCGCGGCGCGGTGGGGTGCGACAAGCAGACATTGAGGGTAGAGGAAGTGCGCTTGCAGCTGGCGTCGCTCGACGGCGTGGAGACGTAAGATGAGCGCGGGAGCGGAGCTTCTTGGGGTGGGAATGATGACGCCCGTGGGGGTGACCGCGCCGTCGACGGCGGCCGCCATCCGGGCTGGCATTATCCGGACACGGGAGACTCCGCTTCTGGACTTACGTTTCCGCCCCTATATCGGTGCATTCATTCCTGAAGAGTACCTCCCGGTGCCGGGACTGCCAGCAGCCCGAGGGTTGGCTGTCCGTGAGCAGCGCATGCTGCGGTTGGCGCTTCCCGCGTTGAAGGAAGCGGCGGAGGGGTTGGATCGTCCCGTGCCACTCATGCTGGGGTTGCCCGAGGGAGGTTCCGCCGGAAAGCACGAACCAGTTCCCTTCCTGAAAGCACTGAGCCACGCCTCTGGTCTTGCCCTGGACATGGAGCGAAGTCGCTGCTTCCCCAAAGGACGCGCCGCTGGACTGCTCGCGCTTGACGCAGCGGTGCGGTTGTTGGACGAGGGACGGGTGCCGGCAGTGCTGGTGGGGGGCGTGGACAGCCTATTAGACCCGATGACGCTGGCGGCTCTGGAAGGGGAAGGCAGGATTCGCCAGCACGGTCCTGTGGACGGACTGATTCCCGGCGAGGGGGGAGTGTTCTTGTTGCTTGGCCGAGCAGGTTCGGGAAAGCGGCTCAGTCGACGCCCGTTGGCTCGCATCGTGGCGACTGCAACGGGGATTGAGCCAGGGCATCGGTACAGCAAGGAGCCCTACTTGGGTGAAGGGTTGGCGGAGGCCTGCCGATTGTTATTCGCGTCCGTACCTGCAGGGCTGTCATCCGTGCGGTGTGTGTATGCGGGCTTCAATGGGGAACGTTTCTGGGCGAAGGAATGGGGTGTGGCGTTTCTTCGCTCGCGGGAATGCTTCGTTGAATCCTATGAGATCAAGCATCCGGCGGAGAATGTGGGGGATCCGGGCGCCGCATACGGACCTCTGATGGTGGGCGTGGCTGCGCTGGAGTTGCGAAAGGGGTATTGTCAGGGCCCTGTCCTGGTTTGGTGTTCCTCGGACCATGAGGCTCGTGGCGCAGCGCTTCTTCATCAAGAGGCACCGGAGGGGTGAAGAATGTCTGAGTTGGGTGAGGGCGCGGCAGTTGGGTCCGGGGCGGATGACGGCCACCCGGCGAACTGCACCTTCTGCGCGGAGTCGCCGAGAGAGCTTAAGGGCTACAAGACCAAGCATGGCCTCCTCAAGGACGAAGACGAGCTTGAGAGGAATCTCTGGACCGGCACCGACGTCCTCATCACCCGCGACAACAAAGTAGGCCCCATTTACCCATTGCCGGGTGGTGGTGACCTCACGATTGGGTGGCTGGCGAATGACGGCGTGCTCGAGGAGATGGCCGTCAGAATGGGCGCCGCGCCACATCACATCATTCCTGGCAAGGCATCCATGTCCGAGTCGACCTTGGACCAGTGGACATGTGCCAAGGAGGGGATGATCAAGGAGGACATTGGATACAGCATCGATTGCGCAAACAATGGCATCTTCCTGCCACATCTCCCGGAGATTTATTGGACTCGAGAAATCTCCTACGAAGTCGAGAAGGACGGTGTGCGAGAGACGCAGAAGAGGCCTATGGCCCAGTATTATGGGCAGACTTGGGAGGGGCTGAGTCCTACCTCCAAGCAGAGTATCACGTATCTCATCATGGCTGAGACGTGGCTGCAGGTGCACTTCACCGACCACAGCGCAACGTATGGTGGTGGCTCCACTCTGAGCTACGACACGGAGACCAAGGAGGCATGTGATCAACTCAGCGACCTGATGGCCAACTTCGACATTGTCTGCGAGCGCTCGAAGGATGGTGATGGCAAGCGCTATCCGCCCTATGCGCTCGTGCATCGCATCAATGCTGCCTCCCAACGCTTCCGCCAGCGAATCACGGGACATCCGGAGAGGTGGAAGTCCTGGGTGTCGCCGTTCGCGAATGCCTACACCCGGGAGATTCAAACGGGCCGGGAGCGTTGTGTGAAGAAGATGCTCATTGAACGGCAGTTTAAAGATGGTTATCGGCGCAAGGCTCCCAAGGGCAGCCGAAGTGGCTCTGTGAAAGAAAGACGTTCCGCCAAGGGTTGAGCGATCGTGGAGAGACGCTGGCATATGTATTACCGCATGGACTGGAAGGTGGATTTTTCCGCGCAAGGTTTTGAGATGGTTGCGACTGGCAAGACGCCGGTCACGGGTGTTCCCTGGACAATGGGAGTGCGCTATCCCAAGCCAGTGCCTCAACCCATCCGCATCCCCTTGGACAAGCGCAGCGGTCCGGTAATGCCGGACCTGCTCGCGGGGCTGCCCATTTTCTCCGCTCGACTGGTAGAGGTGCTCCAGGCTGCAGGTGTGAGCAACCTGGACCTGTACGAGACCGAGGTGGTCGACGAGGTTCGGAACAAGACGTACACGCACTTCAAGGCCGTCAACATCATCGGCCGAGTGAGTTGCGCGGACCTGACGAAGTCCGTCGCCGTTCCCGGTCACTCGCCGCCGTTGATGGAGTTTGAGAAGTTGGTCATCGACGAGTCAAAGACGATGGGGCTGCCCATGTTCCGCTTGGCGGAAGCGGTGCAGATGATCCTCGTTTCGGAGACCGTGAAGCAGGCCGTTTCCGACGCGAAGGTAGTGGGCGTGAGGGTGGTGTCGCTGGACGACCCGTCAGCATACTGAGGAAAAGCCATGGGAACGAAGGTCTTCGCAAACGGGCGCGGAATCTCCACGGAGGACGGTGGTGGGCAGAGCATCGTCTTCCCCGATGTGTGCAAAACGCCCAGCCCAGGCGGACCGGTACCTTTGCCCTACCCCAACATGGGGAAATCTTCCGACGCGTCAAAGGGGCCGAAGAGTGTCACCGTCAACGGGAAGATGCCCATGGTGAAGGGGGCTCAATACAAAACCAGCACGGGTGACGAAGCTGGCACGGCGGGTGGCGGTGTCATGAGCAGCTCCACAAAGGGCCCGGCGGAGTTCATGATGTATTCCTTCGACGTGAAGTTCGAGGGCAAGAACGTGTGTCGCCTGGGAGACCCGCTCTTCCATAACAAGAAGAACATCATGGGGTGATGCGTGTGGACGCAAGGCTTGCTGATGGCGCAAAGGTGCATGCCTCCGCATGGAGCGCGAGCGCCAGCCGCGAGCAGGTGCGCGTCAACCATATTCACGGCAAGCGCTTACTTCGTGTGATTCCCCTCAAGGTGTGGACGAACGCGGTGATCGGACCTTGGGTGTACGCGAGTGTCCTTGGCCGGGGGACGCAGGGCCGAAAGAAATTGCCGTTAGATGGACGCGTGGTCGCCCCTGGGGTGGCGTGGGTTATGTGTATGTCCTTCTCTTGCCGCATCTTCGTTCGCGCCTGTTGAGGAGCTCGGTGCATGGCGTGTTTGCTGCCGCCTGTGCTGAAGGATGGCCCCTGGAGTTGGTCGCCAGTTGTGACGGTGCTGGGTAGGGCGTGCGTTCGGCCGAGACTCTCCACCGTGACGATGTGAAGAGGGGCGCAAGATGCCGGAGAGCAGTCTGCACGGTCTGTTGGAGCAGGCGCTCGCGGCGTTCGAGCAGCGCGATGAAGAGGAGGCCCTGCGCAGTCTGCTGGAGGCATGGCGCGAGTCGCGTTCGGAGCTCATCGTCACGCTGGTGAACGCGCTGTCGGACCGGCTCATCGCCGGGATGCCGCCGCTCTCCTGCCGTCCCTTCGCGCCCGAAATGCAGTCTCACCGGCCCAGCGACCTGCCGAGGATGCTCGCGGGCTTCGAGGAGACCGCTTCCGCGGGGCTCGTGGACCCGCTGTGCCGTCAGATGGAGGCCTTCCTCAACTGGCCGGCGGACCCTCGGCTCACCTTCGCGCTGGAGTCCATGACCCGGATGAACATCTCCGCCAACTGGAAGGTGCTCGACCAGCTTGTCGCGCTCCTCGTGTACCTGCGGGACCCTCGCTCCCTCGAGTCCCTCCGCAGGCTGAGCAAACGCCGGGGCATGGCGGACCGCCACGTCCAGCAATTCGCGGGCATCATCGACCTCATCACGCGGCAGGAAGTGTCTCCGGTGGATGCGGAGGCCCTGGCCTTGTGTGCGGCGCTAGAGGAGGCCCGTATCTCCCGGGCGAAGTCAGAGGCGCGCAGCGCGCCCATTCGCGAGGCCCTGCTGGCGCGTGTCTACTCGCACCCGGATGATGACAACGCGCGGCTGGTGCTCGCGGACCACCTGTTGGAGCAGGGCGACGCACGCGGCGAGTTCATCATGCTCCAGTACGCGTCCCAGCCCGACAAGGCCCGTATTCGCGAACTGCTGGGGAAGTACTCGGAGGCGTGGCAGGTGTCGCTGGGGCCGCTCGTGGCGACAGAGGACACCCGCTTCGAGCGGGGGTTCCCGGTGGCGGTCCGGATGAACGTCGAGCGCCGGTCCGAGTTGCTCTATCCGTTGTCACCGCTGCCCGGCCCCGCCTGGGGGACGGTGCGGGAGATTGACTGGAAATGGTCGGGGCCTCCCGAGGCCGCGGCCTGGCTTGCGCACCCGCATGTGCATGCCCTCCATCACCTGCGCCGGACGCGGGCCGCCATCGCCCGGCGGCTGGGCGCGCATGGACTGGGCGTGCAGAGGCTGGAACTCCAGGGGCGGCTCGCCGTCGAGGCACCGGAGATATTCACCGCGCTGAGTGGACTGCCGCGCTTGACGTGGGTGGACATCCCTAACGGGGACCTTCGCGACGTGGAGCTGTGCGCGAACTCGCCCATCGCCCGGCGCCTGGAGCGCTTCACCTTGTCCGTGCTCCGCAAATGGACCCTGCGGGCAACGCCGTTGGAACCGGTGACGGTGTCGTTGGCGCTGCTGGAGAGGGAGCACTTCGGCCAACTCGCGGCGGCCATCCGTGCCGCAGTGGGGTTTGGCTCCCGGGGGCTGCGTATCGCGTCCCGGACGGAGCTGGACGCCGGGGAGCGGCAGTTCCTGCAGAACGCGGCCGCCGCCTACGAACGCGTGGAATGGGCGTGAGTCAGGCCCGGCGCGCTCTGCTCAGGCCGCGGAGGCGAGCTGTTTGACGAGCAACCGCACCAGCTCCACAGGCTGGATGGGCTTGGGCAGCAGCTCCGCGCCGTAGCGGATGGCCACGGACACGAGGTCATCCAGCTCCTCGTGTCCGGTGAGGAAGATGAACGGCACCTGGCAGTCCTTCATCTCACGCATCACGGTGAGCACGTCGGAGCCGTTCATGTCCGGCATGTTGTAGTCGCAGAGGATGGCGGAGACGCTGGACAGGTCCAGGTTGAACGCCTCGGCGGGTGACTGCACCGTCACGACCCCGTAGCCCGCGCTCTGGAGGATGTCCCTCACCACCGAGAGCACGAAGGCGTCGTCGTCAATCACCAACACGTTCTGCATCGGGCCCTCTCCTCAAGCGGTTCAGCGCACTCTACTCAACCTTCTCCCACGAGCTTGTCATGTGAGACATGTCTCACGGCACGGGGCGGGAAGGACCCGGGGAGGGGATGAGCACCAAATCCTCCTGGGGTGGGATGAGGTATTCCGCACTCGTTTCGGTGACGACGGCCATCTCCTCCACGGCGATGATGCGCTGCTCGCCCTCGCCGCCGTCCGGCCACGCGAAGAACCCGTCGAAGGCGAAGACCTGCCCGGGCCGGACGATGCGCGCCGCCTGTCCCGCCGCGGGCTTGCCCTGCTGCGCGCCGGAGAGCGCCGGGCCCACGTCATGCGCCCAGTAGCCCACCGGGTGCCCCGTTCCCCACATGACGGGCGCCGAGCCGGCCTCGCGCATCCAGTCACGCTGGGCCTTGTCCACGTCCCAGCCGCGCACGCCGGGTTTCAGGGTGGCCAATGCAATCCGGCTGCCTTTCTTGCCCTTCTCCCACTTCTCCAGGGCCTCCTTGGGCGGCTGCGTCTCGCCCGGCGCCAGCACGTAGGCGAAGCGCTGGATGTCCGTCACCCACATGCCGCCCACGCGGATGCCGAAGTCCGTCTGGATGAAGTCACCCGGCTGGATGACGCGCTCGGTGGCGTGGGAGTGTCCGCGCGTGGGGCCGCTCTGGACGTTGGGGTTCTGGTCCGGCGCCCAGGCGTCGCCCACGCCCAGCTCCACCATGCGCTGGCGGAGGAAGCGGGCCACATCCACGTCGCGCGTCTTGCCCGGCACGACCGCGCGGTAGGCCTCTATCTCCATCTGGGACGTCAGCGCGGCGGCCTTGCGGAGGATGTCCACCTCCTCGGGCAGCTTCACGGAGAGCCACTCGGAGACGAGGTCCTCGGAGGACACCAGCTTCTTGCGCAGCGCGGGCGTCAGGGCCTTCTCCAGCGCGGCGCGCTGCGTGGCGGACAGGCCATCCGCCACCGCCACCGACGTGGACGAATTGACGGCGATGCGCTTCGGCTTCGCCGCCGCCAGCCGCGAGGCCACCTGCGCGTAGAGATTCGTTCCGCGCGGCAGCGGCACCACCTCATCGAGCGGGGCCACGTCGCGGAGCGCGGTGGCCTCGCCTTCCGGTGACAGGGCCACGCCGCGCACGGCCGCGTCCTGCTTGAGGAACAGGAAGGCGGCGGTGCCTCCGGCGTTCTCACAGCCGACGTGGATGGCCAGCGGGTCGTTGTCGTTCTCCCGGCAGATGACCACCCACGCGTCCACGTTGGCGCGGGCCATGGCCTGGGGCAGCAGCTTCTGGATGCGCCCCTTGCGGATGCGGGGCCAGGCGTCCTGGGACGCGATGGGGTCGGCGGGCGCGGCGCTGGCGATGGGGGCGGCGAGGAGCAGGGCGGAGAGCAGGGCGTGCCGGACGCGAGTCATGCGGGGAGCGGTCCTTTCGGGAAGGAGCGCCATCATCCCCGAGCGCCCGGTGGGAAGGGACGCGCGCGGCGTGAAGTCGTGTGGCGTGCGTGCGAAGAGCCGTGCGAAGCCCTCCATCGGGCGGCACCATGCAAGCGTTGTCGCCGTGGCTCGTTTAAAGTGTTCCCATGGCCAAGAGCACGTCCCAGAAGCGTCCGTCGAAGGCGAAGAAGCCCGCCGCGTCGAAGGCGAAGGCGAAGAAGGCCGCTGCCCCGAAGAAGGCCGCCTCGAGGACCCGCGCCGCGCCCCGTCGCGCCAGCGCGCCGGTGTCCGAGCCCGCCGTCGAAGCTCCTCGGCCCCCCATACTGGAAGCCGAGCCCGTGCTCTCCGACGAACCCACCCCAGGGCGCCCGGGCCCCAAGGCGCTCCCGGCCGGCGAGACCGCGGGCCGCGTGTTGCCCTTCGAAATCGACCCCAAGCGCATGGAAGAAGGGCTGCGCAAGCTCCAGGGGGAGATGGTCCACTGGGCCAACAAGGGCCGCTACACGCGGGTGCGCTTCAAGTTCCGGGGCAAGCAGCTGCTTCCGGACCTGCCGCTGGCCGCCGTGGTGGCCGCGGAGGGGCTCACGTTCTACTGGGGCGGCATCCTGCGCGTGCTTGTCGCCAACGTGGTGGGCGGCAGCGTGTTCCAGGTGGAGCTCGTGAATGACGCGGAGAAGCGCGTCCAGGCCGGCAAGGAGGCCTTGCTGTCGGGCGACGTGGACCAGGCGCTGGTGCTCTTCCGGGAAGCCGTGGCCATGGACCGTGACTTTCCCTCCGCGCACCTCAACGTGGGCGTGGCCTTGAAGCTGAAGGGCGACCGGGAAGGGGCCCTGGCCGCGTTCGAAAAAGCAAAGGAAAGGGACCCGGAAGGACCGGTGGGAACCGAAGCCGAGCGCCTGGCTGCTCCCCTGCGTCCGCAGGGCTGAAAAAGGCCCGCTCAAGCGTTCAAAAAAGAGTCTCTTTCCGGCATCCCGCCGTTCGAGGCGAGAGCCCCTTGTTTCCCCTGTTGACGCAGGGAAATCCAGGGGTTACGAACGCTCACTCACTGGATGGCGGCCCCGATTCGCGGGCCCCTCCGCAGACTTCCAGAGCTCATGGCTGACGACACGACTGACAAGCCGGCATCGCCCTCCGCGCCTCCCCCCCCGGACAGCGCTGGAGAGCTCATTCCCGTCAACATCGAAGACGAGATGCGCCGTTCGTATCTCGACTACTCCATGTCCGTCATCGTGGGGCGCGCGCTGCCCGACGTACGTGACGGACTCAAGCCCGTGCATCGCCGCGTGCTGTACGCGATGAATGACCTGGGCAACCTCCACAACCGGGCCTACAAGAAGTCCGCCCGCGTGGTGGGTGACGTCATCGGTAAGTACCACCCGCACGGTGACTCGTCGGTGTACGACGCCATGGTGCGCCTGGCGCAGGAGTGGAGCCTTCGCTACCTGCTGGTGGACGGCCAGGGCAACTTCGGCTCGGTGGACGGCGACTCGCCAGCGGCCATGCGTTACACGGAAGTGCGCATGGAGCGGCTGGCGGAGGACCTGCTGGCGGACATCGACAAGGAGACGGTGGACTTCGGTCCCAACTACGACGACTCGCTGGAAGAGCCGCTCGTCCTCCCGTCGAAGTTCCCCAACCTCCTGGTCAACGGCAGCAGCGGCATCGCGGTGGGCATGACCACCAACATCCCGCCGCACAACATGACCGAGGTCATCAGCGGCACGCTGCACCTCATCGACAACCCGGGCTGCACGGTCCGGGACCTGATGGAGTTCATCACCGGTCCGGACTTCCCCACCGGCGCCATCATCACCGGGCGCGAGGGCATCGTCCGCGCCTACGAGACGGGCCGCGGCCAGGTCACCATCCGGGCGCGCTCGGACATCGAGACCTCCAAGCGGGGTGACCGCGAGGCCATCATCTTCTCGGAGATTCCGTACCAGGTGAACAAGGCGCGGCTCATCGAGAAGATCGCCGAGCTGGTGCGCGAGAAGAAGCTGGAGGGCATCAGCGACATCCGCGACGAGAGCGACCGCCAGGGCATGCGCATCGTCATCGAGCTCAAGCGCGATGCGATTGCGCAGGTGGTGCTCAACAACCTGTACGCGATGACGTCGCTGGAGACGACCTTCGGCGCGGTGATGTTGGCCATCGACGGCGGCCAGCCGCGCACGCTCAACCTGAAGGAGATGCTGGACCGGTTCATCGCGCACCGCCGGGACGTGGTGACGCGCCGCACGCGCTACGAGCTTCGCAAGGCGCTGGCGCGCATGCACATCGTCGAAGGTCTGCTCGTCGCGCAGGACCTCATCGACCTGGTGGTCAGCCTCATCCGCGCGTCCAGGGACCCGGACGAGGCGCGCTGGGGCCTGATGAACATCCTGTCGCCCGCGCTGTACGAGCACGAGCGCTTCGCGACCCTCCAGCGCATCGACTACGACAAGGCGAAGGCGCAGATGGAGTTGCTCGTCTCGCGCGCGCGCAACGAGGAGCCCAGCTACGCGGGTCTGGCGCACAAGTACGAGGGCGCGGGCTTCAGCGAGGGCCAGGCGCAGAACATCCTGGAGATGCGCCTGCAGCGGCTCACCGGCCTGCAGCGCGAGGAGCTGTTCCGCGAGCTCATCGGCCTGGTGCGCGACATCGCGCGGCTGCAGGACATCCTGGCCAACGAGCGCAGCCTGCTCAACGTCATCAAGACGGAGCTCGTGGAGATTCGCGAGCGCTACGGCGACAAGCGCCGCACGGAAATCACCGGCGCCGTGGATGAGATGACCAGCGAGGACCTCATCGCCGAAGAGACGATGGTGGTCACGCTGTCGCACACGGGCTACATCAAGCGCTCGCCGCTGACCGAGTACCGGGCGCAGAAGCGCGGTGGGCGCGGGAAGACGGGCGCTGCGACGAAGGAAGACGATTTCGTCAGCAAGCTGTTCGTGGCCAGCACGCACGCGTACCTGATGCCCATCACCACGAAGGGCAAGCTGTACTCGCTGAAGGTGCACCAGGTACCGCAGGCCAGCCGCACGTCGCGCGGCAAGGCCATGGTGAACCTGGTGCAGTTCGGCGAGGGCGAGCGGCTGGCGCAGGTGCTGGTGACGCGTGACTTCCCGGAGAACCGCTACGTCTTCTTCGTGACGAAGCGGGGCGTGGTGAAGCGCACGGACCTGAGCGCGTTCGAGAACGTCCGCTCCAGCGGCATCATCGCGCTGGGCATCGACGACGGTGACGAGCTGGTGGCGGTGATGATTACCGACGGCAGCAAGGACATCCTGTTGTCGACGGCGTCGGGCATGAGCATCCGCTTCCCGGAGACGGAGGTCCGCTCCATGGGCCGCCAGGCCTACGGCGTGAAGGGAATCACGCTGGAGGACGGCGACGAGGTGGTGGGCGCCGACGTGGTGGAGACGGACGCGGCCATCCTCACGGTGACGGAGAACGGCTACGGCAAGCGGACGCAGGAGGCCGAGTACCGGCAGCAGGGCCGTGGCGGCAAGGGCATCATCGACATCAAGACCACCGAGCGGAACGGCAAGGTGGTGGGTCTGCTCCAGGTGAAGGAGTCGGACGAGGTGATGATCGTCACCAACGGCGGCATGCTCATCCGCATGCGGGTGAAGGAGATCTCCGTCATCGGCCGCAACACGCAGGGCGTGCGGCTGATTGCGCTGGAGAACGAGCAGGAGAAGGTCATGGCCATCTCCAAGCTGCCTGAGAGCGACGAGTCCGAGGAGAGCGGCGAGGCGGTGGCGCCGGCCGAGGGCGCGGTGCCCACGGCGGAGGCCAGCGCTCCGGAGGCGACTGACGCCGCTGCGCCTGCGGACTCCACGGCTGAGGCCGCTGCGCCTGCGGAAGCCGCTGTCGAGTCGGCCCCGGCATCCGAGGAGGGTGGCACCCCGGGTGGCGAGGAGCCCACGCAGGGCTGAGTTGTTCGCAGTGAGGAGCGGGGGCCCACGGGCTCCCGCTCCTGTGTCACCCGTGGGGCACTGTCTCAGAGCCTCACGGGCGTTGAATCGCAAGGATTCGGTGCTTCGCCACCTCGACGGCGTAGGTGGAGCCCATATCCGCGACGGGTCCGTCTTTGTCACAGGCGCCGTCCTTGACGGTGAACCGGACGAAGATCACGCCCTCTGGCCCTGGTGCTACTGTCACGTCAAACGACTCCCGTTGATACAGGCACACCTCGTCGGGTGTGGCGCCTCGGTGAGGCTTCACACCCCGCGGGCGGAAGTCGTCCATCGCCAGCGAGATTGCCGCGGCGAGGTCTGCGGGAATCCGCATGCGTCCATCGGCTGGGAGGTCGATGGGGAACGTGAACCGGGCCGCCTCATCCGCAGGCGCACGCTCCGGTTTCAGGGGCCGGTGGAAGAGGCCACAGGCGGGCAGCGTGAGGCAGAGGCAGAGCAGCAGGCGGCGCGACATGTTCCCTCCTGACTCCGGCAACATGGAGTTCAAGCTTCATCGACGGGGGTGATGTAACCGAAGGGCTTGTCGTCGGGTGTGATGAAACCAATGAGCTTCCAGGTCTTTCCTTGTCGAACGTACACTTCGCCAGGGCGGCCAGGGTCATCCATGTGCGGTATCAGCTTCATGACCCGGCACTCTGCGTCGAACTGGATGCGGATGACCCAGCGCTGATTTTTCGCGAGCCTGTCCTCGGGAGACATGGGGGAGGGGAACCACGGATGGCTGTGGTAGTCCGCGAGGATTGAGGCGTAGCCCCGAGAGTCATTGACGTATCGAGGGGCGTGGCAGCTCTTTCGTTTGTCCTCGAAGACAATCGTCGTCCGACCCTGTGGAGATGGAAAGCTGGCGTAGTGCATGCCATCCCGCAGCGTGTAGATGGCACCGCAGTATTCCTGGCCGAAATCCTTCGCCCGGGCGCCATCCATCTCCATGATGGCCGGGCAGAGTTGGTCGATGACGTCATCAATGTCGCGAGAAGGGTGAATCGCTGGCCAAGGGCCCCGTACCCATACATCGCCATTCTTGCGGCCAAAGTAATGCCCGGTGCCTGTCCGAACATACGACTGGCCACCGCATCCAAGTGCCAGGACAAGCAATACGAGTAGACTGTTCCTCATGGTCCCCCCAGAGGCACTTCGTCAGCGTAACGCGGGAGGATGGTAGCTCAGCGCAGTTCCGCCGGAAGCCGGCTGACATCCAGCTTCGGCACACCGACCTGCGTCACCGCCTGCGCCCCGAACCAGTTCGCCAGCGCGGCGCAGCGCTCCAGCGGCAGGCCTCGCAGCAGTCCGAGCGTGAAGCCCGCGAGGAAGCAGTCCCCCGCGCCCGTGGTATCCACTTCCTCCACCGCAACCGTGGGCACGTCGATGCGCGCATCCGCCGTGAACACCGTGCAGCCCCGCGCCCCACGCGTCACCACCAGGCACGTCCGCTGACGCACCCGCTCGATGTCCATCGCCCGGGCTTCCTCCTCGCTGGCCTTCAGCACCCGAAGCCGCTCCAGCAGCCCCGCGAAGGGCGTGTCCTCCAGGCGGAGATTGAGCACCCGTCCGTCATCATCGAGCGCCCGAATCAACCCCTGCGCATCCGCCAGCACATGGCGCGCCCGCTCGGAGGCGCGGAGCAGCGTCTCCGGCAGCACCTCACCTGCCACCCCGCACGCCAGTGCCACGTGCGCGTCCACGGTGATGTCCACAGGGTGAATCGGCTCCGCCTTCGCGCTGACGCGAAGCGTCCGTGCCTCTCCCTCGAAATCCGCGATGAACTGCGTGGTGCGCGTCCCCGGAACGATGCGCGGCGGATGCCGGACCTGGTCCGCGTAACGGAAGTCCTCGCCGGCCACCGCGGCCACCGCGTACTCCAGCCCCATCGCATCCAGGACGGACGCGATGTACGCCGCCGACCCACCGAGCGCCTGTGTTTCCCGCCCGGGGCCATGCCGGAGCAGGTCGTGGCAGTAGCTCCCCACCACCAGCACATCGAGCAGGGACGCGTCACGCATGACGCGCGTTCTACTTCCGGGTGAAGTCCTTCGGCACGGGAACCGCCGCGGCCTTGTCGTCCGTCCAGGCGATGTTGAGAATCCACCAGCGCCGCCCATCGAAGACGAGCTGCAAGCTGTTGACGCCCGTGGTCATCACCGGCCCGTCCGTGGTTTCACGCGTCTCATAAGCGCTCAGCACCTGGACCATGTCGCCATAGCCAGACGTCTGCCGGCGGGTCTCCTTCTCGAAGAACCCCCGCTTGTCGAAGGCCACCGCGGCGGAGGTGGCATAGTCATCCGGCGTGAAGGGCGTGGCCGCGGGCCCCTTGCCGTCCTTGGACCGGCGGATGGGAATCATCTGCGCGCCCGGGTGGAAGAGGGCGCGGAAGCGCTGCCAGTCACGGGTCTGGCCCGCCGGGCCGCTGATGACGTCGTACAGCGCGGCGATGAGGGAATCGATGGAGCGCACGTCCTCCGGGCGGGGCGCGGGTGCGAGCTGGAGCGCGCTCCGGGTTCGCTCGGCGGCGTCCTTCATCGGGTTGGGCGTGGAGACGGGTGGCTTCGGGGACGCAGGCGCCTGCGCGAGGGCGGATGGCGCGGCGAGCAGGGCGGCGGCACAGGCGGCGGCGACGAGCGGGCGCGGCATGGTGTCTCCACGGTGGCGGGAGGTTGCGGCCCACGAGGCTACTCCGGGCCGCGAAGGAGCGCTGTCGTCACCTGTTGCGCGCTTCACCGGGCGCCCGCGCGCAATCGGTGGAAGCGGGGGAGACCGTCCGTTAGGGTGCCGGTTCATGGTACGACTCCTCCTGGCCTCCCTGGTCCTGACCCTGGCCTCCCCCGCGCTCGCGGCGGAGACGCTCACCATCTACTCCGGCCGCAACGAGAAGCTCGTGGGCCCGCTTCTCAAGAAGTTCACCGAGAAGACGGGGGTCGAGGTGAAGGTGCGCTACGGCGAGACGCCGCAGCTCGCCGCCACGTTGCTGGAGGAGGGGGCGAAGACGCCCGCCGACGTGTTCTTCGCGCAGGACGCGGGGGCGCTCGGCGCGCTGGCGAAGGCGGGTCAGCTTCAGGTGCTGCCCAAGGAGACGCTGGACAAGGTGGATGCGCGCTTCCGCTCGCCGCAGGGTGTGTGGGTGGGCACCAGCGGCCGGGCGCGCGTGGTGGCCTACAACACGAAGAAGGTGAAGGCGGACACGCTGCCCAAGAGCATCCTCGGCTTCACGGATGCGAAGTGGAAGGGCCGCCTGGGCTGGGCGCCCACCAACGCCTCGTTCCAGTCCTTCGTCACCGCGCTGCGGCTGCTCAAGGGCGACGAGGCCGCGACGCAGTGGCTCAAGGGCATCCAGGCGAACGCGCCGCGCGTCTACAAGAACAACTCCGCCATCATCGAGGCGCTGGGGCGCGGTGAAATCGACG
The DNA here is from genome assembly GCF_013116825.1 of Myxococcus xanthus. Lineage (GTDB taxonomy): Bacteria > Myxococcota > Myxococcia > Myxococcales > Myxococcaceae > Myxococcus > Myxococcus xanthus_B. Next base: position 21,283 of record NZ_JABFNS010000111.1, read on the forward strand.
CGGGCTTCGTGAACCACTACTACCTGTACTCCGCGAAGAAGAACAAAGCGGACCTGCCCGTGGCCAACTACTTCGTCGCGGCGGGTGACCCGGGCGCGCTGGTGAACGTGGCGGGCGTGGCCATCCTCAAGGGCTCGAAGAACACGGCCGCGGCGAAGAAGCTGGCCGCGTACCTGCTGGACGCCGAGGCGCAGACGTACTTCGCGCAGGAGACGTCCGAGTTCCCGCTGGTGTCTGGCGTGAAGCTGGCCGAGGGGCTGCCGCCGCTCGACAAGGTGGGCTCGCCCGACCTGGACCTGTCCAAGCTGGATGACCTGCGCGGCACCGTGAAGCTGCTCCAGGATACTGGCGTCCTCTGATGATTCGTCGTGCCCCGGTGGGATTATGGGTGGCTGGCGTGGCCATGGCCGCGCTGGCGCTGGTGCCCGCGATATACCTGTGCGTGCGCGCCGCGGAAGCGGATGCGGACGCATGGGGCCTGCTGCTGCGAGACAAGACGTGGGGCTTGCTGGGCCGCACGTTGGGACTCGCGGCGGCGGTGACGGGCTGCGCGGCGCTGCTGTCGCTGCCGCTGGCTTGGCTCACCGCGCGCACGGACCTGCCGGGGCGCCGTCTGTGGACGGTGTTGTTGTGTGTGCCGTTGGCGGTGCCCACGTTCGTCAGCGGCTACGTGCTGCTGGCGGCGTTCGGCGTGGGCGGCGCGCTGGAGGAACCCCTGACGCGCTGGGGCCTTCCAGTGCCGCCCGTGTATGGCTTTCCCGGAGCGCTGCTGGCGCTGACGGTGTCGACGTATCCGTACTTCTTCCTCGCGCTGCGCGCCGGGCTGCAGTCCCAGGACCCGGCGTGGCTGGAGGGAGCGAGGAGCCTGGGACTCACGCCCGCCCGGGCCTTCTTCCGCATCACCGTGCCCCTGCTGCGTCCCGCCTTCGCGTCGGGCGCGCTGCTGGTGGGGCTGTACGTCCTCTCCGACTTCGGCGCGGTGGCGTTGGTGCAGTACGACGCCTTCTCGCGCGCCATCTATGTGCAGTACGAGGGCGCGTATGACCGCAGCTACGCGGCGCTGCTCGGGCTGGCGCTGGTGTCCGTGACCGTGGGCGTGCTGGCCTTGGAGCTGTGGCTGCGCGGCCGTGCGGGCTACCACCGCAGCGCGAAGGGCGCCGCTCGGGCTTCCTCGCCCGTACTGCTGGGCCGTTGGCGCGTGCCGGCGCTGCTCTTGTGCGGCGCGGTGGTGGCGGTGGGCGTGGGGTTGCCGGTGGGCGTGCTCGTCTATTGGGGCGTGCAAGGGCTGTCGGTGGATTCGGGGCCGATGATGGGGCCCGCGTGGAACTCGGTGAGTGCCTCCATGCTGGGCGCGGTGGCGGCGGTGGTGGGCGCGTTGCCGCTGGCCTTCCTCGCGGTGCGCTACCCGAGCCGCCTCACGGTGGCGCTGGAGCGCGTGTCCTACGCGGGTTATGCGCTGCCGCCCATCGTGCTGGCGCTGTCGCTCGTCTTCCTGGGCGTACAGGCGGTGCCCTTCCTCTACGGCACTCTGGTCATGCTGGTGCTGGCCTACGTGGTGCGCTTCCTGCCGCAGGCGGTGGGCGTGGTGCGGGCGTCGTTGCTTCAACTCAACCCGCACCTGCCGGAGGCCGCGGCGTCGCTGGGCCAGCCTCCGTCCGGCGTGCTGCGCCGGGTGACGGCGCCGCTGCTACGGCCCGGGCTGCTGGCGGGCGCGGCGCTCGTCTTCCTCACGGCGATGAAGGAGCTTCCCGCCACGTTGCTGCTGGCGCCCATCGGCTTCGAGACGCTCGCCACGCGCGTCTGGGGCGCCACGGCCGAGGGCCGCTTCGCCGAGGCCGCGCTGCCGGCGCTGGTGCTGATGGCCGTCTCCACGCTGGGTGTGGGACTGCTGGTGTCGCAAGAGGGCGGTTCGTCCCCGAGTTAAGCCAATGCGCCCGGGCCCGCGGGAACGCGGTAGGGTGCGCCGCCCGCCATGCCCCTGCTTTCGCTCGACGACGTCACCCTTCGTTATTCCTCCAGCGGTACCGCCGCGGTGGACCGCCTGTCCCTGGCGGTGGAGCCCGGTGAAGTGTTGGCGCTGCTGGGCCCGTCGGGGTGCGGCAAGACGACGACGCTGCGGCTGGTGGCGGGCTTCGAGCGCCCCAACAGCGGCTCCGTCACGTTGGAAGGCCGCACCCTGGCCAGCCCTGGCGCCTTCGTGCCGCCCGAGCAGCGCAGCGTGGGCATGGTGTTCCAGGACTACGCGCTCTTCCCGCACCTGTCCGTGGTGGAGAACGTGGCCTTCGGCCTCACCGCGATGCCGCGCCAGGAAGCCCGTGCCCGCGCGAGCAACATGTTGAAGCTCTTCGGCCTGGAGGGCTTCGAGTCGCGCATGCCGCACGCGCTCTCGGGTGGGCAGCAGCAGCGCGTGGCGCTGGCCCGCGCGCTGGCTCCCGGGCCGCGGGTGCTGCTGCTGGATGAGCCCTTCTCCAGCCTGGACAGCGCGCTGCGGGCGTCCACGCGAATGGAGGTGCGGCGGGTGCTGAAGTCGCTGGGAGCCACGGTGATGCTCGTCACGCATGACCAGCAGGAGGCCATGGCCTTCGCGGACCGGCTGGTGGTGATGCGGGCGGGCCAGGTGGAGCAGGTGGGCACGCCGGAGGCCGTCTATGCCACGCCGCGCACGGCCTTCGTGGCGTACTTCCTGGGCGGCACCAACCTGCTGCCGGGCGTGGGCTTCGGCAATGGCGCTCGGACGCTGCTCGGCATCCTTCCGGTGTCGGGCGCGCCGGCGAAGGGCAACGTGCTGCTGTCGCTGCGGCCAGAGGCGATGCGACTGGTGCCGGACACGGATGGCGTCGCATTGGGCGGCGCGCTGCGAGCGGAGGTGCTGGCGCGAGAGTTCCAGGGCCCCTCCGCCGAGTTCACCGTGGCGTGCAACGGCCTGGAGCTCACCGTGCGCGGCGCGCCGGACCTGCCGCTGCGCGCGGGTGACCGGGCGCGGCTGGAGGTGGTGGGCCGCGCGATGGTGCTGGAGGACATCCCGGACTGAGCCTGGCTGTCCTCCGGGCGGCCGGACGGCGTACGCTGGGTGTGGGCCGAGGCCGCAATCACCCGGGTCCCTCGTGCGTAGAGGTAGGCATGAACATCGCAGGCCTTCGTGGAATGGGGAGCCGTTTTTTCCGGTACGTGCGCGACCCGCACGTAGCGCTCTGGCGGAAGCTCGCCGGCGTGATGGCGGTGGTCTACTTCCTGTCGCCCGTGGACGCGCTGCCGGACGTCATCCCGGTGCTCGGCTGGCTGGATGACCTGGGCGTGTTGTCCGCCGCCGCCTTCTTCATGGTGCGCGAGGTGCAGCGCCACCAGGTCGTCATCGCAGGGGAGGACGCGCAGCTGGGTGTCGCCGCCCAGGCGCGCAGCAAGACGGTCTGAGTCGCCGGGTCTCCCGTGACGCGGCGGAGAGGCTCTTGCCGGGGCCCGGGCCCCCGTGGTTTGTGCGCCAGGAAGACTGTTGCACGGAGCCTGGATGTCCGGTTCACAGGGAAGTGTCGTTCTCATCACCGGTGCGTCGTCCGGCATCGGCAAGGCGTGCGCGGAGCTGCTGAGCGCGCGTGGCCACATCGTCTACGGCACCAGCCGCCGTCCCGTGGAGGCCGCGCCGCCGGGCTACCGGATGCTGGCGCTGGACGTCACCCAGGATGACTCCGTGCAGCGAGCCGTGGAGACGGTGCTGTCGCGTGAGGGGCGCATCGACGTGGTGGTGAACAACGCGGGGCATGCGCTCGCGGGCGCCGTTGAGGACACCTCCATCGAGGAAGCGCGCGCGCAACTGGACGCCAACTTCCTGGGCGCGCTGCGTGTGTGCAAGGCGGTGCTGCCGTCGATGCGTGAGCGGCGCTCCGGCCGCATCATCCAGATCAGCTCCCTGGGCGGGCAGGTGGGGTTGCCCTTCCAGTCGCTCTACAGCGCCAGCAAGTTCGCCCTGGAGGGCTTCACCGAGGCGCTGCGCCAGGAGGTGGCCGAGTTCGGCATCGAGGCGACGCTGGTGCAGCCCGGAGACGTTCGGACGGAGCTCACCCGGAACCGCGTGTGTGTCGCGAAGGCGGGCGCGGGCTCCGTGTACCAGGAGCGCTTCGAGGCCGCGCTGAAGGCCATCGAGAGCGGCGAGCGCGAGGGGCTCGCCGCCGAGGACGTGGCGAAGAAGGTGTTGGAGGTGATGGAGCGCGGAGCGCCTCGCGTGCGCTACCCGGTGGCCCAACTGGCGCAGCGCGTGGCGGTGGTGGCGAAGACCGTGCTGCCCTCGCGCACCTTCGAGCAGATCGTCATGTCCATCTACGGCCTGCGTCGCCGCTGACCGAGGCTAGAACCGGCCCACCATTGAAACGCCCGTGCCCCCGCGCGGGGTGGTGAGCGGTGCCAGCGTCACCTGGGGCGCGTCCAGCGCGTCGAAGTCCCGGGTGAGGTACGTGGTGAGGGCCAGTCCGCCCAGCACGCCGACGCCGCTGCCCACGAGGATGGCGTCTCCCGCGTCATTGCCCGCGGTGAGGTAGACGGCGCTCGCGCCCACCAGTCCGCCGAGGATGCCGCCCGCGTCGATGATGAGCATTCGGCCTCGGGACACCGGCACGTACTTCGACAGGATGGCCATCGACAGGATGCCCGCGGCCGTGGCGCCCAGCTCGGCGGCGAAGAAACCCTTCGTGTCGTAGTTGTCCGAAGTCGCCAGGAACAGCGCCGTCACCGCGCCCGCCCAGAGGCCACCCGAGTTGGCCAGTGACACCTGTCCCGAGGTGGGGTTCACCAGGTGCGCCAGCAGGACGCCCACGCCGGTGAAGCCCGCCCCTCCGAGGATGGCGGCGCCCAAGGCATGGTCACCATCCAGGTCGAAGGCGAGCAGTGTCGCGACACCGAACCAGAAACCCCACACGGTGCCGGAGTTGATGACGGCGGCTTGTCCGTCCGTCACACCGCCCCGGGTGAGCAGCAGCGAGCTGGCGGCGCCCGCTCCGGCGCCCAGCAGTGACACCGCGGCGTAACCCTGGCCGCTGCAATCTCCGATGGCGCACAGGAGGACGCCTTGTGCGACCCCGTGCAGCGTCTGCACCACGACGAGAGAGGCACGCGCGGCGTTGGAGCGAGGCTCTCGCCCCACCTCGCTCGCGGCGGCGGTGGCCAGCCGCCCCCCAGGCGCGAGCCGTGTCCGGGAGAGCCGGGCCAGTTCGGTGGCATGGGGGTGCTGTGGACAGGCCGCGAGCACTCGCTCGAACAGCTCCAGCGCCTTCGCGTCGTTGCCGCTCACGAGCGCATCGAAGCCAGCCGAGTAATCCGCCTCGGAGCTGGCTGCACAGGCATCGGGCGTGGACACCAGGGGCGGCGCGGTGACTGTCTCCTCGGAGGTGTGCGGGGCGTCCGGGGACTGAGCAGCGAGCGTGGAGAGCAGGAGCAGTGTGGCGAGCGTCATGGCGCCCGGCACTGTATGCGAAGCGCGGCGGCGGCATGTATCCGCCATGCCGCCGCCTTTTCGCGGTGCGTCAGCGCGTGGCCAGCGTATCGACGTGCTCGCGCAGGGCCACCTCGTTGCCCAGCCGGCCGTTGAGCCCGGCGAGCGGCTTCGCGGCCTGCTCGATGCGGCCCCGGGTGCGCGGTCCCGCCGCGGCCAGCCACGCCACGCCCAGCGCCAGCTCCGCCACCTGTGCATCGCCGCTCAGGCTGGCGGCCAGGGACAGCAGGGCCTCCACCGCCTTCTTCACCTGCGCGCCATGCAGCGGATGGCTGCTGGTGATGCCCTCACGCAGCAGGGACAGCAGGGCCAGCGCGGTGGCACGCGCCTGTCGCACGGGCTCGGAACCCTCGCCGGTGCCAGCCCAGAGCCCGTTGGCGAGCTGCCGGGACAGCAGGCCCTCCGCGCCCGTGTCGACACCGCCCTCGGCCGCCGGAGCCTCGTCGCGGTACGCGTCGGATTCTTCGAACTCCGCCTCCTTGAGCGAATCTGGAGGCTGACCGCCACCGAAGAAGTTGGAGAGGATTCCTCCCTTCTGGCGCTTCTTCTTCATGGCGTCGGCCTTTCCCTGCTCGCGCCGCTCGCTCCTCATCAGCATCCAGTCCGTGGTGCCGCCATCGGCATCCATGGAGGGTGCGCTCGGCGCGGGCGCGCGCCCGGGCGGGGTGATGCGCCGCACTTGAATCAGCGGACGAGCAGCTCCAGGGGCGGGCGCGGCGGCCGATGGGGGCGGCATGCCGCCCCGCGCGGCCATCCGCCCGCGGCGGGGGGCGGCGCCACCGAGCGAGGCCTCCTCCTGCTTCTGCGCGCCGAACATGTCCCAGCCGGCGGGCGCGTTCACGGGGACGACGCGTGTCTTCGCCTGTCCGGAGGTCAGCCGCTCGCCCTTGCGCTCCTCCACCACCACGAACGAGGTGTGGCGGGTGACAATCTGGTGCGCGACGGCCAGCTCGACGATGCGCTGCTTCATGGACTCCGCGCGGCGGCCGGTGAGCTGCGCGGCCTCCCAGCCCCGGATGCGCTCGGCGGCCCACAACTTCTCCACCGCCGGCCGTTCCGACACCTCGGGCAGGTCCACGCGGACGGTGAGCGAGAAGGGCTCCCGTCCCGAGCGCCCACGCAGCGTCACCGTGCCCGTCCCGGGGGAGGCATAGCGGCCCATCAGCGTCCAGGGCACGCCATCCACCAGGGGCGGCAGCTCGGCGGGCGCCAGCTCCGCGCACTCCACGCCGTCGAAGCGGACCTCCAGCTCGGTGACACGCGGCGCCAGCGCACGGGAGAACTGCGCCACGACCTTGTCGTCGATGCGCTCGCCCGGGTGGATGAACTCCACGTCTCCGCCCGTCTGCTTCGCCATGTCCCGCAGCAGCACGTCGCTGACGTTGGTGCCGATGCCGAACGAGTACACCCGCGCCGTCTTCCGCGCCTCGAGCACGGCGCGCAGAATCTCCGCCTCGTTGCCCACCTGTCCGTCCGTGAGCAGCACGATGACGCCGTCAGGCGCCGCCTGCACCGCGGCGCGCATGGGCGCGAGCAGCTCCGTGCCGCCATTCGCGTTCAGCGCGGCCACCCAGCGGTCCGCCTCTTCGAGCGTGCGCTGCGTGAAGGGCACGGGCTCGGGCTGGAACGACTGGAAGCGATTCTCGAACGCGATGACGTTGAACCGGTCGCCCTCGCGCAGGTGGCGAAGGCACAGCCGGAGCGCGGCCTGGGCCTGGGGTAGGCTCTCACCGGCCATGGAGCCGGAGACGTCCACGACGAACACCACCTCCTGCTTGGGCGGCGCGGAGGCCATGGCCAGCAGGTCCGGCACCACGGTGAGCGCGAAGGTGCCCGGGCCTCCCTCGCCCTTGCGGTGCGTGACGAGCGGCGTGAACACCGCGCTGCTGTCCGGGCTGCGCAGGCTCAGCACCAGGTCGCGGTCCAGTGACACCTCGCCGCGCGAGAAGCCGACGCGCACGCGGGTTCCTTCCTCCCGGGTGGTGGTGATGGCGTGGGACGGGCTCTCCACCACCACCTCGCGGCCCAGGTCCACGAGCAGGTCCATGCGCAGGCCGTAGTGCACGTTGCCCACGGGCGGGGTGATGCGGTCCGCGTCCGGCACCTGCGTGGTGGGCTCTTCGCTGCCGTGGCCGGTGCGGTCGCCCGTGGTCGCGCCGGGGATGTAGCGAGGCGCCACCAGCGTGGGGAGCATCCAGCGCACGCTGCCTTCCTCGGCGGTGACGGCTTGGAGGAACTCCACCTCCACCACGGTCTCCTCATAGGGCAGCAGGTTGCCCACCTGGGCGGTGAAGACGTTGCGGCGCTCCTCGTCGAGCAGCGCGGCACCATGGCCGGCCGTGACGGCGTCGTCGTAGGTGCGGAAGGCCTCTTCACGCTCACGCACCACGCCCTCGATGCGCCGCCCGGCGCACGTCATGGAGAAGGCGGACAGCGTGCCATCCGAGGGAAGGGGGAAGGTGTAGATGGCCTCCACCGGCTGGTACTCCTCGTTACGGTAGCGCTGGCGAACGCGGACGCGCGCGTGGCCGCCGAGGAGCTCGCCCGTGACCTCGACACCTTGGAGGGGGACCTGCGTGCCGTTGCGCGTGTACAGCCCTGCCTTTTCGATGGTCATGGCTTCTCCCTTTCCTGGAACTCCGCGATGAGGGCGCGAACGCGTTCCGCGAGCGCCCGGGTCTTCGTGTCCGCTGCTTCCGAGACGTGCAGCTCCAGCCCTGGGAGCAGCTCCCAGCGCTCGTAACGATTCAGGCCCGTGGCCGGTCTTCGAGGCGCGGGCTGGGGCGCCACCGGGGCTGGCCCCGGTAGCGGCTGCGCGTGCATCGGGGGCGTGGGTGTCGCGTCCGAGTCGGCGAGCTGGCGCAGCTCATCGAGGCTCGAGCGCTGCAACTCCGCCTGGATGGCATCCAGGGGAAGGAACCGCGCCTGCAGGACGCGGATGGCCTTGAGCCGCACCAGGTGCTCTTCCCCGTACACGGTGTCGGGTCCCCGGAAGGGGGGCGCGGGAAGCAGTCCGCGTTGGACGTAGTAGCGCACCGTCCGCGGCGAGACGCCCACCGCCTCGGCCAGCTCCGTCAGCTTCCATTCGCTCTGTGTCTTCGGCGTGCTCACGGTTCAGACAGTAGGACTCGACATTGATGGTGTCAAGTTGCCACTGATGAATTGGCAGCAGCAGTGCCATTGCGTGATGGTCCCCCGCTCAGTGGCATCTTGACAGTTTTGATGCCGAGTCCTGACACCCGGCGCTTGTTCGCTGTCATGGCCTGGTGGCGGGCGAAGGGCGCGGGGGTGTTGCGC
>NZ_JABFNS010000112.1 GCF_013116825.1 Myxococcus xanthus
AGCCGCGAGGGTGGGGCGGGCTCAACGGGGGCGTGGCGGGCGCGTATGCTGCCGGGCATGCGAATCCTCTACGGTGTCGTCGGCGAAGGCATGGGCCATGCGACGCGCTCCCGCGTCCTCCTCGAGGAGCTGACGAAGGAGCACGAGGTCCACATCGTCGTCTCCGGCCGGGCCCAGGACTACCTGGCCAAGCGCTTCCAGAACGTGCACGGCATCTGGGGGCTGACGCTCGCGTACGAGGGCAACTCGGTGAAGAAGTGGCAGACGGTGCTGCAGAACCTCACGGGCGCCGTGAAGGGCTGGCCGCAGAACATCCGCCAGTACTTCGAGCTGGTGGACGGCTTCCGCCCGGACGTGGTGGTGAGCGACTTCGAGTCGTTCAGCTACATGTTCGCCCGGAATCACCGGCTGCCCGTCATCAGCGTGGACAACATGCAGGTCATCAACCGGTGCAAGCACGAGCCGGCGCTGCTGGCGGGCCACGAGGACAGCTTCGAGACGTCGCGCGCCATCGTGAAGGCGAAGCTGCCGGGGGCCTTCCACTACCTGGTCACCACGTTCTTCTACCCGGAGCTCCGCAAGCGGCGCACCACGCTCGCCCCGTCGATTCTGCGCCCCGAAATCCTGGAGGCGAAGTCCGAACCCGGTGAGCACCTGCTCGTGTACCAGACGTCGACGACGAACACGGCGCTGCCGGACATCCTCAAGGCCGCGGGCATCCCCTGCCGCGTGTACGGGCTGCGCCGCGACATCACCGAGGACCTGGTGGACGGCAACCTCACGTACCGGCCCTTCAGTGAAAAGGGCTTCATCGATGACCTGCGCACCGCGCGGGGCGTGGTGGCCAGCGGCGGCTTCACGCTGATGAGCGAGGCGGTGTACCTGCGCAAGCCGGTGCTGAGCGTGCCGCTGGAGGGGCAGTTCGAGCAGGTCATCAACGCGCTGTACCTGGAGCAGCTGGGGTACGGCATGTACGTGAAGGCGCTGACGGTGGACGCGGTGAAGGCGTTCCTCGCGCGCGTGCCCCGCTGCCAGCAGGCGCTCCAGGGGTACGAGCAGGACGGCAACACGCGGATGCTGGCCGCCCTGCGCGAACAGCTGGCCCTGGCCTACGAGCACCGTGGCCACTGGGCCATGGAGAGGGCGCAGGACTAGCGTCCGCGTTCGCCGCCGGGGGCCGTCAGTGCAGCGGCACCTCGGTCTCGTTGTTGCGCTCGGCCGCGCGCCGCGTCAGCTCGGTGAGCCAGGACTGGGTCAGCGGCGTCTCGCTCTGGCTGCCGCTGTAGCGGTCCTGGCTGCTGTCCTGGGGCATGAAGCGGTTGGCCCAGGCGGTGAGGGCGGCCGTCAGGCTGGGGGCCAGCGCGCGGCCCAAGGCGGCCAGCTTCGCCGGTGCGCCCAGCAGCGCCTCGGCGTCTCCCCGCCGGCACGCGTCCAGGATCTTGCGCGCGGCCTGTTCGGCGCTCAGCGAGGTGAGGGGCAGGGAGTCCCCGGTGGCGAACCACGCGTACTCCGCCTCGTGGTTGCCCTTGAAGTACGCGTTGCGTGGGCTGCCCGTGCGCATCAGCCCCGGGCACACCGTGGTGACGACGATGCCGTCCTGGCGCAGCTCCGCGCGAAGGCCGTCCGACAGGCCCACCAGCGCGAACTTGCTGGCCGAATACGGCACCAGGTGGGGGACGCTCACCTTTCCGCCCACGGAGGCGATGTTGACGATGCGCCCCTTTCCGCGCCGCTTCATCTCCGGCAGCACGGCCAGCGTCGTGTACAGCGGCGCCCACAGGTGCGTGTCGATGGCCTCCTGGAAGTCCTCCAGCGTCATGGACTCCAGCGGCCCCACCTGGATGACGCCGGCGTTGTTGATGAGCACGTCCACCGTGCCCCAGCGCTCGTGGATGGCGGAGACCATGGCCTCCACCTGCACTGGATCTCGCACGTCGCAGGGGATGGCGTAGACCTCGCCGCCGGTGCGCTCCAGTTCCTCGCGGGCCCGCTCCAGCGTCTGCTCGTCCCGGCCGCAGATGGCCACCCGGGCCTCTTCCTTCAGGAGTTGCCGCGCCAGCACCAGCCCCAGGCCGCGAGAGCCGCCGGTGATGAGGACGGTGCTGTCCTTGAATTGGAAGCGGGAGCGGAGGATGCGGCGCAGTCCCAGCGCCGCGCCGATGCCGGCCGCGGCCACGGTGCCGAGCGAAATGCGGGACGAGTCAGAACCCTTGCGGTGAGCTGGCATGGTGGACTCCTGGAGTCAGGGGGCGGGAGAGGGGGCCGCGGCGCTGGCCTGGATGAAGCGCTCCAGCACCTGCCGCACGTGGGGGGGCGCGTTCTTTCCGGAGAAGTGGTGGCGCAGCCGGCCGGAGTCCGCGTCGAACACGAGCCACGCGGGCGTGTCCGCCACGTCGTAGGCCCGCGCCATGGAGCCGTCATCCACGGCGATGGGGTGGTAGAGCCCGTGCTTTCGCGCGAAGGCCTCCACCGCGTTGGTGTCCCGCAGCTCCTTGTCGGAGTGGGTGACATCCACGCTGATGACCTTCAGCCCCCGCGCACCGTACTCCGCGATGATGCGCTTCACCGCGTCGATGTCCTCGTCAGCGCCGCGCTGCCTGACGGAGAAGAAGTGGAGGAGGACGGGGACCTCATCCAGCTCCGAGACATGGACGGGCGTGTTGATCCACCCACCGTCCGGGTCCAGCAGGGTGATGGGAATGTCGCGCGTGGGCATAGGGGCTCCAGCAAGGCCTGGGTTCGGAAATGACGCGACTCAAGCTAGGCACGCGGGGCCGCTTCCGGGCGTCGCTGGACGGCAGGCCGCGAAGCAGGCAGACACTCACGGCATGCGCATCCCCGACTTCAAGCTGGAGCGGTACTTCGCGCGCTGGGAGTTCGCGGCGCCGTACCTGCTGTGTTCCTCGGACATCGAGGGCTGGCGGATGGCGGACTTGCTGGCGCTCGCCGGCCCGGACGAGCGGGCCCGCTGGGAGGCGCTGACGCTGGGCTACACCGAATCCACCGGCCTGCCCGCGCTGCGCGAGGAGATTGCCGCCCTGTACCCCGGGCTCTCTCCGGACCAGGTGCTCACCTTCGCCGGCGCGGAGGAGGCGCTCTTCGTCCTGGTCAACGTGCTGCTGGGCCCCGGGGACCACGCCGTCGTCACCTGGCCGGGCTACCAGTCCCTGCACGAGGTGGCGCGCGCCACGGGCGCGGACGTGACGCTGCTGCGTCTGCGCGAGGAGGACGGCTGGGCATTGGACCTGGATGCGCTGCGCCGCGCGCTGACGCCGCGGACGCGGCTGCTGGTGGTGAACTTCCCCCACAACCCCACGGGCGCGTTGTTGGACCGGGCCACCTTCGACGCGCTGTGCGAGCTGTCGCGCGAGCGCGGCATCCACCTGTTGTCCGACGAGGTGTACCGGCTGCTGGAGTACGACACGCGCGACACGTTGCCGCCCGCGGCCAGCCACACGCCGCACGGCATCAGCCTGGGGGTGATGTCCAAGGCCTTCGGACTGGCGGGGCTGCGCGTGGGGTGGCTGGCCTGCCGTGACGTGGAGCTCTTGCGGCGCTGCGCGGCCTACAAGGACTACACGACCATCTGCAACAGCGCGCCCAGCGAGGTGCTGTCACTCATCGCGCTGCGCGCGAAGGCGCGGGTGCTGGCGCGCAGCCGGGAGTTGCTCGCGGCGAACCTCGCCTTGTTGGATGGCTTCTTCGCGCGGCACCCGGACACCTTCCAGTGGGTGCGCCCGCGCGCGGGCAGCGTGGCTTTTCCCAGGCTGCTTCGTGAGACGCCCGTGGCCCGCTTCACCGAGGAACTGCGCGAGCGCGAAGGCGTGCTGCTGCTGCCCGGAGACGTCTATGACTTCCCCGGCAACCACTTCCGCCTGGGGCTGGGCCGCACGAATCTGCCCGACGCGCTGGAACGACTGGAACGCTACGTGGTCGACACATCGCGTTGACGCGGCCGTCTCGAATGTCACCTCCCCGCGGGAATCCACGGGGTGATGCGCTGCGTCAGTCTTCGCGCGCACTTCGAGGTTTCCGTGACCTCGACCTTTTACACACCGCGCCTCTACAGTACGCCTCGCCGCCTGGTCCCCCGCCGGGCAGGTACCCCCTATGCAGCGCTGGAGGCGCTCAACATGAAGAAGTTCTTCGGTACGGTCCTTGTCGCCGCAACGATGCTGGCGGGCACGGAGGCCGCCGCAGCCAACTACACGCTGTGGATTCATGGCCGCAACGGCGGCACGACGCAGCCCGGCAACTACAATGACTTCAGTTACTGGGGCTCCGCGAGCGTCGCGGCCGGCGTGAACAAGAAGGCCGTCAACTGGGACGGCCGTGAGCGCATCGGCTCGCAGAACTACCGCATTCGCGACGCGCTGGACTGCTTCTGCACGGGTGACAACTGGTGCTACGTCGCCGCGCACAGCGCGGGGAACCTCCAGATTGGCTACGCGCTGTCGATGTATGGCGGCTCGGAGCGACAGGTGAAGAACGCGACGCCCAACACGAATGGCGTGTGTGGCAACGTGAGCAGCGGCGCGAAGCAGACGGGCTGGAACATCCGCTGGGTGAACGTGGCGTCGGGCGCGGGCGGCGGCAGCGAGCTGGCCGACATTGGCGAGTGGGCGGTGAATGAGCCGCTGGTGAGCGACCTGGTCACCACCACCGCGCGCGCCATGTACAACCACAACACCACGCGCAACGTGTGGTTCTACATGTTCGCGGGTGCCAAGGGCACGCTGTACTCCGGCGTGCTCCCCGGCCAGGACGATGAGGCGGTGTCGTACCACTCGACGGGGGCCGTTTCGGGCAGCGCGGGTAGCTCGCAGTGCAACCCCGGTGACTGGTTCTGTGGCGGCACCCTGAACCTGGGCACGGCCGCGACCAGCGACGGGCGCACGAAGTGGAGCTTCCACACGGTGGAGCTGCGTGACGACCGGGAGGCGTACAACCACTACGCCGGAGGCAACTGGGGTGGCATCATCGCGCCGGTCCGCCAGGACGTGGTCAACTACGCGTACTGAGCCCCCTCCATTGCAAGAAGCGACATGACTCCGACTGGCACCGTTTCCGCCCCCGCGTCCCGGATGCGCCGCGCCCTGTGGGCCGTTCCCCTCATCCCGCTGGTGCTGGGGGGCGTGGGGTGGTGGTGGATGGAAGCAGGTGCCGGCCCGGAGTCCTCCGGCGAGGACGGTGCATGGGAAGCGTCCTCGCCGTCTGGAATGCAGAACCCCGCGCCGCGGAAGTCGGGAGGCGGCATGGGCGGGCCGACGGGGCGCGTGCCAGGAGTGGCCGTGCAGGACCCGGCCCGCAGCCCGGAGGAAGCGGAGCGGGACGCGCGGCGCCAGTTGTGGGAGCAGCGGCTGGCGCGCGCGAAGCAGACGCTGGAGTCGTACATGAAGGCGACGCGCTATCCGCCGGAGTCGCGTCCCGCCAGTGAGCACCCGGACCAGATGGAGATGGCGGAGCCGGAGCGCACGCGTCCGCTGAACAAGGACGGCTCCGACATCCAGCTCCGGCTGAAGCAGGACCGCGTCTTCGTCGTCGGCGACGAGGTGGTGCACTTCTTCGTCGGCTGCGAGGACGCGCGCCGCATGCCCAGGCCCTGCCAGGTGGTGTCCGCCTCCGCGCACGAGGCCGAGCACATGCCCGGCGCGGGTGTCATGCCGGCGGTCCCCCTCCACTTCTCCGACGAGGGCGCCGCGGGCGACGCGCTCTCCGGAGACGGCACCTTCACCGGGCGCTTCCAGCCGTCGAAGCAGGGGTTCCCCATCTATTCAGGCACGCTGCGCGTGGACGTGCAGGTGCGCTCGGGAAGCGCGGAGGGCACCGCGTTCTTCGACATCATGTACACGCCGTCGCCTCCGGCGCTCTTCACGGGCCGGGTGCGGGAGGTGCTGGAGCAAGGCTCGCTTCAGCTCTACCTCGGGATTCAGGTCCAGAAGGCCGGACGGTACGTGGTGGCGGGCCGCGTGGATGACGAGAGCGGCATGCCCTTCGCGCACGTGTCCTTCAACGAGGAGCTGAAGCGCGGCGAGCAGGAGGTGAAGCTCACCATCGCCGGCAACCTGGTGTTGGACGAAGTGCCCACCTTCCCCCTGAAGCTGCGCGACGTGGAGGGCTTCCTCCTCAAGGAGCGGGGAGATCCGGATCGCGAGCTGATGACGAGCTTGCGCGGGTACGTGCACACCACGAATGACTATCCCTCCACGTCCTTCTCCGCCGCGGAGTGGCAGAGTCCGGAGCGGCGGCGCTATCTGGACGAGCTGAACCGCGAGGTCATCGAGGCGCAGACGTACCTCGACGGCATCGGCCAGGGAGAAGCGCCGCCCAGGCCGTGAGGGGCTCAGGCCCGCGGATTCTCGGGCGCGAAGGTCTCGGTGGTGCTGGGGTTCGCCTCGGGCCGCAGCTCCGGCTCCAACGCCTCCGCGACCACTTCCACGCCCTGTGAGGCGAAGGTGGCGGCCACTGGCGCGCTGGCCGCCGCGGGGTTGGCGGAGATGGAGCCCAGGACGCCTGCCACGGCGGCGTCGTCCAGGGACGGCTCCTCCGGCAGCAGCATGTTCAAGTCGTTCGGGTCCGCGAGGAACTCGTCCGGCCCCGCGGGGCTGACCGCCGGGTCCAGCGCCTGCCTCACGGCGAACTGCTGCCCGTAGGTGGCCGCGTAGGCGCTGCCCAGCGCGTAGCCCGCGGGCGCATCATCCACGCGCGCGTCACCGGCCGCGGCCGTCACCAGGTCGGCGGGGACGGCATCGATGCCCGCGGCCTCGGTCGCGAAGTTCACCGGCGCGCCGGAGCGAGCGGCGGCGAGGCCCGGCTGCCGGGGCTCCGCGGCGTCAGAGGTGGCCGCTGAAGCGTCATCGGCTCCAGCCATGAAGAGCGCGTCTTCCGCGGCGTGCAGTCGCGGGGCTTCCTCGAAGATGTCCTCGAGTCCCAGCTCCAGCGGTGGCTCCAGGTCGGCCGCGGCGCCGGGGCCATTCAGCATGAACAGCACGTCCTCCGCTTCCATGGGCGTGGGCGCGGTGGAGGTGTCCCGGTTCTGCAACTCCCACGCGGCGGCCTCCGGCGAGAGCAGGTCGCTGCCCATGTCCTGGGCGCTGGCCCCTCGGAAGGCGGTGCGGTGCGCCGCGCCGCTCACCGGCTCCCGGGGCGCGCCGAGCGTGGCGGGGAGCTGCGAGCCCAGCAACTGCGAATACCGCGGCGGAGCCGCTTCGAAGGAGCTCTCGCCGGCGAACACGCGCAGGTGTTCGGGCGCTTCCGCATTCGCGGCGTCCACGCCCGCCAGCATCGGCGCATGCGCGGCGAGCGACGTGTCCAGGTCATCCACCTCCGCCTGGAACTCGCTCTCGTCGGCATAGCCACGCCGCACCGCGGGGATTGGCTGCAGCGGCTCGCGGGGCGCGAGCGGTGACACCGACTCCAGGTTGGTGTCGAGCCGGGCGCGGGAGATGGCGCTGGAGATGCTCGCGGTGATGCGGCGGATGGACGACATCAAGGGCTCCCTGCGGCGCACACTCCGGGCCGCATCGGAATTGTCGCTTCGTCACCGGAGAAGTTGCCAGGGAACAGGCCCGGACATGCCGGGTTCCTCGTTTCGTTGTCATGGCATTCGCGCACCCTGAGGGGAGCGTCCTGCCGGCCAAGCGCCCCCTCGGGGAATGGGGCCCAGGTGCCAGGCGGAGGTGTGGGGTCGTGACCCCACGTTCTGGGGGCTGTTGACGTGTGGAGGGCACTTGCAGCGTCTGCCAGTGGACGGGGGAGGGGGGGGCACGGCGCCGTGGCGGTTCCCTTCCCAGGAATCCCCAGAAACGGAGTATCCGTTTCATGCGTCCGTCGGGGGGAAGGACGCTGGCCTCTCGCTTGCTGGTGGGAGGCCGAGGAGGCAGTCATGAGAATGGACAGCGCGGGACAGACCCACATCGGTCGGCGGCCGCACAACGAGGATGCGTTCTGCGTCGCACCGGAGCTGGGGCTGTTCGTCGTAGCGGATGGGCTGGGCGGACAAGAGGGGGGAGAAGTCGCCAGCCGGTGCGTCGTGGACACCTTCGTGGGCTTTGGCCTGCGCCTGGGACAGGACCGGGATTCGACGTGGCCCACGGTGCCGGACCCTCGCCGCAGCCGTGAAGAGAACCTGTTGGCGGCGTGCTCGGCGCTGGCGCAGCGCAACCTCCAGGCGCAGCGCGTGGGCCGGCTGCGGGAGATGGCGTCCACCGTCGTGGCGTTGGCGGTGAGCGAGCACGGCGCGGCGGTGGCGCACGTGGGCGACAGCCGCCTGTACCGGCTGCGTGGCGGAAAGCTGGAGTCGCTCACGCGCGACCACTCGCTCATCGAGGAGCTTCGGGACGCGGGCATGGAGCCGCCGGGAGGCTCGGGCAACTTGCGCCACCTCATCACCCGCGCGCTGGGCACGGAGAACGCGGAGCCCACCGTGCAGCGGCTTCAGACGGCGCCGGGCGATGTGTTCCTGCTGTGCTCGGACGGGCTCTATGAGCCGCTGGGCGTGGAGGGACTGATGAAGCGCCTGACGATGTCCTCCGCGCGCGAGGTCTGTGACGCGCTGGTCGCGGATGCCTACGAGGCGGGCGGCAAGGACAACATCACGGCGGTGGTGCTGCGCGTCGCGGAAGCGTGAGGCGCGTCAGAAGCCCACGCCGAAGGAGATGCTGGCGGACGGCAGCCACGTGTTCCCGGGCAGGATGAGCTCGGGAGCGTGGGGCATCCACGCCAGGCTGAAGTTGAAGTCGCCCACCAGCTCGAAGCCCGCGGCCAGCGGACGGAGGAAGCGCAGCCCGAGTCCCCCCTCGGGCCCTGCCGTGGCCACGCGGCGCCGGTCGGTCCCCTTGAACTGGAACCCCAGGTCGTCGCGGCCCACCTGGGCCTCCGCGAAGCCCCCGGCGAGGAAGGGCTGGAAGGTGCCCCAGCGCTCCACGTCGAAGCTGGCCAGCCGCAGCTTGGCGCGGAAGTGCGCCACCTCCGGCTCGGGGTCGCGGTGCAGGAAACCGCTCCCCGTGCCACAGCTCTCCACGGACAGGAACGCCACGGGGGACAACTCCAGACACAGGTCGGGTCGGCCATTGTCGTTCGCCGTGGAGCCACCCACGCGCAGGTTGCCGAAGTTGCGCGGCGTGTGAGGCGGCTCGGCCTTCGCGCGCGCCTCTCCGGCGGCCTCCTCCGCGCGAAGTCCGCTGGGGGTGAGGGCAATCAGGGCCAGTGCCGCTGGAATGGATGTTGAGCGCATGCCATGCACGCAAACGCGCCGCTTCCACACCGGTCAATGCAACGCCGGGGTGAGTGTCCATGACCCCGCGCGCGCCAGCGCCGTGGACGTAGGTGCACGACATCGGTGTAGGTCTCGATTTGTGTCATGCGAGACATGCGGCCGGGTCATTCCTGCCACCTGTTGTTCCTTGCTCAACAGCCGGGCGTTGTCGCGGTAGGCTCGCCGTCCCCCACTGGGCTCCCCCCGCCCATCCCCAGGCCTTGTAGCGAATGACGCACAGCCTTGCCGCGCGCCTGACCGCAGCGCTCTCCCTTGTCATCCTCTGTCTCTCCATGCTGAGCGTCGCGCTCACGGGCGTGTCGCTTCGGACGTGGTCGCACGAAGCCGTCACGTCCCGTCTGGCGCAAGACGAAGCCGCGTGGAGCCGCGCCCTGTCCCAGGAGGCGCGCTCGCTGACGGCCCTGGCCCGCGTCACCGCGGCCGGCACGCCCTGGCAGGCCGCGCTGTCGAGCGGGGCCGGGGTCGGGGAGCCTCTCGAGCCCTCGCTGCGTGCGCAGCAGTCGCTCCTGGGCGTGGACCTGCTGCTCGCGGTGGACACCGCGGCGGGGGTGCGCGCGGGCATGCCACCCGGTGCACTGTCTGGAATGGAGTCCCTGGTGAAGGAGGGCGGTGCGCGCATCCTCCTGGTGGATGGGGTGCCGCATCAGGCCGTGGCGCAGCCCGTGATGACGGCCGAGGGCCGCACCGCGGGGTACGTGGTGCTGGGGCGGGTCCTGGGCGAGGTGGAGCTGCAGGCGCTGCGTGACGAGCGCGGTGCGGAGGGCGTGTTGACCGTGGGCGGGAAGCCGGTGGCGCACGCGCTGAGCGCGGTGCCTGATGATGCCTTGCTCGCGGCGCTGGAGGGGAAGGGCCGGCCGGACGAGGTGTCGGTGAATGGCGTGTCGCTGCGGCTGCGCCGGGTGGAGATGGGGCCGGGCGTGGAGCTGCTGCTCGCGCGTGACGGTGGGAAGGAAGCGGAGCAGTTCCGTGCGTCGATGCTGCTCGTGGTGCTGCTGGGCATCATCGTCACGGCGGCGGCGGGCACGGCCGTCTTCCTGCTGGTGCGGCGGATGATGGAGCCGCTGCGCGAGCTGACCGTGGCCACCGCGCGGATGGTGTCGGAGGGGGATTTCCGAGGGGCGCTGGTGGTGCGCTCGAAGGATGAGATTGGTCAGCTCGCCAGTTCGTTCTCGGAGTTGATGTCGCAGCTGCGCGAGCTGTTGATGGCGCTGCGCCATTCGGCCGAGCAGCTCGAAACGGCGTCCACGCACCTCACCGAGTCCGCGTCCGTCCAGAACGAGGCGGTGTCGCAACAGGCGGTGGCGCTGCATGAGACGCAGATTGCGGCGCAGCAGCTCCAGGAGGCCTCGCGCGCGGCGGCGCGGCGCGTGGAGGTCATCCTGCGGGAGGCGGACAAGGCCAGTGGCTTTGGCGAGGCGGGCGAGGCCGCGGTGTCCGGCAGCGTGGGGGGGCTCACGCACATCCGGTCACACGTGGAGCAGATTGGCCGCACCGTCGCGGAGCTGCACCAGCGCACGCGGCAGGTGGGCGACATCACCCGCACGGTGAAGGACCTGGCGGACCAGTCGAACGTGCTGGCGCTCAATGCGTCCATCGAGGCGGCGCGCAGTGGTGATTCGGGCCGTTCGTTCGCGGTGGTGGCACGGCAGATGCGGTCGCTGGCGGACCAGTCCGCGGGGGCGACCACGCGCGTGCAGTCCATCCTGAGCGACATCGGCCGGGCCATCTCGCAGACGGTGAGCACCAGTGAGGGCGGGGCGCGCGAGGTGGAAGGTGGCCTGGAGCAGGTGCGCGCGGCGGGCGAGAGCCTCCGCTCGCTGGCGGGCATCATCCAGAGCAACGGCAAGACGGTGCGCAGCATCGCCGAGGCCGTGAGCCAGCAAGATGCGGGCATCGCGGAGCTGTTCGCCGCGCTCAGCTCGATGGCCGACCTGGCGGACCAGATTGTCGACCGGATGGCCGCGAGCGAGCAGTCCGCCATCCAGCTCTCCGCGGCGTCCGCCGAGCTGAGCGCCATCGTCGGCCGGTACCAGCTCTAGCGCGCTTGTCGGCCGGGGATGGGATTCCCGCTGCGCAACGCTCCCGGCCACGGGTGGCGGCCGGGCAGGCAGTCAGGCGGAATGGGAGTGAAGTCTCAGCCCAGCTCGCCACCGTCGATGGCGTACGCCGCGCCGGTGATGCCGCCCGCCGCGTCTGACGCGAGGAACAGGCACAGCGCGGCGACTTCCTCCGGCGTGATGATGCGGCCCATGGCGTTCATGGACGCCAGGGCCTCGCGCGCCTGCTCCTCGCTGCGGCCCGTGGAGGCGCTGATGGCCGAGGTCGCGCCGGCGAACATGTCCGTCTCCACCCAGCCTGGATTCACGATGTTCACCGTGACCTGCTTCTTCGCGTACTCCACCGCGAGCGCGCGCGTCAGGCCCAGCAGCGCATGCTTCGACGCGCAATACGCGGACGTGTACTTCACGCCCCGCACCGCGGCCATGGAGCCGATGTTGATGACGCGTCCGCCGCCCGCCTGGGCCATGGCCGGCATCAGCTCGCGGCAGAGGAGGAAAGGCGCCGTCACGTTGACGGCCATGACGCGGGCCAGGTCCTCGGTGCGCGTCTTCGTCAGGGGCGCGGAGACGGTGATGCCCGCGTTGTTCACGAGCACGCGCGGGGCACCGCCGGCGAGCATTCGCTGGCTCGCGGCAACCAGCGCCGCTTCGTCGGCCACGTCCACCGCGAGCGGCCGGATGCGCTCGCCGCCTTCCTGCCGGAGCGACTCCAGCGCTTCCGTCGAACGCGCCAGGGCCCACACGTCATGGCCCGCCTTCGCGAAGGCCAGCGCCACCGCGCGGCCAATGCCTCGGCTCGCGCCCGTTACCACCACCGTCTTGGAGGTCGTCATGAGACCAGCCTAGCGCCGGGCCCTCATACTGGCATCAGGACGTGCCGAGGCCGCGTGGCGCCGCCGTCACGGGCGGCATCGCCACCCTCCCCGCATCCACGAGGGACGGGGAGGGTGGGAAGACGCCGGTGTCTGGCTCAGCCGTTCTGGGCTTCTTCGCTGCTGGCCGTCGGCTCGGTCGGGGCCGTCTCGCCCTCGGACGCGGTCTCTGCCGACGCCTCGGACCCGCCTTCGGGTTCGTCGGGCAGTTCGGGCGCGGTGCCCGCCGCCTCGGCGGCCTGCTGGGCCTTGAGCTCCTCGTCGTTCATGAAGCCGACGGGGTTCTCCTTGCGGTTGAGGAAGCGCACCGACTTCTTCGACAGCGCGAACATCTGCTCCGCCGCCGCCGAAGGCACCAGCGAGTGCTCGATCTGCGCGGGCTCGGGGCGCTCCACCACGCCCAGCTCGCCCTCCTCGAGCTGCTTCGCCTGCGCCGGGCTCAGCTCCAGCCGGCGCAGCTTGCCCTTGCGGGTCATGAAGTAGAACGCCGTCTCCCCCGCCTCGACGGGGACCTGGGAGCCCAGCACCAGCTCGCGCAAGGCGCGGTCCAGCTCCACCTGCCGCTTGGACTCGGCGCGCTGGTAGGCCTTGGAGCCCGGCATGGGGGGCAGCTTGGGGATGGCCCGCTCCGGCGCCGCCGCGGCCGGCCGCCCGTGCTGGGGACCTCCGCCGTGCCGGGGGGCACCCCCGAAGCCGCCGCCAGGACGTCCGCCGCCCTCACGACGCCCGGCGTCACGGCCGCCACCCGGGCGGCCTCCACCCTCGCCTCGGGGCGGGCCGCCTGGTGTCCGGTTGTCATCACGGCGGGGGGGAGGACGGTTGCCGCCTGAACGGCCGCCCTCCTGGGGTCCGGGCCGCCGGGCTTCCGCCTGGCTGGGCTTCGTCTCCACCTTCTTGGCCTGGTCCTCGGTGACGAGGCCCGCCTTCAATAGCTTGTCGCGCAGGTTCTGCATGAGTTGGGCGTTCTATCCCTTGCACGGCCGCACGCAAGCCACTGCTTGCTGCTCGTGTATGCCCCACGTAACTTGCCGGCCTTGTCGTACCCTCCCGGAGGAGTCGTGAGCCGTCTGAAGAAGTCCGCTTTCACCCTCGCCATGGCGCTGGCCGCCGTCGGCTGCTCGGACCCGGTCGACAAGGCGGCCAAGGCACGCATCTTCTCGCCGGAAGACCCGCCCAAGGTGGTGGCGTCCGCGAAGGAAAAGCTGCCCCCCGAGGACGTCGCGGACAACCCCCAGGTGGCGCGCCGCATCCTGGGCATGGACGCCGCCGAGGTGACCGAGCGTCTGGGCCCCCACCGCTACCAGGCGACGCTGGGGTACGAGTGGACCTCCGAGGCCTCCATCCCCGTGAAGCTCACCGAGACGCGCACCTTCCGCGCCGGCCCAGGCGGGGTCAGCGGGGATTTCCACGGTGTGCTGGAGAACTCCCGGGACCAGGGCCTGGAGGTGATGCGTGTGGGCGGGCAGGTGTTCGCCCGCAACCGGTACGGCCCCTTCCGCCAGCGCCTGCGCGACCGGGGCATGGCCGAGCGCACCCGCGCGGAGCTGACCGGCGCCATCCGCGACTTCGACAGCCTCTTCCAGGGGCGCATCAAGCTGACGCCCGAGGGCACCGTCACCCATGAGGGCCGGACGGCCTGGCGCTACGTGGTGACGCTGGCCCCCGCCGCCCAGGCGGACGCGCCCCGGCCCCTGCCGCCCATGCCCCAGGCCAAGAAGGGGGGCGCGGACGAAACGACGGTCCGCCGGGCCAACTTCTTCGCCCACCGCCTGCCGCGCTCGCTGGACGGCGAGGTGCTGGTGGATTCCGCCACCTCCGTGGTCCTCAAGGCCCGGCTGGACGGGCGCATGGGCGTGCCCGGGGACAAGACGCCCGAGGCGGCCGAGCTGCGCCTGACGCTGGAGGCCGCCCTCTCCGAGGTAGGCAAGGACCCACGGCTCCAGCCGCCCGAGGATTTCCTCCCGGACGCGGACAAGCCCCAGGGCATCGCCGACGCGCTCGACGCCTTCGGTATCCAGCGCAAGAAGCCCTCGGACTCGGATTCGGCCAGCCCGGAGGCGGCCCCGGAGCCGGAGGACGAAGAGGGCACGTGACGTGGCTGCGGCGCCCTTTCCGGGCGCTGTTTCCCGGTGAACGGCTGGCCGGGACTCCGGGGTATCCCGGGCGGGCGTGGAGGGGGCGGCGCTACATCCAGGCAGCGGGATGTTGGAAGAAAATTTGCGCTGACTCTTGCGTCCTCTACAATCCTCGACGGTTGCGGCCCGGACGCGTCCGACATGCTCGGATGTTCAGCGGGGCTTCACAGCAAGGGAGCGGCGATGGAGCGCAAGGTCGGAAGTAGCACGGTGACGGCCAAGGAGGTCAAAGCGGCGCTGGAGAAGGCGCGTACGCTGTCGGCCGAAGAGGAGAAGGTTCTGCGCATGCGCCACGGTGCTGGCGCTTCCAGCACCCGTGCACCGCTGCCCCGTGCCGCCGGTGACAACCAGGAGCTGGGCGACGAGCTGCTCCTCATCGAGATGCAGCTGATGAAGGCGATGCGCGCTCGCGCGGGTGGCAAGCCCGCGGCCACCGCCAGCAGCAAGCCCGTCGCCGCCACGCGCGCGCGGGATGCCGCCGCCAATCCCACCAAGGACAAGATTGTCCGGGCGCTCCGCAAGAAGAAGTAGTCGTCTCGCGGGTGTCCCCTACCGGTTGAGGATGGCCACGAGGCGCTCCCCGGCCTCGGGCAACGCCAACGGCGTGCCTGACGTCTCCGTGGCCAGTCCTTCCGCATCATCAGTGCCCCCACGCGCGTACAGCCCCTTCAACCAGGCGGCGGCCGCGGGGTTCCTCCAATAGTCCTCGTTGAATCGCTCCGTGAGGCGCGCGGTGAGCTGGGTCTCCAGGGCCCAGGACCGCAGGTAGTGCGCCACGTACAGCTGCGGGTCCACGTCGTGGAGGAAGAAGCCAGGGTGTGGCTCGACGAAGAGCGCACGGCGCTGCCCGTCGGCGTATTCGTCCGCGCGTTCCGTGGAGGCGCCCCGCTGCGTCAGGGACAGCTCGTAGGTCAGCCTGGCCGCGTGACGCCGCAGCAGCGTCAGGGCCTGGAAGGCGGCCAGCCGCACCGTGTCTCGCGCGGCCACGGTGGGCAGTCCCAGGTAGCGCTTGAGCCACTCGGGGGACAGGAGCAGCCGTTCGAAGACGGCGGCGTGGGCCTCCGTCACGGACGCGTCGCCCAGCCGGCGCAGCTCCATGGGCAGCGTGTCGGAGACATGGGCGCGGTGCTGCGCGTGGCCCATCTCATGGAGCAGGCTGGCCAGCCCGTCGATGCCGCCGCGAGGCTGGAGCACCAGGCGGATGTCGTCCGGCACGCGCACCACGGCGACGAAGGGGCGCGGTGACTTGCCGGGCCGGGCCTCGTCGTCGATGCGGATGCGGCCTCCGGCGTTGGGCGTCAGGCCCCACTCGCCCAGCCAGCGCACCACGGCGGGGAAGGCGTCCTCGCGTCGGAAGAAGCCGTCCAGCCACGGGGCCTGGAGCGCGGCCTGCAAGTCATGCCTGCGGGCCTCTCCGCCGGGCAGTGGACGCAGCAGCGGGTCCACCTTCTTGAGGACGTAGGCGAGCACGTCGCGGTAGGCGTCCTCCGTGCGCGCGAGCATCGTCGCGGCGGACTCGGCCAGCCTGGCGAAGTCGATGCCGGTGACGTCCTGGCGCAGGGCGGGGTAGTTCTTCGCGCCCAGCTGCTCCGCGGTGTGCAGGGCCGCATCGCGCCGGTCACCGTAACGGGTGCGGTTCTGCCAGAGGAACTCGCCGGTGGCGCGCTCCAGCAGGGCGCGGCGGCCCCGGGCGGACTCGTGGGGAATGCGGCCCAGCGCCTCGCCGAAGGAGTAGGTCTGGTCGTCCACCATCAGCCGGGCCTGGGCCTCCAGCGAGGCAATGGCCTCCACGTGACGGGCGGCGAGCGCGTCCTCGACGTGCGAGGCCACCAGCTCACGCACCAGTCGGATGCGGCGGACGGTGAGGGGCTCGTTCTTCGATTGGGCCTTGGCGAGCGCCTCGTTGGCGGCGGCGAAGGTGTCCGGAGACGACAGCTCGGGGAAGGAAGCGTGGAGCTGGCTGGGGGAAACATCCAGCGCGAGCCCGGCGCCTTGCCGGTAGTTCAGCGTGGCGAGCTCGGCGAGGAAGTCGTCCAGCCGCGTACGGACGGAGTGCAGGGGACGGTCCATGGGGGCGCGGAAGGTAACAGGAAGCGGGCGGCGCGAAAGGGCGATGCGCGCGTAGAGTGCCGCCGCATGACATCTGCGGTGGACACAGGGATGGGGGGCGGCGTGCCGGAGCACGTGGCGCATGGCGCGGGCTCGTACGCTGAGGCTGTCCGCCTGGTGGGCGAGGTGGCGGCATGAAGCGCCGGACGTTCCGGGTGGAAGGGGCGTTGGTGGGGAAGGCCGTGGCCCGCGTGGTCGCGGATGAGCTGGGACTGCCCGAGCCGGGGGCACGGGGGCTGGTGGCGGTGGGCGCCGTCTATGTGGCCGGCAAGCGGAGCCGGGATGCGAATGCGCGGCTGGCGGCTGGGCAGGTGGTGACGGTGGTGTTGGAGGAGGGCGGGCAGAGCCCCCTGTCCGAGGCGCCCTCCGCCCCCGAGCTGCGTGTGCTGTACGAGGACGCGGACGTCATCGCGGTGGACAAGCCGGCCGGCGTGTCCGCGCAGCCCACCGAGGGGCGCGTGGGGGACAGCCTGGTGGACCTGGTGGGGGCGAGGCTGGGACGCCCCGCGGGGCTGGTGCACCGCCTGGACCGGGAGACGTCCGGCGTGACGGTGTTCGGGAAGACGGCGGAGGCCACGTCGGCGCTGGCGGCCGAGTTCCGGGAGGGACGGGCGCGAAAGCGCTACGTCGCGGCCACCGGGCCGGGGTTGCCCCTGTCGGGCACGGTGGACCTGCCGTTGTCCAAGGACCCGTCGCGCCCGGGCCGCTGGCGGGCGACCCGGGCGGCCAACGGTGTACCCGCGCTGACGGACTTCCTCACGCTGTCATCGGGGCCGGCGTTCTGTGTCGTCGAGCTGCTGCCGCACACGGGCCGCACGCATCAGCTCCGCGCGCACCTGACGGCGCTGGGCGCTCCGATTCTGGGGGACGCCCGTTACGGCGGCGCGGCCCGGGCGGACGGCGTGGAGGCTGCGCGGTGCTTGCTTCATGCCCAGGCCCTGGAGCTGGGACATCCGCGCACGGGCAAGTTGCTGCGTATGGAGGCGCCGGTGCCGGAGGACCTGATGCGGTTCTTCCTGGCCGCTGGCGTGCCGGCGCCCTCGGGCGCCATTCGTGGCGCCGAGTGAGTGCTCACGCCGCGCAGGTGAAGTCGCGGCCCTCCACCCAGCCCCGTCGGATGAGGTCCTCGCGAATCTCCGCGCGGGCCCAGCGGACGCCCACGCACACCAACAGGTGTCCATCCCCGGGGGCACCGAGCTCCTGGGGGGAGATGACCGGGATGCCATGGATGCGCGTGCCCACCTTGCGAGGGTGGACCTCCACGTAGCGCCGCACGCGGACGCCTTCCTGGTGGAGGAAGGACGTCAGCGTCTTGCCGCTCGGGCCCGCGCCCCACACCGAGCAGGGGCGCCCGTCCGCCAGGGGGCCACGGCCTCGCGTCAGGTAGCGCGCCTTCGTCCACATGAAGCGCTTGACGGCATAGCGCGGGTCCGTTCGCGTCATCCGCCCGTCGCTGTCGCGCCAGCGAAGCAATACCTCGGGCAGGTTGCGCAGCCCGAAGCCCCGGTCCAGCAGCTCCAGCCACAGCGCGTAGTCCTCCGGGAAGTCGCCGTCCTGCCAGCCTCCCGCGGCCACCAGGGCGTCCCGGCGCAGGCAGACGGAAGGGTGGCACAGGGGGCTTTCGATGAATCGCTCCCGGTCGAGTCGCTCTGCGGTGGTCAGCCCGCTGAGCCAGGTGGCATAGGCCTGGAGCGAGGGGCTCACGGGTTTGTCATCCCGGAACAGCTCCACGGCCGTGCCCACGCCGGCCAGCCCGGGTTCCGCCTCCAGGGCGGTGAGGCTCGCCTCCAGGCGTTTGGGAAGGGCTTCGTCATCCGCGTCCATCCGGGCGACGTAGGGGGAGGTGGCTTCGCGCAGCGCCAGGTTCAGCGCCGCCACCAGGCCCCGGCCCCGGCCGTCAAGGACTTCCACGCGGGAGTCGCCCGCCGCCAGGTCGGTCAGCACTGCACGCGTACCGTCCGTGGAGCCGTCGTCCACCGCGAACACGCGGAGGTCGCGGACGGTGCCCGTCAAGAGGCTGCTGACGGCGCGGGCCACGGTGGCCTCGGCGTTTCGCGCGGGGAGGAGGACAGTAACAGCCGGAACGGGCATCGTTGTGTGTAGACTGCCGCACCCATGGGTGGCGTGAGAAACGGCAGGAGCGCCGGCACGCCGGAGCCCGCAGCGGTCCGACAGGCGGCGCTGCAGCCCGGCGCGTCCGACGTCAAGCCCGCGGAGGAGGTCAGCGAAGTGGTGGACCGGCACTTCCGGTCCGCGGCCCGGCAGCTGCGAGAGGGCTCCGCCGCGCGTGCGTTCGGAGAGCTTGCGCGCGCCAGCCGGACCCTGCCGATGACGCCGCGTCTGGCCGCCGGGATTGTGCGCATGGCGCTGCTGGCGGGCACCGAGGCGGCGGCCATCACCCTGCTGGAGGTGGCGCCTACGGTGGTCTCCAGCAGGCGCGCGGTCCGGCGTCAGCTCGCGCGGGTACTGCGGCGGGTGGACCAATTGCCGCGTGCCGCCGCCGCGCTCGAAGCCCTCCTGGTGGAATGGCCCGATGACCGGCGTGCCCAGCGCGTTCTCCAGGTGCTGCGTGCGCGCATCGAGGGCAAGGCGGTGCCTGACGCTGGTGCGAGCGCGCCGAAGGTGGATGAGGACGAGCAGGGTGTGTTGGCGAAGCTCCCAGCGCGGCGAGAAGGCGCGCAGGCAGCGGCCTCCTGGGAGAACGACGACGCCGTCTACCTCATCGAAACCGTGGTGGGGCCGCCGCTCTCCGCGAGGGCGGCCTCGGCGTCAGCTTCCACGGTCGGCGTGGCGGAGGCACGCTCGCAGCCTTCGGTGTCGCAGCTCCCAGAGGCGGGTAGAGGAGCGCCTGCGGCCGCGTTGCCTGCGCGTGGCGCGGATGGGCTTCAGGCGGAACCTCCGCCCGTCTCGGAACAACGTGGGCCTGTGTCGAGTTCGCTCTCGCCGCCTGGGCCTGATGCGCGCGCGACGGCTTCGTCCAAGGGGAGTGAGGCGCTGCCCGGTGCCGATGCGCGTCCGTCGCCCGTGAAGGCGCCACCCCCAGAATCGCTCAAGACGGTGTTGGAGATGCCGGCGGTGGAACTCCCCGCGGTGACTCCCCGCGGTACCTCTGCTTCCGAAGCCCCCAGGACTGTCGTGGAAATGCCGGCGGTGGTTGTGCCACCGAGGGCATCTGACTTCGAGGCGCGCAAGACGGAAGTGGAGATGCCCGCGCTGGGGGATGTCGCCGTGCCCCCGTCTTCAGGTGTGGCCAAGACGTTTGTTCCAGGGCGCGCGCCACTGCGCGTTCCTTGGGCCGATGCCTCGGACGATGACGCGCCCGTGCCCGCGCCGGTCGCTCGCTTCAACGACGCCGACGACAGTGAAGTCACTTCGGAGGCACAGCCCTTTCTCGCCGGCGCTGACGTATCGAGTCCTCCACCGCGCCAGCAGACGCCTGCCTCTTCGAAGCGCGAGCGGCGGAAGACCCCGCCCCCGTCCGAGGCGCTGCCACCTCCAATCCCGTCCCGTTCCGCATCCGAGCCGGATGCCCGCTCAGGCACCATGGAGGTGTCGTTGGCGGAGCTGGAGGCCGCGCTCGCGTCGGCTTCTGGCGATGCACCGAACAAGAAAGGCCGCGCCTCCGAGGCCAGCGCGGGGCCTCGGGAAGAAGACTCCGAGGAGCTGACCCGCTCGCGGAAGGTCGAGGCCCAGCTCATCGCTCGGCGGGCCTGGGCCGAGCTGGCTCAGCTCTACCTCAAGCGGGCGGACCAGGCGAAGGACGCGTCCCTGCGCGCCGATGCGTTGGCGCGCCTCGCGGAGGTGATGGAGAACGAGCTTCACGATCCCGCGGGCGCCGCGCGCATGTATCGGGAAATCGTGGAGCTGACGGGGGACCGCGCGGCGCTTCGAGATCAGGTGCGCTTGCTCGCCGCGAGAGGGGACGCGTCCCTCGTGCGCCGCGCGCTGGACGAGGCCATCCGGCGCGCGCCCGCTGGCCGCGCACGCGCGGGGGCTCTGCTCACGCGGGGCGAGCGCTGGCTCCACATGGGCGAGCTGAAGAAGGCTCGCGCGGACTTCGAGGCGGCGGAGTCCTCGGCGCCGGGACTGCTTCCCGTGCTCGCGGGGATGCTCCGCTGCGTGTCGGACGCGGAACGTCCGTCCATCGCGGAACGGCTCCGGGTGGCACTGGTGGCGGCGCCACGCCGTGCGCTGGACCGCGTGGAGGCGCTGCGCGTCCTGGCCCAGGTCGCGGAGGAGTCGCTGAGCGATTGGCGGCTCGCGCAGTGGGCCTGGAGCGAGGTGCTCACGGAGAGTCCCGACAGCGAGCAGGCCCGCGTGCAGCTCACGACGCTGACGCGAAAGCTCGGCGACACGACGGTGCTCAGCCGGCTTCTGCGTGCGCAGCTCGCCCGCGAAGCCCGAGGGCCCGCCGCGCGTCAGGCCCGGCTGGAGCTGGTCGCCACGTTGGATGCGCAGGGCGACGCCGACGCCGCGCTCGAGGAGTTGCGTCAGGCCGTGCGCTACGAGCCGGGCCACAAGGAAGCGTGGCTGATGCTCGTGGAGCGCCTGCTCGAGCGCGACCACCTGGGCGAGGCGGCCTGGGCCCTGGAACACGCGGCCACCGCCATGGAGGACGAGGCGGAGCGGGAGCGCACCTGGGACCGGCTCGCGCGTCTGTGGCGCGAGGTGATGGGCAATCCCGAGCGCGCGCAGGTCTACGCCCGCCGGGCGGAGGGAATCCGGCAGGCACGCGCAGAGCGTGAAGTGCCGCCTCCCGAGCCGCCGCGCTCCGCGGCTCCTCGCCGTGAGTCGAGCGGCCCCCGTGCGCCGCTCATCGCGGCGCCCCCGGTGCTGACGCAATCGTCGGGAACCCCCCAGAGCCAGGCCAACGAGGAGGCGTCCACCACGGACATCGGGGTTGCTCCCCCCGCGTCAGAAAGCGTGGGGCCACCTCGCGATGAAGTCGGGAGCGCTTCCCCGGGCGCCGCGATGGCGCAGGGGCGCAAGGCCTCGCCGGAACCCGCCCCTTCGGGGCGGAAGGGGAGGCGGGCGGCGCGCGCCACGGTCTCGCCAGCGCAAGGTGAACCGCGCGTTCCAGTGGAAGCCTTCGCCGCATCGCCACCCAAGGCAGACGTACGTGCAGCCGCGCCGTCCCCCAGGGGCGAGGCCCGCAACCCGCCTTCCTCCCCGGGCAACACAGCTGCCCCGCCGCCACGCGCTCCCGCTGACGCCGCCGTCTCCCCCAAGGCGCCGGCTGCTCAACGCGCCCCCGCGTCCTCGCGCGGAGACAAGGCCGCGCCACGCGCCGCCGCGTCCGGAATCGAATCGGAGCAAGGGCCCGCTTCTCGCGAGGCGGAGGCCCGAGCCCAGCGCCCTCGGGCCACCGACCTCATCACGGGCGAGGTCATGGACCTCGGTGATGCCCCCGTCCCGGAGACCCGCGTCATCTCCTGGGAGGCGCCACCCGGCCGGATGGACCCGGTGCGCCGCGTCGTCCGCGCGCGCCCGGAGGGCACGGTTTCCGCCCCGGCGCCGGGCCGCACGTTCATCGCGAAGCCGCCCGCGGCGCCCGAACCTCCTCGGCCTGTCCCCGGCGTCATGGACCCGCGCGAATCACCCGCGCCCGCCTATGTGCCGCCACCGGACACCGAGCCCGATGCCTTCCGGCACATCCGCGAGCGCCCGCTCGACGCGAAGCCCTATCGACTCCTCGCTGAGTACTTCGACCAGCGAGGAGACCCGGCGCGTGCCTCGCTCATGCGCGAAATCGCTGATGCGCTCGACGGGCTCGAAACTCCGGCGCCGCGCGGCCAGCGTCCGCCGCTGACCTCCGACGAGCGCGCTGGCCTGCGTCACCCTGGTCTGCGCACGCCCTCGGGCGAACTGCTGGCCTGCGCCGGAATCGCGCTCTGCCGTCTGTTCCCAGCGGAGGGCCGCGCCGCCGGCTCCTCGGAGCTGCTGCGCGCCACCGCGGGCCCCTGCGCGCCGGCCGTGCTCGACGCGCTGCACACCGCCGCGCGGATGCTGGACGTCCACCTGCCCGAACTCGTGCTCGCAGAGGACGACGGCCCGCCCTTCACCGCCGTGCACGCGGGCCACCCGCGCCTCCTCGTGGGCCGGCTCCTGCTGCGTGAGCCCATGCCGCTCCCGGAGCTGCGCTTCCACGTGGGCCGCGCCTTGCTGTCCCTGTCGCCGGACCTGCTCGCGCTCCGGGCCCTCAAGGGGGGCCAGCTCCTCCGCGCCCTGGCGCTGCTGGCCACCGTGCTGAAGGACCCGCGTGCCTCCGGAGCCGAGGCTCGCGTGGTGCGCGAGTCCCTGTCGCCGCGCGCCCTGGAGCGCGCCATGGCCTTGCTGGAGCCCGGCACCCAGAACTTCAAGGCTTCGGCGCTCGCGGATGCCGCGCGGGATTCCGCCAACCGCGCGGGCCTGGTGGCCTGCGGGAGCATCGGTCCCGCGCTGTCCGTCTTGCGGACCCGCCGGGGCAACGAGGCGGAGCTGGTGGAGCTGCTGCGCTTCGCCGCGTCGGAGCGCTACCTGCCGCTCCGGGCGCCGCGCTGACTCAGTTCGTGTTCAGCTTGATGGTGAGCGCCAGCATGCGCCCCTTGGGGCCGCCCAGGTCGTGGCGGTAGCCGAAGTCCAGGCCGCCTCCGCCCTCGGACATGAAGCCGAGCCCCGTGCTGACTTGCGACGTCCGCGTGAAGCCGTCGTAGGAGTAGCCCACGCGCACCGGGAACATCTGGCCCAGGATGTACTCCAGACCGCCGTGGTACGTGAACGTCCTGGTGTCGTTCGTCGTGAAGTCCGCGCGCACGTCGCCTGCGAGCGTCAGCAGCCCCGTCATCACCCCGACGTGCGCCGAGTAGTAGCGCGTCAGCTCCTCATTGCCAGTGTCCACGATGTTGTGCGCGGAGATGCCCGCCATCAGTGACGGCGACAGCCGGAGTATCAGGCCCGCGTCGCCGGTGACGGAGTTCGCGAACCGAGACTGGCCGCTCATGCGCAGATAGCGCACCGTGGCGCCGAGCATGAGCGCCTGACTGATGGGCAGTCCCACGCCCATCGAGCTGAGGTGGGCGCTGGCACGCGCGCCGCCGCGCCCCACGCTCACCCAGTGGTAGTCCACGCCCATCCCCAGGCGGCTCGTGGCGGCGTCGACGACGGAGACGCCCAGCAACCCTTCCTTCTTCCGCGTATCCCACGCGCCGGTGCCTTCAACCCGGTAGGACGGGTAGAGGACCATCGCCGCTGGATTGCCCATGATGGCATCCGTGCCCAGTCCCAGGGCACGGTAGGCGCCGCCCATGCCATAGGCGCGTGCGCTCATGACATCGCGAAGGTCCTCGGCGGGCTGCGCCAGAGCGGTAGTGGACACACAAAGGGCAATCAGCACCAAGGCGCGGAGCAACATGACAAGTCCATCCTATCCAGCTTGATGGGGTCAGGGGCCATCAATAGATTCCCAGCCCTCATGGCCTCCAAAACCTCGAAGGTAGAGCCCCTCATCCGCAAGTGTGTCATCCCGGCAGCCGGCCTGGGCACGCGCTTCCTGCCGGCGACCAAGGCGGTTCCCAAGGAGATGCTGCCTATCGTCGATACGCCGACGCTCCAGTACATCGTGGAAGAGGCGGTATCCGCAGGCATCGAGGATGTCGTCCTCATCAATGGCCGCGGCAAGGGCGCCATCGAGGACCACTTCGACATCGGCTTCGAACTGGAGACGACGCTGCGTGCGCGCGGCAAGGAGTCCGAGGCCGACAAGCTGCGCGCCATCGCGGACCTCGTGCGCGTCGTCAGCATCCGTCAGAAGGAGCCCAAGGGACTGGGCCACGCGGTGCTGTGCGCCAAGAGCGTCATCGGCGACGAGCCCTTCGGCGTGCTGCTGGGCGACGACATGATTGACGCCGAGGAGCCGGGAATCCGCCAGCTCGCTCGCGTGTATCGCCAGTACAACCAGGCGGTCATCGCGCTCATGGAAGTGCCGGAGAGTGAGACGCACATGTACGGCATCGCCGCGGGCACGGACCTGGGGGATGGCGTCATGCGCATCGACCGCATCGTGGAGAAGCCGAAGAAGGGCACCGCGCCCTCCAACCTCGCCGTCATCGGCCGCTACGTGCTGCCGCCCGACATCTTCCCCATCCTGGAGAACCAGACGCCGGGTGTGGGCGGCGAAATCCAGCTCACCGATGGCCTGGCCACGCTCCAGCAGTCGAAGGGGCTGCTCGGCTACCGCTTCAAGGGGCAGCGCTATGACGCGGGCGACAAGGTGGGGTACCTGAAGGCCAACATCGCCTACGCGCTCAAGCGTCCGGACCTGCGTGCCGGGCTGCTCGAGTACATGCGTGAAGTCGTGAAGACGGAGAATCCGTGAAGCGCACCGTTGCACTCCTCGCTGTCCTGGTCTCCTTCGCCGCGGCGGCCTACGTGCTGCCCGGCAGCTCCATCATCCGCCGCATGTCGGCGGAGCGCGCCGAGCTGAGGCTGTCCACGTTGCGCGTGGAAGGCTCCCTCAGCTTCGGAGGTCCGGCCGTCAAGGAGGCCGGCGCCGCGCTGGGGACGCCCACGGACCGCCCGGAGGTGCAGGGTGACGGCGTGCTGTCCATCCGCGCGCCCGGCCGCTGCCGCTTCGAGGCCTCCGTGCCCGACGGCAACGCCCAGTCCGCGGTGGTCCAGTCGGGTGGCCGCCGTCGCGTGCAGGGGACCGAGATTCCCTCCATGTCGGCGCTCGTCTCGCAGGTGTGCCCGCTGCTCGCCACGGGCAGCGGCAACGTGCAGGAGCTGAAGGAAGCGGTGATTCGCCACCTCCAGAACCTGGGCATCGAGACGGGGCGCACCGGACTGGCGCGCTTCGGCGGCGAGGTGGCCTACGTCATCGGCGACATGGCCGAGGGCCGCCCGCAGTTCTGGGTCTACAAGGACTCCTTCCGCCCGGCCCGGTTGCGTTACTCGGACGCGTCGGGGACGGCCTGGGACGTCCGCTTCCTGGACTACAACTCGCCCGCCACGGGTGAGTGGCTGCCCCGCACCATCGAGGTGTGGCGCGGCGGTCAGCGCAACCTGCGCTTCACCGCCTTGAAGGGGGACAACCGGGCCAGCCTGCCCGACTCGCTCTTCACCCTGTAGTCAATGCCGCCACCTTCCTGAATTCCTTGCGGCGCTGGCGGTGGCCATGAAGAGTCTGGCCCCGCCTGGCCGGGACTCTCCCCGGCCCGCCACGCAGAGGAATGTCCCATGAAGGTGTACGGCCTCCCGATGAGCACTGCCACGCGTTCGGTCCTCACCACCCTGGCGGAGAAGGGCCAGGAGGCGGAGCTCGTCCTCGTCGACCTCACGAAGGGGGAGCAGAAGAGCCCCGCGCACCTGGCGCTCCACCCCTTCGGCGTCATCCCCGCCTTCGAGGACGATGACGGCTTCCGGCTCTACGAGTCGCGCGCCATCATCCGCTATCTGGACCGCAAGCTGCCGGGGACCTCGCTGACGCCGTCCGACGTGCATGCGTACGCGCGCATGGAGCAGTTCATCAGCGTGGAGCAGTGTTACTTCTCGCCCGCCGCGATGAAGGTCATCTGGGAGCGCCTCTTCAAGAAGATGATGGGCGGCGGCACGCCGGACGAGGCGCGCATCAGCGAGGGCCTGCAGGGCGTCGAGCGCGTCTTCGGCATCATCGAGCCGGTGCTGGGCAAGCAGCAGTACCTGGCGGGAGACAGCTTCTCGCTCGCCGAGGTGACGTGGATGCCCTACATGGACTTCTTCGTCGCCGCGGGCGGCGCGGAGCTCGTCGGCAAGCACCCGAACGTGGCGGCCTGGTGGGAGCGCGTCCGGAGCCGTCCTTCGTGGAAGAAGGTCACCGGGGCCTGAGCCCCGAAGTGACTTCCTGACAGGCCGGGTTCCGTCCCACGGGCGGGACCCGGCGGGGAATGTCAGACCCTTCGCGCACTGTGGACCCCGGTAGCAGGACGGATGGGGCCGGG
This sequence comes from Myxococcus xanthus, assembly GCF_013116825.1. Taxonomy (GTDB): domain Bacteria; phylum Myxococcota; class Myxococcia; order Myxococcales; family Myxococcaceae; genus Myxococcus; species Myxococcus xanthus_B. The sequence continues at coordinate 26,407 of NZ_JABFNS010000112.1, forward strand.
GTGGTGGTTGAAGGGAGTGTCATGGAACAGCGACCCTTGTGGAGCGGGGCGGAAGCGGCGCCCGCGAAGGCCCCCACGACGCGGGGTTCCAGGGCGGTGCGCACCTCCGGTGTGAAAAGCCGCCGGGAACTGTCCGAGCCCGCCGCCGCCGCTACAGTGCGCGCCGAAGTGAGCACTCCCGTCCTGGCCTCCATCGCCGTTGGCCGCCCCGTCCGGGGCGAGTTCACCTACACCCTGCCGGACGAGCTGGCGGGCCGCCTGGAGCCGGGGCAGCGCGTGCTGGTGCCCTTCGGCCGGGGCACGGCGCTCGGCTTCTACCTGGGGCCCGCGTCTCCGCCGACTGGTGAGAAGGTGCGGCTCAAGGCCGTCCAGCGCGTGCTGGAGGACTCGCCGTCCTTGCCCAAGGACCTCATCGCGCTGCTGCGCTTCGCGGCCGTGCACTACCGCTATCCGCTGGGTGAGGTGATTCGCGGCGCGCTCCCGCCCGGCCTGTCGAAGGCCGTGGAGGAGAAGGAAGCCAGGCCGGACGTGCAGCACTTCGCGGTGGCGCTCGTCAACGAGGTGCCGCCGGAGCTGTCTCGCGCGCCCGCCCAGTCCGCCGCGCTCGCGTATCTGCTGGCCGTGGGAGGCAGCGCGCCGCTGGAAGAGGTCGCCCACGCGATTCCAGGCGCGCGCGAGACGCTGAAGAAGCTGGCCACGCGCGGCTTCGCCCGGCTGGAGGAGAAGACGGTGGAGGCCAGCGTGAAGGAGGGCCTGATTCAGGGCCGTCCGGACCACCTCACGCCGGAGCAGGACGCGGCGGGCGGGGTGCTGCGCGCGGCCCTGGACGCGGCCACCTTCCAGCCCTTCCTCCTGCACGGCGTCACCGGCAGCGGGAAGACGGAGGTGTACCTGCGCGCGGCCGAGCATGCGCTGTCGCTGGGGAAGGGCAGCCTCATCCTGGTGCCGGAAATCGCGCTGACGCCGCAGCTGGTGGGCCGCTTCCGCAGCCGCTTCGGCGCGGAGGTGGCGGTGCTGCACTCGGCGCTGAAGGACCGGGAGCGGCTCTTCCACTGGCAGGCGCTGCGCCGCGGCGACGTGAAGATTGCCGTGGGCGTGCGCTCGGCGGTGTTCGCGCCGGTGGACAACCTGGGGCTCATCGTCGTGGACGAGGAGCACGACCCGTCCTTCAAGCAGGAGGAGAAGCTGCGCTACCAGGCGCGCGACCTGGCCGTCGTGCGCGGCAAGCAGGCCGGCGCGGTGGTGGTGTTGGGCTCGGCCACGCCCGCGCTGGAGACGTTGGAGAACGTGAAGCGCGGGCGCTACCAGCTCCTGGAGCTGAAGCACCGCGTGGATGACCGGCCCATGCCCACCATCGAGCTGGTGGACCTGCGCGTGGAGCGTCCGCGCGAGGGCGCGGTGACGGAAGAGGCGCCCATCCTCAGTCCTCCGTTGCTGGAGGCGATGGCGGAGACGATTGGCCGCGGGCAGCAGGTCATCCTCTTCCTCAACCGCCGGGGCCACAGCACCGTCCTCCTGTGCGAGGTGTGCGGCCTGTCGCTCAAGTGCAGCGAGTGTGACGTGTGCCTCACGCACCACCGCTCGCAGAACCGGGTGGTGTGCCACTACTGCGGCCTGGCCATGCCGGTGCCGGAGCAGTGCCTGGAGTGCACGGGCCCCATGCTCAAGCTGGGCATCGGCACCGAGCGCGTGGAGGCGGAGGTGCTGGAGCGCATCCCCACCGCGCGCGTCGCCCGGTTGGACCGGGACTCGGCCAGCAGCGCCGAGCGGCTGACGGAGATGCTGGCCTCGTTCGCGCGCCGGGAACTGGATGTCCTGGTGGGCACGCAGATGGTGGCCAAGGGGCACGACTTTCCGGGCGTGACGCTGGTGTGTGTCGTCATGGCGGACACGTCCCTCTCCATCCCAGACTTCCGTGCCGCCGAGCGCACCTTCCATCTGCTCACCCAGGTGTCTGGCCGCGCGGGCCGGGGCAAGGACCCGGGGCGGGTGCTGGTGCAGACCTACAATCCGGACGCGGAGCCGGTGCGGCGCGTGCTGGCCCATGACTTCGACGGCTTCGCCAATCAAGAACTGGAGTGGCGCAAGGCGCTGGCCTACCCTCCCTATTCACGCATGGCCGCCGTCCGCCTGGAGGGGGAGCACCCCGAACAGACGGCCAGTGTGGCGCGCTCCCTGGGGAACATCGTCTCCCGGCACATGCCCCCTGCGTCCGCCGGGGTCCGCATGCTGGGGCCGGCCCTGGCGCCCATCTCCCGCATCCGTGGCAAGACGCGCTGGCAGCTCCTGCTGAAGGGGCCAACGCATACGGCGCTCGCCCCGCTGCTCGCCCGGTTGGAAGCGGCCCTGGTGGATGTTCCTTCCGCGGTGAAGGTCGTGATCGACGTGGATCCGGGGGCCATGCTGTAGACTCGGTGCCCCCCCATGGGCGCACCGGTCCTTCTCGTCCACGACGACATCGCCAATATCGCCGCCGTCCGGCGCCTGCTCACGCGCGAAGGGTACGAGGTCATCCTCGCCACCTCCGCCGCGGATGCCCTCATTGCGTACGGGCACCACCTGCCCGTGCTGCTCGTGCTCGCGCCCGGCGTGGAGAGTGGCCGGGGCCACCTCGTGCTGGAGGAGTTGCTCCAGCACCCGGATGGCAAGTCGGCCCGGGTGCTGCTCCTGGGCGAGTCCATCCCCGGCTTCAGCGCCCCCGTGGCCCAGCTGCCGCTGGAAGGGGCGGCCTTCGTCGAGCTGGTGGATTCGCTGGTCAAGGCCCCCGCGGATGCGGACGCCTGGCACGTGGTGGAGAACCGGGAGCTGCCTCCGTCGGGCGGGGGCTCGGCGGCCACGGGGGCGGAGGCGGAGTCCTGGCACGCGACCCCGCCGCCCTCGGTGGCGGGCGACTCCGCGCTGGCGAATGCGCTCTTCGGGGACCTGGCGCCGCTGCACCAGACGGACTGGGAGCTGGCGGCCATGACGGACGCGGAGCGCTCCGCCCACGAGGCGGCGCAGCAACGCGAGCGTCAGAGCACGCGCGACCTGGACACCGCCATGGAGCGGGCGCACCTGGAGGTGGAAGCCCAGGCGATGGCCTCCATCGACTCGGCGCTTGCTCCGGACGCGGCGGATGGGTGGGGCGAGCCTTCGCAGGGGCAGGACTGGGGCTCGGCGGTGGATGGTGAGACGGCCGGAGACGACGCGCAAGGCGCGTCCGCGGGGCTTGGGGGCGAGGACGCCGCGCCGGCCGAGGATGCGCCGCCGGTGGGACAGCTGGCCTGGACGGAGGAGGCTGTTTCTCCGCCTTCGGTGCGCACGGCGGCCCTGGCGCCTCGGTTGGGCGATGAGGGGTTCTTCGACGTGGACACGCCGGAGGTCCCGGCGGGGGATGCCCTCTCCGCGGCGGAGGCGGAGCTGGCTGCCATGCGCGGCGGGCCTTCCTTCGACTCCGTGAGCACGGAGGGCTCGCCCTGGACGGAGCTGCCTCCGGACCCCGAGATGGAGCACGCCGGGCGCGTGGGCTCGGGG
>NZ_JABFNS010000113.1 GCF_013116825.1 Myxococcus xanthus
CCCGCCTCCCCCCCACGGCGGTAGCCCCCCCCGAAGGCACGCGCCGACGCATCCTGGAGACGGCCCTGCAGCTCTTCGCGAGCCGCGGCTATCACGACACGTCCATTCGGGACCTGGCGTCAGCCCTGGAGCTGCGGCCCAGCGCGCTGTACGCCCACTTCGCGGCCAAGGACCACGTCCTCGCGGAGCTGGTGCGCATTGGCCACGAGGCCCACTTCGAGGCGCTGGAGACCGCGTTCCAGGGCGCGAAGCCCACGCCGGCGGACCAGGTGCGCGCGCTGGTGCATGCGCACACGCGCGTCCACGCGGAGCATCCGCAGCTCGCGCTGGTGGTGAACGAGGAGTTCTACGCGCTGAGCCTGGAGCTGGCGGCGCCCGCGCAAGCGCTGCGGGACAAGGCCAACGCCATGTTGATGGACGCCATCCAGCGCGGCATGGCCCAGGGACAGTTCTCCCCGCTCCATCCCCAAATCACCGCCGCGGCGATTGTCGGCATGGGCTCTCGCATCCCCCACTGGTTCGAACCCGGCGGCCCCATCGCGGTGGAGACCCTGGCGAAGACCCACGCCGAGCTGGCGCTGCGGATGCTGGGAAACGTCTCCGGCGCGTGAGGCCGGGCGGCTAACTGCGTATCCGCCTGCGGCCCGACGCCACCTGGAACGCGTACACCCCCAACGCGACAATGCCGGCGAGGAGGACGACCCACAGCAAGCCGCCGACGACGGCGCGAGTCACGGTGAGCACGACCCAGAGCGCGAGCAGCGCCAGCCCCACGTAGAGCAGCCCCTTCATCATTGGCCTCCATGCCACGGGTAGGTCTCCTCATGGTAGGGATGTCCCGCGAACGCAGCAGGGCCCGGCTGCCCGGCTGCCCGGCTGCCCGGTTGGTCGCCCTCCCCTTGAACTTTCCGAACCGGCTCGCGACGGAAGGCGCATCCACCGCGACGGCGGAGACCCTTCCCTCCGTCTGGACACACTCCCCATGAAGACTCAGATGCTTTGGAAGTTCATGGCGCTCGCCCTCACCCTGTCCGTTCCTGCCTTCGCCGTGGACGGGCGCAATAAGGGCAACTTCCAGCGCAAGGAGATCAAGAGCGCCGAGGAGATTGAGCAGGCGCAAGATGACCGGGGCTTCGCGCTGGGCCTACGCGCGGGCTACGCCATCCCCCTGGGCTCGCGCGCGGACGCGACGAGGAGAGGGGGCGAAAAACTAAGCAACTGGCTTACTGGTGCAATTCCACTGCAAGTCGATGCGGGCTACTTCTTCAACTCGAATGTCTACCTGGGCGCTTACTTTCAATACGCCCACATACTCCGGACCAGGGACTGCCCCAGGTGCTCCGACAGCAAAATGCGCTTCGGCGTCAACGTGTCCTACCATTTCCGCGCGGGTGAGACGTTCATGCCCTGGCTGGGGCTGGGCATCGGCTACGAAATACTCAGCTCGGAAATCACAGTAGCCACTGGGACCAGCCTGGAGACCTCCTTCCGCGACGACTACCGAGGCATCGAGTTCGCATCTGTCCAGGCTGGCGCCGACTATCGCATCAACGACTCGTTCTCCATCGGGCCCTACGTGTCACTGGCGGCCGGCGTCTACCAGACGAAGACCTCCAGCGTCGATTTCAACGTGCCAGGCAAGGAGGAACTGAACTCGGAGTCTTCGAAAAGCATCGAACACAAAGCGGTTCACGCCTGGCTGTCCGGCGGCCTGCGCATGCAGTTCCGCTTCTGATAGCGGCGTGCGGATGAAGAGAGCTGGCGAAGGTTGTTGTAGGCGTGAGGAGGTACTGCCTGCCATGTCCAGTACCCATTCGCTCGACCTGCGCGAGCGTGACATCGCAGCTTGGCATGAGGGCGATGGCAAGAGTGCCATCGCCCGTCGCTTCATGCTCGGCTATGTCACAGTGCGTCGCTACATCGCTCGCTTCGAGGCAACCGGCAGCGCCTGTGCGCGACCCCATGGGAGTGGGGCCCCTCGCAAGGTGGTCGCGGCGGGCGAAGAAGTGCTGCTGCGCCTGGTGTGCGAGCATCCGGATGCCACGGACGAGGGGTTGGCACCGTCTATGCGGTACGCGCTGGGTGCCCCATCAACCACACCACGGTGAATCGCGCGCTGCGGCGCATGGGATTGACACGTAAAAAAGTCCCTCCACCCGAGCGAGCGCGACACCCAGGCCGTAGAGGCTTTGCGCTGGGTGTACGCGATCGGCATGCGGCAGATGGCGCCCGACAACCTCGTCGTGGTGGATGAGATGGGCAGCCACACCGACATGACTCGCACGCACGGGCGAGCACCGGTGGGAGAGCGCCTGACGGGCGAGGCGGTGCCTCGCAACCGGGGCTGCGCAACAACGGTGCTCGGTGCGCTGACGCACCAGGGCATCGAGGCCCATCTGGAAGTCGAGGGTGGCACCAGCCTGGAAGTCTGGGGCCGCTTCGTCTTGGAGCACCTGGTGCCCATCCTGGAGCCTGGTCAGGTGGTCATCTGGCACAATCTGGCAGCGCACAAGTGCCGAGCGCTCATCGACGTCATCGAACCGCGTGGCGCCCAGGTCGTCTTCCTGCCTCCCTACAGTCCCGACTTCAACCCCATCGAACTGGCATGAAGCAAGGCCAAGGCGTTGCTGCGCAAGTGGCGACTGCGCACCCGCTCCGGTTTGCACCAGGGCATCAAGTTCGCCCTGGCAGCCATTTCTCCGAGCGATGCAGCTGGCTGGTTCGCCCACTGCGGTTACTCCGCCGCTCACCTCATCTGAGCTGCGCTATGAGTCGATGCGTTCCTTTCTTTGGAGGCCGAACGCATCGCAATAGCTTTGTCGAAATCCAGCATCGGCTGGCCGTGACGAGCGATTGGTCCCAAGTCATCCCAAATCCTCTTGGTGGTGGCCACCAATTCGTCGTGACGCTCTTTGCTGCACAAACCCTCACTCCCGACTTGGAGAGTGCCTGCTGGGCGCATTTTGTGCAGAGAGTGGTACATCTCGTGGTCGAACAGGATCGACGAACGTAGCATCCAAAGAGAATCAACACCCATGAGGAGTTTCTCCGGGAGGTGCAGCGCGGCAACTCCCCAGGACTCGAGGAGCGCGTCGCTCGCAGTCTCGATGCGATGGCGAGTACCGGAAGTGCGACGGTCGTAGTGCTCGTCCGGAGAGAGGTGATGTGCATCCTTCTCGTTGGTTTCTCCATGCTTGTCGCTGTGGGGCGCACCTATCAGAGCCGCGATGTTCGCTGGCAGGCATAGTGCCTCCAGTTCGCGAAATAGGCGGAATGACGCGCCCCAAAGATGCTGGGCTGCCTCGCCGCGCCTCTCATCTGCCTTCGACGCGCGGAACGAGGCTAGTTCATTGGGGACGACGCTCCATGCCGTCCAGATGGCCGCAATGACCGCTCCGAGGGCACCGAGACCGCCCGCCAAGGCTCCGACGGTATTGAGGATGTTCCATAAGCATCCGGCATTGCCCATGGCGTAACGCTATGGATGCTACCTACGTCACACCACTGCCTGAGATGGACACCCGAGGAGGGGCTTGCTAGCTGCCGCCTGTGTGGCCAGCCCTTGGGGGCCTGTGCCCGAGGCTTCCCTTCCCAACTCTGCCAAACGCGCGGAGCGGAGATGACGGGCCATGCTGGACGTGTCGATTCCTGATTTCCTATGGTCGCCGACCTTTCGCTCAGCGAGAGGTGGGGGAGTCCATGGAGTTGCTATGCTTTCTCGGATCGTCCGCCGTGGTGTGTGGCGTGTCCGTCTATCTGTTGGGGAAGTGGCTCAACCGCCGCCGCGCTGCTGCGGCGTCCGCGCCGGTGCTGCCCACCGCGCCCCAAGGGAAGCTGACATCCCTGCCTCGCGGGGCAGTGGTTGAGGTGGTCGGCGAGTCCAACTACCAGGATGCGCTGGAAGCCCTTGCGGAGGAGCGGACGAGGCTAAGCCAGCGTATTGCCACCACCGCCCACCTGGTTCGCGAGCGCACCAACCGCTTCGACGCGAACGCCGTGGCCGTCCTCATTGAGGGCCGCCTGGTGGGGTACCTGTCCCGGGCGGACGCCGTGTCGTTCCGCCCACTCATCGAGACCATGGAAGATCAAGGCGAGGTGGCCGCCTGCGCCGCCACCATCGTCGGGGGCTGGTCCCGGGGGGAGAGGGGGAGCGGGAAGTTCGGCGTGAAGCTGGACGTCGTGCATCCAGACAAGGCACCCGCCGAGGCCACCATCATCTCCCATGCGGTGACGGGACTGTGGGAGGCGAAGGGCCCCGCCGGACGGAGGAAGGTGGTCCAGCGCGCGCTGGAGTCGCTGCGGACGGAGGAGGCGAAGACGCAGCTCCTCAATGAGGCATCGTCCGTGGAGGTGGTGTCTGCGTTGGAGCAGGCCGCGGGACTGAAGACGCCCGCCGCCAAGCGCCGGAGGATCCAGTCCGCACTGGACGCACTGCGGGCGGACGAGGTGCCGGACGAGCTCCAGCGCCAGCAGGTCGAGTGGCTGGAGGCGGCGCTCCGGGACCTCGACGCGCCGCGGGAAGCCGAGCCTGGCGCGTAGGCCCAGCGTCCCAAGGTGCGCTTCGCCCTCCGAACCATCGGCGCCGGTGCCCGGTGGCCATGTCTCCGAGCCGCACCGCAATCATGCGCGCTGGCGCACCACCCAGGCGGCGGTGGTGCGCCAGACGCTGGAAGCGGAGATGACAGGAGGGGCTGAGCCACTTACGACGGAGGAGCGTTCGGAGGAGGGGCCCCTGGCGGGCCACCTCTGCCCGATACTCGCGAACCAGCCCACCCCATCGCGCCAGCGATAATGAGCCCGAGGCTTACCGCTGACTGTTTGTCGATGACGCCTTTATGAATTGCGACTACGCCAGCGCCGACGATGGAGACGAAGCAGACCGTCCATCCGGCAAGAAGCCATCCGGCCATCCGATCCCGTGCTGCGTAGTATTCCCAAGAGCGCCTTTGATGGTCGAGGATGCGGTCGTGAAGGTTCCGCTCGCGGAGAGCATCGAGGTCAGGTTGGGCGCCGAGCCGCTTTGACCTAGCCTCAACTACGTTCTGGGCAAGAGGCATGAGCGTCTCGATGATGGAACTCAAGACCGCTAGCAGTCTGGTGAACTCTTCAACTTGAGACGCAGAAGGCGGAGGTTGGCTGTCGCTTGATGAATCGCCCGCCTCATCTGGTGACACGACTTCGGCGGTATAGACATGGCCTCCCTCTGCACCCTGTGCGTCGTTGGGCGGAGAGGAACTCGACTGCTCGGAGGGAGTCTCGGGGGGCGACTGCGGGTTGATGCTAGCGTCGTTCATGTGGTCGTTGGACTGCACGGAGCGCACTCACCGGGAGTGGCCATGCACAGCAAAATACGAGGTTCGGTGCTGGGCTTCACGAGGGTCGTGGCGGACTACATGTTGGAGTGGAGCGCCTCTCGTGCGGGTACCTCCGCCGGGTGATACTGGAGGCGCCATGCCTTCCTGCTCCCAACCTGCGCAGTACTCCGAGGCCGACTGTCGCAACGCGGCCGCGCCCCGGCACAAGCGGTGCTGGGCGCACCTCAAACGAGTGACGCGGGGCCAGTCGCAGTCGGCGCCGCTCGCACCTACCTACATACGAGTTACCCTGGGAGCGCCTCACGGCCGCGCCCCTGGCCTACGCCGACGCCAGCGACGACGGGGAGGAGTTCGCCAAGGTGCGGGACAGGCTGCGCAAGGCGGCCCTGGGCTGGGATACGCGCGAACCGCGCCGGTGCCCCCGGCGTTGCCTGCACCACGGGTGCGAAAGGAGCGCACGCCGGAATGAGTCACACCCGCGGCGCTGACGGAGCCTCGCCAGCGCAGTGTGCCACACCTCGGTCCAGCCCATGCGGGATGGCCCGATTGCCTGCTGCCCTTTGAATTTTCCCAACACGCTCGCGTCAGCAGGCGCATCCGCCGCAACGGCGGATCCTTCCTCACGCTGGATACCCTCACATGACCACTCCCCGCACGCTCTGGAAGCTCACGACCCTCTCCCTCATGTTGTCCGCTCCCGCCTTCGCTAGCGCCGACGAGGTCGAACAGCCCCAGGAGGACGGGGGCTTCGCGCTGGGACTGCGGGCGGGCTACGGAGTCCCACTGGGGCACGCCGCGGGCTCCGAGCTCGGCGAAACCCCCAAGATGAGCGAGGTGTTCAAGAGCGCCATCCCCTTGCAGGTGGAGGCGGGATACTTCTTCAACTCGAATGTCTACCTGGGCGCCCACTTTCAGTACGCGCCCGTGCTGCTCGCCGAGGACTGCGAATCGGACGTCAGTTGCTCCGCCGATCAGATGCGCTTCGGCATCAACGCGTCCTACCACTTCCGGGCGGGAGAGAAGCTCAGGCCCTGGATGGGCCTGGGCATCGGCTACGAGATGCTCAACCTGAAAGTATCCTCAAGCGAGGCCGGCGTGGAGGCCACCATTGGCACGGGCGTCCGCGGCATCGAGTTCGCCGCCCTCCAGGCCGGCGCCGACTATCGCATCAACGACACGTTCTCCATCGGGCCCTACCTGTCGCTGGCGGCCGGCGTCTACCAGTCGTCGACCTCCAGTAGGGAGATGAAGAACGTGCCCATCATTGGTGATGTCTCCGAGTCGGAGTCGGAGAGCATCGACAACAAGACGGTCCACGCCTGGCTGTCCGGCGGCGTGCGGGCGCAGTTCCGCTTCTAGGCCGCGCCCACCTCAGTCCAGCAGGTGCGGGTTGCGCAGGATGAGCAACCCCGCCTGCACGGTGGCGGCGTAGTCGTTGAGATGCCCGGCGTCGATGAGCGCCGTGGCATCCCGGCTTCCGCCCGCAGCAAGCGCCGCATCCACCTTCTTCGCCCCCTGGTTGTACGCGGCGAGCGCCAGCCGCCAGTCGCCATAGCGCGCGTGCAGGTCCGACAGCAGCGCGGCGGCCTGGGACTCACGCGCCACGTCCAGCCGCTCGTCGCGCGCCTCACTCACCTCCAGCCCGTAGCGCCGCGCCGTCTCCGGGATGAACATCCACACGCCCGCGCCGCGCAAGCCCGGCGCCAGCGAGGGCCGGCCATCCGTCTCCGGCATGTTCGTCGCGGCGGACTCGACGACGGCCACGGCCAGCAGTCCCTCGGGCAGCCCCTTGTCACGCAGCGGCGCGGAGAGCGACTCCCGCTGCGTCACCAGGTTCGCCAGCGCGCGCTTCATGAACGCGCGCCCTTTCTCCGAACCGGTGAGCGCGTTGAGCCGCGCCAACACATGCGCGTCCACCACCACCGGCAAGTCTCCCTCCGGCTGGCTGGACCGGGCGAGCGCCTGCGCCTCCGCGAGCGTCACCGCGCGGCCCTGCGCCACGCCTTGTGACAGCGCCGCGAGCGGAACCAGGACGAGACACAGCGCGGCCAGGAGCGCGGAAACACCCTGGGCACCGGCGGGGCGAGGATGGAAGAGCATCTGGATTCTCCGGGTGGTGGGGTGGGACATGCCGGTGACACCGGCGGGAAGGGGAGACTCGGGCCGCACGGACAAGGCCGCCTGGAGCAGGCACCGCGCGTAGGCCTGCGCCTGGGCCCTGCCCGTGGCCACCAGCGCTTCGTCACACGCCAACTCCTGGAGCGAGGCCATCCACCGGGACAGGGCATATGCGCCCGGATGCCAGAAGAAGGCGCCCGTGAGGACGAGCCGCGCGAAGGCCCGGTGCGTGTCGCGCTGCCGGTGGTGCTGAAGCTCGTGAAGCACCGTCAGCCGGAAGGACTCCGCGTCCTCCAGCAGCGCGGGCGGCACCACCACCCACGCGGAGGGCTGACGCCCGGCGCGAGGAAACCACGCGGAGAAGGCCGGCATGCCCGCCTCGCCCAACACCACGGCGACACGCCCCACGCCGCGCACGCGGGGCAGCGACTCCAACTGACGCAGCAGGCGCGCATGCCGCACCAGCGCCCGTGTGATGAAGGCGCCTCCTCCCACCAAGAGCGCCAGCGCCGCCGCGGGCAGCACGGGCGGCGGCGCGGGGGCGGACTCCCGAGCCCGAGCAGGCTCCGCCACCGGACGCGGCTCCCACAAGGGCGCGGGCAGCCGCCCCGCGTGGCGAGCCACGGAACGCTCGAAGGTGAAGCGGGGCCCGGTGGGCACCAGCGCGTGCACGGCCGCGGCCAACAACGGCAGCACCAGCGTGAGCAGCAACACGCCACGAGCCACCTTCAAGGACTGCCGCGCCGACAAGGGACGGCCCAGCCGAGCCAGCAGCGTCAGCGCCAGCCAGGCCAGCGGCGGCGCCACGGCGAGCAGCAGCGCCTGCGTCAGATAGAGCGACGCGAGCTCACGCAGCGCGGCGCTCACGGCTTGCGCCCCTTCGCGTCGAGCAGCTTGCGAAGCTGGTCCATGTCCGAAGCGGACAGGGGCACCGCCTCCACCAGCCGCGCCACCAGCGCGGAGGGCGTGCCGTCGAACACCGTCTCTACCAGGTGGCGCACGCTCTGCGCCTCATAGGCGTCGCGCGGCAACACCGCCGAGTACAGGTGGCCACGGCCCTGCTTGCGGCTGTGCACCACGCCCTTCTGCTCCAGGATGCGCAGCACCGTGGAGACGGACGTGTACGCCAGCGCGCGCTCCGGCGGCAGCGCGGCGAGCACGTCCGCCACACTCACCTCACCGAGGCGCCAGACGATGTGCATCAACTCCAACTCCACCGGCGTCAACGGCCGTGGAGCCACTTCGGGCTCAGGCTTGCGAGTCACGAGCAAACCTCCGTGACGCGCAAACTACTAAGGGCTTAGTTTCAAATCAACTAACCACTTAGTTATTCACTGACGGAGCTCCTGGCCCTACACACCGAGCGCCTCCCGCAGCTCCGGCAGGCGCCGCGACCGCACCGCGCCGTAGACGAACCGGTCCGGACGCAGCACCACCACGTCCGCGGCGTGCTTGGAGAACCAGTCCGCCAGCTTTCCGGTGACGTCCACCACCGCGGGCGCCGCCTCGGAGGCCTCGTCCACCGCCTCCGCCGGAGGATGGAACGTCATCATGCGGCCACCCAGCGACTCGGCCAGCTCGCGCGCCGCCTCCAGCTCCGCCGACGGCGCGTTGCCCCGGCACAGCACCGTGAATTCATTGCCCAGGGTGTCGTCCAGCAGGACCTCCTCACCCGACGGCAGCTTCACGCGCGGCTGGATGAAGTACTCGCCCTTGTCGCCGAAGTAGTAGCCGCTCGCGTGCGCCGGGGCCTCCTTGAACTCGAAGCCCTCGATGAACTTGCGCACCCGGGGGATGCGCTGAAGGGTGCGCAGCAGCGCGTCACGCGCGGAGGCCACCAGGGGGTTGCGCGCCAGGAACAGGTGCCCCACCCGCACACACAGCTTCTGCACCGCCTCCACGTGCGGCCGGCGCTCCTGCTCATAGGTGTCCAGCAGCGACGCGGAGGACTGCCCGTGCAGCACGCGCTTCAGCTTCCACGCCAGGTTGGATGCATCCCGCATCCCCGACACCAGGCCCTGACCCATGAAGGGCGGCATGGTGTGCGCCGCGTCGCCCAGCAGGAAGACGTTGCCCTGGCGCCAACGCGCCGCGTTGAGGCAGTGGAACGTGTAGACCGAGGCACGCTCGATGCGCACGCGCTTGGGGTCCACGTACGGCGCGATGAGCTCGGAGATGGTCTCCGACTTCTCCAGGTGCTCGCGCGTCTCGCCGGGCATCATCATGAACTCCCAGCGAATCTGGTTCACCGCGCCGGTGGCCACGAAGGCCGGACGCTTCGGGTCGCACACGAAGCGGCAGATTTCCGGCACCTCCCCTTCCACCACGGTGCCGGACACCGCCAGCCAGGGCTCGCCATAGGCCCGCCCCGACATCGAGATGCCCAGCGCCTTGCGCACGGTGCTGCGCGCGCCGTCACACGCCAGCAGGTACTTCGCGCGGATGGAGCGCTGCTCGCCCGTGAACGAGTCCTGGTAGCGCACCGTCACCCCGTCGGAGTCCTGCACCACGGTCTCCACGCTCACGCCCTTGCGCAGCTCCACGTGCTCGAAGCGGTTGAGCCCGTCGCGCAGCGCGCCCTCCAGCAGCGGCTGGTGGAAGAACCACAGCGGCGTGTGGCCGAAGCCGAAGTCCGTCTCGCCGGTGTGAATCTCCGCGAAGCGCTTGCCCGTGCCGCCCACGTACTCCGCGAAGCGGCTTTCCCGCATGTCGCTTTGCAACAAATCCAACAGTCCGGTGGACTGGTAGATGCGAAGGCCTTCGTCGTCGCACGAAAAGGCCCGGGGCTCGCCGTGCGGCGCCACGTCCCGCTCCAGCAGCAAGGTGCGCACACCCATGAGACCCAGCAGGTTGCCCGTCAACGCCCCCACCGGACCACACCCGCTGATGATGACGTCCACCTGCGCGTCCGTCTGCTGACTGTCACAACCCATGGGTGCCTCCCGGGGCAATGTCTGGCATTTTTAATAACGAATCAGGTGTGACCACGGTGTGACGGGTCTGGAAGCCCGGATCAGCATCCGCTCAGAGCGGCGAGCTGCCGTGTGACGGAAAAACCACACGCAAAAATTGTCACTGCTGGGGCAATCCCTACCCGTTACGGAGGTTTTCGGCGGACGTGTTACCTTAGAGCCCCGCCCATGCGAGGAATCCCGGAGGACATGGCAGCCGACGGCCTGGTAAATACACAACGCTTTCACCTGGAACTCTTGGGCGAAGCCCGGCTCCGGGTCGGCGACACACGCATCCCGCTGGAGCGGCGGACCGCGGCGGTGCTCGCATGGTTGGCATTGGAAGGCCCCCACCCGAAGTACCGTCTGGCCGGCCTCCTGTGGGCAGAGTCCGGGGAGACGACCGCGCGCAACAACATGCGCCAGCTGCTGCGCCGGCTGCGGCTCGCCTGCGGCGCGGAGCTGGTGCAGGGCACCGATGTCCTCTCGCTGTGTGAGGGGGTTGTCTCGGACGCCGCCGAACTCCAGGCCCACGTGCTCGAGGGGCGATACGCGGAAGCCCTCGCGCTGGAAGGCGTTCTCCTGGGTGTCCTGGAATACGAAGATTGCTCAGAATTCCAAACATGGTTGGAAGGCGCGCGTGAGCGGTTGGACAAGCTTCGCCGCCGGGCCGCCGTGGCGGAGTCGGAGTCGCGGGAGAAGCGGGGGGACCTGACGGGTGCACTGGCGCTCGCGGAGCAGCTCCTCACCATGGACCCGTATTCGGAAGAAGCGTGGCGCCGGCTGATGCGGCTGCACTACGTGGCGGGCGACCGCATGGCCGCGCTCAACGCCTTCGAGCGGTGCCGCCGCCTGCTGCGCGAGGAGCTGGACACCACGCCGCTGCCGCAGACAGTGGCCCTGGCGCGCGAAATCGAGCGGGGCCCGCCGGCTCCCAAGCAGGTGCCCCCACCCACGAGCCGGCTGCCCCTCTCCGTGCTCCGGCCACCGGTCCTGGTGGGCCGCGAGCGCGAATGGGCGCGGATGGAGGCCGCGTGGGAGGCGGGGCAGACCATCTTCATCGCTGGCGAGCCGGGCGTGGGCAAGACGCGCCTGGCCCATGACTTCGCGGCGTCGCGGGGCAACTACCTGCTGCTGGAGGCGCGGCCCGGCGAACAGAGCGTGCCCTACGCCTCGCACGTGCGGCTGGTGCGGCAGATGCTGGCCCGGGTGCCCGATCCGAACCTGCCGAGCTGGGTGCGGCGCGAGCTGGCGCGCCTGCTGCCGGACCAGGCCGGGCAGGAAGGCCTGCCCCCGCCCATGGCGGACGAGGCCGACCGCAGCCGCTTCCTGGAAGCGCAGTGCCAGCTCGTCTACCAGCTCGCGGCCAACATGGACGCCATGGTGGCCGACGACCTCCAGTTCATGGACAGCGCCACCGCGGAGTTCGCGGTGCTGATGCTGTCGCGCCGCCACGCGCCCGAGCCCGGCGGCCGCTTCCCGCGCTTCATCGACACCTACCGGACGGATGAGCTGTCGCCCCAGGCCACCGTCTTCGTCCAGCAATTGGTGACCGCGGGCCTGGCCATCCTGGTGGAGCTGCAGCCCCTGGGCTCCGCGGCGGTGGGCGCGCTGCTCCAGAGCCTGGACCTTCCCGGCGCGGAGAAGCTGGCGCAGGACGTGACGCGGCACACCGGCGGCAACCCGCTCTTCATCACCGAGACGCTGAAGTACCTGCTGGAGACCGGCGGCCTGGAGCGCGGCTGGCCCGAGCACGTCCCCGCCTCTGGCCGGGGCCAGCAGCTCATCCAGCAGCGGCTGGAGCGGCTGTCCCCCTCCGCGTTGCTGGTGGCCCGGTTGGCCGCGCTGGCCAAGACGGACTTCACGCTGGAGCTGGCCAGCGAGGTGCTGGAGATGAACCCGCTGGCGCTCGTCACGCACGTGGCGGAGCTGGAAGGCGCGCAGATTCTGAGGGGCGAGCGCTTCACCAATGACTTACTCTTCGAGGTGGTGCGCCAGGGCATCCCCGGCGCGCTGGGCACGCTGCTCCACCGCCGGCTCGCCGTGGCCCTGGAGCAGCGCGGCGCCGCGCCCGTCGTCGTGGCTCAGCACTGGCTGGACGGCCACGAGCCGCGCCGCGCGGCCCCCTTCCTCGTCTCCGCCGCCAACGCGGAGGCCGCCGCCCTGCGCCACCTGGAGGCCGCCCTGCTCTACCACCGAGCCGCCGCGCTGCTGGACGAGACGGGCAACGCCGACGAAGCGGCGCTCGTGCGGGGCCGCGTGCGCAACATCCCCTCCGCGTAGCCGGCTCGGCTCAACGAGGTGCCGCCGTCACCTCGCGCGCCACGCCCAGGAGGGCATTCAGGGCGTTGAGCGGCGCGCCAAGGCCATTGTGAAGACTTTCTAATCAGCGCGTCCCGATTTCACCTGTGACGCGCGAGCAAGAGCAGACGCATATTCCGTTCCGTCGAGCAGTGACACCACCCCAAGGCCAGGAGAGCACCTCTCATGATTCCCGTTCGCGGCTATGCCGCCCAGGACGCCAAGTCCCCCCTCGCCCCGTTCCAGTTCGAGCGCCGCGAGCCCGGCCCCAGCGACGTGCAGATTGAAATCCTCTACTGCGGCGTCTGCCACTCCGACCTGCACCAGGCGCGCGACGAATGGGGCGGCTCCCTGTACCCCATGGTTCCAGGCCACGAAATCATCGGCCGCGTGGTCCGCGTGGGGGACCAGGTGAAGAAGGTCAAGGTCGGGGACATGGCCGGTGTCGGCTGCCTGGTCGACTCCTGCCGCACCTGCCCCAGCTGCCAGGAGGGCCTGGAGCAGTACTGCGAAAAGGGCAACGTCCAGACGTACAACGCCAAGGCGAAGGACGGGAAGACGCTCAACCAGGGCGGCTACAGCGAGGCCATCGTCGTGGACGAGGCCTTCACGCTGAAGATTCCGGAGAACCTGGACCCGGCCGCCGCCGCGCCGCTGCTGTGCGCCGGCATCACCACGTACTCGCCGCTGCGGCACTGGAAGGTGCAGCCGGGTCAGCGCGTGGGCGTGGTGGGCCTGGGCGGACTGGGTCACATGGGCGTGAAGCTGGCCAAGGCCATGGGCGCCCACGTCACCGTCTTCAGCCACACCGACCGCAAGAAGCAGGACGCCGCGCGCCTGGGCGCCGACGCTGTCGTGGTCTCCTCGAACCAGGAGGAGATGGCCGCACAGACGGGCAGGTTCGACTTCATCCTCGACACCGTCTCCGCGCAGCACGACATCAACGCGTACCTGCGGCTGCTGCGACGGGACGGCCACCTGGTCCTCGTCGGCGCCCCGGAGAAGCCGCTCGACGTCCGCCCCTTCTCCCTCATCCCCACGCGGCGGAGCTTCTCGGGCTCGATGATTGGGGGTATCCAGGAAACACAGGAAATGCTAGACTTCTGCGCCAAGCACAACATCGTCTCCGACATCGAGCTGATTTCCATCCAGCAGGTGAATGACGCCTACGAGCGGCTGCTGAAGGGAGACGTGAAGTACCGGTTCGTCATCGACCTCGCGAGTCTGCGGAAGTAGCCGCCCGGGAGCCCCGGCTCCCACCTCGCGGGACAACAGCCGATAGGCAACGACTGCCCCGGCTCGAAGTCGCGCCCCGCCCACCGGCCCTGGAGGGCAGGACAGTGCACGCCATTGCACGCCGTCCTGCCCCATTGGTCAGGTGCCTGCTCGCCGTTTGGTGCGAATTCTCAGAGCATGACTACGACGATTGCGCAGGCCGGTTTCGTGAAGGTGACGTCCCCGTACCCCGAGGAGCAAGAGTTGCTGGATCCAGCGCTCGCTGCCCCCACGCCCCAGAAGGCAGCCCAGCTTCGCCAGAAGGCGAGCCATTGGCTCAGCCGCGCACAGAAGGAGCTGCACGACGCCATCTTCGCGCGGGATGGCTCGGAGGCCGGACTGGACCGTTATGCCAGCGCCCGCGCGGAGCTCGACTCGGCGGAGACGTGGGCCCTGCGCGTCGCGGAAGCCTTCTCCGTGCGCCGTGATTGACGACGCGCCGGGAGCCCCGGCGCTGGACGGCCGCGCCGGGCACTCCAGCGGACGTCACGCCACCCGGGCGGGAGCCTCGGTCCGCTCGGCCTGGGCGCCCTCCGGCAGCGGCACCGACAGCGGCACCGGCGCGGGGCGCTGGCCGTAGGGGAAGTAGTCCTTGAGCTTCAGCATGTGCTTCTCGAAGAGGTTCCAGCTCACCAGCGCGAGCCCCAGCGAGAGCCCCGCGGCCACCACGTAGAACACCAACTGCATGGGCATGTCCGAGCCCGCCACCGTCTTCAGCGGCGTCTTCAGCACCGTGCGGCGCAGGATGGCGTCCAGCGGCGAGTGGATGAGATAGATGGCGTAGCTGTACTTGCCGAAGGTGAGCAGCAGCCGCGTCGTGAGGAAGCGGTACAGGACGTGGCCCTTGGAGACGGCCACCGCCTTGTACACGCACACGGCGTAGAGCACGGCGATGGCGGTGTAGCCGCCCGTGCGCTTCACCAGCTCGAAGGTGGGGCCCACCGGCAGCACCACCAGCGCGAGCACCACCGGCACCGAGGCCCAGACCGCCCAGCGCATCCACGGGAACGCCTTCAGCCCCAGCCCTTCCGGGTGGCGCAGCGCCATCGCGAGCAGGCCGCCCATCGCCAGCGAGTCCACGCGGCAGAACGTCACCACGTAGGTGCTCTCGATGCTGGCCCCGTACAGCGTGAGCCCCACGCGCACCAGGATGGCCAGGGCGATGGTGCCCAGGCACAGCCGGATGGCGCCCCGGTACGACACCGCGGCGATGAGGAAGGGCCAGACGATGTAGAACTGCTCTTCGATGGCCAGCGACCACACCACGCCGAGGATGGGGTGCGTGGTGTCCACCCACAGCTGGTAGAAGTTGGAGAAGTACAGCAGGTACCAGACGGCGCCGTCGGTGGTGATGCGCTCGTCCAGGCCCAGCCGGCCCGCCAGCGATGGCAGCACCAGGAACGACACCGCCAACGCCAGGTAGTAGAGCGGGAAGATGCGCAGGAAGCGGCGCATGTAGAAGTTGCGGAAGAAGTGCGGCTGCCCCTTCGCCTCCCAGAGGATGCCGGTGATGAGGAAGCCGGAGAGGACGAAGAACAGGTCCACGCCCGTCCATCCGGCGCCGGCCAGCCACCACGTCACGCGTCCCGCCACGCTCTGGTCGCTCAGGTGGGTCGTGTGGAAGAACACCACCAGCAGGACGGCGAGGCCCCGCACACCGTCCAGCACGGGCAGGTGACCCTGCAGGCGCGGAGCGTGCGCCGTGGGTGCATCCACACGGCCAGAGTTCAAGGACATGAAAGTTCTCTTACCAACAACAACTGTGATTCAACAAGACCACCACCCGGCGTGCGTGGGATTGCGGTTCGGGGTGTCAGTCCTGCCACCAGGCAGTCGGGCGCGGGAAAAACGCACGCGCGCGTGAAACTCCCGGGCCGCCCGTGACACCTTGGTGCCGTGGCCCTCCTTTCCGCGATGAAAATGGTGTTGGCAGGTGCGCCCCCGTCCGACACGGACCAGGAGCGGACGCTGCTGCGCCGGGCGCGCACGGGTGACCCCGCGGCCTTCCGCAGGTTGTTCGAACGGCACGCCGCGGGGGTGTGGCGCTTCTTGAAGGACTTGCTGCGCGACGAGGCCGCGGCGGACGAAGCCACGCAGGAGACCTTCGTCCGCGCCCATGCGCGGCTGGGCGCGCTGCGCGACGAGGACCGGCTGGGCGCGTGGCTGCTGGGCATCGCCCGGCACGTGTACCTGGAGTCGCTTCGGCACCGGGGGGTCCACGTGGACATGGACGATGAAGTCCATGGCAGCCAGGTGGAGGCGGTGCTGCCCACGCCCACGCCAGAGGACCTGCTCCTGGACCGGGAACTGGAAGGATTGCTGGCGGGCGCGCTGGGGACGCTGCGCGAGGACCGGCGCGCGGCGCTGCTGCTGCGCATCGACCACGGCCTGCCCTACGAGGAGATTTCAGCGGTGATGGGCTGGTCGCTCCAGAAGGTGAAGAACGAAATCCACCGCGCACGGCTCCAACTGCGCGAGCACCTGGCCGCACACGTTGGAGGCCACTCATGAGCGCTTGCCGCGAAACCGAATTGGACGCGCTGCTGGCCGACGAACTCTCCCCCGAGGACGCCGCGCGGGTCCGCGCTCACACCCAGGCCTGCCCCGCCTGTCAGCACGCGCTGAGCTGGCTGCGCGCGGAGCGTGGGTGGATGGCGCAGCGAGCGCGGCGCATGCCGGCGCGGCCCGCCCTGGACTTCGCAGCGTTGGAGTCCCGGCTGCGAAAGCCCGTGGTGCCCGCCGCCCCGAAGGTCAGCTGGCTGCACTGGGGGAAGATGCTGACCGCGGCCCTGGCGTCGGTGACCTTCGTGGGCATCACCACGCTCCAGGTGACGCGCCTCCCAAGCGCCGACGAGCCCTGGCCCCGGAACGACGCGCTCACCACCGCCACCCGGGCCGTCGACTGGTGTGACGACCCTTCACGAGAAGCCGTGGCGGCGCTGGAAGCCCGCGTGGGGGCGTGCCTGGTGGCCTCCCCCCTGATAACGCTGCGCTGACGCCGGCCGCGGTGACCTACGGCGCCGGGGTCAGCTGGCCCTCTGCGTGCTGGACGGCCTCCACCGCATCCACCAGGCCGTTGCCGTAGTTCGGATCCCACCCGGCCGGCCCCAAATCCCGGGCCGTCTCGAGCAGGGCTCTGCGGACCTTCTCCGCATCGAGCCGCTGGGGATCCAGGCTCCACGCCAGGGCCGCCACCCCGGCCACGTGCGGCGTCGCCATGGAGGTGCCCGTCTGCAGCGTGTAGTCCAGACCGGCGACGTCCAACGTCACATTCTGCCCCATGAGCCCGCGGAGCACGTTGGCCGACTCCAGGGACACGGAGACGGTGGGCACCCACAGCTTGGACGGCCCGTTGAGCGTGAAGTTGCCCGTGCCCTCGTCGGCGGTGTGGTTGCCGATGATGACGGCCTTCGCTCCGGCGCGGATGGCGTTGCGCACCTTCTCCTCGAAGAGGATGCCGCCGCCGCGGTCGACATAGGCGACGAAGCCATCACAGGTGGCGGCCTCGCCACAGTCGGAGATGCTGCCGCCCAGGCCGCAGTCCACCATCCGCCCCGAATAGGCGCCCACGGCCGAGAACTCCAGGGGGTTGGACGCGAACTGCTGGCCGCTCGCGGCCACCTCGCCATACGGCGCCCCGCCGATGATGGTGGCGCTCAACACGCCCACCCCGGGGGCCACCAGGTTGATGCCCTGGCCGTACTGGGAGAAGCTGGCCCACTCCTCCGAGAAGGTCACCGCGCCCACGCCCACCACGGAGTCGTACCCGGCGGGGAAGGACACCTCGCCCGCGCCGGAGTTGCCCGTCGCCGCGATGGCCAGCACGCCATTCGCCCGGGCCTGGTTGAAGGCCAGCTCCTCGGCATCGTTCTTCGACGCGGCGCCGAGCGACAGCGACACGATGTTCGCCCCCTGCTCCTGGCACCACTGGAGCGCGGCGATGACATTCAGGGTGTCGCCCGTGCCGCGCTCGTTCAGCACCCGAGCAATCAGCAGCGACGCGGTGGGGGCCACGCCCACCGTGCCGTTGGGGTCCTCGCCCAACCGCACCCGGCCGCCCCCGCCCAGCTGCGCGGCGATGGTGGCCGCGGTGTGCGTGCCGTGTCCGCCGCCCCACAACAGCACGTTGCCCTTCGAGTCCACCTGCGCGTCCAGGGCCAGCGAGTTGGCGGACCCGCTGATGAAGTCCTTGCCTCCGATGAAGGCGGCCTGCAGCTCCGGGTGGCGGTTGTCCCAACCACTGTCGATGACGCACACCTTGATGCCCGTGCCCGAAGGCCGGCCCGCATCGAGGACACCGTCGTCGTTGAAATCCCAGACCTTGTTGGCCCGCACCATCTTCAAGCCGTCGGTGTACTCCCCCACGGAGCCCACGGTGTTGGGGGGCGGCCGCGGCTCCGCGCCCAGCCACGCCTGCGTGGGCAGCGGTGGCCGCGACATGCCGAGCGCGTACACCGGACGGTTGGGCGACACCGACACCACGTCCGGATTCCGGGCGAGCGCCGCGCGCGCCTCGGGAGACACCCGGGCGGACAGCATGTTCAGCGACGGGACGCGCTGCCTCACCTGGCCTCCAGCGCGCGTCACCTCGTTGGCGAAAGCATCCGTGTTGGCCTGCGCGGTGGCGAAGACGCGCTGCCGGAAGGCGATGATGACGTCCTCCCCGCCATCGTCCCTCAGGGCCGCCTCGCTTCGCGCCGCGGACACCACCGTCGGCAGCTGGGACGCCCCCTCGGTGCCGGGGCACACCTTGGGCTCCTGCTCCGAGCCACATGCCATCAGCCCCCCGACCAGACCCAGCCAGACGCAACGCTTCATTTCACGCTCCTCGATTGCCCGTCCAGCAGGCGTCGTACGTCACGGCGCGGCTGATGGATTTCCAGGGACGCGCATGAACGGGAGGACACCTGATTCCGTTCCCGGAGCGCAAGTTAACCACGCCAGCGAACCGGCCGCTCGCGCCCCTGTCCGTCGCAGGACGTGCCCGGCGAGCAGCCGACAGGGGAGCGTTCGCCCTCTCACGCCTCGGCCGGATCCACGCCGAAGAGGCGGAGCGCATCGGCGGCATAGACGTCCAACTGCCGCTGTGTCTCCGCGGCGTCCCAGCCCAACCGGGGCGCCATGACTTCGGCCGCCACACGCGCGGCCGCCTGCCCCTGGTCGCGCGTCTCGAACGCCACCTTGAGGCGGCGGATGAGCAGGTCCGACAGGGTGTGCACCAGTTCGTGGGTGACACCCCAGGCGGCCTCGGCGGCCCGGTAGGGAAGCCCCTCGGCGAGCGGCCGGGACAACGCGGCGTCCTCTCGCGTCAGGGCCCACACGCGGCGCCAGCGGCTGCCATAGGCGCGCACCAGGTGGACGGCTGTGGCGTCGTCTCCCACCTCGGCGCGCGCCGCGGCGAACTCGGCGTCCAGCGCGCGGATGTCTCCCCCCGGCAGGGGCAACACATCCGTGGGCGAGCGGCGACGCGGCTGGCCCAGGCGGCGCTCCACGGCGTCCACCACGTCGCGCGCCATGACGCGATAGGTGGTGAGCTTGCCACCGCTGATGGCGAGCACGCCGGAGGGGCTCACGTCGATGGCGTGCTCGCGGCTGGCACTGCCCGCGTCGTCCTGCGAGCCGTGGTAGCCGCTGGCCACCAGCGGACGGATGCCGGCCCACGCGCTCACCACGTCCGCGCGAGTGAGGCGCGCCTCGGGGAAGAAGGCGTTGGCGGACTCCAGCAGGTAGGCCACGTCGGACTCGCTGGCGCGGACCTCCGCGGGGTGCGCGCGCGTGGACGTCTCCGTGGTGCCGATGATGGTGAAGTTGTCGGCGGGGAGCACGAACATCACCCGGCCGTCCTTGGGGGACAGCAGCGTGAAGGCGTCGCGGTGGTTGATGCGCTCGCGCGGCACGGCGAGGTGGACGCCCTTGCTGCCGCGCACGGCCGGGCTCGTCCCATTCGGCGCATCCAGCCGCCGGATTTCATCACTCCACGGGCCCGTGGCGTTGACGAGGACCCGTGCGCGCACGGTGACCTCCTCGCCGGTGAGGTGGTCCACCACCGTCGCGCCGTGCGCGTGTCCCTGTTCGAGGACGAGCGCCTTCACGGACGCGTGGTTGAGGACGACGGCTCCCGCCTCGGACGCGCCCACGGCATTGGCCAGGGTGAGGCGCGCGTCGTCCGTGGCCGCGTCGTAGTAGCGGGCGCCACCCTTGAGGTGGTCGGTGCGCAGGCCGGGCTCGGCCGCGTGGACCTGCCGGGCGTTGAGCCGCCGGTAGCCCTTGACGTTCCGGAAGAGGGAGAGGGCGTCGTAGAGCATGAGGCCCGCGTTGAGCTTCCAGCGGGGCACGCGGGCGCCCGCGTACACGGGCCAGATGAAGGCGAGCGGACGCACCAGGTGCGGGGCGAGCCGCAGCAGGCGTTGGCGCTCGATGCTGGATTCGAAGACGAGGCCCAGGTGGCCGTGCTCCAGGTAGCGAAGGCCGCCGTGGATGAGCCGGGACGAGCGGCTGGAGGTACCGCTGGCGAAGTCGTCACGCTCGACGAGCGCCACCTTGAGCCCCCGGAGCGCGGCATCCCGCGCCGAGCCCGCGCCGGTGACACCGCCCCCGATGATGAGGACGTCGAAGGTCTCCGTGGCCAGGGCCCGCAGGCGTGCTGCACGGGACGGAGGCGGGGGCACCTCTGCTTCGGAGACAACACGGCTGAGCGCGACGGATTCAGAACGCACGGCACAAGTGTAGCGGCGTTGGCCGGCGAGGGCAGCGGAAACCAATGCGCTGCGTCAAGCGCGCTACACGGAGCGCGGCGACATGTGTCCGCGAGGCATCCCTCCGAGGGGGGACGGCGCCTTGCGCGTCCGGATGAAGACAGATAGGAGGCGACCGACCCCTCCCCTCACCCCCGGGCTCCACGGCCTTGTTGAACCCCCACGACCGACGCGACCTGGCCAGCCTGGGACTGATGGTCCTGGTGTACGGGCTCGTGGTGGCGCCGGTGCTGCACGCGGTGGTGGAGCACGGCGATGGTGGTCATCACCACCCCCATGCCCATTCACACCCGCACGGGCGCGCCCACGCGCACGGTGCGGGGAACGAGCACGCACACCGTGGCGATGAGGGCGCGGGGGAACCCGCACCCGACGGTGAGCGGAAGCGCGGGCACGAGCACCTGACGGGCTCCGTGGAGCACCTTCAGGCGGTCGCGCTGACCTGGGCGGTGATGAAGCTGCCGCGCGTGCGTGAGGTGTCGTGGTTGGCGGAGCGCCAGCGAGGCCCCACGAGGGTCCCCGGCTCCGCGGTGCGCCCGACGGCGATGCCCCAGGGCCCGTAGCCGTCATCCCCCTCTCGCAGCCAACGCAGGGAGCCACGCGTGCGGAGCACGCATGGGGCCGTGTGTCCTGCTCGCTGACTCACTCCTGAACCCGTCCCGGTGGGGTCACTCCCTGGGGCGTCGTGCGCCGCGCGAAGTCCGAGCGGGAGCAAGACGCCACAGCATGGGGCCTGCGCCGCTGTGTGTCCGTACGTGCCCGTGCTCCTCGTTGCCGCGCTGTCGTCGTGTGTCCTCGCCCTGTCGCCCTCGAATCGTCCGCCAGCTGCGGCACGAGAGCCATCTCCCGCGTCCGAGCGTGCCGCGGCAGGCACGGGGACGAGCGAACATGACGACGCGCCGCCATTCGTGAACACGGCGCACCAGGCATCTGGCGGGTCGGCACAAGCCCGGTCCGCAGCGTCCTCTGGTGAGTCCGCCGCGCAGTTGCCCGTCGTGCAGCCATCCAAGGCCATCCAGCAGGCCACGAGCACGCCCGGCGTGTCCCCAGCCAACGAGCCCGGACAGCTTCCCAAGGAAGCCTCCACCGCTCATCCCATCCCCCAAACCGCCGACGTCCCTTCGTCGGAGGCAAGCTCCCGTCCTCTCCCCTCGGAGCAGGAGGAATCCCTCACCAGCGCATCCGACCTCGAGACCAAGGAGCCGCCGTCAAAGTCCACGGTGGTGCGCGGCGCGCGGCCCGCGCAGAGCGCGTCCGAGGTGACGCTGGGCCGGGACATCTTGGACGCCGCGCCACGCAGGAACGCAGTGGACCTCCTGCGAGCCGTCCCTGGCCTCGTGGCCTCGCAACACAGCGGAGAGGGCAAGGCCCAACAGCTCTTCCTCCGCGGCTTCGACGCACTGCACGGCCAGGACGTGGAACTCGACGTCGGCGGCCTGCCAGTGAACGAGGTGAGCCACATCCACGCGCTGGGCTACGCGGACATCAACTTCGTCATCCCAGAGGTCGTGCAGGCGCTCGAAGTGACGGAAGGCTCCTACCGCGCCGCGCAGGGCGACTTCGCCGTCGCGGGAACCGTCCGCATGGACCTGGGCGTCGCCGAGCCCGGCGTCCACCTCCTGGGGACACTCGGCCAGTACGGCCAGCGTCGGCTGGTGGCCACGGTGCGGCCAGGGGACGACGCGGGAACCTTCGCCGCGGTGGAGCTGGGTGAAGGCAGAGGCTTTGGTGCTCAGCGAGGCTACGGCCGCGCCTCACTCCTCGCCCAGGCCAAAGCGACGCTCGGAGAAGGGCTGACGGTTCGCGCACTCGCGGGCAGCTACGTCACGCGCTTCGACTCCCCGGGCGTGGTGCGCGAGGACGACCTGCTTTCGGGCCGCAGCGACTTCTTCTCCGCCGCCCTGGGCCGGCAGGGCGGCTCGGTGTCGCGGCACCAATTGCTGCTCGGCGTGGACCTGCCGCGCACGGGGAACGGGCGCACGAAGTTGGAGGTCTTCGGCATCCTCTCGGACCTGCGGCTGCGCAACAACTTCACGGGCTTCCGTGTCGACGAGCGCGGTGACGGCCTGGAGCAGACGAACAACGCCACCACGCTGGGCGCCCGCGCCGAGCATCGGAGGTCCGTGACGGCCTTCGGCCGTCCGGTCGCGCTGGAGCTGGGCTTGGGCGCACGGCGAGACAGCGTGGAGCAGACGCAGCGGCGCTACCGCGAATCCGACGGCACCTTCTTCTCGGATGAGATTGACGCGGCCTTCACCCAGACGGACGTCTGGGGCTGGGCCGAGGCCCGCATACCGCTGGGCCGCTGGAGCTTCCGGTTGGGGGGGCGAGCGGACGCGCTGGGTGTGGAGGTCTTCGACGCGCTCGCCTTCCGGGACCCGCGTTACTACGACGGACAGGGCTATTCGCGCAGTGCGTTCGGCGTCCACCTGGGCGCGAAGGCAGGCGTGGAGTACGCGCTGGGAGATGACGCGGACGCCTGGCGCCTGTTCGCCAGCTACGGTGACGGCTTCCGCTCGCCGCAGGCACGCAGCCTCTCGGAGGGCGAGCGCGCCCCCTTCGTCTCCATCCGAGGCGCGGAGCTGGGCTCGCGCAAGGACGGCGAGCACTGGGCCCTGCAGCTCAGCCTCTTCGGCTCGCAGGTGGACAACGACTTCTTCTTCGACCACACCGTGGGCACGACTGTGTACACGGGCCAGACGCTGCGCTCGGGCGTCTCCGCCGCGCTCCAGGCCCGTCCGCTGCCAGGGCTCGTCACCGCGGTCAGCGCCACGTTCGCCCACGCCTACGTGCGAGCCTCGGACGCGCTGCTGCCCTACTTCGCGCCCTTCGTCGCGCGCGCTGACGTGGGCTGGGACGGCCCGCTGACCTGGACGGGGTTCGGCGGCAGCACGCTGTCGCTGGGCACGGGGCTCACCTTCATCGGTCCACGCCCGCTGCCCTTCAGCGAGCGCAGCGCCACCGTGTTCCTCGCGGATGCGCACGTCGCCATCCGCCGGGGCGCGCTGGGGCTGAGGCTGGAGGTCTCGAACCTGCTCGACGCGCGCTGGAGGGATGGCGAGTTCGTCTACGGCTCGCGCTTCGACCCTGCCGCCGCGGCGAGCCTGGTCCCGGCAAGACATTTCACCGCGGGGTCGCCTCGGATGGCCTCGCTCTCCCTGGAGGTCCATCTATGAATCGCAGACACATCCTCACCGGCGCGCTGGCCCTGGCCGCTGCGGCCACGGCCCTGAGCGGCTGTGGCAGCGAAGCGGAGCGGCGCACCTTTCCCGTGGAGGTGACGTCCACGCCCATGACGGGCGCCAACGAGCGAGGCTGGACGGTGACGGTGGAGTCCGCGCACCTCTCCGTGGGCCCGGTGCGCTTCTTTGAAGGCCGCGCGCTGACGGCCCGCCGCTTCGACTGGTACACGCTCATTGGCGGCACGGCCCATGCGCACCCCGGACACTACTCACCGGGTGACGCGTTGGCCGAGGTGCTGACCACCCGCACCGTGGACCTGCTCACCGGCGCCACGCTGGGCGACGCGAGCGCAGTGACGGGCGAGTACGGCTCCCTGGAGCTGACGCTGACGGCCCCCACGCAGGCCACCGACCCCCAGGGCGTGCTGAGCGGCCAGACGATGCGCGTTCGCGGCACGGCACGCAACGCGGAGGGCGTTGAGCGGCGCTTCGACGCGATGACGAGCCTGCCCAAGCCCATCCAGGGCGTGCGCTTCGAGAAGTCGCTGGGGATGGAGGCGGGCCATGTGCGCATCGCCGTGAAGCTGGGGACGTGGCTGGGCCGCATTGACTTCGCCACCGCGACGGATTCAGACGCGGATGGCGTCTACACCTTCCCCGCCGACAGCCAGGCGCAGAACGCGCTGGTGCGCGGCGTGGAAGACACCACTGCCTACGTCGTGACGTGGGTGGAAGGAGCTGCGCAATGAAGAAGTGGATGCTGGGGCTTTCCTGTCTGGGACTGATGGCGTGCAGCGACGGCGCGGGCACGGTGACGTTCACCGCATATGGCGAGGACTACATCGAGAAGGAGATTCCCGCGGCCGTGGGTGACGAGGACGGCATCGTGGACGGCTGGACGGTGCGCTTCAGCAAGTTCCTCGTGGTGCTCGGCGAGGTGAAGGTCGGCAACCACGACGAGACCGCCGTCGAGATGACGCAGGCGCGGGTCTTCGACGTGCACAAGCCCGGCCCGGTGGTGGTGGAGACGTTCCGCGACGTGCCGGCCCAGGAGTGGGACCACGTCAGCTTCGCCATCGCGCCCAACGCCAACGCGGTTGCTGGCAACGCAGACGCCGCGGACGTCACGCGGATGAAGGACGGCGGCTACTCCGTCTACATGGAGGGCACGGCGACCAAGGGCGCGCAGACCAAGCGCTTCGCCTGGGGCTTCACCACCAACACCGTCTACGAGCACTGCGAGAGCCCGGGCCTGGGCGCGGGCGTAACGGTGCCCAAGGACGGCGAGGAGACGGTGCAGCTCACCATCCACGGCGACCACCTCTTCTTCGACGACCTGCAGTCGCCGGACGCGAAGATGCGCTTCGACGCGCTGGCCGCCGCGGACAGCATGGGCATCGCGGGTCCCGACGGAGAGGTGACGCTCGAGGAGCTGGCGGCGGTGGACCTGACGGAGCTGCCGTCGGGCCAGTACGGCACGGGTGGCGTGGGCAACGTGCAGACGCTGCGCGACTTCGTCACGGCGCTGACGCGCAACCTGGGGCACTACCGCGGCGAAGGTGAGTGCGAGCCCCGGGCGCGCTGACCACGCGGTGGGATGCTGGCGCGGCGGCACGAACCGCCGGCCACCGCGCCAGCATGAACCCCCAGGCCCGGGGCCGACCCTCCCTGGGCCTGGAGCCTTCAAAGCTCAGCTCTTGTTGTGCGAGGAGCCAGACGAGTTCGCCGCGGGGTTCCCCCCCGTCGAGTTGTTCCCGCTGTTGTTGCTCCCGCCGTTCGGGTTGTTGCCCGACTGCCGAGGGCTATTGGGGTTCATTTGGTTGGAGCGGTTGTCCTGCGACGCCTTGTGCGCGGGGTTGTTCGGATTCTTGGAGTTGGCGCGCTGGTCGTTCTGGTTCTTGCCGCTGTCCTTGCTCATGGACCTACCTCGGGAGTCCCCAAGCGAAAGTGCCGGGGAGGCCTGAAACTAGGAAGCGGCCCAGGTGGAAACACTCGTGCGGAGGGGTTCGTCCGGTGTCGGGAAGCGCACGACATCGCTCGGCGCCGGACACGGAATGCGCGAGCCGCGGCTTTGCCGGATGCGGCGGCGAGCAAGGGTGCCTACCTCGTGCTCCAGGAGGTGACGCGGCGTGAGGACGGTCACGTACGAGCGCAGTGGGCGAACGAACACAGGCGCACAGGCGCTCCGGCTGGAAGGAATGAAGCACCTGAAGGTGCTGGAGCAGGGTGAGGTGGTCAGCGAGCGCGACCTCACGGGAGCGGAAATCCAGCGCCTGGGTCCGCTCTTCGAACAAGCCAGCCGCGCCCCCGCCCCCGTCGTCATGGCTCCGCAGGCAGGTGGGCCAGATGGTCTCGCGGTGACGCTCGCGTTCGAGGACGAAGAGTCCCCTCGCGTGCGCGTCGCGGCCGAGCGACTTCCAGCCCAGGGCGCTGGCCCCCTCTATGACGCCCTGCTCGAGGAGCTGGACCGCCTGCTGACAACCGAGCTGCATGCCCGGGCCCCTCGTCGCGCACACGCGGTGCTGCCGCACCAGTTGCGCGAAGAAGAGCAGTAGCGCCTCAGGGCCCGACGCCTCGTGCCGCCCGACCAGGTAAGCCGCCCATCGGGCGGGCGGGAGCGAGCCCGTAGCCGGGGTTGCTGCCGAGCTCGGCTTCTGTGAAGACAGGAGCATGAGGCGCGTGCAGTTGTCCGTGCATCGCACGGTGGGAGAAGCACGGCTTCTGGCGGGCGCGCTGGAAGCCATGGGCGTAGCGGTAGAGGTACGCGGAGAAGCGCTTGCCCCGTTGAGCGGCGAGATTCCGAGCGCGGAGACCTGGATTGAGCTGTGGGTGGAGCCGCAAGACCTCGAGCACGCGAAAGGCCTTTTGGCGGAGCTCCAGGAGAATCAAGAGCACGCCGAGCGGTCGGTGGAGTGTCCACGGTGCCGCGAAGAGAACCCCGGTAACTTCGAGCTGTGTTGGAGCTGTGGCCTGGAGCTGCCCTCGGGGCTACGTCCAAGACTGCGGGCAGTGTAGTAGCGGGATGCATGATGAGGCGGAGCGCGCCTCCAGGAGAATCGGAAGTGCAGGAAGCAGAGGGAGCGCGTCGCCGCAGGCTGAACCGGGGAACCCGGAGCCTGCTCATCGTGTGCATCGTGGTGACGCTCATCCACCTCATTCCGCTTTTCATCTCCAGGAACATGCCCGAGCAGCGGCTGTCCATCGCACGGGCCATGTCGAGCGCGTCCCAGCGTGTCCCTTTCCTGCGGCCGATGAAGGACGACACCAAGGCCACGCCGGCGGAGCTGCGAGAGGCCGCGACGCTGCTGCTGGATGGGGCTCCAGATGACGCCCATGCGCTCGCCTTGGAGGCGGAGCGCCGGAATCCCCAGGAGGTCGAAACCCAGCTTCTGCTGGCGAGAATCTGCGACGTCGAGCGGATGAGCCGGTGTGTGAGCACGGCCCTGTCACGAGCAGAGACGCTGGCCCCACGAGACGCGCGGCCGGACCTGCTTCGAGCGGAGCTACAAGAGAAGGACGGGGACGTCGTGGGCGCGGCCGAAGCGATGGAGCGGGCGCATGGAAAGGCGCCCGGCGACCCGCTGGTCGGACTGCGCTACGTCCACCTGCTGAGCGCGGCGAAGCGGGGCGAAGAGGCGCTGGCCATCCTCAAGAAGCTTGAAGGGCGCCTGCCACATGCCAGGCTCCTGGTGGAACAAGGCAGGGTGCACAGCCGGGAAGGGCACGACGCCGAAGCGGTGAAGCTCTTCCGCGCGGCGGTGGCCGAGGACCCGAAGCTCAGCCTGGGCTTTTTCGAGCTCGGGCTCGCGTGGCATCGGCTGGGCCAGGTGGACACCGCGGAAGAGGCTTTGCGCCAAGCGGACCGACTGGACCGAGCAGACCCCAAGGCGATGGCGGCTCTGTGCGCGATTCAGGTCAAGGAGCGGCGCATCGACGATGCCCGGCTCACGCGAATGGACCTTGAGCGGCGCTTTTCCGGCCAGCCGGAGCTGATTCGGAAGTCCTGCAGCATCCCCTGACGTGAAGGGGCCGGAGACCTACTCCCGAGGCTCGACGCCGCGGATCTGTCGGAGCATGCGGGCGGAGGCCTTCACCTCGACGTCCACGGCGCCATCGACGCGCTCGGTGCGCACGACGGCCTGCAGGTAGGGAACCGCCTCCGCATCACGCCCTTGCTGAAAGAGCAACTCCCCCAATGCGAAGCGAGCCCGCGTCAGCAGGATGATGTCCTCGGCGGCGACAGCGGCATCGATGGCGTCGCTGAGAGCGGACTCGGCCATCTCGGGCTGGTTCCGGGCGAGCAGCTCACGAGCACGCTGGATGTGTTCGTCGACGTTCATGCGGAGGGAGCAAGGCTCAACCTGGTAGGGACGCAGGCCGCCTCGCCAGGATATGGGTGAACGCCCATGGACGAGAAGCGAATCGCCGAGCTGGAAATCCGCTACATGCACCAGCAGGAACTGCTGCAGGAGCTCAGCGGCGTGCTGTACGAACAGCAGAAGGTCATCGACCAGCTGAGAGCAGAGGTGGACCGGCTCAAGCAGAAGCTGGAAGCCGAGCCCGGCCTGGTGGACGCCCGCCATGACGAGCGTCCACCGCATTATTGAGGCTCAGAACTTGTAGCCGAGCCGCAAACCAATGGTTGGGTTGGGCTCCAGGTAACCCACCTCGAGACCAATGCTCGCGGCCTTGCCCTGAAGGCCAAAGCCAAACGCGGCATGCGCTCGGAAGGTGTCACCACGGCCGAACACGAGCCAAGGTCCGACCATGCCTTCGACGTAGACGCCGGACCTGCCGAGGTTCGCACGCAGGACCAGGTCCAACGGAACACCGATGTCGTTGCCCTCGGTGATGAGCATTGCACCGAACCGAGCCCCAACAGACAGCGGCCCCGCGAGCGGGGTCTCAACGCCCAGCGTGAAGTTGAAGACCGCGCTGTCATCAATCCAATAATCAGCCCCAAGCCCGACACGGACAGCCGCCTCCGAGTTCGTGGGTACGAGGAAGAGGCCGGCCGCGAGCAGCGCGCCAAGGCAAGGACGAAGCAGCTTCATTCGAGAGGCTCCTCTCAACACAGCGGGGAGCCCACACTCAACCAAGCCGGGCGCGTCGATACCAGCAACACGGAGCCCCAAATCATCAAAGGCAGTCGCAGCGGAAGGCAGCGACTCGCAGCGGACGGGGGACGTTCACTGCAACGCGACGCGTGCCTCGAGCGCCCCGGTGCTGGTGGCGCTGGGGTACGCCTTCTCGCACAGCGTGGACGCGGTGGCGAAAGGGGCGGCGCGCGCCGAGCACCTGCTGGTGCTGGCCACGACGGCGGCCCTGCTGGCGGTGGGGGGCGTGCGCCGGCTGCGCGCGCGGCGCCAGGCCCAGCGCCCGCGGTGACGCGCCGAAACTCCACACGGCCCCAAAACGGAAAACCCCCGGTGTCCACGAGGGACACCGGGGGTTTCTCAAAAAGAATCCGGCAGCGACCTACTCTCCCGCGCGGTTTCCCGCGAAGTACCATCGGCTCTGGAGGGCTTAACTTCCGTGTTCGGGATGGGAACGGGTGGGACCCCTCCGACATAGCCACCG
>NZ_JABFNS010000114.1 GCF_013116825.1 Myxococcus xanthus
CACGCATTCTCCGTGGGAAAACGCACGTCGAGCAGCGCGGAGTCCCGCCCCGCGCTGCTCGACGTGCGTTTTCCCACGGAGAATGCGTGGGTGGCCTTGCCGGACTCGCTGCTGATTCCCCTGCCTGAATTGGAAGAGCGCGCGGATGAACTGGAGGCCCTGCGCGGCCGGCCCGTGGTGGTCTACTGCCACCATGGCGTGCGCAGCCTGGACGGCGCGGCCTACCTGATGTCGCTGGGCATCGACGCGGTGTCGCTGCGAGGCGGCATCGACCTGTACTCCCTGCAGGTGGACCCCAGCCTGCCCCGCTACTGACGGGGCGGCACGCCGCTAGCCCACGAAGGCGGACAAGTCTTCGGTCTGCTTGTTGATGAGGCCGGGCTTGATCTCGACCTCGAACATGAATGGCTCCTTCAGGGGCCCGCCCTGCAGCTCCAGCTTGTGGCGGCCCTCCATGAGGTCGAGCTTCATGCCCTTGTTGCCCAGGTAGGTGCCCTGGTCCTGGCCATTGCGCTTCACGGAGATGCCGCGCAGACCGTCCGGCTTCAGCGTCAGCTGGAGCTGGCCCCGGCGGAACTCGTAGGTGAAGGACTTGGCCTGACCGGGCTCACCGAAGGCGAGCGTGTCGACCTCCTCCTTGTAGATGCCCTGCTGCTCATTCACCAGGATGAGCGTGTCCTGGAGATGGACGCCCGTCGCATTGACGAGGGGTGTCTCTCCCAGCTCCGTCACCGGCTGCGGACTGCCGCAGCGTTCGGTGTGGCGCACCGAGACCTTCACCTTCTCGTTGGTGTTGACCGACAGCGTCACCGACTGTCCGTCGGAGGCGCGGCTGTTGAGCACCGCGAGGATGGGCTTGTGGAACACCACCCCCACGGCCACCAGCCCCACGATGAACCCGACGGTGGCGATGTTGCGCTTGGCCACACCCGCGCGAGCACTCCGCGTGGACTTCTCCAGCGCCCGGTCCACCTCGGCGTCCTCGGCGCGCGAACGCGACAGGCCCACGCTCGACGTCCTCGAACGCGGTGGGGGCGACGGCATCTCGGCGCGGCTCGACGTGCGGCGGCGCGGCGGGGCCTCGGAGGGGTGGATGCCGGAGTGCATCCCGGTCCGGCGGCGAGGAGGCGGCGCGGGCTCCGGCGGCGGAAGCATGGTCCGCTCGTCGTCCAGCTCCTCGTCCTCCATCCGGGTGCGCTCATCGACCGCCGCCATGCTCGCGCGCGAGCGGGACGGAGGCGGCCCCGGGTCCTCCACGATGGGGGCGGCGCGCGTGGCGGAGCGGCGAGGCGGGGGCGGCTCGCCCACGCCGGTCCGGCTCAGGTCCGAACGGGAGCTCGTCCGCGCAATCTGGGTGGAGTTGGGGTTGGACGGACGGCGCAGCTCCGCGGACGTCCTGCTCCGGCGCGGCGGCGGGGCCTCCTCGATTCCGGACGGCGCATCCCACTCCCCCTGTTCGTCGGGCTCCACCGCGGGCACCGCGGCCGAGGTGCGCCGGGGCCCCATGGACGTGCGGGAAGACGAGCCGCGCTGGCGCTCGCGAACCGAGGCCTCGCCCGGCGGCGCCTCCCAGTTCATGTCCGCGGCGGCGGAGGTGCGGCTGCGGCCACGCTCCTGCGGCGGCGGCGTGGGCGGCATGGGCGTGCCGGAGTTCGCGGAGTCCTCGCCCACGGGAACCACCTGGCCCTGGGCCTTCTCCTCGGCCAGACGGTCGGCGAAGAGCGTCTCCATCAGCTCGGAGATCTGCACCGAGCCTGCCACCCAGCGCTGCCCGACGAGAATCTCTTCCAGCGCCATCTGGAACTGGCGCGCGTCCCGGTAACGGTCGTCCGAGTTCTTCGCGATGGCCCGCATCACCACCGGGTCCATCTCCTCCGGGACGTCCGCCACCTGAGAGGGCGCGGCGATGGCGCACTCCATGGCGGCCTGCAGCGTGGCCAGCTCCGAGTCGCGCTTCAACGGACGCACGCCCGTGAGCAGCTCGTAGAGCACCAGACCGATGGCGAAGATGTCCGCGCGCCCGTCCAGTGGCTTGCCGGCGGCCTGCTCCGGCGCCATGTACGCGAACTTGCCCTTGATGGCGCCCGACTTCGTGAGCGATGCCTGATCCGCGGCCTTCGCGATGCCGAAGTCCACCAGCTTCACCGAGCCGTCGAAGCTGATCAGGATGTTCTGCGGCGAGATGTCGCGGTGCACCACGCGCAGGGGCCGGCCGGCGTCATCCGTGCGGCTGTGGGCGTAGTGCAGGCCCTCGCAAGCGGCGGCGACGATGCGAATGGCCAGCGGCCGCGCCACCCACTGCCCCGTGCTGGCGGCCTTGCGCATCACCCGGCCCAGGTCCTCGCCGTGGATGAACTCCATGGCGATGTAATAGGTGCCGTTGGCCTCGCCGAACTCGTAGACCTGGGCGATGTTCGGGTGATTGAAGCGCGCGGCAATCAGCGCCTCGTTCCGGAACATCTCCACGAACTCACGGTCCTCCGCGAGGTGCGGGAGGATGCGCTTCACCACGAGGTTCTTGTGGAACCCCTCGATGCCCGTCTGGCGCGCCAGCCAGACCTCGGCCATGCCGCCCGTGGCGAGCTTCTTAAGAAGCTGATATTTCCCGAATGATTGAGGGTTCATCCCGGGACATTGCCGGCGGGGAGCAGGCTCAGGTGGAATGCAGCAGGGCAGCGCATCTTAGAGGACAGCCACTTCGGAGGCAAAGGCACCCCGGATTCAAATCCGGATGGGCACTGATCGCCAGCCTCCTCATTGCAACTACCACGGTTGCGGCTCCCGCGAACGATCAGATTCGTGTCGAACGCCGTGGGGACGTTCTGGAGCTCCGCTGGTCCGACGCGGAGGAGCGCCTCCAGGGCACCCTCCACCCCGCCTTGCCAACGGAGGGAGAGCCCATCTCCGTGTCGTTGCATGTAGGCAATTTTGAGGGACCCGAGTTCGACGGCCCCCTCACCGTCACCTTCCACCCCACCGGGTCGCCATCCCAGCAGACGAAGACGCTGACGCGGGACGGGGTCAACTGGCACACCCAGTTCACTCCGGACGAGCCCGGCCCCTGGGACCTGGAGGTGCGGTACCGAGGGACCCACCTGAAGGTCATCACCGCGCGCTTCTCCGTGGCCAGCTCCCCCCTGCCCCGCGGCATGGGCTGGGGGTTGATTCTGGTGGGTGCCGGTACGGCGCTGGCCCTGGGCCTGCGCAACGTCCTGCGGCGCGTGAAGTCGTCCGGCTCCACCCCTGGGGCAACGGAGATTCCGCCCCCACCTGCGGCGCCCTCCACGCCGGAAGCGGGCAGCGTCCCCACCCCTCCGGCCGATCCTCCGTCCGGGCAGTAACTCCTTCCAACCGACGGGCATTCGTACAGGGTCGCCTGCCGCGACGTTGGGAACTTCCGTTCCCTGTCACGGCAACGTGACGACCAGGTCATTGCTTTTCTGCGCCGTCGGGCCCGCTTTTCGTCCGGAACCCAACCTCCCCCAACCCTCCGCGTCCGCTCATCGAACGGGCACCCGTGTTGCAGTGGACGCGCTCTGGTGGCGGTCGGGGAGGCGTGGACATGGGCGGGTGGCAGGTGAATGAGCGGACGAGGCGGAACCTGCTCGTCGCGATCTTGATGGGCATGCCGGCGTGGGCTGTCGCCAAGACACCCGCCCCACGGACGGAGGCAGTTGCCGCGCCCGTGGAGGATGACCCTCTGTCAGGCGGCGTGGTGGACGGCGTTGAGCCTCCTGAGCCCTTGCTGCCGGAGGAGGATGACGCCACACAGACGCAGCTCGAGGGCGCCATGGCCCAGGCCCTGCCGCCTCCGTCGCGGCCTGCGCCCGGCGCGCAGCCGCCTTCCGTGAGTCCCCGCCCCGGAGCGGATGGCGAGGCGACGGCAGCGCAGGACGCGAACAAGCGCCAGCGGAAACAGCGGCCTGGTCAGGCGCAGGACGATTCGCTGGGCGAGAATCCGGACGCGATTGACGACAAGCCCAAGAGCGAGGTGCAGACCATCCGCGTCATCGGACGCGTGTCCGCACGGGCCCGTGCCGACGAGCGCAACCAGTACCAGCGCCGCCTCTCCATCGCGGACGCACGCGTGGGCGTGAGCACGTCATTGCCCAACCTGGAAGCCGAAGTGACGGCGGACCTGGCGGACTCGCAGATGCTCAAGGACGCCTTCGTGCGCCTGGCGGATGACCGCAAGCGCTTCCGACTCTACGGCGGCCAGTTCAAGACGCCCTTCCTCCAGCGCTCGCTGGAGTCATCGTGGGACCTGCCCATCCAGACCCGCGGACTGGTGGAGGAGTACATCACGGAGACCCATCAGATGGGTGGCCGCCGCATGGGGCTGATGGGCGAAGTCCGGCTGAAGCAGGTCTGGGGGCTCAAAATCTCCGCGGGCTTCTTCCAGGGAGCCATCGACGAGGCGGGCGTGCGGTTGAAGGAAGACGCCGCCGCGCGCGTGAGCCTGCGGCCCTTCAACTTCAAGCCGCTCACCGTGGGCGTCAGCACCTACGTCTCCGAAGCAATGGACCTGGCGCGCAAGCACGCGGTGGCCGCGGACGCGGAGCTGAAGCTGGCGGGCTTCGTCTTCACCGGCGAGGCCATTTCCGGGCGGCTGCCCATGGGGCCCTTCACGGCGCAGATGCTGCTGGCCCAGTACCTCATCCACGTGGGCAACGAATGGGCCATCCAGCCCGTCGCGGGCGTGGAGGCCTTGCAGCTTCGCGGCGACACGGTTCGGGGGGACGGACATTCATTGGTGGGCGGCTTCAACGTGCTGCTCGGCACCCGCTTCCGGGCCCAATTCCAGACGGAGCGCGCGCTGCGCCCCGGCGATGAATTCCCTGGCCTGCAGCATTCCATCGAACTCGGCGCACGCTTCTGAGCACGGAGACCCAAACGATGCTGTCGTTCGCGGAAGGTGAAGTCACCAAGCTCCGGCGGGAATTCAAGCTGGTGCTGGAGGAGAAGACGGCCGCGGCCCTGGGCACGCGCCTGTCGCTGGAGCTGGAGGGGCACCTGCCGCCGCCCACGCGCATCGTGTCCGTGTACTTCGACCGGCCCGGTGGCCCGCTGGCGGCGCGGGCCCTGCTCACGCCGGAAGACTGTCTCAAGGTTCGAACGAAGGAGTACGCACCGGACCGGGGCGCGGACGGCGAGGCGCGGGTGGTGCTGGAGGTGAAACGGGAGCGCCACGGCCTCACGCAGAAGCGCCGCGTCTGGGTGCCGCGCTCGGACCTGGGCCGCGCGCTGCATGGCGGGGCCAGCCTGCTGCCGCTCATCGCCGGAGGCAGTCTCAGTCCGGTGCTGGCGGTGACGTACACGCGCCACGTGTACCAGTCGTCGCAGGCGTGGCGGGTGACGGTGGATCGAGACATTCGCTACCACCGGATTGCGCCGGAGCAGGCGCTGTCCCAGCTTGCATTGTCGGTGGAGCGGCTGGAGCCCGCGCGGTGGGTGGAGCCGCGAGTGGTGGTGGAGGTGAAGCATCTCGGGCACGAGCTGCCCGAATGGCTGGCGTCGCTCAATCCGGGCGGAGCGCCGGCCTACAGCAAGTTCGCAGAGGGAATGGCGAAGGTCCACGCTTTCGCCGCGGATGGCGTCGCAGGGGGATAGGGCACAGTGTTCATCGACTTCGAGGGAATTGACGGAAGCGGCAAGACGACGCTCTCCAACCTGCTGGCCGCGAAGCTGAAGCGGCTGGGCTACCGGGTGGCGCATGCGCGGGAGGGCGGCGAGCTGCAGGCGCCCGCGGCGCGGCGCATCCGGGAGCTGACGCGAGACTCCCGGCTGCTGGAGATGTCTCCACGCACGGAGTTCTTCCTCAACCTGGCGCGGGACGCCCAACAACTGGATGAAGTGGTGGCGCCCGCGCTGTCCCGGGGCGAGGTGTGCATCACCGACCGCTACCTGTACTCACAGCTCGCCCTCAGCGGAGGGGGCCGCGGGCTGCCCATGGACGAGCTGCGCCCCGCGTGCGAGCTGGCCTCGCAGGGCCTGTGGCCGGACCTGGTCATCCTGGTGGACGTGGATCCAGACCTCGCCCGACTGCGCAAGCGCCTGGGCAAGCTCCAGAGCAAGCGCGTCCATGATGGGGACAGCCGGAAGGGACTGGTGGGCGCGGGCCTGGCGGTGCGCGTGCGCGAGTCCTTCCTGGAGATGGCGCGGAAGGATCCGCAGCGGTGGATCATCCTGGAGAACAACGACGTCCCTCTGCGCGTGCTGGAGCAGCGTTTGGTGGACGCCGTCGTCGCACGGCTGGAGGGTCGCGAACAGCAGGTGCAGCGCATCGTCCCGGCGCCAGCCCGGCCGCGGCATGCCAGCCCCACCACGCTCGAGAACCTGGAAGAGCGCTTCTTCCAGACGCTGGACACCGTGGAGCAGCGCGAACCGGCGCTCGCGGTGTGGATGTTGAGCGGAATCCCGGGCATGGCCGCGCACCAGCAGCGCCTGGCCTTCGCGGAGCGCTTCCCGGGCCTCACCGCGCGCGGCATGGCGGGCCTGGCGGACGTACCGGCCATGGAACTGCGCGAGGTGCTGGCGGACCTGGCGCCCGCGGAGGTGGCCTTCAGCCTCACGGGCCGCATGGACTCGCGCGCGGCCCTGTTGCGGCAGCGGCTATACGCGCGGGCCCCCACGGAGGTGCTGGCGAGCCTCAAGAACGATGGCTCGGCCCCGGCGTGGGCCCTGCGCGAGCGCGCCATGCGGGACGGGCGGCTGGCGGACGTGCTCGCGGGGCTCGCCGGCCAGGACTGCGAGGAGTCCTGGTTGGTGCGCGAGGCGGGCATGCAGCGCAAGCTGTTCTCGGAGGTGGCGAGCAGCCTCACCGGCGTCCCGGGGGCGCGGGCGGATGCGCTGCGCGAAGTCCTGCTGCCGCATGACCGGCTGGCGGTGCTGCGCAGCACCCAGGGCCTGGACACACCGGTGGCCCGAGGCCTGCGAGAGGCCCTGGCAGGCAAGGCGCTGAAGCTGGTGCTCCGCTCGCTGACGGGCCTGGATACCGACGAAGCCTGGGCGCTGCGCGAGCGCGGCGCGCCGCAGACGAAGGAGGCGCTGGATTCGGTGGACGGCATGGATGTCTCGCGGGCCTGGAAGCTGCGTGTGGACCATCTGGGCCGGTGGCCCACCACCGCGCTGTCCTCCTTGAAGGGACTGCCCATGGGACCGCACGCGCAGGCGCTCATCGAGCGCGTGCTGGCGGAGCAGCCAGACCGGCTGCCGGTGCTGCGCAACGCCTATGCCGTGGCCGCGACCGCACGGGCGCTCACGCAGCAGCCCGCGCGCACGGTCCGCGTGGACACCTCTCCCCGGATGGAAGCCTAGGTCACCGCCATGGACGCATCATTCTCAGCCCTGTTCGAGGGCGCGAAAGCGGAGCTCAGCGCGCTGTCTGTCACCGCGATTCTGCCGCGGATGCTGGCCGCGGCGCTCATTGGCACCCTGCTGTCGCTGCGGCCCTGGCGTCTGCTCATGAAGCGGGCGCTGCCCAAGGCGGACATGATTCAGGCGCAGGTGCTGCTGTGCGCGGCGGCGGCGGTCATCACCGCCGTCATCGGCGACAGCCTGGCGAAGGCCTTCGGGCTGGTGGGCCTGGGCGGCTTCGTCCGGTTCCGCTCGGGACTCAAGGACCCGCGTGACGCGGCCATCCTCTTCCTGATGATTGGCCTGGGCATGGCGTGCGGCCACGGCAGCCTGGGGCTTGCGTCCGTCGGGACGGTGTTCGTGATGGCCCTGCTCTTCGTGCTGGATTGCTTCAACCGCGAGGAGGTGCCCGCCACGGCGAAGCAGCGGCTGGTGCTGTCGGCGCAGTCGGATGACCTGGTGGGCGCGGAGGCCACGCTGCGCCGGGTCCTGGGTGAGCGGAACGTCATGGTGAAGAGCTGCGCGCTCGACTTCGACGGGCGTCGGCTGGAATTGGAAGTCGAGGAGCCGGAGCCGGGCTCCCTCGCCGCGGCGCTGGGCCGCACGGAGGGGGCGGCCCTGCGAGGCTTGCGGTGGACGGCGGTGAATTCGAGGAGCACACGGGAGGAGCGGATATGAGGCGCGGTTGGGTGGCCGTGTTCGCGGCGGGGTGGTTGGTGGCGTGTGGGAGCAACAGCCTGCCCGCGGGAGATTCGCAGGACCCGACACCCGGCGGCGGACTGCCGGGAGAGCCGGTGCTGCCGGGGGGGCCAGATGGTCAGGGCAACGGAGAGGAGCCCACCGGGTCGCAGTCGCTGTGGCCGCTGACCGCGGGCAGCACCTGGACCTACGACATCCAGGACCCCGTCGACGGCGACTTCCAGAAGCAGGTGACGGTGGTGGGCCCCGGCGAAGTCCCGGACCAACCGGGCATCAACGCCGTCCAGGTGCACAGCCGCCAGGACCGCGTGCGCAACGGCACCCTCTATGAAGAGTATTCGTGGCAGGTGGAGCTCACCAACGGGCTCGTCGTGCGTCTGCGCGAGGACGACTACCGCAATGGCCAGCAGGTCCGCTCCACCACCTGGTCTCCCGCCACGGTGAAAGCCGTGGCGAGCGTTCCAGACGCCCTGCCCTGGACGTACAAGAGCGATGTGCTCGAGCACATCACCCTGGGCGACGGCTCGAAGGACCAGAAGGACCCGACGTATATCTGGAAGGTGCTCGAATCCGGCGTGACGGTGACGACGCGGGCTGGAACCTTCACCAACGCGGTCAAGATTCAGCGCGACAAGGTCAACAACAACGGCGAGGTGAAGCCAGACAAGACGCGCTTCTACTGGCTCGTCCCGGGCATCGGAAAGGTGCGTGAGGAAGGCGAACGCACCGAGGACCTGGCGGCCTACGACGTCAAGCCTTGACGCCTGACCGGAGAGGAGGCGGATACACGGGGCCCTGCCCCACCGTCTCCTACTCCGGGTGGGGGCAGGATGAAGGTCAGCGGTTGAACGGTTGCGCCTCCATCCCGAGCTTGTTCGGGAGGAGGCCGCATGCACCGGAAGACCCCCTTTCACCTTGCCCCCTGGGCGGCCGCGCTGATGCTGCTCGCCAGCACCGCGAGTGCGGGGACGCTGTATCGAGACCCGTATCTGCAGAAGGTGGGACCGGACACGGCGACGATCGCCTTCCGGCTCGCCGCCAACTGTCAGGCGGAGGTGCGCTACGGCGAGGGAGCGGCCAACCAATCTGCTGTCTCCCTGGATGCCGGGAAGGTGCACGCGGTGGTGCTGACCGGGCTGACGCCGGGCACCGAGTACACATACGAGGTGTCGGCCTGTGGCCTGCGCACGCCGCTCAATCGATTCCGTACCGCGCCGGTGCCAGGGACCCGCAGCGTGCACTTCGTGGCGGTGGGCGACTTTGGCACGGGCGGCTCGAACCAGAAGAAGGTCGCCGCGGCCATGCTCAAGCGGCAGGCGGAGCTGTTCGTCGCGCTGGGGGACAACGCCTACGCCGATGGCACCGAGGCGGAAATCCAGAACAACCTCTTCGTGCCCATGGAGGCCCTGCTGGCCCAGGTGCCGTTCTTCGCGGCGCTCGGCAACCATGAGTACGTGACGAACCAGGGGCAGCCCTCCCTGGACAACCTCTACCTGCCCACCAACAACCCCGAGGGCACGGAGCGCTACTACTCGTTCGACTGGGGCCACGTGCACTTCGTGGCGCTCGACTCCAACTGCGCCGTGGGACTGGCGTCGGCGGACCGTTGCACGCGGGATGCGCAGAAGGCGTGGCTGGAGCGGGACCTCGCGGGCTCGACGCAGCCGTGGAAGATTGTCTTCTTCCACCACCCACCCTGGTCCAGCGGCGAGCACGGCTCGCAGCTCTCCATGCGCCGCCACTTCGGCCCCATCATGGA
This sequence comes from Myxococcus xanthus, assembly GCF_013116825.1. Lineage (GTDB taxonomy): Bacteria > Myxococcota > Myxococcia > Myxococcales > Myxococcaceae > Myxococcus > Myxococcus xanthus_B. The sequence goes on from NZ_JABFNS010000114.1 coordinate 9,815, forward strand.
GAAGTACGACGTGGACCTGGTGCTCACCGGGCACGACCACAACTACGAGCGCAGCAAGCCCATGAAGGGTGACGCCGTCGCCGGGGCCGGCGAAAAGGGCATCCCCTACCTGGTGGTGGGCGGCGGCGGCGCGACGCTGAGGATGCTCCCCGGCAGCAAGCCGGACTGGAGCGTCATCCGCGACAACCAGGCCTACGGCTTCCTCGACGTGACGGTGGTCGACGGCACGCTCACCGCGCAGTTGCTCGGGGTGAACGGAGACACCGTGGACCGCTTCACGCTCCAGAAGGAACTGCCTCCACAGGAGCAGCTTCCCGCGGGGGAGCTGACGCTCGCCGTGGAGGGCGAGCGGGGCGTGGCCCCCCACCGCGCCTTCTTCCGGGCCACGCCGTCGCTCGAGGCCGCCACGGTAACCTGGGATTTCGGCGACGGCGGCACGGCCGAGGGCGAGGTCGCCGAGTACGTCTTCGCGATTCCCGGGCAGTACACGGTGACGGCCACCGCCACCCAGGGCACGGTGAAGCAGACGGCCACCGCCCTGGTCCAGGTGACGGAGACTCCCGGTGAGGAGCCCCAGACGCCGGATTCCGGCACGACGGACCCGGGCTCACCCAATCCCCGCCCGGGGCTTCCGGATTCTCCCGGCACCCCGGATGACGGCATGAGCAGTTCGAGCGGTGGCTGCGCCGCGGGCCCCACCGCCACCCTCCTCCCGGCGGCCCTGGCCCTGCTGGCCGCGGGTCTGCTCCACCGGCGCCGCAAGTAGGGCCTCCCCGCCCAAGGTCCCCCGCTCCCTCCTCCTGACGTCACACGGCGGCGGGGCGGGCGTCCGCCAGGGCGGATTTGCTTTCCGCGCTTGTCAACCCGGCCCGAGGAATGCAAAGCCGCATTCCGTCATGGCCACCCAACGCAAGTCCCGCCCGCCCTCGCGGTCGGCCCCGAAGAAGTCCGGCGCTCCGTCCGGGAAGAAGCTCTCCCCCTCCGAGCGGCCCGAGCGGCCCCTGCGAGAAGACCTGGTCCTCCAGGCCTGCCTGGAGGCGTACGGCTCGGTCCGGCACGAGGGCCGCATGGCCGACCGCGCGCTGGACTTCACCCTGCGCCGCAAGGCCAACCTCTACTCCAACGAGCGCCGCGCCGTGGCCGAGCGCGTCTACGGCCTGCTGCGCCGCCAGCGAACGGTGGACTTCCTGCTGTCCCGCGCCCACCCACGCTTCGACAGCCTGGAGACCTCGCGCCAGGACGTGCTCCGGTTTGCCGCCTCGCGCGTCCTCTACGGCGAGCCCCACGGCCTGGTGGCCCGCCAGTCCGCGCTGGCGCCCCCGGATGCGCAAGCCCTGGGTGCCCTTCCCGAAGCCGCCGCCGCCCTGGAGGCCCTGCCCGCCCGCGAGCGCTTCCCCATCGCCGCGTCGCTGCCGGACTTCCTCGCCGACCGCTTCCTCCAGACGTTCGGCCGGGATGCCGCTCGCGCCGCGGAGGCGATGAACGAGCGCGCCCCGCTGGTCGCCCGCGCCAACCTCCTCAAGGGGGACCGCGACGCGCTGGCGCAGCGGCTGAGAGCGGAGACGGTGGACGTCAAGCCCACGCCGCTGTCGCCCATGGGCCTGGTGCTGGAGACGCGAATCAACGCTTTCTCCCTGGAGAGCTTCCGCGAAGGCATGCTGGAGCTCCAGGACGAGGGCAGCCAGCTGCTCGGCATGCTGGTGGACGCGCCGCCCACGCGCGTGGTGGATGCGTGCGCGGGTGCCGGCGGCAAGACACTCCAGCTCGCCGCGCAGATGAAGAACCGGGGTGACTTGCACGCCCTGGACATCGATGAGCGCCGCATGGAGGACCTGAAGAAGCGCGCGCGCCGCGCGGGGGTGCACAACGTGCGCGCCCAGCTCATCCCCCACGAAGGCCCGGACGCCGACGCCGCGCTGACGCCCCTCAAGGGCAAGGCGGACCGGGTGCTGGTGGACGCGCCGTGCAGCGGCACCGGTACCTTCCGCCGCAAGCCTGACGCGCGCTACCGCCTCACGCCGGAGGACTTGGAGATGCACGTGGGCCGGCAGAAGGCCCTGCTGGCGCGCTTCGCCACGCTGGTGAAGCCCGGCGGCCGGCTCATCTATGGCACGTGCAGCGTGCTGCGGGAGGAGAACGAGAACGTGGTGGAGGACTTCCTCGCGAAGCACCCCGAGTTCACGGTGAAGCCGGTGGCGGAGCTGCTGGGAGCGGAGCTGGCCGAGAAGGTCGGCCCCGGCCCCTTCCTCCGGCTGGCGCCTCACACCCACGGGACCGACGGATTCTTCGGCGCCGTCCTCGTCCGCGCGAAGTAACCTGCGGCCGGGGGGGAGAGGGACACTGCTCATGCACCGTGCCGTCCGCTACCGCGTCTCCATGCCCCGGCCGCATACGCACCTGCTGGAGGTGGAAGCCTCCTTTCCAGGAGGCGCCAGCGTACTGGACGCCGTGATGCCGGTGTGGACGCCCGGCAGCTACATGGTGCGGGAGTTCGCGCGGCAGGTGCAGGACATGACGGCCCATGCGCCGGACGGAACGCTCCTTCCGGTGCGGCGCGCGGACAAGCGCACCTGGCGGGTGGACGCGAAGGGCGTGGCCGTCACGCTGCGCTACCGCGTCTACGCCAACGAGCTGACGGTGCGCACCAACCACCTGGACGGCTCACACGCCTACTTCAACGGCGCCGCCACGTTCCTCTACACGGAGGACACGCGCGGGCTGGAGCACCACGTCACGGTGGACGCGCCCCCCGGCTGGCGGACCTTCTGCGCGCTGGGCCAGCGCGCAAGCACCTTCGTCGCCCAGGACTACGACGAGTTGGTGGACAGCCCCTTTGAGGTCGGCCCCCACACGCCGCTCACCTTCAGTGTGGAGGGCGTGCCGCACGAAGTCGTGGTGTGGGGCGACACGGTGCAGGACCCGGAGCGGCTGTGCGCGGACCTGAAGCGCATCTGCGAATGCCAGGCCCGCGTATTCGGCGGCCTGCCCATGCCGCGCTACCTCATCTTGCTGTACCTGACGGACCGGGGCCGAGGTGGCCTGGAGCACAAGGCCAGCACCGCGCTGTTGTTCCCCCGCGTCGGACTCTCCACCCACCGTGGCTGGGAGGACCTGCTCACCCTGGTGGCGCACGAGTACTTCCACCTGTGGTTCATCAAGCGGGTGAAGCCGCGCGCGCTGGTGCCCTTCGACTACGCGCAGGAGAACTACACCTCGCTGCTGTGGGCCTTCGAGGGCTCCACGGCGTACTACGACAACCTCTTCGTGCGGCGCGCCGGGCTGATGTCCGCGCAGCGCTACCTCACGCGCCTGGGCGAAACGCTCACCGCGCTGCATGCCACGCCGGGGCGGCGCGTGCAGACGCTGGCGGAGGCGTCGCTGGTGAGCTGGGTGAAGCACTACCGCCCGGACGAGAACTCGCCCAACAGCGCCATCTCCTACTACCTCAAGGGCGAGGTCGTCTCCGCGCTGCTCGACCTGGAGATCCGCCGCGCCACCGGTGACGCCCGCGGCCTGGATGACGTCGTGCGCGTCTTGTGGCAGCGCTACGGCGACGGCTCTGGCGTTCCCGAGGACGGCGTCGAAGCCGTGGCCAGCGAGGTGGCCGGCGTGGACCTGACGCCCTTCTTCGATCGGGCGCTGCGCACCACGCAGCCGCTGGACTACTCCGTCTTCTCCCACGTGGGCCTGGAGCTGAACTTCCGTCCGCGCGAGGCCGCCAGCGACAAGGGAGGCACGCCGCCGCGAGGGCGGGCGGGGGAAGGCAAGCCCAAGGGCTGGCTGGGCATCACCACGCGGGGCAGTGGCACCGTGGCGGTGGTGATGGATGGCTCGCCCGCACAGGACGCGGGGCTCTACGTGGAGGACGACCTGGTCGCGCTGAATGGCTGGAAGGTGGACGGCGCCACCCTGCTGTCCCGCTGCGAGGAGCGGAGGCCCGGCGAGACGGTGCGGCTCACGGTGTTCCGCCGCGACCGGCTGCTGGAAATCCCGGTGGTGCTGGGGACGAAGCCCGCGGAGGCGGCGTGGCTGTCCCGCGTGGAGCGCCCCACCGACGCCCAGAAGGCCGCCTATCAGGCGTGGCTCGGAAGCCCCTGGGAAGAGTCCCCCGGGCAATCGTAGGCTTGGGGGCCATGAGCCCCTCATCGCCCAACATCATTCCACCGGATGCGCCCCTGCCCCGCTGCCAGCGGCATCGGACCACCGTGGCCGGGTGGCGTTGCGAGAGGTGCAACGAAACGCTCTGCCCCGACTGCGTGGTGGGCCGGCGGGCCCAGACGGTGGAGCTGGTGGCGTGCGAGCGCTGCGGCGACGTGGCGCAGACCCTGCTCACCTTCCGCAGCCGGGTGTCCATGGCGCAGCGGCTCAAGGGCGCGTGGCGCTACGTCTTCACCGCGTCCGGCTCGCAGGTCATCGTGGCGGTCAGCGTCTTCCTGGCGGCGCTCCGGTGGCTGGTGGAGCTGGCCATCTCCTTCTCGGCGCTCATCCCGCTGACCATTTACGGAGGCGTCTTCTGGGGCACCTTCTTCACGCTCGCGCGGGACTCGGCGCGCGGCGAGACGGCGCTGCGCTCGCCCGACTACCGCGACTACTTCCATGACGCGGTCCTCCCCGGCCTCCGCGGCGTGGTGACCTTCGCCATCGTCTGGATGCCCGCGTTCCTCTACGTCACCGTGCTGCGCCCGCTCCTCCAAGAGGGGCGCTCGGCGCTCGGCGCGTGGATTCGGGGCCTGGACACCCCCGGGCTGCTGACAGTGGATCCGGTGCTGATCGGCCTGCTGCTGCTCGGCGTCCTCTGGCTGCCCGCGGCGCTCCTCATCACCGCCGCGCGCCAGCCACTGCTGACCTTGTTCGACGTGCCCGGAACCCTTCGCATCGTGCGCCGCCTGGGCCGGGACTACACGCTGGTCGCCGGAACGCTGGTGGGCCTGGGCGTCCTCCACCTCATGACGCACGGGGTGGCGTTGCTGCTGCGCATGCTGGACCTCTTCGTCATCTCCCGTGTACTGGCCGAAGCCGTCACGCTGGTCATCCCCTTCACCGCCGCGCACGTGGTGGGGCTGCTGCTGTACACGCGGGGCGATGCGCTGGGGTATGGCCTCGAGCAGGACTACCTGACCCCCGTGCTGGGCGACGCACAACCGAGCCGCATGGCGCCGCCCCTGCGCGAAGCCGGTCCCATCCCCTTCACCGGTGCGGCGGCCACGGCCAGCGAGACGGGAAGCGCCAACGACGACACCCTGGAGGCGCTGGCGGCCGCGGTGAACGCCCGCGATGTTCCACTCGCGATGTCGCTGTATGCCACCGTGCAGCAGCAGCCGCGGCTGCGTGTGCCCCCGGAGCATCACCTGTTCGTCGGACAGGCCGCGGCCGTGGAAGGGAATTTCCCACTGGCGGTAGCGGCGTTGGAATCCGCGGCAGACACGGCGCCCGATGAGCCCACCGCGCCCCGTGCGTTGGTACTTCTGGCGCGTGTGCTGGGTGAACGGATGCACGACGCGCCGCGCGCGGAAGAAGTCTACCGCTACGTGCTCCACCGTTACCCAGACACGGCAGCGGCACGCTTCGCGAGTGAACGCGTGTCTCCGACTTCCGACTGATACAGACGTTGCCGCGCTCGCACGCCAGCATCACCCTTCACGGCATGGTTCGCGCACGCTGGTTTTCGTGGCTCATCGGTTTCGGTCTCTTCGCGGCATGTGACCAGGCGCCTCGCATGGAGCGCGCGATGGACGACTGCCAGACGGAGCAGGTGTCGTTGAAGGTGGAGGTGCTGTCGGCGGAGGGCGCGCGCGTGCGCGGGGCGACAGTCACCGGCACCAACGTGACCTCCCACGTGAGCATCACCGGCGTGACAGACGACCAGGGCGTCAGCACCGCCATCAACGAATCGCTCGCGCCCAGCGCGGTGCGAGTCGTGGCCACCGCGGGCGCCAAGGTGTCCGCGGCCCAGCAGGTGGAATGGGTGTGTGACGCCTGCAACTGCCAGCCAGAGCCGGCCACCCTCCAACTCCAGCTCAATCCGTAGGCCCCGCCCCGCGCGACGCTGAGACAACCTCTGTTTCATGGATTCATCTGAATGAACGCGAGGGAGGTTGTGCTCCACCCGCCCCATGGAGTACGGCTGGTGACATGCGTGACGCTCGTCAGCCTTCCCCGCGTCTGGCCTACCCTGCTCCCAAGGGGGCCCTCCAGCCGGCTTCCTCCGAGCACGGGGCCGCGGGGATGTGTTGCCGCTGTGTGCGCGTTCCCCGCGCGAGGGGTCCTGTCAGCCCACGTTCCAGGTAGGTCCGGGCCCTCATCATGTCCGCAGACACCGTGGAACAGTTGCTTCAGTGCGCGCTGTCCGAGCTGACCGCGCGCTTCGTCACCCAGGCCAACCCCGTCCCCACCGGCTTGCTGGAGGCGTTGGACGCGGACCCGCGCGCGGGCGCGCATGCGCTCGCCCGGCGCATCCGTTCGCGCCAGGAGAAGAACCGCGCGGAGGGCCAGCGCATCCGCAAGCTGCTCCGCTTCGAGACGGAGCTCTGGGAGCAGGGCCACACGCACATCGCGGGCGTGGACGAAGCGGGCATGGCACCGCTGGCCGGGCCCGTCGTGGCCGCCGCGGCCGTGCTGCCCAAGGGCTTCCGGCTCAAGGGGCTGGATGACTCGAAGAAGATCCTCGACGCCGAGAAGCGCGAGTCGCTGGCCGAGGCCATCAAGCGCGACGCGGTGGCCTGGGCCGTGGGCCGCGCGGAGGTGGAGGAGATCGACCGCATCAACATCTACCACGCGGGCCTGCTGGCCATGCGCCGCGCGGTGGAGGGGCTGTCGGTGAAGCCGGACCACCTGCTGGTGGATGCGCGCACGGTGCCGGAGTGCTCGGTGCCGCAGAAGGGCATCATCAAAGGGGACGCGCTGTCTCTCAGCATCGCAGCGGCCTCCATCCTGGCGAAGACGACGCGAGATCGCTGGATGGCGGAGCTGGATGACCAGTACCCGGGTTATGGGCTCGCCGCGCACAAGGGCTACCCCACGCCGCAGCACCTGCAGGTGCTGCGTGAAAAGGGCGTGCTGCCCATCCACCGACGCAGCTTCGCGCCGGTGCGCGAGGCCCTGGGCCTCCCGACCAGCGCACCACCTTCCGCCCTCCAGGCGGAGCTGTTCCCCGAGGCCCCTGCCCGAACACGGGTGAAGTCATGAGCGCCGACCGGGACATCGACGAGTGGATGGCCGCGCGAGGCATCACCCTGCCCGAGGCCCGCGCTCGCACCCGCGCGGTGCTGGAGGAAGTGGGCCTCACCCGCCCCGGCCGCCAGCGCATGAGCGAGCCCAAGCTGCTCAAGGCGGCGGAGCTGCTGACGGGGCGCTTCTTCGCCGTGTGCGCGGACGGCGCGTGCCTCAAGGTCGCGCAGGCCAGCGGGCGTGAGCCGATGCGTATCGAGCCACGGCTGCACTGTGAGCGCTGTGGAGGCTCGGCCAACCGCCGCGCGGAGGTGGCCTTCGTGGAGGCCTGCCAGCGCTACAGCGTGCGCCGCGTGGTGGTCGTGGGTGGCTCGCCGGCCGTGCGCGAGGAGCTGGAGGCGAAGCTGGGCCACCAGATTGACTTGCGGATGGTGGACGGCACGGAACGCCGCACGGCGGACCGCGCCCGCAGCGACCTGGACTGGGCGGACCTGGTGCTGGTGTGGGGCGCCACGGAGCTGCACCACAAGGTCAGCGGCCACTACACGCACGGAGGGCCGGCCTACAGCCACAAGGTGGTGCACGTCGTGAAGCGGGGCGTGGCCGCGCTGTTGGAAGAAGGCATCACCCACCTGGAGCGGACGCGCTGAGTGCTGGACTCAGGCGACGCGCCAAAGCGACGCTTGAGTCCATGACGACCGAGTTCATCCTGCTCCGTCACGGAGAGACGGAGTGGAACTCCCTGGGGCGCCTCCAGGGACATCAGGACAGCACCCTGAGCCAGGTGGGCCTGCGCCAGGCGGACGCCCTGGCCGCGCGCCTGGAGCCCGTCCGATTCTCGGCGCTCTATTGCAGCGACCTGGGGCGGGCGCGGGAGACGGCGCGGCGCATCGCCACCCGCACGGGCCACACCATCCAGTCCGACCCCCGCCTGCGCGAACGGGGCCTGGGCATCCTGGAAGGCCTCACCCGGGACGAGGCACGCCAGAAGCATCCGGACGTCTTCGCCGCGTACGCCGGTGGCGCGCCGGACTACATCGTCCCCGGCGGGGAGAGCACGTCCCAACGGCTGCGCCACGCGGTGGAGTGCCTGGAGGAACTGGGCGCGCGCCACCAGGGCGAACGGCTGGTGGTGGTGACCCACGGAGGCGTGCTCAGCCTCCTGTTCCGTCACAGCCTGGGGATTCCGCACGCGGCGCCGCGCACCTTCTCCGTGCTCAACGCCGGGTGGAACCAGTTCGACTACCACGAAGGCGCGTGGCGGCTGGTGACGTGGGGGGACGTCACCCATCTGCGCGCCGCCAGCCTCGACGACACCTGAGCGCCCAGGCGGACGCGCGGGGTGGCTACAGCTCCACCTGCGGGCGCTGCTCGTCGCGGCGGGAGGCGCGCGTCGCGGCCGGACGAACCTCCAGCTCGGCGCGGGCCTCCTCGATGGCGTCGCACACCCCGTCGGCGGCCCGCTGGACCTGCTCCAGCGTGTGGGACGCCATCACCTGCATGCGGAAGCGCGTCTCGCGCACGCGAACGGCCGGGTACTCCACCAGGTTGGCGAAGATGTCGCGGTCGAACACCTTCTTCGAGGCCAGCCGCGCCACCTTCGCGTCGCCCACCTGCACGGGGACGACGTTGGACGGCTCGCCCAGACACGTCACGCCCCGCGCCGCGAAGGCTCCGCGCAGCGCCAGGATGTTCTCCCGCGCCTTCGCGCGCAGCGCGTCGCCCTCTTCCGAGCGGACGATGCGCAGCGACTCCAGCACCACCGCCGCCTGCATGGGCAGCAGCGCGTTGGAGAAGATGTGGGGCCCGCCCATGATGCGGATGAACTGGCGCACCGCTGGCGAGCGCGTGGCCACGAAGCCGCCATTGCTCGCGAACGTCTTGGAGAAGGCGCCCACCACCAGGTCCACCTTCCCCAGCAGGCCCTGCACGCCCAGGCTGCCCGTCCCCCGGGGCCCCATCGCGCCCAGGTCATGGGCCACGTCCACCAGCAGCGTCGCGCCGTACTCACGGCAGATGGACTGGAGCTCTTCGATCCGCGGAACGTCCGAGTCCATGGAGAACAGGCCCTCGGTGACGACGAGCACCGCGTTCTGCGTGTCGCGAGCGCGAATCTCCTGAAGCTTGCGCCGCATGGCGCGGTTGTTGAGGTGCGGCACGCGGCTCACGTTCGTCGTCGCGGCGGCGGCGCCCTGCTGGAGGCACGCGTGCGACAGCGCGTCGAGCACCACGTGGTCATCGGGGCGCACCAGCCCGGCGATGACGCCGAAGCCCGCGCCCCAGCCGGTGGAGAACAGCGCCACGTGCGGCGTCTGCAGGTGCTCCGCGAGCGCCTTCTCCAGCATCAGCGACGGCGTCGTATTGCCCCCCAGCATCGCCGAGCCCGCGCTGTGCAACCCGTAGTCCTGGATGGCCCGATGGGCCGCCTCCACCACCGCCGGGTGCGTGGACAGCGACAGGTAATCCTGCGAACCGAAGTTCAGCCCCTGACGCGCCGCCCCCGTCTCGCTGCGGACACCACACTCCGCCTTCGGTGCCGCCTCCAGGCTTCGCGAGTACGGCCACAGGCCCGCCCGCCGCCGCGACTCCTGCCACTCGAAGAAGGGTTCCGTCCGCCCCAGCAGGTCAGGTCCCGTCGGCTGCGCGTAATGGGAGATGAAGTGGGTGAAGAGCGGCGAGTCGAGTTGAGCTCGGAAATCCATGAAGCACGTCCAGGGGGAAAGGTCGCGCTGTCAACGAGAGGCGCGGCGCTCGGGGAGGGGGGCGAGCGGCGCATTTAATGCCTCTGCATCTTTCCAGTGTCAACCTGCCTACCCTGACGGCTCCGCTGTATTCGTTTGTTCCGATTCGACCGGATGTGCTGCGTAGGCTGAAACAGGCGCGAAATACCTAGATAAGCACGTATTGCCAGGGCTGGAAACGACGAATCCTGGTTTTTCACCCCAGGGCAGAGGTGGGTTTTGACGCCCCCTGCCCTGAAGTGCGAGCAAGTGTCCATCAGTCGTCGTTCTGCCTCAGCGCGGCCAGGACGTTGAGGTCCTCGAGGGTGGTGGTGTCCCCGGAGGCCTGCTTGCCCGCGGCCACGTCGCGCAGCAGCCGACGCATGATCTTCCCCGAGCGCGTCTTCGGCAGCGCCTCCGCGAAGCGGATTTCATCCGGGCGGGCGATGGCGCCAATCTCGCGGCCCACGTGGGCGGCCAGCGTCTTCTTCAGCGCGTCGGACGGCGTGTGGCCCTGCTTCAGGGTGACGAAGGCCACCAGCGCGGTGCCCTTCAAGTCGTCCGGACGGCCCACCACGGCGGCCTCCGCGACGGTTTCATGCGCCACCAGCGCGCTCTCCACCTCCGCGGTGCCCAGGCGGTGACCGGCGACGTTGACCACGTCATCCACGCGGCCCATCAGCCAGATGTACCCATCCGCATCCGTGCGAGCGCCGTCGCCGGTGAAGTACAGGCCGGGCAGCTCGTTGAAGTACGTGCGCACGTAGCGGTCCGGGTCGCCGTACACCGTGCGCAACATGGAGGGCCAGGGGCGCGTGACGAAGAGCAGTCCGCCCTGCCCTCGCGGCACCTTGTTGCCCTCTCGGTCCAGAATCTCCGCGTGGATGCCGGGCAGCGGCAGCGTGGCCGAGCCGGGCTTCGTCGGCGTGGCGCCCGGGAGCGGCGACACCATGATGCAGCCCGTCTCCGTCTGCCACCACGTGTCCACCACGGGGCAGCGGCCCCCGCCGATGACGTCGCGGTACCACATCCATGCCTCGGGGTTGATGGGCTCGCCCACGCTGCCCAGCAGACGCAGCGAGGACAAGTCGTGCTTGCGCACGGGCTCCTCGCCCAGGCGCATGAAGGCCCGGATGGCGGTGGGCGCGGTGTAGAGGATGGTGGCCTTGTACCGCTCGATGATGTCCCAGAAGCGGTCCGGCCCCGGCTGGGTGGGCGCGCCTTCGTAGAGGACGGTGGTGACGCCGTTCATCAGCGGGCCGTAGACGACATAGGAGTGGCCCGTCACCCAGCCCACGTCGGCGGTGCACCAGTAGACGTCGTCTTCGCGCAGGTCGAACACCCAGCGCATGGTGAGCGACGTATTCACCGCGTAGCCGCCCGTGGTGTGCAGCACGCCCTTGGGCTTTCCAGTGGAGCCCGACGTGTAGAGGATGAACAGCGGGTGCTCGCTCTCCACCCACTCCGGTTCACATTCCGCGGGCTGCCCGCTCACCAGCGCGTCCCACGCCACCAGCTTGGGCCCGGTCAGCGCCAGCGTGCTCCCCGTGCGGCGGAGCACCACCACCTTCTCCATGGTGGGCATGTGCGGCAGCGCCGCCTCCACGTTCTTCAGGAGCGGCACCACCGCGCCCTTGCGCCAGCCGCCGTCCGCGGTGAGCAGCACCTTCGCGCCCGCGTCGTTCATGCGCTCGTGGAGCGCCTCCGCGGAGAAGCCGCCGAACACCACCGAGTGCACCGCGCCAATGCGAGCGCACGCCAGCATGGCCACCGCGGCCTCGGGCACCATGGGCAGATAGATTCCCACCCGGTCCCCCTTCCGAACGCCCAGCGACTTGAGCGCGTTGGCCAGCTTGTTCACCTCGGTGGACAGCTCACCGTACGTGAGGCTGCGGCGGTCGCCGGGCTCCCCCTCGAAGAGGATGGCGGGCTTGTCCTTGCGGGTGGCCAGGTGCCGGTCCAGGCAGTTGTAGGCCAGGTTCGTCTTGCCCTCGACGAACCACCGCGCGTGCGGCGGCTTCCAGTCGAGCACCGTCTGGAAGGGCGCCTTCCAGTACAGCTCCTCGCGGGCGCGGTCGCCCCAATACTTGTCAGGGTCCTTCGCGGCTTCGTCCCAGAGCTGCTGGTACTGCTCCATGCTCCGGATGTGCGCGCGCCGGGCGAACGCCTCTGGCGGCGGAAAGACGCGTGCTTCTGTCAGGACCGAGTGAATCTCATGCTTCGAAGCCGCCATGCGTTCCTCCAGCGTGGACAATGCCACCCTGTTCTAGGAACACGGAGCGCGCGGCTCAACCCTCCGTGTCGCAGCGCTTCGACTCCTTGACGGCCTCGTAGCGCAGCCACATCTCGCAGACGCACTCGTCGGGGCGGCGCGTGTCGTAACGGACGCGCAGCACGCCGTTGAACTGCGTTTCGCACTGCGTCGTACCGTCGATGTGGATGTTGACCTGGTCCAGCAGGCACTCCTGGCCGTTCACCTCGGCGGCGGCCTTGACCACGCTCCCGTCGATGGAGAAGTGGTCTCCATCCTCCAGGAAATAGCCCACGAGGTGGCTGTCCAGGAAACCGAAGTCCAGGCGGACGACGCGCCCGCTGATTTGCAGGGTGCCGTAGAGCTGGTGGCGGTTGGTCTCCAGCAGGCCGCAGTCGTCGCGGAGGACCTCGACGGGCTCGAAGACGTAATCCCCTGGCTCCTGGACGTGGGGCAGGCAGCCCGCAAGGCACGCCAGGAGCAGGCCAGTGAGGACGAGGCGATGGCGTCTCGGAGTCGACACGGCGCGCACAATACTCCACGGCACGCATCTAGGAAGTGCGAGCGTGACGGCAGCGGGTAGACTGGGGGTCATGCCCGAATACCGCAACCCCAAGCCCACCGTGGACTGCATCATCGAGCTGCCCGGTGAACGCGTCGTCCTCATCCGGCGCGCGAATCCGCCTGTCGGCTGGGCGCTGCCCGGTGGCTTCGTGGATGAGGGCGAGCCGCTCGACGTCGCCGCCGTGCGCGAGGTCCTGGAAGAGACGGGACTCCACGTGAAGCTGTCGGAGCAGTTCTTCACGTACTCGGACCCCCGGCGGGATCCGCGGCAGCACAACATCTCCACCGTCTACATCGGCTCGGCCGATGGCGAACCGCGGGGCGCCGACGACGCGGCCGAGGCCCGCGCCTTCCGCGTGGATGAGCTGCCGAAGGACTTGTGCTTCGACCACGACACCATCCTGTCCGACTACGTCACGTACAAGCGGACCGGACAGCGGCGGAAGCTCTAGGAGCGGCGCGGGAGGATGCATTACGCGCTCGTCCTGCTCGCCCTGGGAGGCCTGCTGACCCTCCACGAGTTGGGGCACCTCGTCGCCGCGCGGTTGCTCGGTGTGCGGGTGCCCCGCTTCGTGTTCGGTTTCGGTCCACCGCTGATGTCCTTCCGTCTGTGGGGGACGCAGTACGTGGTGGCGGCGGTGCCCCTGGGCGCCACGGCGCACTTGCAGGGGATGAACCCGCACCGCGCGGACGCCGACGAGGCCGCGGGCTTCACCTCGCGCGGCCCCCTGCTGCGCATCCTCATCATCCTGGCGGGGCCGCTGGCCAACTATGCGCTCGCGTTGGGTGTCCTGTTCGCGCTGTACACGTCGGGCACGCACGTGGTGGTGCCGCTGACGGTGGGGACGGTGCAGCCGGGCTCGGAGGCGGCGCGCGCGCAGTTGCTCCCGGGGGACCGCATCGTCCATGTCGCGGGACAGCCGCTGCGGAGCTGGTCGGAGTTCGTGGAGAAGGTGGGCGCGGCGCCGGGTGTCCCGCTGGAGTTGGGCGTGGAGCGCGGCGGCGATGCGCGCTCGGTGGTGGTGCGGCCCCGGCCGGATGAGCGGGGCACGGGCCGCATCGGGGTGAGCCAGCAGTACGTCTACAAGGAGCACGGCGCGGGCGAGGCGCTGAGCCATTCGTTCACGCACACCGTCAAGGTGGCCGAGGAAGGCGTGGCGCTGTTGAAGCGGATGATGCAGCACGGCCTGGAGAGCGCGGACGCGGCGAGCCCCGGAGCGCTGGTGCGGCAGGAGTCCGCGGACGCGATGTCGTCCGGGACGGATGCCCTGCTGCGGACCTTGGTCGCCGCGTCGGTGGTGCTGGCGCTGTTGACGTTGCTGCCCGTGCCTGGGCTGGATGGAGGCCGCGTGGTGCTGCTCCTGGTCGAGGCGGCGAGCGGCCGGCGGATCCCCCCTCGCGTGGAGACGGCGGCGCAGACGGTGGGGTTCCTGGGAATCGCCGTGGCCGTGGTCTTGATGGCGACCGCCGAGATTCGGCGCGCGTTGCCGGCGCGGTTCGGCATGGAGGAATCGCCGGCTCAGGATGCGGGGACGGAACAGCCGTCGCCTGCGGCGCCGGCTTCCACGAAGGGCACGGCCCCCTCTCCTGTTCAGGCGCCTGGCGCGCCGGTGAAGGGAGGCGACACGGCGGGCGCCGCTCCTGCTGGGGCAGCCGCCGCGGACACGACGACGGGGGCCGGGCCTGCTGGGACAACCGCGGCGAGCACAGGAAGCAGCCCCCTTCCTGCCAGGACGGGTTCAGCGGCGGCAGGAGCTGACGCGGGGACGTAGAAAGCACCCGGCGTCGCCCCTGGTGCCGCGCCCGCCGGCCCCACGGACGGGGAGCAGCCACACGCGGCGCCAGCCCCCGCCGGCCATGCCATCCGCCAGCGCGCGCGGCACCTCATGTCAGGAAGGTTCGATGGCTACGTCCCGTCCGGTCACGGCGGACGGTTGTTCAGCACCGTCGTGATTGCGACACCCAACCCCGACCTTCGGGCGCAGACGCGCCGCATGGGAGCCAGCGAGATGGGAAGCACCGTATCCGCAGATGAGTGAGCCGCGGCGACACGTCAATCGTTGCCGCGGCCATCTGCCCCAGCTCATCCCGGTACCCGTGGAGAGGCAGAGCGCCGCCAGATGTTCCTCATTTGTGCGGATGCAATCGTGCCTGACTTCAAATCCCCGTCGTGGAATCACGCTGTGCCAGCAGCGCTGTTGCTGATGGCGCCCTTCGACCTCCTGGCCTCACTGGCCATGGACATCTACCTGCCAGTCGTTCCGGCGATGCCCGGAATCCTCAACACCTCACCCGCCATCGTCCAGCTCACCTTGAGCCTGTACATGGTGGTGCTCGGGCTCGGGCAGATGGTGTTTGGCCCGGTCTCCGACCGCATCGGCCGGCGTCGAGTGCTCCTGGCAGGCGCCCTCCTGTTCGCGGTCACGTCCTTCCTGCTCGCGGGGGCCTCGGATGCCGCGATGTTCGTCGGCCTTCGGCTCGTCCAAGCGATGGGGGCATCCGCGGCCCTCGTCGCCACGTTCGCGACGGTCCGCGATGTCTATGCGGAGCGCCCCGAGAGCGCGACCCTCTACAGCCTGTTCAGCGCCATGCTGGCCTTCGTCCCCGCGCTCGGGCCCATCGCGGGGGCGCTGCTCATGCAGCGCTGGGGATGGCGAGCCATCTTCATCACGCTCGGAGTCCTGGCCACTGCGGCGCTGCTGCAAGCCTTGCCGCGGTGGCACGAGACGCGCCCGGAGCAGGGCCTCCAGTCGCGTCCCGCGATGCGGCACATCCTGCGCAGCGCCGCGTTCTGGACCTACACCCTGGGCTTCAGCGCGGCCATGGGCTCCTTCTTCGTGTTCTTCTCCACGGCGCCCCGGGTGCTCATCGGTCAGGCCGGCTTCTCCGAGCTCGGGTTCAGCCTGGCTTTCGCCACCGCCGCGCTCGCGATGATTCTGACGACCCGCTTCGCGAAGCGCTTCGTGGGGAGCTGGGGGCTGGCGGGGAGCCTCACGCGGGGCATGGGCATGTTGCTGCTCGGGGCGGGGCTCCTGACGGCCGGACAGCTCCTGGCGACGCCGTCGTTCTGGACGTTCGTCGCGCCGATGTGGCTCATCGCGGCCGGCATCGTGTTCTCCGTCTCCGTCACCGCGAATGGCGCACTCCAGGCCTTTGGTGATGTGGCGGGAACGGCGGTCGCGCTCTACTTCTGCATCCAGAGCCTCATCGTCGGCGTCCTCGGCACGCTGATGGTCGTCCTGCTGGACGGCGACACGGCGTGGCCCCTGGTGGGATACGCGTCCCTGATGGCAGGGGTGACGTTGACGGCGCTTCAGCGCCTCCAGCGCCGACAACGCGTCCTGACGACCCCCTAGCCAACGCCCCCAAACCGCGCCGCGGGGGCCTGCTCCCGCGGCGCGGCGGCGGTTTCCATCTTTCCCGCCTGGGACGGAACCCTGCCCGCCTCCCGGCTGTCCAGGGGCCAACCGGGCGTCGGCCGTCTTTCGGAAGACGTCTCCTGGACGATGAAGGAGCCGCGAGCCATGCAAGGCCCTATGCTTCCCCCCGCGATGAACACCAAGGCAGGCGGTGGACTCTTCTGTGAGCTGTACTGGGGCAACAATCTGTCCGAGGCGTGGAGCTATGGGCCGGAGCATTCGAACGTCCACGCCGCCCCGGACGAGACGGCACCGCTACCGCTCTACGGCTTTACCCTGCCCGAAGAGCCGTTCCTGCTCGCCGAGCGCACCGCTCAGGGCTGGCGCATCCACCTGCCGCCCGCTGCCCGTGCCGAGCGCGCCATCCAAGGCAACGTCTATGCCGCCGTGCCGCAGACGGACCTGCGCCAGCACGACGGACGCACGACCGTGGAGCTCGCGGAGGGCATGACGCTTCGCCTCTCGGAAGGCGAGCTCTCGCTGCGCATCCAAGGCTCCGTCGTCAAGGAGCAGGTCAACCGGCTCCAGTGGAAGGACTTCGGCTGGCTCATCATCGTGAGCATCCTCTTCCTCAGCCTTCCCGTGGGCTTCCTCATCGCGGGCCCCACGCCCCAGCGCATCGAGGAATCCAAGGTCCGCGCCATGAAGATGGCCGCCGACAAGGAAGCCGCGCGCCGCAAGGCCATGGGCCTGGACACGCCACTGCGTCCGCTCACGGAGGAAGAGCTCGGCATGCAGCCCGACGGCGGCGACGACGTCACGGTCCCCGCCTTCCTGCGCGTCCGCTGAAGCGGCGCTTCAGGGCCCCAGGCCGACCCAGACCTCCCCATCCTCGAAGAACTCCTTCTTCCAGATGGGGACGTCCTGCTTGAGCCGCTCGATGGCGTACTCGCAGCCACCGAACGCCTCCTTCCGGTGCGGCGACGCCGCGGCGATGACGACGGCCAGCTCGCCGGGCACCAGCGTTCCCACGCGATGGATGATGGACAAGCGCACGCCGGGAAACCGCTCCGCGGCCTCCGCGCCAATCTCCGCCAGCTTCTTCTCCGCCATGGGCGCGTAGGCCTCGTACTCCAAGCGCAACACGCGGCGGCCCTTCGTCTGGTTGCGCACGGAGCCGCTGAACGTCACCAGCCCGCCGTATGACTCCCCGCTGACAGCCTCCACCACCTCTTCCAGCCGCAGGGGCCGGTCCACCACCAGGAACTTCCCAGGTGCGCCTCCCGCCACGGGGGGAATCAGCGCCAGCTCCGCCCCACCCCGCACCGGGGAATCCGGACCGACGAACTCCTGGTCCACGGCCACACGAAGGTGCGGCAGGAGTGGCGCCAGCGCCGCGTACTTCGCGCTCAGCAGCCGCAACACGTCCCGCACCTGCGAGCCCTCGGGCAAGTCCAGGGACTCACGCACCTGCCCGGTGCGCTCGCGAGCCGCGGCGAAATAGAGGACGGTGATGCGCACGTTCCCTGCGTCCGCCTTGCCCCCGCTCAACGCGAAGCCTCCTGCTCCACGCGCAAGGACAGGCGTCCCTTGAGCCGGCCCCCGCCCTCCACCGGGCTGAAGTCGAGGAAGCCCGAGTCCAGCGGCGTCATCCGATCCAACAGCGCCCCCGAAAGCGCCTTCGTCGCCCCAAGCAACATATTGGGCACTCCGGGCACCCTCTCCGCCGCGCGCAGGTCCGCGCGCAGCCGGCCCAGGTCCACCATCACCGACACGTGGCCCGAGCTGAAGGCCTCACCACCGAAGCGCTCCCGCAGCTCGGCGCCCACGTCTCCTCGAGGACGGCCCTGCAGCAGCTCCCCCGCCAGCAGGCTGGCGCGCTCGGGCGTGATGCGCAGCTCCACCGGCTGCTCTCGAATCCTCGTCCGGAAGAGCGTGCCATTCGCCTCCTGCTGCGTCGTGTAGCGCAACACGGAGTCTTCCAGTTGCTTTTGCACGAGCGCCCGCACGGGCTCCGACTCCGTCAGCCCCGCTTCGAACACGATGGAGCCCTTGATGTCGGGCCGCTTGTTCCGGATGAAGTTGCGGAAGAAGGCCGGGATGTCGAAGTACGCGCGCAGCACCACGTCGCCGCGCAGCGCCTTGAGCAACGCCTCCACATCCAGTCCCTCACGGCGCCAGGACGCCACCATGCGCTCGCGGCGCTCGGAGCCCGGCGCACCGAACACCAGCCGAGCCAGCTCCTCGGGCGGCACGGAAATCTGCGCCGCGGCGATGGGCCCCAGCTCCGCGTCCTTCAGCAACGCCGACGCGGGCGCGCGGGCGCCCTGGAACAACGGCGTCGAGGAGGACAGGAAGCCATCCAGGTCCACCCGCTCCGGCTTCACCGCCAGCGACGCGGCGAAGCCGCGAATCGGGTGGGTGCCTTCTTCATCCGGCGCCACTCCGGGCTGCTTCCCGGAGAAGAGGTACATGCTGCCGCTCGCCACCTTCCCGCGCAGCTCGGTCAGGAGCGCGTCCTCGGAGATGCCCGGCCCCGTGAGGCTTCGCACCGCCTGGCGGGCCACTTCCGCGTCGGGAATGGCCAGCACCCGCGACTGCTGAGCCTCACCCTCGTCGGGCTCCTCCAGCCCCTCCGGTACGGCGAGATAGAGGTAGCCTCGGTCCTCGAAGAGCAACATCGGGGGCCCGCCTGACGCGGGCTCCACGGTGGCGGAGCCGTCCGGCTGCGGCATCACGCCGTGCCCCGCCCGCTCCAGCTCACCGGCAACGGCATTCAAGGCCGCCTCTGGCTCCGTGATGCCCAGCAGCGTCACGACGCCGTCGAACTCCGGGAGCAGGAAGAAGCCGAAGCCCTCGTCGGGGTCCACCACCGAGCCGGCGCCGTTCTCCAGGTCCGTGAAGAGCAGCGGCAGCAGCGGGGATGACTCCACGGCCCGCCGCGCGTTCTCCGGCCCCACGAGCCGCGCGTAGAAGTCCATCAACGAGTCCACGTGGCCCCGCAGCTCGGGCAACCACATGACGGTGCGCGCGCTGGAGGGCACCGCGCGCAACACGGGCCGAGGCACCACCGTCAACTGGACGCGGCCGACCTCCTCGCCCTCGTGCAGGGCGCGCACGGTATAGGCGCCTGCTCGGGAGAAAGCGTGGGACACCCACGGCGCCGTCTGGGCGTCGCTGCCGTCACCGAAGTCCCAGGTGACGGCGGTGGCGTCCTCGCGCTGCGAGCCGAGGTCCACCGGCACGCCCGCTTCCACCGTCCGGTCCTGCCCCAGGTCCGGCCGCACCGCGCGACGGCAGCCAGAGGCCCAGGGGCCCACGGCGACCGTCATCAGAAGGAGTGCGACAAGAGACCCGGGGCGGCGCGGAATGAGCGGCATGAGCCGCTTAGTAGTCCAGCGCCAGTCCGAACATCCAGCGCCGGTTCGACAGGTTCAGCCCCGGCCCGCCGAAGTTGTCCACATCCGCATAGGTGTACTCGGCGAAGATGTAGCTGTGGTTGACGCCCAGGTCGGAGTCGAAGTCGCGCGCGAAGCGCGGCTCCAGGACGTCCAGCATGAAGGCCAATCCGCCCGTCGCGCCCCAGCCCCACTTG
>NZ_JABFNS010000115.1 GCF_013116825.1 Myxococcus xanthus
GGGCCAGCCCTGCCCCCGCCACCCAAACGGCCATGTCCAGGGCGGACGCCCGCACCTCTGAGGCGAGGGACTGGAAGCGGGCCACCATGCGATCCACGCCGTCTGCCACCTGCGTCACCACCGGAAGCAGCGCGTCTCCCACGTCAGCGGCCAGCGTGTAAAGGAGGGCTGTCATCCGCTCCACCTGCTGCGCCATGGCCGCGTTGGACTGGGAAGCAGCGGCCACCGCTCCCGCCAGGCCCGCCGCCACCACCGCGCCCAGCTTCGCGACGTCCCCCGCCTTCTTCTTCACCTCTTTGGCCGCGTCCTCCACACCCTTCACCAGCTTGCCGAGGTTGGCCATGGCCTCGCCAATGGAGGCCGTCACCGCCACGTACAAGTCCCCCACCTTCAGCCCGCCGCCAGCCATGCCTCACCTCTTCGGACGCTTCCTGAAAACCGTCGTCACTGTCTGGCCATTGGCCTGGGGCGTGGCCCAGGGACGGCCCGCACGCAGTTCGTCCGCCTCCAAGTCGCAGAGGGCCAGCAGGTGGACGACGTCCTCCCAGGCCCACCCACGCACCGCCTCTGGAGGCTGGCCCGTCAACTTCACCACCCCATGCAGGGCCATCAACTCGGGGTGGCTTCGGAGTTTCCCTTCGCAGTCTCCAGCGTCGGCCCCGCGAAAGCCGCGGCGAGCTCGTTCTGCACGTCCTCCAGCCAGGGCTCGTTCTTCACCGCTGCCACGTCCGCCTCGGTGAAGACGCGCGTGGCGGTGCCCGGGAAGTAGACGCAGCAGACGGCAATGCGGGCCATCATCATCATCCCCGCTGACTCGTCCACGGGCTGGCGGCCCTCACTCAACTCCCCGGCAGCGCGCGAGGCCGATAGGACGTCCAACTTCTCGCCCAAGGTGGGGAGGCAAATGTCGTAGTCGGCGCCGTCGAGGGTGACGCGCTTGTGCAGGGCGCGGCGGGTGCCCAGGGGCTTGCGGTGCGTGGCGGGTGCGGACATGGCAGTCTCCTGAAATGAAGGTGAATGGGAAGGCGGGCTACACCGCTACGGGCGCGCCCTGGCCGGTGAGAGTGGCCGAGAAGGTGACGACGTCCGTCGCACTGCGGCCTTCCTCGTAGGAAGACACCTTCACCGGGTAGCGGTGGCCCTGGCTTCCCTGGGGCGCCGTCTCATCCTCAATCACGGTGAAAAACACCGTCGCGTCGGACTCGAAGGCGTCTTGCAGCACCTTCTGCGGCGCACTGCCTCGGAAGACGTGGCCCGCCAGCGGAATGGTGAAGGACTTGAGGGTGCCCTTGCTGCGCTTGTAGCCATCCCCACCGAAGTAGTTGGCGTCGACGGTGTCCTTGGCGCGGTTGACTGGAGCCTCCGTGACGCCGTCCAGCGCGTCCTCCTCTTCAGGCGCGGTGTCTGTCGCGCGGAGATAAAGCTTGTCGAAGAAGGCCTCTCTGGGTTCGGGCATGGGGGGACCTCTGTCAGCGAGTTGGAAAACGGCGAGCAAGGAATTCCTGGAGGACGGCGGCAACGCGGCGTCGTGCGCTGCCCCGGGCTCGCCTGAAGGACTTGCGGAGGAAGTGCGAGGGCGGATTGAAAATCTGCTCGCCCCAATGCCAGCCCTCATGAATGGGGCCAGCGGCAGGGTGTGCGTAACCCGCCGTCCAGGTGGTGGACAGGTGCGGGCCGAGGTTGTGGCGCGGTCCGTCGAGGAAGGCTGTGTCCCGGAGGTGTCCGTCGGTCCCATCCTTGCCCACCGGCACCAGGAACAGGGAGTAGTCGAGGGCGAGCCGAGCAACGTCCCGGCAAGGCACGTCCAGCGCGCGCAGCACCTCGGCAGGGGCGCGGCGGAGGCGCGCCAACTTCACGACGTCGACTTTAACTCGGACAGCCATCACCTACTTCTATGGGGACGCTTTCCGCGAATGGCTCCGCCCGGTTCACGCCAAGCGCGTGCGGGTCTTGATTGGAGGACCAACATCGCCCAAGCTAATTAGAGCAATGTCCTCGAAACAGGCAGCACCACAATCCACCAGGGAAGGAGTCTCAATGGAAAGCTCCCTCGACGCAGTCTACTACTCCCAGCAAGTCCCAAAGAGTCCCGCAACTCTCACCCTTCTGGGACTCATTTTCGATCGAGTCTACTTTCCGGGAGTCCATTTTCCAAGTTCCGACCTGGATCAAGACGCAATCCACCGAGAGATCGAACGAATCAAACGTTCCGGCGTCCAAATAGACATATCAACCGCACAGCTCATTCAATGCCTAGACTTCGCACCCCATAAGAAGCACGTAGAAGATCTATGTATATTCACTGCATCAAATGAGGACACCTTCGGAAAGGTAGACAAAGGCGCAGAGGCGATCGCCATGGAGTTGGAGCGTCTCGTTTTTGGCCCGCCTCCACCGAATTTCTTCCCACGCCTCGAAACCGGTTACGCTAAAGGCATCCCGGGAAGCAAGACAGATGTCATCCGATTTCCAGGATGGCTCTACTACCCAGCAAACGCACTCATATTCGCATCAAAAAACCAAATCCCACTAATTAACGACGATCCAACTCTTCCTGTCCCCGGCCTCGGAGGAGTCTCTCCGAAGAACAACGCAAAGCTTCTATCAACAATACTAACCATAGAAAGCATGAAGCTTGTTCTGCCCGAAATCCCCACACTCGCGCCGCAGGAACTGGCAGAGTTCAGGATCGAGTCGCGTCCTCATACAAAATCTTTCAGGGCCGCGATGCTTAAGCTCTCAAAGGAGCTAAATGCAGCCATTCACTCTGACGCCAAGCTAGCAGACGTTCAACAGGCCGCTCGTTTCATGGCGGAAACAACTGTCGCCCCTGCCATCGAAGAACTCAGGGGATTCATAAAGTCCCCTAAAAGACCATGGCACAAAAAGGCAGCCAAATATGCAATGATGATCCCCAGCCTCGCGCTCTCATTCTCTGCTCTTCCAACCAATCTACAAATTGCCACGGCACTCACATTTGCACTCGGAGAACTCGTGGACCTACGTGATGCGGAAATCGAGAAAGACCAAAAGATGAAGCGCAGCGAATTCTACTACCTCCTTCAAGCCCAACGCATCACCAGTCCCAAATGAACCTAAACACCAAGCACGTTCAGATATCGCAACGCAATATTTAGTATCCAGCGATGTCTGTCCGTCGTGTCTGTCCCCAGATACACCGGCACGCTCTCCTCGGCACGCACGGTGACGCTCGGCACGTAGGGCGTCTGGTGGAGAACCTCGAAGAGGGAGTGCGCGAGTTGCTGCCCGCCCTGGAAGTCCTCGCGAGCCGAGCGGATGCGCACCTGACACCCGGGCGACAAGTACGCCGCCCGCCTTGGCCCCAGGTAAGGCAAAGGCCCAGCGCCGCCCGTCACCACCAGCGACACAGCTCCATCCGGAACGTCTCCATCCGCTTCGGGCATGGGCGCAGTGAAAAGGTTGGCACCCGGGACCGGTGGACGAGCCAGCCCCAACCCCGCCGATTCCAACACCGCAGCCAACTCGGCCGCGAGGTCGCGGCTCACAGCCACACCTTGCGGAAGCTCACCGCACCTGAGCCGTCCACCAACTCATCCACCGCTGCTGGACGACGCGCACGGTTGAAGTCGGCCGTGTCCTCCCCTGGCAGCCAGAGGCGATGTTGCAGCGTCAGCGGCGCATCTGTGTACACGACGTGCGAGGCGAGGTGCTCGTTGCCTCCCGCGTCACGTATGAGTCGCCGGCTCGGCTGAACACGCGCCCTCGCGGTGCAGCCATGTCCCAGCACGGGCTTGCCATGGACATCCCGCCCCAGCACCAGAGCGTAAGAGATGATCTGATGGAACCGGTCCGAAGGCGATGCCATCAGCTCACCCGATGAAAGACGTAGGGAGTGAGGAGGGCCTGCGCGGTGCCCGGAATGGGACTCTTCCCTTCTGCCTTCGCGGCGAAGTAGCTCACGGACCAGTCACCAATGGACTCGCTGGCCACCATGGCGTCAACGCCACGCGAGCGATAGAGCTGAACAGCAGTGAGGACAGCGGCTTCCTGGATGTCCTCGGGCAACGTCACCACCAGTGCCCCGTCGAGCGCCTGCTGTCCCGGGGTGACGAAGCCCCCGTCATAGACGACGCGGATTCCGTCCTCACCGCCCGCCCCGTCGAAGTCTCCGAGCGTTTCCGTAATCCGGCCCGCTATGCGAGCCGTCATCCGCCACACACCGCGTTTGCGCCTCACCATGCCCGCGTCGGCCAGCTTGCCCGGACTTTCGTACTCCTCGATAGGGACCTGGATCCCCATCTCCCAAACTCCAGACACCGCCAGGATGGGCGGACGCTCCAGGAGAAGAAGCGGGCGCCCATAGCCCGCCGGATATTCGACAAGGCCTTCGCCCCGCTCGAACACCCGGCCGCAGCACCCCGCCACGGCTCGGCTTGCAGCGGATACGAGAGCCTCCAGGCGCGACGACACCGGGACGCCCAAGTCGTCCGCCACCGTGGAGGCAAGACACAGGTCCGCAGGGGAAGGCATGGGCTCACCGCACCGGGAATTCGTCCGCGCCGCCGAGGACAAGAGCCGCGCCCCACTGCGCCGTGTCTGTCCCTACCGCCGAGAGGTCCGGCGTCACCTTCAGCAGCAAGAAGCGCTTGCGGTTGGCGACGCGCAAATCCACCCGGAAGCAGAAGCTCTGGGGCGCAGCGCCACCCACCACCACTGTCTCATCCGAAGCCAGCGTCTCGTCCGCGCCGAAAGCCGTTCCGTCCTCGGACTCGGCGAGCTTCACCGTGGCCTTGAGCGTCTGTTCCGCCGCGCAGGTGGTGCGCCCGGTAAAGAGAAGCTGCGCGGAGTCGAAGCCGTTACGGTCCACCGCGTCGCTCGTCACCTCGACGGCATCACCCGTGCCACCAGCCGTGAGCGCGCCACCTGCAACCCCAACGGCCTTGTAGAAGACTTGGAAGTCCTGCGTGTTCGCATGCATGTCGTGTCTCCTGAAGAGGCCGCGGTCTCAGTAGCCCTTGCGCTCCGAGAAGGCCTTGTCGTGCCGCAGCTTGAAGTCACCCCGGCAAATGCCCCGCAGCGTCGTCTCGTCGTACTCCGCACGGACGTCGTGCTCGGACAGCACCAACTCCGTGTCCACGCCGTAGAGCAACTGGTCCCACGTCCCGAAGAGGATGCGGCTCGGTGCAATCCGCGTTGAGGCCTTGTAGGGGAAGCCGCGCAGCGTGCCCCGGTTGAGCATCTCGTCCCGGAAAATCCACGTCCCTCCGTCCTTCAGCCCCAGCAGCGCCGTTTCCCGCGTCGGGTGCAGTAGGAAGCCAGGGCGGCGCAGCTTGATGTTGGCCTTGAGGACGTCCTCCACCATGCCGTCCACGTCGGCCAGGTAATGGTCTGCGCTCGTCCCGCTCCGGGCCTTCGAGTGCGAGGTATCCATCTGAGCCAGCACGCCCTTGGGGTTGGGGCCTTGGCCATCCCCGTTGAGGGCCGCGTCGTCCATGCCGTCCGCAGCCGCCTCGCGGAAGTCCTCGGCCACACCCGCGTCTCCCACCGCAGGGTTACGCAGCAAGTCGTTGGAGATGTCGGCGAGAATCATGGCCTTGTGGGCCTTGAGCACCACCTTGCCGTAGGAGGGCTGGCTCTTCTCCACCTTCTCCCCCTCGCCAATCCACTTGAAGGTGACGCTGCCCGTCTTCTTCCCGAAGTGCAGCTCCCCCTTGAAGGGTACGGTACGGGCCCCCAGCGCCAGGACGACGGAGTCCGGACGGAGGAACTCAATCATCTCCCCCGCTTCCTGCACCGGCACCAGGACGCCCGCCGAGCTGAACACGCTCTCCTGCACCGCCTTCTGGACGTCGGCCCCGCCGAAGCGCTTGGCCTGCTCCAGCACCGCCTCACGAGTCGGGTTGCGGCCAGCGTTCACCACGGCCTTCAGGTACGCGCCGAATCCGTTCATGCTCGTCAGGATGCTGGGGACCTGGTTGTCCTCGACCTGGGCCTTGGCGCCCATGAGGCTCGCCAGCCCGTCACGCTGCCCCTTGGCCTGCTCCATCAACTGCGCGGCCACCAGCGGGCCGAGCGACTTCGCCATTTCCTGCATCTGCTCGGGGGTCATCGAGTCTCCTTGAGGTGCTGCAAGAGGGCCTCCGCCGTGTGCTTGGCCAGGGCGTTGACGTCCGGGGAGGGAGGGGGCACGGCCCGGCGCTGTTCGCGCGCGTCCAGCGCGACGACAACGGCCTTGGCCATGTCCTGGATGAAGGCGGCGCGCTCGTCGGCCAGCTCCTTCACGCGCACCGCACGCTGGTTACCCGGAATCGTGACGACGGAGATTTCGAGAAGCTCCTGTTGCTCGCAGTCGAATCCGCCGCGCTCGTTCTCGTGGTAGCGGTGCATGAGGTAGCGCACCGAGACGGCATTCAGGATGCCCCGAGAGACCTTGCTCTCTACCTTCCGGGCGAAGTCGTCTTCTTGGTCGAACTCGACGTCCACTAGAGCGTCGAACAGGTTGGGTCACGCCGCGCGCAGGTAGCGCGCGGCAACCTCAAGGTTTTGGACGGCCGCGAGGCGCCTGAGATCAAAGAGGTTGCGGCGCGTGCCTCGATAACGGGCCTTCGGCCCCTGGCGGTTGGCGAGATGCGCCAGGCGATGCTCGACACCGACACGCTCGCGGAGTTGTGCGCGGCCCGCGCGCGACTGCAGACGTGAGCGAAGGCGCTTCTGGAGCCGCTCGTCGTCGCCCATCGTGACGCTGCGCCCCCTGCCGGACGCCGCCTGGGTACAACTCGCGCGCAGCTTGCACGGCCCGCAGGCTTCCGGGTCGAATTGCACGACGGCGCCGGGCTCGAAGGGCTCCACCTCGCCAGCAGGGCACGTGAGGGTGCCGTCGCGGATGTTCACTTTGAAGTCACGCTTGCCGAAGAGTCCGGGCTTCGCGCTGACTCCTCGCCACGGACGGCAGACGACGTCGCCACCGCTGGTCAGCACGTCTTCGGTCATTGAGCTGTTGAGGTACGCCCTGTCGATGAGGAGGACGTCGGGGAAGAGCTCTTGGTGGGCCATGTCTTCTTGCAGTGCGCCCGTCGCCTCCTCTTCGGGGCGGTTGGCTGGCGTCACGGCGCAGGCAACCACGAGCTCAGTGTCGAGGTCGGTGCCGATGTGCTGCTTGTAGCCATTGAAGCGTTTGCTCTTGCTCTTGCGCCCGTGGCGCATGTCCGGGTCCTCGATGGAGATGCACCTGTCGGCCGCCACGCCCTGTCGAATCCGCACGCCGCCCTCGGGGCGCGGCTCGAGGTCCTGTGCCTTCACCTGCGCGAGCGCTTCGATGTAGCGCGTCAGCGGAGCAGCGGCGCACGACTTCGACTGCCTGGCCACCCAGGCCATGAGGCGGTCGAGCTGTCGGCAGAGCCGATTGAGTGCGTCGACCTTCGCGTCGGGCGCGCTCCAGTCGATGTCGAGGCCGGCCTTGATACTGCTGGCCATCAGCAATGGCGCAGCGGCCTGCTGACACACCTCCTCGACGTCGGTGCCGAGCACGAGCGCCATGCTCTCGGCCACCTTGCGGCCTGCGTGGCCGAGCAGGTTGATGGTGTCCTCAACCCGCCCGGCCCCTTCCAGAGGGCGGCTGTCGACCCCCACTCGCAGCGTCTTCGGCGTCTTCTTCGGGTCGAAGCCCTTGGTTCGCTTCGCCACCTCGACGGTGCGCTCCAGCAGCCGACGGTCCATCTCGGTCGCGATGAGTCGCTCCCTGAATTGCTGCAGCCCGCCCTGGGAGAAGGCGGGCTCGTCCTCATCCGCGCCGAGTCGGTCCAACACCATCCGCCACCGGCTGTCCGTGCCCGACAGGCACACGGCTTCGGCGTCCGAGGCCTGCGTGTAGGCCTGCACCAGCAGCGCCATGCACATCATCGCGGGCGGCTGCGGCTCTTGGCCCTGGCCCGTCTGTCGGTACATCGCTTCGAGCTCGTCCTGAAAGGCCTCGTCGAACAACTCGTGCCGATGCTCGCGCAGGAAGACGAAAAGCTTCCTGCTCTTCCCCGCCAGCCTCAGCAGGCGCTGCTCCCGTGCGCTCTGCTCCACAGCCGGCTTCCAGCGTTCCATGCGCCACCTCCAAAGGTGGCGACCTGACCACGCGACCACAGCCCGCGTCGATCTCCTGCCGCTTGCCTGCTCCCTCGCCGTAACCTGATCGGCGCTCTAGGAGGGCATCGCCCTGAACGTAGGCGCGCCCCTTGCCGATGGGGAGAACGTCCTTGCGCCCCGTGCCAAAGACCCCTCCGGAACCGTCATCATGGTTGTAGAGGACGACGGGGTTGGCGTTGAAGGCGTCCAGCATCCAGCCAGTGACACTCAACCGGTCGTTGTAGCGGTCAAAGTCGCCATCGTTGGCGCGAAAGGTGTGGAGCCTCAGCGCACCCTCGGAGGGATTAGGAGCGTCCTTCAGGACGGTGAAGAGGCGGGCCCTAGAGAGAGGAGTAACCATGCACCTCTCTTAATGGGGACACTTTCCCAGAGTGGCACGGAACAACAAGCATGGCGACAGGTCCCGTACCATTCGGGCCATTGGTGAGGCAGAAATACCCCACCCAGTGGGGTTCTGGTACTCAAGAAGCTCTCGACGCCACCGCTTCCCTGCCATATCCTAATCTAGCTGACGTTTGACTCAAAGCACAGAGCAGGCACTTGGTTCAAAGGAGCTTCAAGTGAGAGAACTAGGACACTATTTGAAGATTCGCTATGGCCTTCCTCCCGAGGAGCCCACTGAATCTCAGCTCAACCTAATCACCTATGCCATTTCCGAGTTTGTACGAGCGAATAGTCGCGAACCCAATGATCGCGAAACGGGTGAAATCGTTCAGCGCTTTTGCCCACGAGCAGGCACATACAAATACGCGTCCGACGTGAATGCCGAACTTCGACGCCAAATCGCGCAACTCGCAGCTCAAGCTCGAAAGTAGGCCCACCCATGGAAGGCCCTCTTTGGCTGAATGCAATGCCCGAAATTCGGAGCGCCAAGACCGAGGCTCAAAACGCCGCCAACATGTTCGCCGAGGCACTACTGGCCCTCAACGTCGAACTTAGAAAAGAGGCCACCAAAGACGCCCTTGACGAACTTTTTGGAAGAGCACATGCCGCATGGTCGACCCTGATTAATCGAACTGAAAATCTATCAGGCCTCGGCCTGTCTCTCGCGACAAGCTATCCAGAGCAAGCCAAGTATCTAGTAGCTGGCACTACGATTGAGCTTCTTGAGAACATCCTGGCGGCGGCCGAGGCTCTCGCCGCGCATGGAGAAGGGGCCGACCCGCTAGAGCACGTCCGAGGCCAACCGCGCGTACTTGAGGCATCACAAAGGCTCATATCAATTACGTTTCCCGACTCAAGCCCACTACTCAAAACCAAGTTCGAAAGCCTGGGCCTCCCAACTACAGGCTTTACAACTACAGGCTCTACCACCACGAATAAAACACCAACACTCCATTCCGTAGTACCGCCTGACGACGCAACGGACTATATCAAGATCCTACACATCTCCGACCTCCACCGAACAAGTGACGAAAAGGTTTCCAATCCAGAAGTCCTAAACGACCTACTAACCGCCATCAGAACCTTCAACGATGGCCCCTTCGATCTGATAGTCTTGTCCGGAGACGTAACGCAAGAAGCAACAGAAGATGAATTCAAGGAAGCCGAGCAATTCCTCGACGACCTTGCCATTAAACTCATGAAAGGGGTCCGAGAGAGAATTATTGTCGTCCCCGGAAATCATGACATCAACTGGAAGGCATCTTCCGCAGGTAATTTCAAGCTAATTCGCGGCAACGTCCCAAATGATGGCAGACAAAGACCGGGACTGGTTGTCGTTCCCAACGGATATATCTTGCCCACGGAAGAAGCAGCGCAACAAGCCATCTCTAACTTCCGCGACAGTTACCATCGCTTCTATAAAAAAATCTACCCATCCACTGCCCAGGAGCGGTTCCAATTCATCGAACCCAAAGATTTGCCTATCGGAATTCTCGCCCTTGACACGATCATTGGCATGCACCACTTCTCCGATACGCCTCATGTGGATCGAACAGCTCTAATTGACGGCCTCCAGCGAGCCCAATCCACGAACAAGCGATTCATTGCCGTTGGGCACCATGGCCCTATTCGCCTAAGAAACCAGCACGACGGAGTCGAGGGTTGGTGTTTGGAGAGGCTCCTCGACGGCCAAGCCGCGATGTATCTGCACGGCCATGTCCATGAAACGCAGATTTCTCACTTCAGTCGCGACGGCATCGTTGGAATACCGTGCATTGGAGTCGGCTCGCTTGTTGCGGGCCCACGGCAGCGCCCAGAATCAACTGCGCGCCAATACCATGTGATCCAATTTCCGCTCCGAGGACGTCGCGGACGGGTCTTGGTCCGACGAAAGGATCAGCGCGACCGTGCTTGGCAGAAAGACACTCGCTTCGGTCCCGCAACATCACCGGTTGACCACCTCGATTTTCATGTTTAAATTCAAACTCGGTGGCGGCTGATTCTATTAGCCCGTCGTCTGACCAGGCAACGGGAGTGGGTAGCCCTGCCGACTGGGGTCCGGTCGGAGTCCAGCCAGTTCTCGCCACTCGTTGTAGCTGAAAGCCTCCGGCATGGTTTCCATGACGCGGAGCTGGTGCTCGCGGTCAGCTGGAACAGGGCTGTCGTAGTCAAGAATGGCCCCGTCATCGCCCAGCAGCGGAATCAGCCGCATCTGATATTCGGTTCGCAGGAACTCCATGCGTGGCAATGTTGTCTGCTCGGCAAGATTCTCCCGCGCAGCGAAGGCCGTGGCCTTGTTCGAGCTGGAGATATCCCCGACGATTTCAGGAGGCACCCGAAACGTCATCCGGACGAAGTCCATCAGGAAGCGACGCAGTTCCACGAGCTGCATGTCCTTGAAGCTCGTATCCAGCCGGGCAAACGTCACCTTCCCGCTGGTAATGAGGAGCTTCCCCGCCTTGTCCGGCCCTTGATGCTCTCTGGCCAGCGATTCCTTGAAAGCCCGCGCACCCGCGCTGTTCGCGTCGGAGAGTCCCTCAATCGAGGCGATGGCTGGCGGCAGCATGTTGTTCCAGAAGGAGTTCTTGAGGAACCGAGCCACGTACTCGTCAGTGTCCAACTCGTCACCCAGCGAGAAGGCCGGGCCGACACCTCGCCCAAGCGGGTCCTCAGGGTCTGGACTGCGCAGGTGCAACACGTCGCTAGCCGGAATCTCCCGCGACACCTTCCCCACCGTCACGGTGTACGTACGTTGCTCGCGCGACAGGTCGAGCGCGGGTATCCGAGTGACTGCGTTCGGGGGCACCGGCCAGAATCCCACCGGATGCCCACCCACGCGCTCCAGCACCAAGAAGGCCTCGCCCACCAAGTCCAGGTACACCTGGACGAGCTTCGTCACGGAGCGCCCGGTCAGGAAGTCATTGGGGTCCGCCAGCAGCTTGAGAATGGGATGGTCGGGTACTTCCTGCGCCTCGCCCGCCTCCAGCATCGCCTTCAGCCGCCCGGCGCGTGCCTCACGGGTGGCGCTTCGCAGAGCGTAGTCCTTCACGGGCTGCCCGTCCCGCTGCACGCGGCGGTAGACGCGCCAATGCACTCCCGCCACGGAGTCGGCCACCACATCCACGCATGCGCGCAGCCACGGCATTTCCCGGTACGCGGCGAGGAGCTGCGCTGTTCCTCGACGCGGCGGCGCCTGCTGCCAGCGCGCCAGTTCCAGCCCCGTCCCCTTGCGCGGCTCGCGACTCACCGCCGCCTTCATCCGTCCCCAGAAGCCCATCGCCATCCTCACAAGCAGAAGAAGGAATCCGCGAACACCAACTCGTGGACGCCCCAGAGCAGTGCATCCACGCGGTCATCGCGGCGACCATTGACGCCGCTGAATTTGGAGAGCTGCGTCTCCAGCTTCGGGAAAGCGCCTACAAGCTCGATGCGCCCCGTCTCTGCCAGAGCGCTCACCGGCTCGGCCCGCTTGCTCTTCGCCTCGCGAGCGCGGACTGGCTTCACGTTGACGTGGACGCCCATCTCCGAGGCCACCGTCTGAATCGTCGTCTCCACCATCTCCCCGCCCGAGTTCACCTCGGCTACGAGGGCGTCACACTCGAAGGCGAGGTACTCGCGGATGGCAGCGGCGGCCCACTCCCGCGGCGAGCCCCGGAGGCTGGCGTCCTTGAGCACCGAAACGCGCTTGAGGGATGAGCCATCCGTCCCGACAATCGGACTGGTTCTCACGCCCTGGACGATGATGCCCGTCTCGTCCGAGCCCGTCTCACTCGTGGGCGCGGGGTCCACGGAGACAATGCGCCGCTCCAACGCCCTCGAATATTCGTGAGCATCGGCCTCGACGCGACCCCACCGCGCAGAACCAAAGATGGCGCCCGGCACGTCCATCAGCAGCCTGCCAAGCACCTCTTGCTGGCCCCAGCGCGTGTTCATCAACGCCCGCATGGTGGCCACGGCGCTGGGCGCCAGGTTCGCGCGGTTGGCCAGCGAC
The DNA here is from genome assembly GCF_013116825.1 of Myxococcus xanthus. Classification (GTDB taxonomy): domain Bacteria; phylum Myxococcota; class Myxococcia; order Myxococcales; family Myxococcaceae; genus Myxococcus; species Myxococcus xanthus_B. The sequence goes on from NZ_JABFNS010000115.1 coordinate 12,491, forward strand.
GAGCCAGTGCGCAGCACCACGCCTGGCCGTAGCGCCTTCGTCTCCGCGTCGGAGAAGAGGAGGTCCTCCAGCTTCCGCAACGGACGGGGCGTTCCGGTGAGCAGCAGTTGGGGCGGATTCGCCGCGGTGCCGATGCGCAGCACCATGGGGAGCTGGTCCAGCGCAGCCATCTCATGCTTCCAGGAGGCCGGCTCATCGCCCCAGGCCCAGCCGCAGTTGGGTCCGCGCAACCGGTCCGGCTTATCCGCCGAGTAGCAGATGGCATAGACGCCGTTGGGCCACGTCACCCGCCGCTTGCTGGGCTCGTACACCGGCATGAACCACGGCGGCGACAGCGCCAGAATCCCACTGGAGCCGCGAATCATGGTGTCGCGCACGTCCGCCGCCGTGGGACCGATGAGTGCGCCAATCGTCTTCGCCTCGCGGGCCTTCTGAATCACCCACCGTGCGCCGCTCCACGTCTTTCCGAACCCCCTCCCCGCCATGATGAAGCAGGTGGAGAAGGCGGTCGGCGGCACTTGCTCCTTGCGTGCCCAAAAGTCCAAGTCATGAACGAGCGTCTCGACTTCCGGATGGGTGAGACGGCCGAAGAGACGCGCGAGCCCCTGGCGAGTCCGCGCCTGCTTCACCATGAAGGTGGCGGGGGACTCGTCCGGGGAGAGCAAGTCCATCAGCCCGGCGAAGGGCCCACGCGCCCGGAGGTCTGCCCCCGATGTGGAAGCCTCACGGGACATGCTCGCCTCCTGCATCGCCCGCCGCGTCGACCTGAGACTCGGGAAGAAGACGCCCGAGCCGGTCCATCAGCAGTTCGCGAAGGGCGCGCTCTTCAGCCGCCTTGTCCTCGGGGGCATGAGCCTCAACGTTGTCCCGACGTCCGTACAACTCCGGGAAGCGCCGGGACAGAAGCCACTGGACGTGCTTCGGGTTGTGCGAGGCCGCCGCCATCAGCATGTCCGTGGCGGACTGCATGAATCTCGCTTCCGCCGCGCTCACCGCGAGGTGGAAGTCCCGGTAGAGGCCGCGCTGCTCGTTGGCGCCACGGTGGAACCAACGGGAGAGTGTCTGCTCACTCACGCCCACGAGGCCAGCCACGGCGCGACGGAAGAGTCCGCGCTCCAGGTGGCCGCAAATCTCGGCCTGCAACTCAGGTGTCAGCTTGGAGGGAGGCGCCATTCCTCATGGGGATGGGGGCGGATGCGCGAAGGATTTGAGCCTTGCGCCCGACACATCGAGGGGACCCGCCTTTTTTCTCAAAGTTTTTCGAGCGTGGGCCCCCTCCGAGCAAGCCAGGATTTGGCCGCGCGACCAAAATCCCGACCCGGGGGGCTCACAAAGTCCGGACCTACCTTTTTACATGTAGGACAAGATCTCACTCCGAAGCCCCGCCGACGCGCGCGACGCATGCCGCGACGTCCACGCAGGACACCCGCCAGACGCGCGTGAAGGCACCGTCCTCGCACGTTTCCGTCACGTCCAGCCGTCCCCTGCCCTTCCGCACCAGGAAGCCACACAGGGCGCACCGAGCCGCGTGCCTGTTGCGACGCAGCCCAGGCGCCCTGTCCTCGCACGCGAGGTGACGCGCTCCCGTCTTCAGCGTGTAGCCAATTCGCTCGCCCTCCAGGATGGGCAGGCCACACGCCGCGCACGGTCCGCCCCTCCTGGCGACGAGCATCGGCATCAGACGTCTTCCTCCAGCATGCGGCGCAGCTGCTGGCGCGCGCTCACAAGCAACGCGTCGAGACGCCAGCGCGCCACGCTCCACTCGCGCGCCAGCTCCCGCACGCTTTGCCGTGGGCGACCGATGCCGTGGACACGGGCCACCACCTCACGCAGCTCCGGCGCCAAATCGAAGAGCGCGTAGTACATGCGTGCCACTTGCTCGTACGTCGAGAGCATCTCCTCCGCTGTCAGGTACTCCAGCGCGAGGGCCGCGTCGTAGGCCTCTGTTGCCGAGCCCGACAGCGACTCCTCGGGTGCATCGCGGCTGATGACATCCACGGGCGACTCTACCTTGCCGCTCCGGGTGCGCCCCCGCTGCGCCGCGTCCGAGGGATGGACATCGGAAGCCTGGAGACGGACATGCTCAAGCAGGACGCGGCGCGCGCGCCACGTCGCCCAGGACGCGAAGCATTGGCTCCCCTTCTTCTCGGGACGGTAGGTGTTCAGTGCCTTGAGCACTTCAATGCCCGCCACCTGGACCAGGTCATCCTCGCCCAGCGAGCCCCGGGACTTCGCGAAGCGACGCGCCAGCGTGCGCAACGCGGGCTCCATGCGCCGCAGCACCTCGCCCGACTGCCGCCGCGCACGGAAAGTCGCGCCCTCGGCTCGCAGCGCGTGAATCTCCGACACCAGGGCCTCCACCTCGGCGGACAGCGCGTCTCGACGCCGAGACGTCTCCTCCGAGGCCTGCGTGCGCTGGCCCTTCCCCTGCTCGGCCCGGCGCCTCGCGCCCTCAACACGGCAGTGCATTCGCTCCCCCTTCTGCATGGCTCACTTGCGATGAGCCACGCCGCTGAAACACAAAAAGCGGCGCCGCAGAGCAAGACGTCGGCCAATTCACATTGAGCAAAGTTTGCTTCGCAGAAAGCAGACTCTCACCGAATGAGACTGAAACATCCGCACGGGGCGCCGACGCCCGGCATCGCGCGGACAGGGGTGTGGCCCGAGGACGCAGTGCCACTGACTCATGCGACAGAGCGGACCAGGGAACGTGATGCCGAAAGAGAGGAGCGACGAGGTGAAGTGCCATCACCCACTTCAATGGGGACGCTTTCCGCGAGTGGTCCGCATTCGACGCCGACACCTCCAGCGGAAGCAGCCGTCACCTTCCTTCGTCACTGTCACTAACTCTTCTCTACTTAGGGTGTGAAGAAGATGAGGTATCATAAGACAATACAGAGACTCACTGGATGTATACGAGAAGATAGATAAGGGAGAATAGGTGACGGGGACGGCGAGGTCGGTGACGCCCCTGGATGCCGGGCGCTGGGCCACTCGCGGAAAGCGTCCCCATAAGAGTGGACGTGAGCCTTCGTCCAAGTCCGCCCCCTGCCGGAAGCACCGCGCCCGAGTCCGGGGCCGCCCGCCTCCAGGTGGCCTTCTTCAACAACGTCCAGGACACCAAGCCCCAGTCGCGGGAGGTGACATGGGGCGAGCTGAAGCAACTGCTCACCACGCATGCCGTCACGCCCTGTGCCCCATGCGCCGGGCACAGGTGCCCTACGAAGCTGGCCCAGCGCGCATGGGCCCCCGTCGACATTGGCCCGCTTCGCAAGGATGCCGAAGTCCGCGCCGTGACGGTGGCCGTCTTCGACTTGGATGGGGTGTCCTCCGAGCAGATTGCCAGGGCGTCCGAAAGACTCGAAGGGTACGCGGCCATTGTCCACACGACGCATGGCCACCGGCCTGGACACAGCAGCCTGCGTGTCATCGTCCCCTTGACGCGCCCGGTGCTGCCCTCCGAGTGGCCTCGGATGCGGGAGGCCGCGGAGCAGCTGCTAGAGGTGCCGGCGGACCCCAACACGCGGAACCTCTCGCGCATCTACTTCCTCCCCAACCACTCGGGAGAGCACGAGGCCTTCTCCAACTCCACCGATGGACGCGCCCTCGACGTGGACGCGCTGCTGGGCACGCAACGCCCAGTCCCTGCCGTCACAGTCCAGCACCTCCCGGCTGTCGCTAGCGTGAATGGCCCTGCCGACCTCTACGAACTACGCGCCAAGCTGCGCCGCGTCCGGAAGCCCGAGCACCGCGTCCTCATCCGCCGTGTGCTGGCCGGAGAGCCACTCGCCGAGCCCGGCATGCAGGACAACACCCTCAACGTGCTCATGTCGTGCGCGGCCTATGTCCTGCCACTGGAGGCGCCCGAGGAGGCCATTCTGGAGGTGCTGCGCCCTTGCTTCGCCGCGACGGCCTGGGGCGAGGGCACCGAGCACCTGTGCCAGCAGGCCCTCCTCAAGCTGCGCAGGCACCGTGAGCGCCGGAAGCAGAGTGACACCCAGCGCGTCGCGGACAACGAGGCCCTCTGGACTTCACTAGGGGGCGACCGAAATCCGAGACGACAGTGTCCGGCGACGAGGACTCGGACAACGCCTGGACCCGAGCCCTCATCTCTTACGAGACGAAGGGAACCAGGCGCCTGAAGAACTGCGAGGCCAATCTCTACACGGTGTTGACGCGCTCCCCCGAGTGGCGGGGCACCATCCGCTTCAACGAAGTCACCAAGCACATCGAGTATTCGGGCGGGCCGCTGCCGGATGACACGCCCGTTGACGAGTTGGACGGAGACATCGCCTTCTGGATTCAGCAAAGCGAGTACGGCCACCTCGGCATGGACCCGAGCCCTTCCCATGTCCGGGAGGTGTTGCGGCAAGTGGCCTCGAGGAGTGCCTATGACCCGCTGCGGGATTACCTGGAGGGACTCGTCTGGGACGGCATCCCTCGGGCGGACACCATGCTGGAGCGCTACTTCGGCGCCCAGGGCGACGTTGAGCACCTGCGCACCATCAGCGGCAAATGGCTCATCAGCGCCGTAGCCCGAGCCCTGGAGCCAGGCTGCAAGGTGGACACGGTGCTCATCCTCGAAGGGCCCCAGGGCATCCGAAAGTCCACCGCATTCCGTGTCCTCGCGGGGGAGTGGTTCTGCGATGCCCCCATCAACATCCGGGACAAAGACAGCGCCGCCCTGGCGGGGCGGAACTGGCACATCGAGCTGGCCGAGGTGACGACGCTGCGCGCGTCCGAAGCGGAAGACCTCAAGGCCTTCATCTCCCGCAACGAGGACACCTACCGCCCGCCCTATGGACGCGTCACGGTGAAGACGCCGCGCAGGTGCGTCTTCGTCGGGACGACCAATTCCTCCGAGTACCTGCGCGCGGACTCGAGCGGCTACCGGCGGTGGTGGCCCGTGCGCTGTACGTGCATCGACATCGCCGGCTTGAAGCGGGACAGGGGCCAGCTCTGGGCGGAGGCCGTGGCTCGCTTCCAGCGGGGCGAGGAGTGGTGGCTCTCGGAGAACCACGCCCAACGCGCGGAGGTCCACGCTCAGGAGCGCAGCGAAACGGATGGCGGGCCCGACGACACCATTCTGCAATGGGTGCTGGGATTGCCTCCGGAGAAGCGCTCCGAGGTAACAACGGAGCTGGTGGCGCGCGACGCGCTGCTCCTCACAACTCCGGGGCAGATTCCGCGCGGCGTCCGCCTCGACATCGGCCGCTCCCTGCGGCGCCTGGGCTTCCAGCGCACTCAGCGGCGGATTGCCGGCGTGCAGACGTGGCTCTACCTGCCCCCGGAGAACATCCGCAACGCGCCCCAGTCGACAGGGCCAGGCACGGTGCGCATCAACCCCATGGCACTCGGCGCCTCCGCCAGGACGCCCAACGCGTAGGGCCCCTGGGCCAGTCGCGGAATGTGTCCCCATTAGAATCGGTGTGAGGCCTTTCTACGAAACGGAACGCGCTGCGCTCTTCGCGGGAAACTGCGTCGAGGTGATGGCGTCACTCCCCGACGAGTGCTTCGACGCCATCATCACCGACCCGCCCTACGCGGAGATTGACCGCGCCTATGGGCGGCTCTCCGAATCGGCATGGCACGAGTTGATGCGCGCTGTCGTCGCGCAGGTGCGCCGCGTGCTCAAGCCCTCGGGCTCCGCCGTCTTCGTCCTGCAACCCAACAGCGAGCGCATCGGGAGGATGCGTCCCTGGCTCTTCGAGTTTCTGGCCTGGACGGCGAGGGAGTGGAATCTCGTCCAAGACGTCTGGTGGTGGAACATCAGCACGCCGCCCACAGGCAGTTGCCAGCGGAAGAACGGGCTCATGCGCCCATCCGTCAAGGCCTGCGTCTGGTTGGGTTCGCCCCAGTGCTTCCGGAACCAGGACGAAGTGTTGTGGACGCCGTCCGAGGCCATGGCGCAGCTCAAGAGGGCGGACCGCGCGCGCCGAATCTCCCCCTCGGGACTGTCCATCAGGGACGCGCGCATCGCGGAGATTGTGGCCGAGCGAGGAGGCGTCACGCCGTACAACCTCCTGCCGATTGCCAACGCGAACAGCGCCACCAGTGGCGGCGCGAAGGGCCACGGCGCCGCGACTCCTGAAGCGCTCTGTGACTGGTGGGTGCGCTACATCACCCGTCCCGGCGACACCATCCTCGACCCATTCATTGGCTCGGGCACGGTGGGCGCAGCCGCACTGAAAGCGGGGCGCTCCGTCGTCGGCATCGAGCAACATGTCCCCTACCAGGACATGGCGCGGCAGACGCTCATCGCTGCGGAAGAGCGGCATGCAGCCTGACGCGAGCACCTCCCCTCCCGAGCGCCGTCGCGCCGTGGACGGGGGCATCCTCCACTTCCTCTCGGTGTCGCAGCTGAAGCAATTCAGCCTGTGCCCGCGCCGCTGGTACTTCGCCAAGGTGAGGCGGCTGCCCGAGCCTGAGACGAAGGCGCAAGCCCTGGGCGTCGAGGGGCATGCTCAACTGGAGCACTACCTGCGCACGGGGGAAGACGTCCTGGGCGACGTGGCGCGCGCGGGCCGACACCTTCTCCCTGCGCCCGGAGTGGACCTGCTCGTTGAGGAGTCGTTTGGGACGCCGTCCCCCCTGACGGCGGACGGCATTCCCTTCGCCGGATACATCGACCTCATCAACCCGCGTCGCCTCACCGAGGGCGTACTGCGGGTGACGGACCACAAGTTCCTCTCCAACGTGGCGCGCTACGCGGCGACGCCGGCGCACCTGGCCGACGCGAGCACCGAGGCGGGCTTGCAGATGGTGGGCTACGGCGTCTGGGCGGCCCACTCTGCCGCGCGCTTCCCCGGCGTGCAAACGCTGGAGCTTGAGCACCTCTACTTCCAGACGCGCGGCGCCAAGCGCGCCGAGAGTGTGCTGGCCGTGGTGAGCGGCGAGCACGTCACCCGCGAGTGGATGCACAAAGTCGTCCCCATGGTGCGCCGCATGCGTGAAGTAGCCCGCGCCACGCGCGCCGCTGACGTCCCGCCCAGCTTCGGCCCCGCCTGCGAGAAGTACGGCGGGTGCCCCTTCAAAACGCAGTGCCATTCAGGAGAACGAACCATGTCGCTGATGAATCGCCTCGCGGTGAAGAGCCAGGTCCCCGACGTCGTCGCGCAGCTCCCGCTCTCTCCGCCTCCCGAGCCGATGGGGACGTGCGGCCGGTGCAACGCGGCCCTGACACCCGAGAACTCCAGCAAGCTCCGCTCGGGCGAGGTGTTGCACGTCTCTTGCCCTGGTGCCGAGGTCGCCGCGGTGCTGCCTCCAGACGCGCCCGCCGCGTCGCCCACCATCACCCCGGATGCCGCGCCGAAGCGTCGAGGGCGCAAGCCCAAGGCCCATGCCACGACTGAGCCCGCGCCCCAGCAGGAGGCAGCCCCATCTCTCCCGGCCACACCGAGCTCCCAGGGCGAGCGCCTGCGTCTCTTCGTGGACTGCGTGCCGAACCTGCCCACTGCGCCCCTCTCGGACTACGTGGCCAAGGTGGCCGCTCAGGTGAGCGAGGCAGGAGGCGTGGAGGACTTGCGCTTCGCGGGTTCCGAGAGCGCGCTGGGCTTCGGCCGGTGGAAGGGCGCGTTCGCCATGGCCATCCGCAACACGCCACCCACCCCCGGCACATACGCTGCCCTCGGCATTGCCCACTCCGAACTCCTGCAACTCGCCGTCGAAGCCCTGGAGCCCATGTGCGGCCCGGGTGACTTCGTGCGCGCGGCTCGATGAATGGAACTGGGATGCGGCTGCTCGATAGGCTTGGTCTCGCCCCCTCCCCGTCCGTTGCGCCCCCCGTGGAGCGCGCCCCAGTCTACGGACGCGCCCCCGTGGGCTACTCGGCGGATCTCAGCCGCATCCTCGCCCTCCCCCGGCGTGACCTCGCCACCGCGTACTCGGAGACGGATGTCGAAGCCCTGGAGGCCCAACTGCGCGCACCACCAGGGCCCTGCGGCTGCGTGGCGATGTCCCCTCCCCGCACGTGCCCTACGCGACTGCGGCGGGTGCAAGCCCAGGCGCTACTGGAGGCATCGCGCGTCGGTGGAATCCTCGGCCCCATTGGCACGGGACACGGCAAGGAGCTGACCACCTTCCTCATGCCCATGGTGATGCCGAGCTGCCGTGTGGCGGTGCTCTTCATCCCCGCCAACCTGCTGCCGCAATTCGAGGCTGAATGGGGCTACTACGGCGCGCATTGGCGCCTGCCCAATCTTGCGGGAGGCCGCTGGTTCCGCGCGGGGCTGCCAGTGCTCCACGTAGTCACATACAACAAGCTCTCCAACCAGGAGGCCACGGACCTCCTGGAGCGCATACGCCCGGACCTAGTCATCCTCAACGAGGCCCACAACCTCAAGGACCCGAGGTCCGCGCGCACGGGCCGCTTCCTCCGTTACTTCGAGAAGCATCCACGGACACGCCTCGTAGCGCTCTCCGGAACCTTTGCCTCGAAGAGCATCAAGGATTACGCGCATCTGTCGCGGCTCGCGCTCGGTGAGGGCTCGCCCCTGCCTCTGGCCCACCACGTCGTGGAGGAGTGGGGAACTGCCCTGGACCCGGGCAAGGTGGTGGCCCCTCCTGGCGCGATGGATCGGTTGTGCGAGCCAGGAGAGCACGTGCGCGAGGGCTTCCAACGCCGCCGCAACGCGACACGGGGCGTGGTGGCTACGGAAGAAAGCGCCCTGGACAAGCAGCTCATCATCCGCCCGCGCTACCCGGGCCCCGTTCCCGCGCAACTCCTCGCCCTCATCGAGTTCGCGCACGCGGGCGAGCGCCCGGACGGGGAGCAGTTCCAGGAGCAACTCCAAGCCGTGGCATGCGCCCGCCAACTGTCAGCAGGATTCTACCATCGATGGCGCTACCCACGAGGCGAGCCTCCGGAGCTAATTGAGCAGTGGTTCGCGCGGCGCAAGGCCTGGAACAAGGAAGTCTGGGAGGAACTCAAGGGGAAGCGCCGCGAGCACCTGGATTCGCCGGGGCTACTCACCAAGGCAGCCATCCGCGCGCACATGACGCCGCCCTATGAGGGCGACAAGCCCGTGTGGCACGCGGGGACATGGTCGGAGTGGTCAGAGATTCATAACGCCGTGCAACCAGAGCCCCAAGCCGTTTGGATGTCAGACTTTCTCGTGATGGACGCGGCAGAGTGGGCGCGCTCGCGAGTGGGAATCGTCTGGGTCGAGTACCCGGAGATGGGCGAGCGCATCGCAAAAGCAGCGGGGGTGCCGTTCTACGGTGGGGGCAAGACTGCGTCCGAGGCCATCCTCCGGGAGACGGGAAGTCGCACCGTCGTGGCGAGCATCAAAGCGCACTCAACCGGGAAGAACCTCCAGCAGTTCTCCCGAAACCTCGTAGTGACGCCTCCCTCGGACGGAGCAACGTGGGAGCAGTTCCTCGCACGGACGCATCGTCCCGGCCAACAGGCGCCATCAGTCGAGGTGGACGTGTGCATCCACACGCAGGACTACTTTAAGGCATTCGCCACTGCCAGGGAAAGGGCTCAGTTCATTCAGCAGACAGAAGGGCAGCCACAGAAACTATTGCCTTGAGGCTCATTTGCCTCCGCTCGCATCAAAGCATCACACTGCCGCAACACAGCCTCACTTACCTACCTTCCTAGGCTTAGGGGGCTTTATTCTATCCAACCCATTTCCCAAAAGGCCTGCCGCTTCATTCCCCAGACGGCTATTCTGCCCGTCGTCCCTCAACATGAGAATCATTTCATTCAGCCACTGATTCGCATTATATCCAATCACCTCTCCCGCTGACGGCCTCAAGGCAGAGAGCTCCGTCTGAAGCTTTATCTTTTCCGCAGAAGCAATCTTCAATTCATCAATAGTCTTACCTAGCTGCTTTGCAGCCAATTCGTGTTTGCTTGACAACTCTTGAATCTCCCCACTTAGCGCCTTGATGAACGACGCCATCTCATCCGCACCGCCCGCCAACCGATTAAACACATCCAGAAAACTACCAACTATTGGAGACACTGTCCCGTAAGGATATCGCACCAAGTGGTCGACCTCGCTCCATCCCTCCTCAAAGATGGTTCTAACCTGAATCTCGACAAGCAGCCGCTCCCGACTAGGGCTAGACTCAATCACATAATGAACAGATCTGTACCCGGCAGACGTCTTCTTGACCTTACATCCACGCTGCTCAAACTTCGCAATGAAGTCCGGATTGTCTCCTTCGCGCACTTTTGCCTCAGGAGATTCCGCAAGACTCCATTGACTAGCTATAAAGTCATGAACAGGGGCCCAATCGGCTTTGAAAAGATGAAGCACTCGAATTCCGACAAGATCTGTCACCAGACTGCGGTAACTGTCCTTGGAAAACACCAGATCTGGATTGTCGATCGATTTTCTGATGATTTTCTCAATCAGATGCTCGGGTTCCTTCAGGCGTGCCTTGATGGAGTGAACCCCCGCCGCCGCACCAAGCTGCTCTCGCACGTAATTAAGGGTCGGCTGAAGCTGCGGCCTTTTGATGACATAGTCGCTGAAAATATCCGACAACACATCCCATCCCAAGCGGGATTGACTAAACTTCTCTGCCGAGATGCTGTACTTCTTTAAGAACTCAGCCTGCGGACCAAGCTGCCCCTTGAACGTTATCATTTCACCCCCGACATCAATGCAATCATCCAGCACGTCAACGACATGAAGCCTTCTTCAACGAACAGGCCAATCCAAACAACACCACCCTGAAGCTAACACACGAAACGACGACATCGACATTTCGTTACCACTCAGTGCAGCAGTATCTCCCGAGTCCGTCAACTCACGCGACTGGGTGCGGTCCAACCCAGCCCATGGACTGCGCCGACACTAGCCTCCTCGGTGCAATTGCCCATCTCACTCACCCACGACTCGATAACCATCTTAGCGGGCCACTCCCAGAAACAGTCCCCATAAAGGAAGGTGAGGACGTCTCTTCGGCGTCCCGCCACTCGAACGGGAACACGGGACATGAGCAACGCAGCACTCGCACGAATCGCCACCGCCCAGGCCACCCTCGGCGCGCAGTACCTCAAGGCCGGTCGCTACCGCCTGGAAGTGCAGTCCATCCGTACCAAGGACGGCTTCAAGGGTCTGTCCGCCATCGCTGAAGTCAAGGTGATGACGTCGGAAAGGACCCAGGCCAACACCGAGCCCACGCGGCCCGGCCTCGTTGCCAGCTACGTGGAGAACGCCTCCGACGCGAAGAAGAACGGCGGCGGGCGCTTCAAGGCCTTCCTCATGGCCCTAGCCGGTGCCGAGGAGCACGAAGTCTCCCAGGACTTCATCGCCAAGTTCACCGAGGCGAATCAGGCAGGGGCCTTCCTCCTGGTGGACTGCGACGTCTTCCCCAAGACGCTCCCGGAGAAGGAAGGCAGGCCCGGCAAGGTCATCGAGGGCTACCGCTGGAGCAACGTGAGCCTCACGGACGCAGAGCTGGCCTCCATCGAGTCCAAGCGCGTCGCCGCGAAGCTCCCGCAACTCGCTGACGCCCTAGCCTGACGCATCCCGTCAGCACTGGACTTCTTGGCGCTCTCCCAAGGGCGTCACGACTGGCCCACGTCACGGGCCTTTCGGTGTTGTGCCTGTCCTCTTCAGCTTCGACACCGAGACCTATCCGATTCAGCCCGGACTCCTTGCGCCGCCCCTTGTCTGCGCCTCCATCGCCCATGAGGCACCGGGTAGCGAGCAACTCCTCTCCGCTGCCCAGTCGCGAGCGTGGTTCCGCGAGGCGCTCCGCTCGCCGGACATCCACCTGACGGGTGCCAATCTCGCCTACGACCTGGGAGTGATGTGCGCGGATGACCCGCGACTGGTGGACGCCGTCTTCACCGCCGCCGAGGCAGGCCGCTTCCATGACGTGGCCATCCGCGAGGCCCTCCTGGACATCGCTCGGGGCCTCCACGGAGTGGACCCGATGACAGGCCGCCCGCTTGGGGACGACGAAGGCGCACGCTACCCGCTGGCCCTCCTGGTGAAGCGACACCTGGGACTCGATATCAGCGTGGACAAGCACGCCCCAGACGCATGGCGCCTCCGCTACGGGGAGCTGGAAGATGTGCCGCAGGAGGAATGGCCCGAAGGCGCCGTGAAGTACCCTCTACGCGACGCGCGCTTCACGATGGACGTCCACCTGTCCCAGCAGCGGGACGCGTCCAGCGCCGCCAACGGCGGCAACCTCCACGCCGAAGGGGACCAAGTCCGCACTGCCCTCGCCCTCCACTTCGCATCCATCTGGGGCCTGCGCACCCACGCGGGGCGTGTCGAGGAGCTGCGCCACCGCGTCGAAGAAGAGTGGCGAGCCAACCGCGCCCGCTTCCAGGTCGCTGGCATCTTCCGGCCCAACGGAACCAAGGACTCGAAGCGCCTCGCGCATCTCGTCACCGCCGCCTACAAAGGCTCGCCGCCCGTCACCCCTCCGTCGCCCCGCTTCCCAGAGGGACAGGTAGCCACCGACAGAGACACCCTCATGGACTCGGGCGACGCGTTGCTGGAGGAATTGGGCAAGTCCAGCAAGGTGGACAAGTACCGCTCCACCTACCTGGGCAAGCTGGAGGCGGGCGTCGCGGTCCCTCTCAACCCGCGATTCAACGTCCTGGTATCCACCACGCGCGTCTCCAGCGACTACCAGCAACTTCCCCAGCGAGGAGGCGTCCGCGAGTGCCACGAGGCCCGCCCCGGCTACGTGTTCTGCTCCGTCGATTATGCGGGCCTCGAGCTGCGCACCATGGCCCAGCGCGCCATTTGGGAAGTTGGTTACTCGCACATGGCCGAGGCACTGCTGGCCAAGGAGGACGTCCACACCTCCGCTGCGGCCACCTTTCTGGGGGAGAGCTACACGTCCCTCCTGCCGCGCGTGAAGGCAAAGGAAGCCACAGCCACGTCCTTCCGCTCCCTCGCCAAGATTTTCAACTTCGGAAAGGGAGGAGGACTCGGAGCGGGCGGAATGGCGTACCACGCACGCGCCAAGGACGGCGTCCGGTTCTGTCTCCTCGCCAAGGTAACGGACACGTGCGGCGTGGAACGCGTCCCGGTGCGCGTCCAGGGCAAGGTCAAGATGGTCTGCGCCGCATGCGTCGAGGTGTCCCGGCGCTACGGAGACAGGTGGCTGGACGCATGGCCTGAGCAACGCACGCTCTTCGCCCGCGCAAGCGCCCTCACCCGTCACGGCCAGTTCGTGGACGTCATGATTCCTGGCGCCAACATCCTCCGGGGTGGATGCGGCTACACCCAGTGGCTCAACACGCCATTCCAGGGACTCGGAGCAGTGGGCGCCAAGCTGGCCACATGGCGTGTGTCGCGGGAGATGTACGCGGACCGTCGCTCACCACTCTGGGGCTCGCGTCTCGTCCTCATGGTGCATGACGAGTTGGTGGCGGAGCTGCGCGCAGACTGCCCCAACCGGCTCCACGATGCCGCCGAGCGCATGGCGGAGCTCATGCGGCAGGCCATGCGCGAGGTGACGCCGGACCTGGCGGGCGCCATTGAAGCCGAGCCTGCCCTGTCGCGGGTGCTCTCGAAGGACGCAACGCCTGTGAAGGACATCCAAGGACGCCTACTAGTGTGGTAAAGCACGACAAACGACACCCAAACCCACTAAAACCCACCGCCCAAGAACCTCCTTGCATCCGAGCCTATCTCCCCCACGAGACTGTCAGGAAACTCGACGCCCCTCGTCGGTCTTCTGTTCGGCCAAATTCATGTACAAGGACATGAAAGCAGATCTCCTATGCGTAAAGCCGTCTTTAATCTGGAATTCCCCTCCTGGACCAACGAGTTCACTCTTCACGGCCATCGATTCTATCGAGTCAAAACCTACGAAGAGCGAATCAAGGAACTCCAACACCTAACGAACATTCATTCAGAATTCTCAATCCAACGCAACTCCGGACAAAACGCACACACCGCATACGTCGACCTTCCCTCCACCGAGAACCCCGCCTTATTGCTTCCAAGCACTGGCGCAACGTCTCTGGACGATCTCACACTACTCCTCTCACTCTTTACAGGCCGAAACGTATTCACGATTGACGAACCGCTCTCCGAAACGCTGAAAGACGCCGTAATAGTATCGGATCCGAGCCTCTCCAGAAGCCTAGGAACTCTCCGCAGCTCAATACGATACGAAAGAGATCTCACCACCGCAAACACTACGCCTGGAGATGCAGGTTTCGCAAAGGGACTAAACAGCATCTATTCCTTGATTCAATCGGCCCCATGGAGACAAGAGTACGGCCCCGGCTATTTTCTGATCCTAGCTAAGCACGCCCTCTTGCCAAACCATCCACATTCAATAGCGTTCACACTCTGCTGGACCATCTGGGAGCATATCCATGGGCTACTAACGCGACGCCATAATCAGCACAACAGAGGAAGGCGCAGCGAACGACTCCAAAGCAGAGGAAGCTCGCAAAGCGCACCAACGTCGATTGAGAAAATTCAGTTTCTGCTCAATCGATATTCTTTAAAAGGCGGGACCCCTGGCGATGGGAGGCGGATTCGAGCTCTTGCCAATATTCGAAACACCCTCGTCCACGAGGGTCATTTCCCTAAATACGACTCCGTCATGAAGGACGCATTCCTCTTCATCGATCTTACCCAATTCATCATTGCCACAATTCTCGGGCTCACCCCTTCCAACATTATGAATACTATCGAAAGACACGAAGAGTTTCTCAGCGCACAAACCAACAGGCCACGCAGTCCATAGGCCGTCAGACTTCGCGACCTGAAGTGCGCCAAGCAGCAGCCAAACCTACTCGGTCACGTCCGCCCCCCGAGAGACTGTTGTTCGGAGAGCCCCAGCATTGACACACATTGAAACAAAAATGGGGGCCTGCACGGGCGAATTCGATGCTTGCCAACAGCCACAAATCACATGCTCCACCGCGCGACACTGCCGCAACCTCACCCTCCTACAATACACCAATTTAGTAACGCATCGCCCCAACACACAACTCCCTCAAGTCCTTGATAGCCAAAAAGACATGGTGGACATCGTTGTTGCCCCAACATCCATGCTCGGCATTTGTCATCACGCCGAACGCAACCAAGTCGCCCCGCGGGTGCAATGTCACTTCGCAGATCGATTGAAACCCCTTGGCTTGAGTAAAAAACTCAGGCTCATCAGAAGGCGCCCAAGGCCCCATCTTTCCTAGGCTCAACCTCTCGATCAGAATCGCCGCTTCCCGTGCAGGCCGGAACGTCGAAGTGCGGAGCATTAGTGCCCGCCGCCCATTGGCATCTCGGATGTCGACATTAAAGCAGATTTTTCCAAACTCAAGCGCCAACAGAGGCTGCCCCGCAGACTCTAGATGCCGGTATTCCCGGTGGGCCTCAATCCCGGACACAATTTCCAGTTTGTCGACGTAATGCTGTGCGTGCTCAAGACGCCTGCCCAGTTCGTCGGGCAAGGGAAGCTCATTACCCGCTTCGAAATCTTCTTTAGTCCACAAAGGCAGCGACAGTTCCTGCCCGAGGATTCGATTTATAAATTTCAACTCCTGATGGAGGCACATCGACCCAAGATGCTGGACAGAGAGAACCAGCGTCCATGTACTATCGGCACTGAAACCGAGAACCCGGCTGTTCCCATCACCAAGCGGGTCCAGAATAACTGTCCTGTCGGCGACTCTCACTATTTCATCAAGCTTCAGAGGAGCTTCCGGATGCCCTTGTGCAAAGGTTCCTGGAACGAGAGTCGTGCGGCGACTCGGCGTCACGAACACTGGCGCTTGAGCTGCTGCGACCTCTAGCCTGTCAAGCTCCGACGGAGTGGCTGCAACCAAGTTATTGAGATATGCCTCAAGCTGCGGACCTGCGCGATCATGGATTTTATTGAACTCAATCCGCTTTATACTTGAGGGCTGGACGGCCTTGTCGGCGGCATACGCTTGAATGTGCTTTAAATAAAGCTCGTCATCCCCAGATCTATAACACGCAAATATAACTGGAATGTTAGAGGCCAGCCAGTACGCAATGTCGTCTTCAGATACGGGCACATAGAAGCCATGTTCATCTTCCCCACGAAAATAGGAGTCACCACTCTTGATTTGGACGCCAATGATGAAATTGAGCGGCTGACTACTTGTGGCAATCTCTATGTAGCAATCAATACCGTAGTCTTCCCGTGGTTCGGCCTGGAAAATAAAACCGTATCGTTCACAGAAATTCCGAACGGCGTCGACACCAAGATTGCCGGTAACTCTGCTTGCAGTTCGCTGCTTCAAGTGACACTCCTTGCTATCAACTGAAGAGATTTGAATGCATTGATGAACTGCGACAAGAGTACGGGAGGTGGTCTCTCTCTGGCTACCGGAGATGTGCCTGATGCCCCGGGTGCTCTCGGACTCACGCCTGCGGTGAGGCTCTTCTCGGCAATGCCCCTTGATGGCCAAGGGACTCCTCAAGCTCCATCTGCGCGGTAGCGAGCGGAAGTGACAGCCTAGCACTAGAACACTCACGGAAATCGTCCCCATTCAGGAAAGTGTGAGCACCTTTTCTCCACTTGGGCGCCCCTTCGAGCACCGAGCCACAAAGCTCGTCGCCATCGACCCTGGCCTCCGATACTGCGGCGTCGCACTGTTCGACGTACCGAGTCACGAGCCCACGGCGCTCCAGGCCGCCGGGTTGCCGCAGAATCCCGAGCCGCAGGGAGGAGAGATGACAGTGGCATCGTGGGCATCCATGGCCTTTTCGGTTCAAGACTGGCTCCGTCATCGAATGCACAACGCCCCCTTTCAACTCGTCATCGAATTACCCCGCGTCTACGCCGCCGCGCACCAGAAGGGCGACCAGAACGACCTCATCCAGTTGGCCGGTGTTGTTGGGATGATTGGAGGCATCCTGCCAGGCGTCGCCAGTCGCCCCCTGTGTCAGGGAAGTTGTCGCCTCGGCTGACCGGCCGAGCTGACCACCCCGGGGGCGAGTACAGGCAGGTAGCTGTGTCGTACACGGATGCATTCAAGGCGGAGATGGTGAAGCGGATGGTGG